>DASXIN010000113.1:0-28428 GCA_036497945.1 Streptosporangiaceae bacterium | reverse complement strand
GGCCGGCCGGCACCAGCTCGGCGCCGGCGGCGGCGTCCTCGTCGGCGCGGACCACGCCGTCCCCGGGGGCGACCGGCCTGACCACCTCGATCGTGCCGGGCATCGCCTCCTGCGTGTACTCGATCATGACCACGGCGTCCGCGCCCGGGGGGAGCACCCCGCCGGTGGGCATGCTGGCCACCGTGCCCGGGCCGACGGTCACGCCGGGCTCGGCGCCCATCCGGACCGCCCCGGTCACCTCGAGGTAGCCGGGCAGCCCCTCGGAGACCCCGTAGGTGTCGGCGGCCCGGACGGCGTAGCCGTCCACGGTGGAGCGGGCGAAGCCGGGCAGCGCGTGCGGCGCCGTCACCGCGGCGGCCGGCACCCGGTGCCAGGCCTCGGTGAGGGGCACGGTCTCGGCGGGCGTGCGGCGGCCGGGGCGGAACCCGGCCCGCGTCTCGGCGACAGTCCGGGTGGTGAAGAACTCCCGCGCCGCGGGCCCGGCCACGTCAGGTTCCGTCGGGACTCCGCTTGCCGTTAGGGGCACCTGCGGCGCCGTGGTCGCTGGCCGCCAGCTTGGTGACGCTCATCACCTGGCCCAGCGCCACCTGGCCCAGCCCGCAGATCGAGGTCCGGCGCATGACCTGTTCCAGCTCGGTGATCTGCCCGTCCACGTCGCTGGGCCCGCCGCCCCCGGCCAGCAGGCTGGTCAGTATCCGGTGCGCCTTGGTCGAGCCGACCCGGCAGGGCACGCATTTGCCGCACGACTCGTCGCGGAAGAACCGCAGTACGTTGGTGGCCGCCGCGAGCAGGTCGGTACCCTCGGCCATGACCACCATCGCGCCGGAGCCGAGCATGGTGCCAGCGTCGCGGAGCGGGCCGAAGTCGAGCGGGAGGTCGAGCTGGTCCGGGCCGATGAAGTTGGACGACGCGCCGCCGGGCTGGACGGCGCCCAGCGGCCGGCCGCCGGACACGCCGCCCGCCAGGTCCAGCAGCTGGCGCACCGTGGTGCCCATCGGGACGCAGTACACGCCAGGCTGCTCGACGTGGCCGGAGACCGCGAAGAACTTGAGCCCGGTGCTGTCCCCGGTGCCCTGGTCCCGCCACCACGCGGCCCCGCGGCTGGCGATGACCGGCACATGCGCGAACGTCTCCACCGAGTTCATCAGCGTGGGCTGGCCGTGCAGGCCGTAGACGCCGGGGAACGGCGGCTTGTTGCGCGGCTCGCCGCGGTGCCCTTCCATGCACTCGATCAGCGCCGACTCCTCGCCGAGGATGTAGCCACCCGGCGAGGTGAACACCTCCACTGACAGCCGACGCCCGGGGCCGGCCACATCCGCCCCGACCAGCCCGGCCGAGCGCAGCGACTCGATCTCCCGGCGGATCACCGCCTCCTCGGGGCCGTACTCGTGCCGGATGAACACCCAGCCTTCCTCGGCCCCGACCGCGAGCATGCCGAGCAGCATGCCCTCCAGCACCAGGTGCGGCTGCTCGGCCAGGATCTGCCGGTCCTTGAACGTGCCCGGCTCTGACTCGTCGGCGTTGCAGATCACGTACTTCGGCGTAGCCGACTGTGCGGCGACCAGGTCCCATTTCCGGCCGGCGGGGAAGCCGGCCCCGCCCATCCCGCGCAGCCCGGAGTCCTGCAGCGCGGTGATGACCTGGCCGGTGCTCAGCTCACCGGCCAGCGCGGCCCGCAGCACTCCGTAGTGCCCGGCGGCCGACGGGTACGGGTCGTTCGGCCACGGCTGCCTGCCCGCGTAGTGGCGTACCCCCGGCTCCCCGGCGGCGCCGGTTCCGGACCGGGCCGCGGCGATCAGCGTCTGCGCGTCGGCTGCCGTGGCCGGCTGCTCGTTCACGCTCACCGCCGGGGCTGCGTCGCACCGGCCCAGGCAGGACACTTCGACCAGCTCGATCTCGGCGTCTGCGCCGTGCTGCCGGCGCAGCTCGGCGATCCGCCCGTCCGCGCCGTTCAGCCAGCAGGACAGGTCGCGACAGACGTGCAGCTCGACTGGTTTCGGCGGGTCGGTGCGGAAGTGCGGATAGAACGAGATCAGCCACTCGATCTCGTACAGCGGACGGTGCACCTCGCGGGACAGCGCGACCAGCTCCTCGCGGGGCAGCCAGCCGACCCGCTCCTGGATCGCGTGCAGCGCCGGGATCAGGCTGGGACCGGGGAACTTGCCCGCGCGCGCCTCTACGCCGGGCAGCTTCGCCCGTGCCTGGGCCACTACGCCTCCTGCCGATCGCCGGCCGGCTCGATCCGCACCGCGCAGAACTTGAACTCGGGAATCTTACCGACCGGGTCGATCTCGTCGATGGTCAGCAGGTTGGCCGCGGCCTCGCGGAAGTGGAACGGGATGAAGCAGTTCCCTGACGCCTCCCGGTGCGAGTAGCGGACGGCCAGCTCGATGGTGCCGCGGCGCGAGCTGACCCGGGCCATCGCGCCGTCGGCGATGCCGAGCCGGGCCGCGTCATCCGGGTGCAGGTACACCTCGGCCTGCGGCGCGATCGCGTCCAGCGCGTAGGACCGCCGGGTCATCGAGCCGGTGTGCCAGTGCTGCAGCAGCCGCCCGGTGTTGAGCACGAACGGGTACTCGGGGCTGGGCAGCTCCTTGGCCGGCAGCCACTCGGCGGGCACCAGGTGGGCCAGCCCGTCCGTGGTGTTGAACTTCTCGCCGAACATGACCACAGTCCCGTCGCTGTGCTCGGGGTCCGGGTTGGGATACAGCTTGCCGGACAGCCCCAGGTTGTCGTAGCTCAGGTTGGTGTAGCTGGACATCACCGACACGATCTCGTCGAAGATCTCCCGGGACGAGGTGTAGTTCCAGCCCAGCCCGATCCGGTTGGCGATGTCCTGGACGACCTCCCAGTCCACCCGGGCCTGCCCCGGGGTGTCCAGCACCTTGCGGCCGAGCTGGACCCGGCGGTCGGTGTTGGTGTACGTGCCGTCCTTCTCCAGGTAGGAGGAGGCGGGCAGGATCACGTCGGCGAACTCGGCCGTCTCGGTCAGGAAGATGTCCTGCACGACCAGGAAGTCCAGCTTGGCCAGGGCCTTGCGCACCTTGTTGATGTTGGGGTCGGACAGGAACGGGTTCTCGCCCAGCATGTACATGCCGCGCACGCCGCCCTTGAGCGCCGAGCCGATGATCTCGGTGACGGTGAGCCCGCGCTGCGGGTCCAGGTCGCTGGCCCCCCAGGCCTGCTCGAATCGCTCCTTGACGGCCGGGTCGTCGGCCTTCTTGTAGTCCGGGTAGAACATCGGGATCAGGCCCATGTCCGAGGCGCCCTGCACGTTGTTCTGCCCGCGCAGCGGGTGCAGACCGCTGCCGGGCCGGCCGATGTTGCCGGTGATCGCGCACATCGCGATCAGGCAGCGCGCGTTGTCGGTGCCGGTGACGTGCTGGGAGATGCCCATGCCCCAGAAGATGACCCCGGCTCCAGCCTCGCCCCAGGCCCGGGCCACCCGGCGGATCATCGCGGCGTCCACCCCGGTGATCTGCGCGGCCCGCTCCGGCGGGTAGTCCTGGACGGTCTGCTTCAGCGCCTCGAAGTTGGTGGTCCGGCGGGCGATGAAGTCCGGGTCGGTCAGCCCGAGCCGGATCACCTCGTGCATCACGCCGTTGTAGAAGGCCACGTCGGTGCCCGGCTTGACCTGGCAGAAGATGTCGGCGTGGTCGGACATCTTGTCCGCCCGCGGGTCCACGTAGATGATCGTCGTCCCGTTCCGCCGGGCCTGCTTGAAGAACGACGAGGCGACCGGGTGGTTGGCGGTCGGGTTGCTGCCGGTGACGATGGCCACGTCGGCATTGATCACGTCGCCGTAGGTGGTGGACACCGCGCCCGAGCCGATGCCCTCGAACAGCGCGGCCACGCTGGACGCGTGGCACAGCCGGGTGCAGTGGTCCACGTTGTTGGTGTGGAAGCCGGTCCGGATCAGCTTCTGGAAGAGGTAGGCCTCCTCGTTGGAGCACTTGGCCGAGCCGAACCCGGCGATGGCGGCCGGGCCGCCCGCGGCGTGGATCTCGGTCAGCCGCCGGGCCACCAGGTCGAGCGCCTCGTCCCAGGTCGCCTCCCGGAAGTGCGGCAGTACCTCGGCGTAGTCGACCAGCCCGCCGGGCTTACGCCGCTTCTTGCTGCTCCGCCCGTCCCCGCCGCTCCGCCCGTCCCCGCCGTTCCGTCCGCCCCCGACGTTCTGTCCGTCCCCGCCGCTCCGCCGATCGGCGCCATTGCGGTCCCGCGAGCCGTCAGCGTCGCCGCGCACGTCGGCGGACAGCGCGCCATTGGGATAGGAGTCCTCGCGCCGGATCAGTGGCACGGTGAGCCGCTGCGGCGAGGCCGCGTAGTCCCAGCCGTACCGGCCCTTGACGCACAGCCGGCTCTGTGAGCCCGGCTGCTCCCGGCCGTCGGCGAACGCGATCGCGCCGCGCTCCCGGTCCACGTGATACGTCAGCGCGCAGCCCACGCCGCAGTACGGGCAGACCGTCTGCACCGGGTCGAGCTCGCTGCGCGGCTGGATCGGCACGCCGCGGATGGGCTTGTTGGTCAGCGCCCCGGTCGGGCAGGCGGCCACGCACTCCCCGCAGGTGACACAGGACGACTCGCCCATCGGGTCGTTCAGGTCGAACGCGATCCGGGTGGCGTAACCCTTCCCGCTCCGGCCGATCACGTCGTTGCCCTGGATGTCGTCGCAGGCCCGCACGCAGCGGTCGCACAGGATGCACGAGTCGTGGTCCACCGCGATGACCGGGTTGGACAGGTCGGTGCCCCGGCCACTGCCCAGCGGCAGCCCGTCGTCGCGGCTGACCTCGTACCGGTCGGCCAGCGCGAGCAGCTCGTTGTCGCCAGTGGTGGTCTGCTTGGGGTCGGCGGAGCGCTCCGGCTGGTCGGCCAGCAGCAGCTCGGTCAGCACGGCCCGGCTGCGCTCCAGCTCCGGGGTGGCGGTCCGCACGGTCATGCCGTCTTCGCAGGTCCGCACGCAGGACGCGGCGAACGCGGGTGCGCCCACGTCGACCACGCACATCCGGCAGACGCCCACCGGGTCGTACCGCTCGTCGTGGCACAGCACGGGGATGTCGATGCCGGCCGCCCGCGCCGCGGCCCAGATCGTCGAGCCGTCCGGGACGGTGATCTCCTGGCCGTCGACGGTCAGCGTGACCGTCCGGGGGGTGGCTTGTACCGGTATAGCCATGGCCTCAGTATCCGCCGCTCCCTGAGATCACATCAACCTGAGGTCGGCAAGGTCTGCTGGGTCCAGGCGGCCCTGGCCGTCCAGCCCGCGGGCCGCGTAGTACCCGTCGATCATGCCGCGCAGCCGGTCCGGAGTCAGCGTGGCCACCCGGCCCGAGCCGAGCTGCACCGGCTCGGCCAGCAGCCGCTCGGGCAGCCAGTCGTCGGCCGGCTGCCAGCCCTCCCGGATGTTGAACGCCCGCTTGGCCAGCACGATCCGGCGCGCGGTCTGCCGCAGCTCGGCCTCGTCCACCGGCCAGCCGGTGACCGCGGTGAGCAGCCCGGCCCACTCGTCGAACGGCTCGGTGAACACGCCGCGGAGGAACTTGCACAAGATCATCGAGTCCATCACCGCGGCCCGGTCCTCGGTCTCGATGGCCCCGGCGATTTGGGCCGCGCCACCGGCCAGCCGGTCGTGCTGCCCGGACAGGTCGGCCTCGTACGCGCCGGACCGGTTGTGGTCTGCGCCGCGCGCGTTGACGGCCAGGCCGAGGGCCATGGCCTGCAGCGTGCGCGGTTCATAACCGGGCAGTTCCAGGCCCTTGACGTGCGGGGCGAACGCGGCTGACCCGCCGCCGACCTGCTCGGCGGCACGCCGCGAGCCCTCGGCCAGCAGCTCGCCAAGCCCGCGCCGCTCACCGATCTCGTCCAGCGCGCGGAGCAGCGCGCCGGAGTCACCGAACCGCAGCCAGGGCGCGTCGATCAGGCCGCGCTCGGCGCACTCCATGGCCCAGGCGATGGTGCCGCCTGCCGAGATGGTGTCCAAGCCCAGGTCGTCGCAGCGGGCGCTGGCGGCGAGCACTCCGTCCGGATCGGCCACCCCGCACATCGGGCCGAGCGCGAACACGTTCTCGTACTCGACCCGCACCTTCTTGCCGCCGCGCGCCTTGTAGATGTGCTCGCAGCCGATCGTGCACGATGCGCAGCTGTTCCGCGCCACCTTGCGCAGCCCGGCCAGCTCCTCCGCGGCCAGCTGAGGCGCCTCGGCGAAGCTGGCCGCCTGGAAGTTGCGGGTGGGCAGCGTGCTGAGCGCGTTGAAGGCCAGCAGGTTGGCCAGCGTGCCCAGCTCGCGGTACTTGGCCGTGGCCGGGCCGAACGAGCGGGCGCGCAGGTCACGCGCGGCGGCCAGCACCGCCTGCGGGTCGGCCGGCCCGACCTTGATGGCGGCGCGGACCGCGACCGCCTTTACCCGCTTGGCGCCCAGCACCGCGCCCAGGCCGCCCCGCCCGGCGTGCCGCCCGTCGTGCGAGATCGTCGCGTACCGGACGCCGCGCTCCCCGGCCGGCCCGATCGCGGCCACCCGCCAGCCGTGGCCGAGCCGGTCCCGCAGCCGCGCCTCCGCCTCGGCCGCGGTCAGCCCCCACAGCTCCGCCGCGTCGATGACCCGCGCCCCGTCGCCATCCACCAGCACCGCGGACGGCTGAGCACAAGCACCTTTCATAACGATTGCATCGTGGCCGGTGAGCTTGCCCGCGATCGCGAACTGGCTGGACGAGAGGGCGTCGTTCAGCATGCCGGTGAGCGGGGACTTGGCCACCACCGCGAACTTGGCGCTGGTGGTTAGGGGGGTGCCGACCAGCGGAGAGAACACGAAGGCCAGCGGGGCGTCCGGGCCCAGCGGATCGACGCCGGGCGGGCCGAGGCGGTGCATCAGCCAGGTGCCCAGGCCGGCCCCGCCGAGGTAGCTGCGGAGCAGGTCGTCGGGCAGCGGCAGCCGCTCCGACGTACCGGCCCCGACGTCCACGACGAGGGCCTGGCCACAATAGCCGCCTGCCGTCATCGTCTTCAGCCTCCGGCGTCGGCGGACAAGAAAAACACGGTGTCCCCGGCGGCCAGCGGCGTTTCGCCGTCCCGGGTGAGCTGGTCTCCATTCAGCGCGGCCACCACGTGCCTGTCAAAGGCGACCCCGGCGGCGGCCGCCGCCTCGGCCACCGTGGCGGCGCGGGCCGGCTGCGGGCCGCGGTGCCCGTCGGCCAGCGTGCCGAACCGCTGGACGGTCACCTCCGGCGCGGGCGCGGCCCGGGCCGCCTGGTAGTCGGCCGGTTCGTTGACGTTGACCACCGAATCCAGGGCCGGGTCGAACGCGGCCAGCACTGGGTCCGCGCGCAGCGCTGACTCGTCCAGCCGGTCGACTCGGCACTCATCGAACAGGAATGCCGGGCGCAGGCGTTCGGCCGCGACGAGCCGCTCCGCGACCGGGCCGAGCGCGATGCGGTACGCCGCGGCCAGCGGCTGGGGGTAGCCGCGGGCTATGGGTAGCCCCACGTCAGCGCCGTCCTCGACCGCGCGCAGCACCCGGCGGACGAACGCGGGATGCAGGAACGGCATGTCGGTGGAGCTGATGAAGGCGATGTCGGCCCGGCCGGCCAGCGCGGCCAGCCCGGCCGCGATGCCCTGGACCGGGCCCTTGCCCTCGCGCGGGTCGTCCACGACCTCGACGTCCGGCGGCAGCGCGGGCAGGTCCTGGCCGGCCGCCCGGACCACGACGACCGGCCCGCCGGTCACCCGGGCCAGGATGCCCACGGTGCGGCGGAGCAGCGTGGAGCCATGCCATTCCAGGGCCGCCTTGGGCGTGCCCATCCGTGATGACCGCCCACCGGCCAGCACGACGCCCGCAGAATCTGGCATGTTGCCATGCTAACGACTGAACAACATCCCTTGGGGGTGCAGCGCCTCGCCGCGTACCGGCAGCCTGCTGATGTGCCCGGTCCACGGGTTCAGCACGCCCACGTAATTGGCCGGGAAGCCGGGCGCCGGGCAGGTCGCGGGGGCGTTGCCAGCTGCGGCGCGGCCTTCCCGATGGTCCCCGGGGCGGACGCGCTGATCAGCACCTGGCCGTGGAAGATCGATATCGCGTCGGTGCCACCCTTACTGGGCAGCGGCCGGCTGTACTGATAGTGCCGCACCCGCCCGGTGACCGGGTCGATGGTGTACACGCTCGAGTGCGCGTCCTCGTTGACCGTGGCGATGACCTGGCCGGTGCGCGGGTCGGCGGTGAGGCCGTCGCACGAATCAGCAGGTTAACGTCTCGTCAAGCAAATACCAGGCTCAGCCGGAACCGGCTGAGCCGCCCCCGGCTGGAGCGTTTGGGACGGCAGTGGTTAGGTAGTGACAGGCATCTCAGGAGACCCCGCGCCAAAGAGGTGTTGCCATGGGCAAGCGCACCTGGATCGAGTCGTGGCCGGTGTACCGGCAGCTGACCGGCTCGGACCGGCTCGGGCTCGGCGCGGCCACCAAGAGCGCGGCCAGCGAGCGGCTGCAACCGCGGACCGCCACCGCGGATCGGGTGGTCAAGTCGGTCTGTCCCTACTGCGCGGTGGGCTGCGGGCAGAACGTCTACGTCCAGGATGACCAGGTCACCCAGATCGAGGGTGACCCGGACTCGCCGGTCAGCCGCGGCCACCTGTGCCCCAAAGGTTCGGCCAGCCTGCAGCTGACCACCGGGGACAGCCGCCAGTACCAGGTGCTGTACCGCAGGCCCGGCGGCACCGGCTGGGAGAGCCTGGACCTGGACACGGCGATGGACATGATCGCCGACCGGGTCATCGACGCCCGGCGCAAGGGCTGGCAGGAGGAGTACCAGGGGCGGCGCACCCGGCGCACGCTGGGCTTCGCCAGCCTGGGCGGGGCGACCCTGGACAACGAAGAGAACTACCTGATCAAGAAGCTGTTCACCGCGCTCGGCGCGGTACAGATCGAGAATCAGGCGCGGATTTGACACTCCTCCACCGTCCCCGGTCTGGGGACTAGCTTTGGCCGCGGTGGCGCGACCACGTTCCAGCAGGACCTGCAGAACGCCGACTGCATCCTGATCGAGGGCTCGAACATGGCCGAGGCGCACCCGGTCGGCTTTCAGTGGGTGATGGAGGCCAAGGCCCGGGGCGCCACGATCATCCATGTCGACCCGCGGTTCAGCCGGACCAGCGCGGTGGCGCATATGCACGTGCCGATCCGGGCCGGCGCGGACATCGCGTTCGTCGGCGGCCTGATCAACTACGTGCTGCAGAACGACAAGTACTTCCACGAGTACGTGGTCAACTACACCAACGCCCCGACCATCATCCGTGACGACTACCAGGACACCGAGGATCTGGACGGGCTGTTCTCCGGGTTCGACCCGGAGGACCGCTGCTATGCCTGGGAAACCTGGGGCTACCAGGGCGAGGAGGTCGAGCCGGCCGGCGGCGCCCGCGGCCTGAAACCGTACCAGCAGCGGGAGATGCGAGCGGCGGCCCGCGGCGAGAAGCACGGGTCGAGCGGCGCCGCGGCGCACCCGGCCCCGGACACCGATCCCACACTGCAGCACCCGCGGTGCGTGTTCCAGATCCTCAAGCGGCACTTCGCCCGGTACACACCGGAACTGGTGGCCGAAGTCGCGGGCGTCCCCGCGGAGCAATTCCGCGAGGTGGCCCGGCTGATCACGGAGAACTCGGGCCGGGACCGGACCACCGCGTTCGTGTACAGCCTGGGCTGGACCCAGCACACCGTGGGTGTGCAGTACATCCGCACCGCGGCCATCCTGCAGTCGCTGCTCGGCAACATGGGCCGGCCCGGCGGCGGCATCCTGGCGCTGCGCGGGCACGCGTCCATCCAGGGTTCGACCGACATCCCGACCCTGTTCGACCTGCTGCCCGGCTACCTGCCGATGCCGTTCGCGCACCGCGACCGGGAGGACAGCCTGGCAGCCTATGTCGAGGCCGAGAAAGTGCAGAACGGGTTCTGGGCCAACACCTCGGACTACATGGTCAGCCTGCTCAAGGCGTACTGGGGCGGCGTGGCCACCGCGGACAACGACTTCTGCTACGACTACCTGCCCCGGGTGACCGGCGACCACGGCACCTACGCGACGGTCAAGGCGCAGATCGAGGGGATCTGCAAGGGCTACTTCCTGCTCGGGCAGAACCCGGCGGTCGGCTCGGCCAACGCGCGGATGCAGCGGATGGGCCTGGCCAACCTGGACTGGCTGGTGGTCCGCGACCTGGTGATGATCGAGAGCGCCACGTTCTGGAAGAACGGCGCGGAGATCGAGACCGGCGAGATGCGCACCGAGGACATCAAGACCGAGGTGTTCTTCCTGCCGGCCGCGGCGCACACCGAGAAGAATGGCAGCTTCACCAACACCCAGCGGATGCTGCAGTGGCACCAGATCGCGGTCGAGCCAGCTGGGGACGCGCGCAGCGACCTGTGGTTCACCTACCATCTGGGCCGCCGGATCCGGGCCAAGCTGGCCGGCTCCACCGCCGAGATGGACCGGCCGGTGCTGGACTTGACCTGGGACTACCCGACCGAGGGCAGCCAGGATGAGCCGTCGGCCGACGCGGTACTGGCCGAGGTCAACGGCTGGGATGCGGACGGGAAACCACTGTCTGGATACACCCAGCTGAAATCCGACGGGTCGACCACTTGCGGCTGCTGGATCTACTGCGGGGTACGCGCCGACGGGGTGAACCAGGCGGCACGGCGCAAGCCCGGCCAGGAGCAGAGCTGGGTCGCTCCCGAGTGGGGCTGGGCCTGGCCGGCCAACCGGCGGATCCTGTACAACCGGGCCTCGGCCGACCCGGACGGCAACCCGTGGAGCGAGCGCAAGGCGTATGTCTGGTGGGACGAGAAGCAGGGTAAGTGGACCGGGCACGATGTCCCCGACTTCGTGGCCGACCGGCCGCCGTCCTACCGGCCGCCGCCCGGCGCGCACGGGGTGGCCGCGATCTCCGGCACTGACCCGTTTATCATGCAGGACGACGGCAAGGCCTGGCTGTTCGCCCCGGCCGGGCTGCTGGACGGCCCGCTGCCGGCGCACTACGAACCGCAAGAGTCTCCGCTGTCGAACGCCTTCTACCGGCAGCAGCACAACCCGGTGCGCGAGATCATCGCCGACCCGCAGGACCTGTTCCAGCCCAGCGGTGATGAGCCGGGAGCGCAGGTGTTCCCGTACGTGACCACCACGTACCGGCTGACCGAGCATCACACGGCGGGCGGGATGTCCCGGTTCCTGCCCTACCTGGCCGAGTTGCAGCCCGCCATGTTCTGCGAGGTGTCCCCGGAAGTGGCCGCCGAGCGCGGCCTGGAGCACCTCGGCTGGGCCACCATCATCACCGCGCGCAGCGCTATCGAGGCGCGGGTGCTGGTCACCCGGCGGATGAAGCCGCTGCAGGCCGGCGGCCGGACTTTGCACCAGATCGGGCTGCCCTGGCACTGGGGACCGAACGGGCTGACCACCGGCGACCCGGCCAACGAGCTGTCCCATCTGGCCCTGGACCCGAACGTGCACATCCAGGAGGTCAAGGCGATGGCGGTGGACATTCAGCCCGGCCGCCGGCCGCGCGGGCCGGAGCTGCGCGACCTGGTCCGGTCCTACCAGCAGCGGGCGGGCATCACCGACGAGACAGGGACCCAGGTGTGAGATGAGCGCACAACTCGATCCCGCCGGGTACGCCGGGTACGGCGAGCACCCGGCGCGGATGGGCTTCTTCACCGACACCTCGGTGTGCATCGGCTGCAAGGCATGCGAGGTGGCCTGCAAGACGTGGAACGAGGTGCCGGAGGACGGGCTGACGCTGACCGGGATGTCCTACGACAACACCGGCGGGCTGGGCGCCTCGACCTGGCGGCACGTCGCGTTCATCGAGCAGATCGAGCGGCCTGGGGACATTGCCGACGGCGGCGCCGACGGTTCCCGCTGGCTGATGTCCAGCAACGTGTGCAAGCACTGCACCGAATCGGCGTGCCTGGATGTCTGCCCGACTGGGGCGCTGATGCGCACCGAGTTCGGCACCGTGGTGGTCCAGTCGGACATCTGCAACGGCTGCGGGTACTGCGTCGCGGCCTGCCCGTTCGGCGTCATCGAGCGGCGCGAGGGGGACGGCCGGGCCTGGAAGTGCACGCTCTGCTACGACCGGATCGGGGACGGCCTCGAGCCGGCCTGCGCCAAGGCCTGCCCGACCCAGTCGATCCAGTTCGGCCCGGTGGACGAGCTGCGGGAGCGGGCCCAGCTGCGGGTCGAGGAGCTGCAGCAGGCGGGCGAGTCCGGCGCCCGGCTGTACCTGGATGACCCGGCCGACGGCATCGGCGGGGCAGGGGCGTTCTTCCTGCTGCTGGATGAGCCGGAGGTGTACGGGCTGCCGCCGGATCCGGTGGTCACCACCCGGGACCTGCCGCGGATGTGGCGGCACGTGGCCACCGCGGCCGGGGGCCTGCTGGTCGGCGGGCTGGCCACCGCCCTGGGCCGGAATCTGTGGCCATGACCTGGGCCCGGGACCGGTTCGGCGTGCACGGCCGGGGCCAGCATGAGCGGGACCGGCGGCAGCGTGACGGCCAGCAGTCTGATGGGCAGCGGCCTGATGGGCAGCGGCGCCGCGGCGGGCGCGGCGGCGAGCAGCTTGTGGTGCCGCGGGCCCAGCCGGACTCCTACTACGGCAAGCCGATCATCAAGGAGCCGCCGTGGCGCTCGCGGGACGTGGCCGGCTACCTGTTCTTCGGCGGGCTAGCAGGCGCCTCGTCGGTGCTGGCCGGGTTCGCGCAGGCGACTGGCCGGAATGAGCTGGCCCGGGCGTCAAAGGTGTGCGCGACCGGGGCGATCGGGCTGTCCGGGGCCGCCCTGGTGGCCGACCTCGGCCGGCCGGAGCGCTTCCTGAACATGCTCCGGGTGGCCAAGGTCACCTCGCCGATGAGCGTGGGCTCCTGGCTGCTCACCGGATTCGGCGGGGCGGCCACGGTCGCGGCGGCCAGCGCGGTGACCGGCCGGGCGCCGCGGATCGGCGCGGCCGCCACCGCCGCCGCGACCGCGCTCTGGCCCGCCATCTGCACCTACACCGCCGCACTGATCTGCGACACGGCCGTGCCCGCCTGGCATGAGGCACACCGGGAGATGCCGTACCTGTTCGCCGGCTCGGCCGCCTCCGCGGCGGGCGGCTTCGGCATGATCGCCGCACCCGCCGAGCAGGCCGGGCAGGCGGTCCGGTTCGCGGTGCTCGGCGCGGCCACCGAGCTGACCGCGAAGAGCCTGCTGATGCGCCGGCTGGGGGAAACCGCCGAGCCGTATCACACCGGGCGGCCGGGGCAGCTGATGGAGACGGCCGAGGTGCTGACCGCGGCCGGGCTGGCCGGGGCGGTGCTGTCCGGCGGAATGCGGCCGGGCGCGGGCCAGCGGCTGACCACCGCGCTGTCCGGCGCGGCGCTGGTCGCCTCGTCCGCGCTGACCAGGTTCGGCATCTTCGAGGCGGGCCGTGCCTCGGCCCGCGACCCGAAGTACACGGTGCGCCCGCAGCGCGAGCGCCTCCGCCAGCAGGCGGCTGGGGAGTCGGCCGGCACGGCACACTAGGGGCGTGGACAGCCCGGACATTCTCGCCCCGGCGACTGAGCCTGCCGCGCGACGCCGGCCGGCCGGCTGGGTCAGCCACCCGGTGCTGCGGGCTTATGCCGGGGTGACGGCGGTGTCCGTGCTCATCTCGCTGTACCTGACCTGGCACCAGATCGGCGGCTTCGGGCAGCGCATGATCGCCGGGAACCCGGACGACGTCCGGCTGTTCGAGTGGTACCTGGTGCATGGGCCGTGGGCCGTGTGGCACGGCCACGATCCGCTGCTGTTCGCCACGATGAACGCGCCGGCCGGGGTCAACGGGATGTGGAACACCCCGCTGCTGGTGCCGGCCCTGATCATGACCCCGGTCACCGGGCTGGCCGGCCCACTGGCCGCCTACAACACGCTGTTCGTGCTGGGGCTGGCCGCCGGGCCGGTGTGCGCGTTCGCGCTGCTGCGCCGGTTCGTGGCCAGCGACTGGGCGGCCGCGGCCGGCGGGCTGGTGTTCGGCTTCTCGCCGGCCGTGCTGGCCGCCGGGCTGGGCCATCTGGACCTGGTGCTGATCGGCCTGATGCCGGTCATGCTGCTGCTCGTGCTCGACCTGGCTACCGGCCGGCGGGCGCCGCTGACCGGCGGGCTGGGGCTCGGCCTGGCCGCCGCCGCGCAGCTGTTCATCTCGGAGGAGATCCTGTTCCAGACCGCCCTGGTCGTCGTGGTGTGTGGCGCGCTGCTGCTGCTCACCGCGCCGGGCACGGTCAGCCGGGCCGGGCTGGGCCGGCTGGCCCGCGGCGGCGCGGTCGCGGCCGGGGTGTTCCTGGTGATCTGCGCCGGGCCGCTGTGGCTGCAGCTGTTCGGGCCGCTGCACCAGCACGGCAGCCCGTTCACGCTCTCCTTCTTCGAAGCCGACCTGCGTGGGTTCATCGTCCCGGCGCACCGGTTCTGGCTGTCCACCCCGGCCAGCTCGGCGTTCGCCGCGCACTACGGCGGCGGCCCCGCCGAGTACCTGGCCTACCTGGGCGTGCCGCTGCTGCTGGCCGCGCTGCTCACCGGGCTGCTCCGGATCACCGAGCTGGCCGCCCGGCTGCTGCTCGGCACCGGCCTGGTCTTCGCGCTGTTCTCGCTGGGCAGCCCGCTGCTGGTGAACGGCCGGCTGACCGCGGTCCGGCTGCCCTGGGGGATCGCCGAGCACTGGCCCATCTTCGGCTCCGCGCTGCCCGACCGGTTCGCGTTCGTGGTGGCGCTGGCCGCGGGCGGGCTGCTCGCGCTCGGGCTGGACTGGCTGGGCGGGCACTGGGGGATGGGCGGCCGGGTGCTGGCGGTGCTGCTGGCCGTGGTGTGCCTGGCGCCGCTGGCGGCGCGGCCCTACCCAGTCACCCCGGCCAGCAAAATCCCGCCCTTCTTCAACGCCAGTACCCGCTGGCAGCCGGCCGGCCGCACCGTGGTCGTCCTGCCGTACCCGACGGCCACCCAGACCCAGCCGCTGGCCTGGCAGGCCGCCGCGGACATGGCGTTCCAGATGCCGGGCGGCTATTTCATCGGCCCGGCGCCGGGCGGGCAGGCGTTCATGGAGGGTGCCGGGCCGGTCCCGACGGCCAGCACGTTCATTCAGGTCCAGCAGGGCTTGCCGGCGCCGCAGGTCACCCCGGCGCTGCGCGCCCAGTTTGAGCGGGACATGGCGTACTGGCGGGCCAGCGCGATCGTGGCCGGCCCGGGCACCAGCCCGGCCCTGGTCCGGCTGGTCCGGCAGCTCACCGGGCGGGCGCCGGTGCGGGCCGGCGGCGTGCTGCTCTGGCGGCAGCCGTAGCAGCTAGGACTGCCCCGGCCGGCTCGGCTGGGCCGGGGGACTTGGTTGGGCCGGGGGACTCGGCTGGGCTGGCGGGCTCGGCTGGGCCGGCTGCGCTGCCTCGGCTGGCTCGTCCGGCCTGAAGGTGCTCTGGATGTCCTGCTCCGGCCGGCGCTCCTGGCTCTTGGCGTACATGTCCAGGGCGCGCTGATCCTCCGTGGTGAGCGGCGGCGGGGCCAGGCTGCGCGGCCACAGCCGCCGGGCCGCGACCACATTCGCTTCCACCGCGTACAGCGTGAACTGCGCCTGCAGGTAGAGCCAGGCGAGCAGGCCGAGCACGATGCCGAACACGCCGTACAGCGACGAGGCCCTGGCCAGCGTGTGCGCGACCAGGAACGTGCCGAGCAGCTGGAGGATCTGCCACACGATGCCGGCCAGCACCGCGCCGGGCAGCATCTCCCGGGTGCCTATCTCCTTCGCGGTGGCCAGCCGGAAGCCGTACCAGAACACGCCGATGTTCAGCACCAGCGACACCACGATCGCGGCCGCCTGGCCGCCCACGCCGAGGGACTTGGCCGCACTGGCTGCCACCCCGGACAGCAGCGTGGTGGCCAGCAGGCCGATGCCCACGGCCAGGATCAGCGCGATGTCCCGCAGCATGGACCAGGGGAACCCGGGTCGGCGGAACATGGGCACGCCCCACACTGTGTTCAGCGCGTTCTGCGCGGCGCTGGCCACGCCGCGCGCGCCGAGGAAGGTCAGGACGATGCCGATGACCAGGGCCGGGCCGGTCTCATTCAGCCCGTGCACGTTGTTCTGCAGCTGTGGGCCGATCACCGGGAACTGGCCGAACGCGGAGTCGAGCACCTTTTCTTTCAGCGCGGGGTTGCTGCGCAGCACGATGTCCAGCACGGTGACCAGTACCAGCAGCAGCGGGAACAGCGCGGCGAAACCGTAGTAGGCGATCAGCGCGGCCAGGTTGCCGGCCTGGTCGTCACCGAACTTCTTCCACACGGCGACCGGGAACGCCAGCCAGGTCCGGCCCTGCTGGACCCGGTCCACCCAGTTGACCAGCCGCTGAACTGCGTTCACGTGCCGGTCCGTACCCAGCGGGCGATGATCTAAGAGGCGGAATGCCGCCTCTGCGGAATCCGTGGCTACGGGCTGGTCACGGCACGGATCCAGTCGTATGTCTGGGCCTTGACAGGCTAATCCTCTATAGCTGTATGTTCAGGAAACGATCGCCGCAGCACAGGGGATGGCAGCGGACATGCACGATGAAGCGGCGCTGCTCGGATCGGCCGCACCGGCCGCGGCCGATGCTCAGGCGGCCGTCCGGCTCAGTGGGCTGCACAAATCGTTCGGGCCGGTCACCGCGGTGGCCGGGGTGGACCTGGAGATCGCCGAGGGTGAGTTCTTCACCATGCTCGGCCCGTCCGGCTCGGGCAAGACCACGTTGCTCCGGCTGATCGCCGGGTTCGAGCGGCCCGACTCCGGCCGGGTCGAGCTGGCCGGCCAGGACGTGACCCGGCAGCCGCCGTACGCCCGCGACGTGAACACCGTGTTCCAGGACTACGCGCTGTTCCCGCACATGAACGTGCTGGACAACGTGGCTTACGGGCTGCGGGTCAGGCGGGTCGGCAAGGCGGAACGGCAGCGCCGGGCCGAGGCCGCGCTGGACATCGTGCGGCTGTCCGGGCTGTCCGGCCGCAAACCGGTCCAGCTCTCCGGCGGCCAGCGGCAGCGCGTCGCGCTGGCCCGGGCGCTGGTCAACCAGCCCGAGGTGCTGCTGCTCGACGAGCCGCTCGGGGCGCTGGACGCCAAGCTGCGCCAGGAGATGCAACTCGAGCTCAAGCGGATCCAGCGCGAGGTCGGCATCACGTTCGTCTACGTCACGCACGACCAGGAAGAGGCGCTCACCATGAGCGACCGGCTGGCCGTGTTCAACCAGGGGCACATCGAGCAGCTGGGCACGCCGGTCGAGGTGTACGAGCAGCCGGCCACCGATTTCGTGGCTGGCTTCATCGGCATCTCCAACCTGCTGGAACGCGACGGCCGGCACTTCACCATCCGGCCGGAGAAGATCCGGCTGCTGGCCGAGGGCGCGCCAGCGCCGGCCGGCAGCCACGTCGAGGAAGGCCGCATCGAGGACGTCGTCTATCTCGGCATGATGACCCGCTACCTGGTGGAACTGACCGACGGAAGCCGGCTCACCGCGGTCCGGCAGAACCTGGACGGCGCCGCGGCCGACGCACTCGGTGCCCGGGGCACCACGATCAAGGTCGCCTGGCGGGACGACCAGACTTACGAAATCACGGGCCAGGCCGCGCCGGAGCCCGCGGAGGGGAAGGAACGATCATGAGGAGATGGACGCTGGGTGGCGCGCTGCTCACGGCGCTGTCCGCCCTGGTGCTGGTGGCCGGCTGCGGGTCTTCTGGCGGCACGTCGAGCAGCAGCGGCAGCAGCAGCGGCGGCAGTTCGGGCGGGGGAGCGACGGCCGGCCTGACCCCACCGCAAGCGGGCACGGCCGTGCCGTCGTCGGTCGGCAAGACCGAGGGCAAGCTGAACCTGATCGCCTGGGAGGGGTACGCCCAGCCGCAATGGGTCAACCCGTTCCAGAAGGCCACCGGCTGCCAGGTGAGCGTCAAGTACGCCGGGTCGTCCAGCGAGATGGTGTCGCTGATGGCGAACGGCGGCGGCGGCCAGTACGACTTGGTCTCCGCGTCCGGCGACGCCGACCTGCGGCTGATCTACGGCGGCGACGTGAAGCCGATCAACATCAACCTGATGCCGTCCTGGAAGGACTTCCACCCGTTCCTCCAGGCCCCGCCGTTCAACACCATCGGCGGCAAGCACTATGGCGTGTCCTATGAGTTCGGGCCGAACGTGCTGCTCTACTCGAAGAAGGCGTTCACCGCGGCGCCGGACTCCTGGTCGGTGCTCTACAACAAGAAGTACTCCGGCCAGATCACCGTGCCGAACAACCCGATCCAGATCGCGGACGCCGCGCTGTACCTGTCCAAGACCACGCCCAGCCTGGGCATTACCGACCCGTACGAGCTGACCCAGCCGCAATTCAACGCGACCGTGGCCCTGCTCAAGCAGCAGCACCCGCTGATCAAGAAGTACTGGGACCTGGCCTCGCAGGAGATCTCGCTGTTCTCCAGCGGCACCACGGTGGTCGGCGCGGCCTGGCCGTACCAGGCCAACACGCTGAACGCGAACGGGCAGAAGGTCGCGGGCATCATCCCGGCCCAGGGCGCGACCGGGTGGGCAGACACCTGGATGCTGGCTACCAATGCGCCGCACCCGAACTGCGCGTACAAGTGGATGCAGTGGGTCACCACGCCCAAGGTGCAGGCCCAGGAGGCGGTGTACTTCGGCGAGACCCCGGCCAACAAGCTGGCCTGCCCGATCATGGACAGCATCCAGAAGGGCTCGTGCGCGGCCTACCACGCGAACGCGCCGGAGTCCTACTTCAACACGATCAAGTTCTGGAAGACGCCGCTGGCCCAGTGCGGTAATGGCAAGAACGACTGCGTGCCGTTCCAGCAGTGGGTGAGTGCCTGGACGCAGATCACCGGATGACCTCGACTGCCGTCCGGGAGGACCGGGCCGTATCCAGCACTGGATCGGCCCGGCTCTCCGCCGCGCTGTGGCGCCGGTCGTGGCTGCGGGCCACCCTGACGCTCAGCCCGCCGCTGGCCTGGTTCCTGGTCATCTACCTGGCCTCGCTGGTGGTCATGCTGATCACGGCGTTCTGGACCGTCAACCCGTTCACCAACAACCTGGTGCACAGCTGGACGCTGGCCAACTTCCAGCAGATCTTCACCAGCACCTACCTGACCATCATCGGCCGCACCGTCGGGATGGCCGCGCTGGTCACGGTGACCGACGCGGTGCTGGCCTTCCCGTTCGCCTACTACATGGCCCGGGTCGCCACCCCGCGCGGCCGCCAGCTGCTGTTCACCGCGGTGCTGCTGCCGCTGTGGGCCAGCTACCTGGCCCGGGTCTACGCGTGGATCGTGATCCTGCAGAAGGGCGGCACGCTCAGCTGGTTCTTCACCAAGATCGGCGTCGGGGCGGTGAACATCGGGTACACGAACACGGCGCTGTGGCTGGTGTTCTCCTACATCTGGCTGCCGTTCATGATCGTCCCGGTGTACGCCGCGCTGGAGCGGATCCCGGACTCGCTGATCGAGGCGTCCGGTGACCTGGGCGCGCGGAACTGGCGGACGCTGCGCAGCGTGCTGCTGCCGCTGGCGCTGCCCGGCGTGGTGGCCGGCTCGATCTTCACGTTCTCGCTGACCCTGGGTGACTTCATCACCCCGCTGCTGATCGGCGGGGCGAACTCCAACTTCATCGGCAACGTCATCTACTCGAACCTGGGCACGGCGAACAACCTGCCGTTCGCGGCGGCCCTGGCCACAGTGCCCATCGTGATCATGATCGTCTACCTGCTCGGCGCGCGGCTCCTCGGCGCGTTCGAGTCGCTGTGATGGAGGGGCGGCTGGCCCGCATCGGGCTGCGCATCTGGGTCGGCGGGGTACTGCTGTTCCTGTTCGTGCCGATCGTGATCATCTGCGTCTACGCGTTCAACTCGTCGGTCATCCAGACCTGGCCGATTCAGGGGTTCAGCACGAAATGGTTCTCAGTGGCCTGGCATGACCCGCAGGTCCGGGCGGCCCTGGTGCTGTCGCTGAAGGCCGCGGTGGTGGCGACGGTGATCGCGCTGCTGCTCGGCTCGGCGGCGGCGTTCGGGGTGCACCGGTTCCGGTTCTTCGGCCGGG
This sequence comes from Streptosporangiaceae bacterium, assembly GCA_036497945.1. Taxonomy (GTDB): domain Bacteria; phylum Actinomycetota; class Actinomycetes; order Streptosporangiales; family Streptosporangiaceae; genus RYN-230. The sequence goes on along the minus strand of DASXIN010000113.1, from coordinate 8,351 downwards.
AGTCAGTATCGCTGCTGCTGGTGCTGCCGCTGGCGCTGCCCGGGATCATCACCGGCATCGCGCTGAACTCGGCGTTCAACTTCGCCGGGATCGACCTGTCGCTGCTGACCATCATCATCGGGCACGCCACGTTCTGCATCGTGGTGGTCTACAACAACGTGCTGGCCCGGCTGCGCCGGATGTCCGGCTCGATGTACGAGGCCTCGGCTGACCTGGGCGCGCACGGGTGGTTCGCGTTCCGCACGGTGAGCCTGCCGATGCTGTCCACGGCGCTGCTGTCCGGCGCGCTGCTCGCCTTCGCGCTGTCCTTCGACGAGGTGATCGTGACCACGTTCACTGCGGGCGCGCAGAACACGCTGCCGCTGTGGATCTTCGGCGCGATCCGGCTGGGCCAGCAACTGCCCGAGGTGAACGTGGTGGTGGTCGGGGTGCTGCTGCTCACCGTGATCCCGGTGGTCATCGCCGCCCGGCTGACCGGGGGCGGCGGGGTCACCCGCGGGTCAGCGGCAGCCGCGATCCCAGGGGAGTGACGGCACCAGGCTGGCCACCAGGTAGCGCACGCCGAACGGGTCATCGGCGTACCGGACGTGCGTGGCCGGGGCTGTCCCGGCCAGCGCGCCCGCGAGGACCTGCCAGGCCGGACGGCCGGTAGCCATCAGGTCGCGGGCCAGCGCCGGGTCGATGGCCAGCAGGGTGTCCAGGTCGGCCGCCCGGACGGCCCGTTCCACCGACGCGTCGAACGCGGCGGCCCGCGGGTCGAACGCGCCGGGGGCTTTCGGGCCGCGCCGGGCGCTGCCGTCGCCGAGCACCAGCAGCGCGGTCCGCTGGCTCGTCGCGGCCAGGCCCGCGCCCAGCTTCCGGCAGCCGGCCGGCGTCTCGTCCTCGCTCACCGTCCAGATCACCCGCGGCCCCGGGTAGCCCGCCTGGTCCAGCAGGTAGGCCCCGATCCCGGCAGCCGGTGGCAGCGCCGGCCTGCCATACCCAACGCCAGTGCCTGCTGCCGGGCTACATATGTCGGATACGGGTTCGCCGGTGCCCGGGCTACATATGTCGGATACGGGTTCGCCGGTGTCCGGGCTACATATGTCGGATACGGGGCTGGCGGGGTGGCCGCCGAAGGCGGCGACGTTGAAGCGGCCGTCGGCCGGCCAGGTGGTGGTGGCCGGGCCGGGGGCGACGACGGCGACCAGGTCGGGGCCGTCGGTAAGCAGCGCGGCGACCGCGGCCGCGCACGCGTCGCGAAGCTCGGGGAGGACCGGGTCGGCGCCGGTCAGCTCGCGGACCAGCAGCGGCGGCCATGGGCAGAGGGCGGCGGCGGTGATCACTCAGGCCAGTCCGCGGACGGTGCGGGCCGGCGGCTGCTCGCCCTGGATGGCCGAGACCATGCGGAGCACCTGGCCGGTCTCCTGGACCTGGTGCACCCGGAACACCCGGGCGCCCAGCCAGGCGCAGATCGCCGTGGTGGCCAGCGTCCCGGTCAGCCGCCCGGCGGGCGGCTGGTCCAGCGTCTCGCCGACGAAGTCCTTGTTGGACAGCGACACCAGCACCGGCCAGCCGGTGCCGGTCATCTCGCCCAGCCGGCGGGTCACCTCCAGCGACTGCCAGGTGTTCTTGCCGAAGTCATGCGCCGGGTCGATCAGGATCCGGGCCGGGTCCACCCCGGCCGCCACGGCCCGGGCGGCCAGGCCCAGGGTGTGGTCCAGCACATCGGCCAGCACGTCGTCATAGGCCACCCGGAACGGCCGGGTCCGCGGCGCCTGCTGGCCGGCGTGCGCGCAGATCAGGCCAGCCCCGAATTCCGCGGCGACTCCGGGCAGCTCGGGATCCTGGCCGCCCCAGGTGTCGTTCAGCAAGTCGGCGCCGGCCTGGCAGGCGGCCCGGGCCACCTCGTGCCGCCAGGTGTCCACGCTGATCACCAGGTCCGGGTAGGCGGCCCGGACGGCGGCCACGAACGGCACGGTGCGGCGGATCTCCTCGGCCACGTCCACCGGGGCGCCCGGGGCGGCGGCCACCCCGCCGACGTCCAGGATGTCCGCCCCGTCCGCGACCACCTGGTGCACCCGGTCCAGCGCCGCGGCCTCGGCCCAGGTCGCGCCCTTGTCATAGAACGAGTCCGGGGTCCGGTTGACGATGGCCATGATCAGGCGCTGGTGCGCCGGGTAGGTCTGCGAGCCGAGGTGCAGCTCGCGCGGGGGACTGGCGTTGGGCATGCTAGGTCGCCGGCCGGTCCGGGCCGGTCGCGGCGCCCCGGACGGTCACCAGCGGCGGGCGCTCGCGGGTCGGGATGGGACGGAAGCGCGGCCGGGCCGCGCCGTTCTCCCGGACGAACTGGCGCAGCGTCGCGTCCGCCGGGGGCGCGGCCGGTGGGTCGCGCCGGGCCTCGGCCACCACCAGCAGTTCCGCGGCCATCACGGCCAGGTCGTGGTCGGCCTGGTGCTTGTGCGCCCGGGAGCCCAGGTCCACCTGGGCCAGCGCGTCCAGGCCGTAGCGGGCCGCGGTGTCCAGCAGGGTGGACAGCTCGACCCCGTAGCCGACCGGGATGCTGAGCGACTCCATCAGGCCGCGCCGGGCCGCCCACTCTCCCGCCAGCGGCTGGACCACGCCGGCCAGCTCGGGCCACCACAGGCTGAGCAGCGGGCGGGCGATCAGCTCGGTGACCCGGCCCCCCTCGGTCGAGGTGGAGCCGTCGTCCGCGGTGCGGACCCGTTCGTAGAACCCCTTGACCAGGCGTACCTGGGGATCGGCGAACAGCGGGCCGAGCAGGCCGGTGACGAAGTGCGGGCCCCACCGGGTCAGGTCCGCGTCCACGAAGACCAGCAGGTCGCCGCAGGTGACCAGGAGCGACTTCCAGAGCGCCTCGCCTTTGCCGGGGAACGTGCCCAGCTCGGGCGCGACATCCTTGGCCCGGTGCACGGTGGCCCCGGCCCGGCTGGCTACGCTGCCGGTGTCGTCGGTGGAGTCGGAGTCCAGCACCACGATCTCGTCCACCAGCGGCAGCTCAGTGACCAGGGCCTGGCGCAGGGTGCTGACCACCCGGCCCACCGTGCGCTGCTCGTTCCGGGCCGGGATGACCACGCTGATCCGGGTGCCGGCCTGCTGTTTGGCGGCCAGCAGCCGGGCGGCCGGCCAGTCCTGCCAGCGCGAGGTGCGCACGACCGGCATGCTACCCGGTGCCGGCCGGCGCGGGACCACCAGCGTAGGGGCCGGATGTGGCAGCATGCGTGTCCGGCCCGGGAGCCGCAGAAACCCCAGCTGTTACCGGTCTGTGGCCAACCTGCGCTGAGGATTAGACGTCTTGAGAAGTGGTCAACATTTGCCATAAGGGAATGAAGTGTCTGAAGGAGCCGTGGATGAGGCGAACGGTGCGGGGATGGCTGGCGGCTCTTAGCGCGGTGGCCGCGCTGGGTGGAGGGCTGCTCAGTCAGGCAGGGTCAGCGGGTGCGGCGGTGACTGGGCCGGCCGCAAACCGCGGGCTGGCGGTCGGTGCGACCTACGTGCCGCCCAAGGGCACGCTGGGCCCAGGGTCGCGTGGCGCCGCCGTGAAGCGGCTGCAGGAGCGGCTGAACTACCTGCACTACTACTCGGGCAGGCCGGACGGCCAGTACGGCGCGAACACCGAGGAAGCCGTCTGGGCGTTCAAGGAGGCCCAGGGCGTCCAGACCTCGGTCGCCCCGAATAGCGTCACCGGGGCCATGAAGCGGGCGCTGGTGCACCCGCGGCAGCCGTTGGTGCTGGTGCCGAAGGGCGGCAGCTGGCGGGTCGAGGTGCACCTGTCCCTCGGCTACCTGGTGCTGTACAGGCACAACGTGCCCGAGCTGATCAGCCACATCTCACCCGGCGGCGGCTACTACTACCCGTGCCCGGGCGACCCCAAGGCGACCTGCGGCCCGGCCATCACCCCGGACGGCAACTACCGGGCGCACTGGTTCGCGCCGGGCTGGGTCAAGGTCCCGCTGGGGACGATGTACAACCCGGTGTTCTTCATCGGCGGGTCGTACGCGATCCACGGCGACGTCCCGGTTCCGCTGCAGGCGGTCTCGCACGGCTGCGTGCGGATCCCGATGTTCATCGCCAACTTCTTCCACAAGCTGGTCTACGTCAACGAGACCAAGGGCACGCCGATCTACATCCGGGGCCACGTTCCCGGTACCTGATCTGCGCGGCTGGCTGCCATTCCTGGAGGACAACCTGCGTTTCCCCAGGGATGGCAAATGTTGTGGCAAAGGCAGGCAAGGCGGTTCAGCTAGGTATGGCATCCTGTCGCGGTGGCCACGCGTGAGATCCGGCAACGCGGGTTGACCGCGCCGGCACAATACAGGTTCAGCAAGGTTCCGCGGATTACGGTGTTGTTCTGGATCGTCAAGATCCTGACCACCGCCATGGGCGAGGCGTTCGCCGATTTCATGGCCCTGCGGTACAGCCCGGTGCTGGCCGGGGTGGTGGGCATCACGCTATTCGTGCTCGCCTTGGTGCTGCAGTTCCGGGCCCGCCGGTACAACGCCTGGATCTACTGGTTCGCGGTGTCCATGGTCGCCGTGTTCGGCACGCTGTGCGCCGACGGGCTGCACATCAAGCTGGGCATCCCGTACGCGGTGTCCAGCGCGTTCTTCGCGCTCTGCCTGGTCGTCGTGTTCGTCGCCTGGTATCTGACCGAGGGCACGCTGTCCATCCACAGCATCTGCACCCGGCGCCGGGAGTTCTTCTACTGGGCCACGGTGTGCGCCACGTTCGCGTTGGGCACCGCGGTCGGCGACCTGACCGCGACCACGCTCGGGCTGGGCTTCCTGGCCTCCGGGGTCATGTTCACCGTGGCCATCCTGATCCCGGCCATCGCGTGGTGGAAGTTCCGGCTGAACGCCGTGCTCGCGTTCTGGACCGCCTACGTGCTGACCCGGCCGCTCGGCGCCTCGTACGCGGACTGGATGGGCGTGGCGCACAGCTTCGGCGGGCTGGGCCTGGGCCGCGGCCAAGTCGCGCTGTACCTCACCGCGGTGATCATCGGCTTCGTGGCCTACCTGGCGGTAACCCGGGTTGACGTGGACGACACGGAGTTTGTCCCCGCCCCGCCGCGGGCAGCCGCCCGGCACCGCCGTTAGCCGGCTCTGCACACCCCCGGGTTAGGATCGCTGCTGGTAGCCGACGTTGTGGCTGCCTCCCGTCGGTCGTCTGGCTAGGAGGTCGTGATGGGGAGCGACGGGCTCGCCCGGGCCCTGCTCGACGCGCTTCCTGACTCGACGGCTGTGCTGGACCACTCCGGGGACATCCTGGCGGTGAACCGGGCCTGGCAGATGTTCGCAGTGGACAACGGCGGCCGGACCGGGGCCACCGGGGTGGGGATGAACTACCTCGAGTTGTGCCAGCGGAGCGCCGCGGAGGGCTGCGCGGACGCCGCGGCCGCGGCCGCCGCGCTGCGGGCCGTGCTGGATGGCGCGGCGGTGTACCGGGAAGTCGAGTACGCCTGCCCGTCGCCGGCGGTGGACCGCTGGTTCCTGCTCCGCATCACCCCGCTGCCCGGGGACAAGACCGGCGCGGTGGCCGCGCATGTGAACATCACCCGGCGGCGGCTGGCCGAGCAGGAACTGGCCGGCCGGGCCGCGGCCGACCCGCTCACCGGCCTGGCCAACCGCGGCCTGCTGCGCACCCGGCTGAGCGCGGCGCTGGCCGGCCACCATGGTCTGGCGGCCAGTCTCAGGGTGGGCCTGGTGTACCTGGACGTGGCCGAGCTCCCGGTCATCAACGACAGCTATGGCCACGGCGCGGGTGACGAGGTGCTGCTCACCATCGGGCACCGGCTCAGGACGCAGGTCCGGACGAATGACACGGTGGCCCGGCTGGGCGGTGGCAAGTTCGCCGTGGTCGCCCCGCGGATCAGCGGGGACGCGCTGGACGCGCTGCGCTGCCGGATCGCCGCCGCGCTCGGCCAGCCGCACCTGATCCACGGCCACCTGGTCCCGGTCCCGGTCCGGGTCGGTGCGCATCTGGCCGCGCTGGGTGACCCCGCCGAGGGCGCGCTGCGCCGGGCCGGGGTAGCGTGCGGGCGTGCCCTCATCGCTGAGCCCGGCTGACTGGTACGCGAGCCTGCCCACCGTCTACGTGTCGGCCGGCATGCTGATTACCGACGCCGCGGACCGGATGCTGATCGTGAAGCCGAACTACCGGCCGCACTGGGGCATCCCCGGCGGCATCGTCGAGGACGGCGAGGCGCCACACGACGGTGCCACCCGGGAGATCGCCGAGGAGCTGGGCCTGGACCTGCCCGCCGGTGACCTGCTGGTGGTGGACTGGATCCCGGCCGAAGGAGTCCGGCCACGCGCGGTGCTCAGCTACCTGTTCGACGGTGGCACCATCGACGGCCAGGCCACCATCCGGCTGCAGAAAGAGGAACTGGACGACGCCCAGTTCGTCACCTGGGCCGAGGCGGAAGCCAGGATGCCGGCCCACACCGCGGCCCGGGTGCCCGCCGCCCGCCAGGCCCGGCTGGACGGGCGCACGGTCTACCTCCCAGCGCGGCGCTAGTGCGGAGGCCAGCCGACGGCGTCGAAAACCGCCAGCGGGTCGAGGTAGTCACGCCAGCGACTGACCTTGCGATTCGTGATCGTGAGCACCGAGATGTACCGGTTGGCGTATGGATTTCCGGTCGCAACGACGCGGCCCTGCGAGGCGTACTCGAGCACGACGACGCCGGTACTGCGGTCGTGATGGATGGCGAGGTCGTAGCACCGATCCAAGACGATCGTGTCGCCATAGGGGCGGTATAGCTGTGCGATGGCCTGGCGGCCCTCGACGTGCCGCGGGTAGCCGGGAACGGTGATGATGTAGTCAAAAACGACGTCTTCGGCCAGCAGGTCGAAGAAGTGCTCGCCATCTGCGAGGCCGTCGAGCGCCTCCTCGATGATGCGGAAGAACGGCTCCAGCGCCTTGAAGTCGTCGAGGTCGTTGATCGTGGTCATCACGCCCCTGCCGGGCCCAGGCGTGTGCGGTTCGCCGGGCGAAGTCGGCGAAGCTGGCCGGCGGCACTCCAGTGACGTGCTGGACGTCGCGGTTAGGCCGGGAGCCGTGGCCGGAGGCGATGGTCTTGGTGAGCCTGCGGAGCGTCCCGCCGTACTCGGCGGGCACGCCGGCCGCGACGCTGCCGTCGATCCATGCCTCGCGGTCGATGTCGTTGTGCTTGGTCGGCTGGCCGGTAACGCCGGCGATGATGTCGGCGGCGGCGCTCACGGTGAGCGCCTGGGGGCCGGTCGGCGCGTACTGAGCGCCGGTATGGGCGCCGCGGTTCGCGAACGTCGCGGCCGCGACCGTGGCGATGTCCTCGGCGTCGACGAAGGCCTCGGCGCCGTCACCGGTCGGCACCGTGATCACGCCGTCCATGGGTCTGAGGAATGTCTCGCTGAAATTCTGCATGAACCAGGCAGGACGCAGGATCGAGTATGTGACGGCGCCGCGGCCCATGAGATCGAGTTCCACGGCCCGGTGGGCGACCTCCGGCAGTGCCTGGCCGGTGCCGAACGCGCTGAGGTACGTCACGTGACGCACGCCGGCGGCCTCCGCGAGATCCAGGAAGCACACCTGGCCGGCGAAGTCCATTCTCATGACCGGCGCTACGAGGTAGACGCGGTCAATGCCCACCAGGGCGGCGCTGTGAGTGACCGGGTCGTCCCAGTCGAAGCGCACATCAGCCCCGTTGCGTGCCGCGGTGCGGACGCGGAGGCCGAGCTTCGTCAGTTTGCCAGCGACTCGGGAGCCGGTCTTTCCGGTCCCGGCGAGCACGAGTGTGCCGGACGGTGCATTAGCCATGACCCGATCCTGTGAGCGACTCTCGAGTGAATCAATGTTCTTGCCGCTTGATTCTTTACGTGACACGCTCACACCGTGGACGCTCTGCAGGCTCACCTGGCCCGGGCTCGAGCTTCCGGTGGGGTCTTCGCCCGCTCGGTGGCCCAGCCTCCGTGGGGCCTGCGGCTGCCCGGCACCATCCCGCTGACGCTGCATGCCGTTATCCAGGGACGGGCGTGGCTGTGGCTTGACGATCCGGAAGCCGCGCTCGAACTCGCGCCCGGCGACGTGGCGCTCGTCCGGGGCGGCTCCGACCACCACATCGCTCACCAACCCGGCGGGGCCTGCCTGTCGCCAGAACAGTTCCTGGTACGCCATGTCGGCGATGAACGCTCGGGCGATCGTCGCGCGAGCGTGTTCCTGTGCGGCGCATACCGGTTCTCGGGCGACGTCGGCCGGGGTTTGGTCGAAGCGCTTCCGCAGATCCTTCCGCTGTCCGCAGCCGCCGACGACCCCCTGCACGACGTCATCGCCCTGCTGTCCCGTGAGCTCGCCGCCCCCGCTCCCGGCCAGCAGAC
>DASXIN010000112.1:0-8935 GCA_036497945.1 Streptosporangiaceae bacterium | reverse complement strand
CCAGGCGTCGAACGCGACCCGGAAGCCGGGCCGGAACCGGCGTATCGCGACCGCTTCCGCCTGCTTGTTGCCCAGCGTGTAGGCGGTGAACCAGGCGTTGAACGTGGAGGAGTCGAAGTTCCGGGTGGTCAGCGCCTCGAGGTCGGCCCGGGTGGCCAGGTTGCGCAGCGAGGATGACTGGGCGATCTCGACCCGGGAGGCGGTGCCCCACTTGGCCGCCGCGTAGCCGGCCCAGGCGGCGGCGATGGTGACCAGCGCGAGCAGCAGCGCCTCGCCGCTTTGCAGGATGCGGGAGTGGCGTTTGGCCTTCTTGTCCGCCTCGCTGTCCGCCGCTCGCCGGCCTGCTTCCTCCTCTTGCTCATGGGTGTGTTCATGCAGCTTTCGGCCGGTCTCGACCGGATCGAGCCCTTCTGGCATCGGTGCCCTCCGCGCTGCTAGATATGACCCTGTCCGTCCATGGTGCGGACCGCGCCGGGGGCGGCGCGTCGTCCGAACCGGGTGAGTTGGAGGGCGAGCGGCCAGCTGGGTGCGGTGTTCACCGTGCGGGCCGAAGTGCACGACGGGGAGTACGTCTGGCTCGAAGTGACCGATGGGGGCGGCCTGTGGGGTCAGGCAGAACGGGACGGGCGCCCGCATGGGCTCGACATCATCGGCGCGCTGGCCAGTGAGTCCGGCGTGGCCGGCACCGCCCGGACCGGCTGGGTGGTGTGGGCCAGGATCGACTGGCCCCCGCGCTGATCGGTGGCTGTCCAAAATTGCCGCGATTGCCTCGGCTGGCTGGTGAACCAGCTGGCCCAGGGGCACGTGCTGTTAGTGGGAGCGGGGCTAGCGGGCGGATGCGGAGCATCCGCCCGCAGGCCTGTTGCCGACGGGAGGCGCGCTGCGGCGCACGCGCCGGGTGCGGGGATCAGGCCAGTCAGCTCAGTCAGGGGAGACACGTGGGCGGGGACTGCGGCGCATTAAGGCTTGAACTGCTCGGCCCGGTACGGGCCTGGCGGGGGCAACGGGAACTCCGGATCGACGGGCCGCGGCGGCATGCCGTGCTCGGCATGCTGGCCGCCCGGGCTGGGCACCCGGTCCCGGTCCGCGAGCTCATCACGGGGGTATGGGGCGAGCAGCCGCCTGCGGCGGCGGTGCACTGGCTGCACGGGCACCTGGCTGGGCTTGGGCAGGCGCTGGCCCCGTGCCGCCCGCACCGCGCCGCTGGCCCGGCGCTGGCGGCCAGCGGCCCCGGCTTCCGGCTCCGGCTGGGCCTGGCCGACCTGGACACCGGGCAGCTCGACCAGCACGTCGCCCAGGCCCGCCAGGCCTGTACCGCGGGCGAGCTGGGCCGCGCGGTCCGGCTGCTGGACGCGGCGCTGGGCTTGTACCGCGATGTCCCGCTGGCCCGGGTGCCCGGCCCGTGGGCCGCCGCGGAACGGCTCCGCGCGGCTGAGCTGCGGCTGACCCTGCTCGAAGAACGCATCGAGATGCTGCTGGCCATGGGCCGCCACGACCAGGTCGTGCCCGACTTGATCGGCCTGACCCAGGCCCACCCGCAGCGCGAGCGGTTCCTGGGCCAGCTGATGGTCGCGTTGTACCGCGCGGGCCGGCAGGCCGACGCGCTGGCCCAGTTCGCCGCGGCCCGCCAGCTCCGCGGTCTCGAGCCGGGCCCGGGCCTGCGCCGCCTGCGGTTGCAGATCCTCACCGCGGACACGTCGCTGATGACCGTGCTGCCGCCGGGCAGCGGGCTGCCCGGCGGCCGGCGCGGCGGGCTCAGCGGGCTCCGCCAGGAGGCCGCGGCAGCGGATCCGCGGCGGCATACCGCTGCTCGGCCGCACGCACGTCTGGCAGCCCGATGAAGTCGCAGAACTCGCCGAACGAGGGCAGCTCCGGCAGCGCGGCCGCGGGTGTGCCCGCCTGGGCGATCTCGCGCAGGATACGGCGCATCGCGTCCGTCGCCGCGAGCAGCGTGCTGATCGGGAAGATGACCATCCGGTAGCCGAGCTCGCGCAGCCGGTCCAGGCTGAGCGGCGGGGTCTTGCCACCCTCCGCCCAGTTGAACAGCAGCGGCACGTCAGGGAAGGCGCGGGCCGCTTCCGCAGCCTCCTGCTCCGACGTCAGCGCCTCGATGAACAGGGCGTCCGCGCCTGCGGCCCGGTACAGCCGGGCCCGGTCCAGAGCCGCCTCCAGGCCCTCCACGGCCCGCGCGTCGGTCCTCGCGATGATCATGAACTCGGGCTGGGTTTTCGCGTCGGCCGCGGCACGGATCTTCTGCGCCATCTCCTCGACCGGGATGACCAGCTTGCCCTCCATGTGCCCGCACTTCTTCGGGGCCACCTGGTCCTCGATGTGCACCGCCGCCACGCCGGCCGTCTCGTAGGCCGAGATGGTCCGGATCACGTTCAGCGGGTTGCCGTAGCCGGTGTCCGCGTCGGCGATCACCGGGATGTCCACGCAGTCCGCGATCCGGCCGGCGTTGCCGACCATCTCGGTCATCGTGAGCAGGCCGACGTCCGGGCGGCCGAGCAGCGCCGCCGACGTGCCGAACCCGGTCATGTACACGGCCGGGAAGCCAGCCTCCTCGACCAGCCGGGCGGCCAGCGGGTCGAACGCGCCGGGCGCCAGGATGGTCCCGCCCGCGTCCAGCAGCTCACGCAGCCGAGCCGCGCCACCAGGTTTCCTGGTCAGCCTGCCGGTCACTGGCCTGGCCCGGCTGGCCGCGCCTGACCGGGCCGGGCTGGCCGCGCCTCGCCGGGCCGGGCTGGCCGCGGTTCACCGGGCCGGGCTGGTCGCGGTTCACCGGGCCGGGCTGGCTGCGGCTCAGCCACCGCTCTTGCGCCGGAACGAGCGCTTGCTCTGGGCGGGCCCGTGCGCGCCCTGGACCTTGCCGCCGCCCTTCCCGGCCTGCCTGCTGTTGTGCTCCGCCAGCTGGCCGCGCTTGCGGTCCAGCGCCGCGCGGAACTTCCGTTTCATCTCGTCCTCGGGGCGCTCCGGCTCTGCGTCATCCTCGGCGCTCTCCGGTCCCGGTGCGGCGTCGGCCATGCCGACCTCCTCTGCTCGAACTCCCCGTCCAGCCTAGGACGTGGCTAGGGGCCAGCGCCGGCCGGCTGGGCCAGCGCGGTGAGACGATGACCCGTGGACCGCGGCAAGCCGGACAGTTCGCCGCCCGGATGCCGGCCCTGACCGAGGAGGCCTAATGGCAACGTCCGGGGTAGCCCTAGTCACCGGGGCGGGATCCGGGCTGGGCCGGTCCATTACCCGCGCCCTGCTCACGGCCGGCTGGCAGGTGGCCGCGGCGGGCCGCCGCTGGGCCGCGCTACAGGAGACGGTGGCCACCGCCCCGGCCGCCGAGGCGGCGCTGCCCGTGCTGACCGACGTCACCGTGCCCGACTCGGTCGCCGCGCTGTTCGCCGCGACCGTCAACCGGTGGGGCCGGGTCGACCTGCTGGTCAACAACGCGGGCATCTTCGGGCCGGCCGGCGCGGTGGACGAGATCTCGGTAACGGACTGGCGGCAGGCGGTGGACACCAACCTCACCGGGGCCTTCCTCTGCGCCCAGTACGCGGTCCGGTTGATGAAAGGCCAGGACCCGCGCGGCGGGCGGATCATCAACAACGGCTCGATCTCGGCCCACGTGCCCCGGCCGGGCAGCGTCGCCTACACCGCGACCAAGCACGCGCTGACCGGCCTGACCAAGTCGATCTCGCTGGACGGCCGCCGGTTCGGCATCGCCTGCGGCCAGATCGACATCGGCAACGCGGCCACCGAGATGACCCGGGCGATGAGCGAGGGCGTCCGGCAGGCCGACGGCTCGCTGGCCGCCGAGCCCACGTTCGATCCCCGGCACGTGGCCGAGGCCGTGCTCTACATGGCTGGCCTGCCGCTGGACGCCAACGTACAGTTCATGACGCTCACCGCGACGGCCATGCCGTTTATCGGCCGCGGCTGACCGCCACCCCGGCGCAGCGGTTCAGCGGCCGGGCCGGCCGGGGCGGTTGGCGCGCAGCCGGGACCGCACCAGCTGGGGTACGGCGGCTCGCCCGGTCACCGGCTGGAACCGCTCCGCAGCCGCGCGCAGCGCGCTGTGCTCCTCGTCGGTCAGCTCGATGTCGGCCGCGGCCACGTTGCTCTCCAGGTGCTCGACACTGGACGCGCCCGGGATGGCGATCACCGCCGGGCTGCGGATCACCCAGGCCAGCGCGATCTGGGCCGGGCTGGCCGAATGCGCGTCGGCCACCTCGCGGAGCGTGCTGATCAGCCCGGCCGCACGGTCCAGGTTCTCCGGCAGGAACATCGGGTTCGCGCCGCGGACCCGGTTGGCCGGCCGGTGGTCTGGGTCGTACCGGCCGGACAGCAACCCCTGGGCCAGCGGGCTGTACGCGATGATCACCCGGTCCTGGGCTTCGGCGTAGGGCAGCAACTCGCGTTCCGGATCCCGGACCACCAGGCTGTACGGGACCTGATTGCTCAGTACCCGGCTGCCCAGCGCGGCCTCGGCGGCCCGCCACCGGTCCAGCGAGTAGTTGCTGACACCCACCTCGCCGACCAGGCCGACCCGCTGCAGCGCGCGCATGCCGCGCATCGCCGAGGTGTCCCGGACCACCGGGTTGGCCTGGTGCATCTGGTACAGGTCAAGGTGGCGGGCGCCGAGCCGGTTCGCGCTGGCCACGGCCCGCTGCTCGACGACCGGGGTGAACGGCAGCACCGGCAGGATCTTGGTTGCCAGGAACACCGAGGGCAGGTCGTCGCCAAGGGCCTGGCCGAGGATCCGTTCGCTGCGGCCGTAGCCGTAGATCTCCGCGGTGTCGAAGAGAGTGACGTCCAGTTCGAGGGCGCGGCGGACGATGGCGTGCGCCACCTGCGTCGCGTACGGCTCGCCGTAGCCCCATTCCTTGGCGCCGAACTGCCAGGTGCCCAAGCCGATCTTGGAAATCCGCTTCGTGATGTCGGTAGCCAGATAGCGCATGCTCCAGTATGTCCTTGCGCCTCCGGGGGCGCTTAAACCCGCCTCCTTCCCTCGTCGCTCGGTCGCTCGTTCCTCGCTCCTTAACTCCTCAGTCCAGTCGGCGGCGCGCCCCCTTCGGCGCGGCTCCTTCCCTTCCTCGCTCGTTCCCCGCTCGTCAGTCCAGTCGGCGGCGCGCCCCCTTCGGCGCGGGCAGTGTCAGTGCCAGCGTCTACCTTGGATGGCGTGGCTGATGAATTGGTGGCGGGCAGCCCGGCGGCTGAGCAGGCCGTGCGCCGGTTCGAGGACGTGGTGGACGAACTGGTCGGCATTCCGGGGGTGACTCCGCCGCGGGGCGGTAGCGGCTTCGGCCGGTCCGCGCTGCGCTACGAGAACAAGATCTTCGCCATGCTGGTCCGTGGCCGGCTGGTGCTGAAGCTGCCCGCCGACCGGGTGGACACGCTGGTCAACGGCGGGGATGGGGTGCACTTCGACGCGAACAAGGGCACCCCGATGAAGGAGTGGTTCAGCCTGGATCCGGAGTCCGGCCTGGCCTGGCTCCCACTGGCCCGGGAGGCACTGGAGTTTTCCCGGGCCGGCCGCTGAGCCGTCCCCGGCCGGGTTGCCGGATGATGGGAGCGTGGTATCCACCGATCCGGCCGCCGGGGAGCAGGCCGCGCCGTCTCCGGTGTGCCCGTTCACCGTGGACCGGCCGGTCATGCAGCAACGCTGGGAGCGGCTCACGTTCCTGCACTGGGCGTACCAGCCGGCCGCCGTGCAGCGGCTGCTGCCGGCCGGACTGCAGCCGGACCTGTGGGACGGGATGGCCTGGATCGGGCTGGTGCCGTTCTTCATGCGGGTCCGGACCGGCGCCGGGCACGGCGTGCCCTGGGTGTCGAACTTCTGCGAGACCAACGTGCGGACCTACGTCCGGGACCACGAGGGCCGGGCCGGGATCTGGTTCCTGTCCCTGGACGCCGCCCGGCTCGGCGCGGTGACGGTGGCCCGGGCCAGTTACCGGCTGCCCTACTTCTGGTCCTCGATGCGGCTGGACCGGGATGGCCGTGACGTGTCCTATCACTGCCGCCGGCGGCTGCCCGGCCCGCGCGGCGCCCGCAGCGACGTGCGGGTCCGGATTGGCCCGGCCTACCAGCCGGGCGAGCTCACCGCGCGGGATCACTTCCTGACCGCCCGGTGGGTGCTGTTCAGCGTGACCGGCCGCCGCCGGTTCTTCGCCCGGGCCGCCCACCAGCCGTGGCCGCTGTACCGGGCGGAGGCCCTCGCGGTGCAGGATCAGCTGCTCACCGCAGCCGGTCTGCCGCCGCCCGAGGGTGCCCCGCTGGCGCACTACTCACCGGGGGTTGACGTCCGCATCGGGCTACCCGAGGGCTACCGCTGAGCCGCATCGCACAAAGTGTCCGGTACTGTCCGGAGCCGCGGTCCGAACCCGTGGCAGTCAGCGGCGGATGCCCCGCCCGCCGGTCAGCCAGCCGGGGGGCGCCTGCGCAGGAATTAGCGCGGCTCGCCGTCCACGGTCAGCTCCACCCGGTCCGGGTAGAAGCACAGCAGATCGGCGATCTGCGCCGCCTGCGGGATCGGGTCCGGGTAGCTCCACACCAGGTCCTCGTGCACCGCACCGTCGACCTCGGCCGACCAGTAGGACGCCACACCCTTGAACGGGCAGGTGGTGTGGGAGTCGGTGGGCCGCAGCAGGTCGATGCGCACGTCCTCGCGCGGCAGGTAGTACCGGGTCGGCAGGCCGGTCTCGTCCAGCAGCACCGGGCGGTCCGACTCGGCCAGTTTGGTGCCGTCCAGCGTGACCACGACGTGTGCGTTGCCCTGAGTGGTGGTGATCGTGTGCCCTGTAGCCATGTCTGGGTGAACTAACCCGCGGCGGCGATGATTCCGCCATCAGCCAAGACCCAGCTCAGCGCGCTGCCGGCCGCTCAGCCCGCCGCAGCCTGCTGCCGCGCCGTCTCGCTGAACGCGGCCAGCGCCTCGGCGTCGCTGGCACTGGCCCGCACGTTGCCGGCCAGGAAGCCGATGTCCGGCAGATCCGGGGCGGCGGCCTGCAGCGCGGCCGCGGCCGCTTCGCTGTCGTACAACGTCCGGCGCAGCACCACGTCTGGCCCGAGCAGCGCCCAGCTCGCCCCCGGGTGGCCGTAACCGAGCCCGACCGAGCCGGGGTTGATCACTCGCCGCCCCGCGGCCAGCCGGTCGAACGGCATATGGGTGTGGCCGACCACCACGGTCGGCTCGGCCAGCGCCGCGAACGCCGCCCGGTAGTGCTCGACCGGGCTGTCCACCAGGATGAACTCGTTGTCGTCCCGCGCCGTGCCGTGGCAGAACGCGACCGCCCCCAGCCCATCGACGTCCAGCGTGACCGTCAGCGGCAGATCGGCCACCAGGTCCCGCTCGGCCCGGCTGATCCGGGCCGCGCACCACGCGAAGTACTCGGCGGACGCGTTGGTGGCCAGGCCGCTGGGCTGGAACGTGCCGTCGAACGCCGCGGCCAGCGACCGGTCGCTGTTGCCGCGCACCCAGATCGCCCGGTCACCCAGCCCGGCCAACCGGTCCAGGGTCGGCACTGGCATCGGGCCGTCGGCGAGATCGCCGTCCAGCACCACCGCGTCCACGCCGGCCGCCTCGACGTCGCGCAGCACGGCGTCCAGCGCGGGCAGGTTGCCGTGGATGTCAGCCAGTACCGCGACCCGCATCGGCGGCTCCTTCCCAAGCCCACTGACCCAGGCGGCGGAACGCCTGCCAGGTCGCCGAGCCCGGCTCTGCGGAGTAGATGACCAGCCGCTGGTCGGTGTCCGGGATGTGCAGCACGTGGCAGTCGAACTCCAGCGGCCCGGCCTCCGGATGGACGACCTGCTTGCGGACCGGGCGGCGCACCGCGACCTCCTGCTCGGCCCACATGCCGGCGAACCGGGGCGAGCTGCCGAGCAGCTCGGTGACCAGTTCCCCGATGCTCCGGTCGCCCGGGTAGCGAGCGTACGCGGCGCGCAGGTCCGCCACCGAGCTGCGGGTGAACGCGAGCGTGTCTTCGTCGCTCCACCGTGGGTCGTCCGCGGGCTGCCGGAACATCCAGCGCAGCACGTTCCGGTCTGTTTCCGGGAACGCGGACAGGTCGCCGATGAAGTAGGTGGCCAGCTGGTTCCAGGCCAGCACGTCGTACTTGGCGTCCAGCACGTAGGCCGGCGTGTCGGCCAGGCTGTCCAGCAGGTGCCGGGTGGCCGGGTCCAGCTTCCGGGCCGGGCTGGCGGCCGGCGGCGGGCTCACCCCGGCCATCTGGAACAGGTAGTCCCGCTCGTCCCGGGTCAGCATCAGCGCGCGGGCCAGCGCGGCCAGGATCTGCTCCGACGGATGTGGCCCGCGGGCCTGCTCCAGCCGGATGTAGTAGTCCACCGACATGCCGGCCAGCTCGGCCACCTCCTGGCGGCGCAGCCCGGGAGTGCGCCGCCGCCCACCGCCGGGCAGCCCCACCTCGCCCGGCCGCAGCCGCGCCCGCCGTCCGCGCAGGAAGGCGGCCAGCTCGGCCCGCCGGATGCCGGGCCGCCCGTTCCGCGCCGCCAACTCCTGCATAGCTCCTAGCCTGCCGCATCCATGACCCGCGGCAGGCACTCGAGGGTGGTACTGCCGATCCCAGCCTGCGCCGGTCTCTCCCGCATCCCTGCCGCCCGCACCAGGCTGGCCAGCATGACAACTACCGCATTGATCACCGGCGCCAACAAAGGAATCGGCTTCGCCACCGCCCAGCTGCTCAGCGCCCGTGGCGTCACCGCGCTGCTTGGCGCGCGCGACCCGGAGCGCGGCCAGCTGGCCGAACGCGCGCTGCATGAGCAGGGTGCCGCCGCGGCGCGCTACGTGCCGCTCGACGTGACCGACGAGAAGTCCGCGGCGCAGGCCGCGGCCTGGATCGACATCGAGTACGGCCAGCTCGACATCCTGGTCAACAACGCCGGGATCAGCCGCCAGGAGGGCAGCGGCGCACCGAGCGAGACCACC
>DASXIN010000111.1:0-57014 GCA_036497945.1 Streptosporangiaceae bacterium | reverse complement strand
GGAACTGACTGGTGTCCAGGCCGGGCCCGTTGTCCAGCAGTATCTGCTCCGCCGGGCCGGCCTTGTCCGCATCCAGGCCAGCCATCGTGCGGGAGACGATGTGCGCCTGGTCGAAGGAGATCTCTCCGGCGTGCAGCGCCTTCTCGGTAGCGGTCAGGTCGCGGAGCGCGCGGCCGGTGGCGGTGATCTCCGCGGCGTGGGCCGCGGTCAGGCCGCACCGGGTGCGCAGGAACGCCGCCGCGGACTTGTGCCCGGCATCAGCCGCCCCACCGGTCGCGTCGAGCGCGCCGGTCAGGCGGGCCAGCTGAGCCTGTGCCTGGCTGATGAACGCGGCCAGATCACCGATCTGGCCCATCAGCCCGGCCGCATCCAGCGCGGTGGGATCGAGCGCGGCCAGCTCGGCCAGCGCCGCGTCCCGTGCCGATTGCTCAGGTAAACACATATTCGAATCATCGCATCGACCACTGACAATCTAGGCTCGCCCGACCCCGACTCGACCCGGCCACCCGCGCTAGCCGAGCGCGGCGTACGCGGCCGCCTGCACCTCGTCGTGCAGCGGGTGCCCGCCGGGGCCATCGAACGCCCGCTGGGTCAACACGAGCACGGTCAGGTCCCGCCTCGGGTCAGCCAGCCACGTGCTGCCGAACCCGCCGGCCCAGCCGAACGCCCCGGCGCGCTCCCCGGCGGTCACCACGGACACCGAATATCCCCAGCTCACCCGGTCGAAGAAGCCTGGGCCGAGTCCGCCGTAGGCCTTCTGCGCCGAGGTGAGCTGATCCCGGGTCAGCTCGGCCACCGCGTCCGCGCTCAGCACCGGCGCGCCACCGCGCAGCAGCATTTGGCTGAACGCCAGCAAGTCATCCGCGGTCGATACCAGGCCGGCCGCCCCATCGCCGAACGGTGGCGGCTGGCTGAAGATGCCGGCCGGCTCGTCCCACACCTGCAGGCCGTCTGCCGTGGCCTGGTACGCGGTGGCCAGCCGGCTGGTCTCGGTGGTCCAGAACCCGGTGTCCCGCATGCCCAGCGGCTCGAAGACCCGGTTGCGCAGCACCTCGCCGAGCGGCTGCCCGGCCGCCCGGGCGCACAGCACGCCGAGCACCGACGCGCCGGTGTTGTAGAACCAGCGTTCGCCCGGCTGGGCCAGCAGCGGTAGCGAGCCGAGCCCGGCCATCCAGGTGTCCGGGTCGGGCTGGTTGCCCAGGTCCGGGGGGCCGACGGTGGCCAGCCGCAGCCGGCTCTCCGCGACGACGACCGGCCATGGCTCGGCCATGCTGAACATCTCACCCGCCATGCCGAACCCGAAGGTGTAGGTGAGCAGGTCGCGGACGGTGATCGCGCGCCGGGCCGGCACGGTGTCATCCAGCGGGCCGTCCATCCGGCGCAGCACCCGGCGGTTGGCCAGCTCGGGCAGCAGCCGGTCCACCGGCTCGTCCAGGCGCAGCAGCCCTTCGGCGGCCAGCGCTAGCGTGACCACCCCGGTCACCGGCTTGGTGATGGACGCGATCCGGAACAGCGAGTCACGCTGCATCGCAGGCCCGCCGATGGTCAGCGAGCCGAGCACCTCGGCATGCACCTGATCACCCCGGGCGATCACCGCCACCAGCCCGGGCACCCGGTCATCGCCGACGTGGCCGGCCGCGATCTTGTGCACCTGGGCGAGTCCATCCGCCGTCAGCAGTTCAGCCATGCGTAGTCAGCTCCTTAGGAGGACGCTCGCAAGACCAGACGGGCTGGCGGCGGCAAACTCATCGCCCGGCCGGGGCCTAGCTCGCGGCTGGGACCCGGCGGAGCTGGTCCAGGGCCCGCTCGATGCGCTGCTCGGACACCGGGCCGCGGGTGCCCAGCGTCTGGGCGAACAGACTGACCCGGAACTCCTCGATCATCCAGCGCACCGCCTGGGCGTCCGCCGTCTGCCGCCGGGACGGCGGCAGCTCGGCCAGCACGCCGGCATAGTCGTCGGCCACCCGGTGCACGGCGGCCATCCGCTCCGCGTCGCGGCTCGGCGATTCCGGCATCTTCTCCAGCCGGCGGCTGATCGCGCGCAGGTAGCGCACCAGGTCAGCCAGCCGCCCGGCCCCCGTCCCGGAAACAAACCCCGGGTAGACCAGCGCCGCGAGCTGACCGCGCATATCCGCGAACGCCGCGGCCAGCGCCGGGTTCGGCTGGCCCGACAGGCTGGCCTCGGCCGCGTGCGCCTCGGCCAGCACCTGAGCCACCCGGGACACCACATCCGCGGTTTCCGCGGCCAGCCGCTCCCGGGCCAGGTCGTGCAGTCGGGCGAAACCCGCGGCGCCCCAGGCCGGCCCACCCGCGTCCAGGATGATCTGGTCCGCGGCCGCCGCCGCGCAGTCGTCGAGCAGCCGGTCGGTGCTCCGGTACGGGTGCCGGCTCATGGCCAGCTTGGCGCTGACCGGCAGCCGGCTGGCCACCGCACGCGCCCCGGACGGCACCGCGAGCAGCAGCAGCCGCCGGGTGCCCTGGAGCATGGCCGCGTCCGCCTCGGCCTCGGTCTCGAACAGCCGGATGTCCACCGTGTCCCCGGCGTCGGCCAGCGCCGGATACGCCCGGACCTGCCCATGCTCGAAGACCCGCGGGAGCGAATCCAGGTCCCAGCTGCGCAGCCCGGTCCGGGTCAGCCCGCTGGCCGCCTCGCTCAGCGTGGCCTGCAGCCGGGGCCGGAGCTGCCGGCGCAGCTCGGCCAGGTCCTTGCCGGTCGCCAGCACCTGCCCGTCGTCCAGCACCCGGAACGTGATCCGCAGGTGCGCGGGCAGCCGCGACTCGTCGAAGGCCGACCGTGGCACCGGCACGCCGCCGAGCCGGCCCAGCACCGCGCTGAGCCTGTCCAGCAGATCCCCGTCCGGCGTACCGAGCTGGGGCAGCACGGCCCGGGCCGTGTCCGGGACCGGCACGAACATCGTGCGCAGCTGCTTGGGCAGGGTCCGGATCAGCTCGGTCACCGTCTCCTCGCGCAGCCCCGGGACCTGCCAGCCGAAGTCCGCCGCGTCCACCTGGTTGAGCCGGGCCAGCGGGACGTCCACGGTCACCCCGTCGTCCGGCGCGCCCGGCGCGAACTCGTAGGACAGCGGCAGCTCGCCCCAGCTGGCCGGGTAGTCGGCCGGCCCGATCTCCTCGGCGGCCGGCCCGACCAGGTCGGCCAGCGACAGGTCCAGCAGGTCCGGCTCGGCCGCCCGGGTCTTCTTCCACCAGCTGTCGAAGTGCCGGGCCGACGTCACCGAGCCCGGGATGCGCCGGTCGTAGAAGTCGAACAGCACCGTGTCGTCGGCCACGATGCCGCGCCGCCGCGCCTTCTGCTCCAGGCTGGCCGCCTCGTCCAGCACCCGCTGGTTCCGGGCGAAGAACCGGTGGTGGGTCTGCCACTCGCCATCCACCAGCGCGTGCTGGATGAACAGCTCACGGGCGGCGGCCGGATCGATCCGGGCGAAGTTGACCGTGCGGGCGGGCACGATCGGCAGCCCGTACAGGCTGACCTTCTCGGTGGCCAGCACCGCGCCCCGCCGCTCGTCCCAGCGCGGCTCGCTGTAGCTGCGCTTGACCAGGTGCTCGGCCAGCGGCTCAGCCCAGGCCGGGTCGATCCGCGCGGTTACCCGGGCCCACAGCCGGGACGTCTCGACCAGCTCCGCCGCGACCACCCAGGACGGCGGCTTCCGGGCCAGCACCGAGTCCGGGAAGATGGCGAACCGCGCGCCCCGGGCCCCGGCGAACTCGGCCGGGCCGCGCCGCTTGCCGCGCTGCGCGGTCACACTGTCCTGCATCCCGATGTGCGAGAGCAGCCCGGCCAGCAGCGACATGTGCACCCGGTCGGCCAGCTCGGCCGGGAACCGGTCGGCCGCCTCGGCCGCCTCGGCTGGGCGCGGGCTGCGCCGGTCCCGCCCGATCAGCACGCCGATATCGGCGGCGGCCTGGCGGAGCTGCCCGTACACGTCCTGCCACTCGCGCACGCGAAGGTAGTGCAAGAACTCCCGGCGGCACATTCTTCTGAACGCCGATGCCGACAACTCAGCCTGGTTGCGCCGCAGGTACTCCCACAGTGCGAGAAAGGCCAGGAAGTCCGACCCGGGCACGGCGAAACGGGCGTGCATTTCGTCGGCCGCCTGGCGGTTCTCCGTCGGCCGCTCCCGCGGGTCGACGATGGACAGCGCGGCCGCGATGATCAGCACCTCGCGGACACAGCCGTGCTGGCCGGCCGCCAGGATCATCCGGCCCAGCCGCGGGTCCACCGGCAGCCGGGCCAGCTTGCGCCCCACGTCGGTCAGCTTCCGCGACTGCACACCGCCGCGACTGGCCGCGAACGCGCCGAGTTCCTCGAGCAGCCGGGCGCCGTCCGCGATGTTGCGCGAGTCCGGCGGGTCGATGAACGGGAAGTCGGCCATGTCGCCCAGATCGAGCGCGGCCATCTGCAAGATGACCGAGGCCAGGTTGGTACGCAGGATCTCCGGGTCGGTGAACGCGGGCCGGGCGGCGAAGTCCTCCTCGGTGTACAGCCGGATGCACACGCCGTCCGCGGTCCGCCCGCAGCGGCCGGCCCGCTGGCTGGCCGACGCCTGCGAAATCCGCTCGATGGGCAGCCGCTGCACCTTGGTGCGGTGGCTGTACCGGGAGATCCGGGCCGTGCCGGGGTCGATGACGTAGTGGATGCCGGGGACGGTCAGCGAGGTCTCCGCCACATTGGTGGCCAGCACCACCCGCCGTCCCATCCGGGAGTGGGCGAACCGCCCCGGCTCGAACACCCGGTGCTGTTCGGCCGAAGACAGCCGGGCGTACAGCGGCAGCACGTCCAGGTCGTCCTGGCCGGCCAGCGCGTCGGCGGTGTCCCGGATCTCCCGCTCACCGCTGAGAAAGACCAGGATGTCGCCCGGTCCCTCGGCCTTGAGCTCGGCCACCGCGTCCAGGATGCCCTGCACCTGGTCCTTGGGCTCGTGCTCCGGGTCGTCCGGGTCGGCCAGCGGCCGGTAGCGCATCTCGACCGGATAGGTGCGCCCGGACACCTCCAGCACCGGCGCCCCGTTGAATGCCGCACTGAACCGCTGCGGGTCGATGGTGGCCGAGGTGATGATGACCTTGAGGTCGGGGCGGCGCGGCAGCAGCCGCTTGAGATAGCCCAGGATGAAGTCGATGTTCAGGCTGCGCTCGTGTGCCTCGTCGATGATCAGCGTGTCGTAGCGGCGCAGCTGGCGGTCCCGCTGCAGCTCGGTGAGCAGGATGCCGTTGGTCATCACCTTGATCAGCGTGCCGTCGCTGGAGGTGTCGTTGAACCGCACCTTATAGCCGACCGCGCTGCCCAGTTCGGTGCCGAGTTCGGCGGCGATCCGCTCGGCCACGCTGCGGGCGGCGATCCGCCGTGGCTGAGTGTGCCCGATCTGCCCGGTCACCCCGCGGCCCAGCTCCAGGCAGATCTTGGGCAGCTGGGTGGTCTTGCCCGATCCGGTCTCCCCGGCGACGATCACCACCTGGTGGTCCCGGATGGCCGCGGCTATCTCGTCCTTGACCTGGCTGACCGGCAGCTCGGCCGGATAGGAGATGACCGGTAGCAGAGCGCC
Organism: Streptosporangiaceae bacterium; assembly: GCA_036497945.1. Classification (GTDB taxonomy): domain Bacteria; phylum Actinomycetota; class Actinomycetes; order Streptosporangiales; family Streptosporangiaceae; genus RYN-230. The sequence goes on along the minus strand of DASXIN010000111.1, from coordinate 51,456 downwards.
GTGTACCTCGGCACGGCGAGTCTCCGCGCGCGCGGCGGCGCGCGGCGCGATAGATGGGGAGGTCACTGGTTGTCTAACGCTTTCCTGGTCTGGCTGCTTCCCCCGGCGGTCCCGGCCCGGCCCCGGCATAAGGTGAAGCATCCAGGCCCGGATGTCGAGGAGGATGGCAGTGGCGGATGAGGATCTGCTGACCGGCTTCCACACCGCGGCTGACGACGGGGGCGGCGCCGAGCCAGACTTCGATACCACGGTGGCACACCCGGCGCGGGTATGGGACTACTTGCTCGGCGGGAAGGACAACTTCGCCGCCGACCGGACCTCGGGCGAGCAGGTGCTCCGGATCATGCCGGAGATGGGGCTGGTCGCCCGCAGTGGCCGCGAGTTCCTGGCCCGGGCGGTGCGCTTCCTGGCCGGGGAGGCGGGCGTCCGGCAGTTCCTGGACATCGGCACCGGGCTGCCCACGTACACCGCGGTGGGGCGCAAGCCGTAACGGTGTCGCCAGCACCAGTGTCTTCCGCCCTGGCTGCGGCGCTGGCCGCGCTGCGCTGCCCGGTCTGCACCGCCTCGCTGCTGTCCCGCGGCAACGCGCTGCGCTGCGCGCAAGGTCATTCCTACGACATCGCCCGGCAGGGCTATATCAACCTGGTGGCCGGCCGCGGCCGGCCGCATCAGGCCGATACCGTCGCCATGATCGCGGCCCGGGAGAACTTCCTGGGCCAGGGGCACTACGCGCCGATCGCGGACGCGGTGCGCGGGCTGGCGTCCCGGCTGGATCCAGCCGCCGCCGGGCCAGGCATCGTCCTGGATCTGGCCGGCGGCACCGGCTACTACCTGGCTGCCGTGCTGGCCGCGCTGCCCGGCCGCACCGGCATCTGCCTGGACCTGTCCAAGCCAGCGCTGCGCAAAGCGGCCCGTGCCCACCCCCGGGCGGTCGCGGTGGGCAGTGATGTCTGGCGGCGCTTCCCGCTGGCCAACGGATCAGCCGCGGTCGTGCTGAGCGTGTTCGGCCCGCGGAACATGACCGAGACAATCCGGGTGCTGCACCCGGCCGGGATGTTCCTCCTGGTCACCCCCGATAACCAGCATCTGGCTGAGCTGGTCGGGACGCTCGGCCTGCTCAGCGTGGACAGCGCCAAGCCGGACCGGGTGGCGGCGGCCACCGCCAGCCTCCGGCTGCTCGCCGCGGAGCCGCTGACCTACCGGCGGCCGCTCGATCAGGCGGCGATTCATGACCTGGTCAGCATGGGCCCGAGCGCGTACCACATCAACCCGGCCCAACTGGCTGACCGGATCGCTGCGCTGCCTGACCGGCTGATCGTGACCGTTTCCGTCACGGTAGCGGCTTATCGCGCGGGCTGACCGAACTGCGGCCTGGCAAGGGTTGCGGCGCGGGCGCAGACACGGTGAGGTAGGGCAGGGGAGGCCGCGATGCGTGAGGGCTTGTGGGCGCCGCCTTACCGTGCGCTGACCGCTGGCCTCGTGCTAGCCATCACATTCGTCGCGGCCGAGGCGCTGGCCGTGGTCACGGTCATGCCGGTGGTGGCGCGGGAACTCGGCGGCCTGTGGCTCTACGGCTGGGTATTCAGCGCGTTCATGCTGGGCAGCATCATCGGCATCGTGGTCGCGGGCCGGGAGGCCGACCGGCTTGGCCCGGCCATCCCGTTCCTGGCTGGGCTGGTGCTGTTCAGTGCCGGGCTGGCCGTGGCGGGCCTGGCCCCGTCGATGCCGATCCTGGTGGCGGGCCGGGCGCTGCAGGGCATCGGCGGCGGCGCGGTGCCGGCCGTCGCCTATGCCTCGATCGGCCGCGGCCTGCCCGGCCCGCTGCGGCCCCGGATGATGGCGGTGCTGTCCACCGCCTGGGTGGTGCCGGGGCTGGCCGGACCCGCGCTGAGCGTCGAGGTGGCCCACCTGTTCGGCTGGCGCTGGGTTTTCCTCGGGCTGCTGCCGCTGGTGGCCATCGCCGGGCTGATCGCGGTGCCCTCGCTCAACCGGCTCGGCCCACCGGGTACCCGGCAGGCCGGCGGACACCGGCTGACCGACGGGGTCCGGGTGGCGGCCGGGACCGCGCTGATCCTGGCCGGCCTGACCCTGGCCGCGGGCGGCTGCGCGGTGGCCGGCCACCGGGGTGGTTCGATCAACGGGCTGGCCGGGTTGGCCCTGATCCTGGCGGGCGGGGTTATCGGGCTGCCCGCGCTGCGGCGGCTGGTCCCACCCGGGACCGGGCGGGCCCGGCCCGGGCTGCCTGCGACCGTGCTCACCCGGGGCCTGCTGACGTTCGCGTTCTTCGGCGCCGACGCCTACGTGACGCTGACCATCACGGTGCTCCGGCACCACACCCCGGTGCTGGCTGGCGTGGCGGTGACTGGCTCGACACTGGCCTGGACCGTGGGTGCCTGGGCGCAGGCCCAGCTCAGCGCCAGCTGGCCGGGCCGGCGCCTGGTGCGCATCGGGCTGGTCATCATCCTGGTCGGCATCGGCGGGATGATGACCGTGCTGTACCCGGCCGTGCCGATCATCGTCGGGCTGGCCGCCTGGACCATGGCTGGGCTGGGCATGGGGATCGGTTATGCGCCGACCACGCTGATGATGCTGCGTGAGGCGCCGCCGGGCCGGGAAGGCTGGGCGTCCGCGTCGCTGAACCTGGCCGACGTGCTCGGCACCGCGACCGGCATCGGGGTGGGCGGTGCGGCCGTAGCCGGCACCGCTGGCCTCGGCCCCGGCCTGCGCGGCGGGGTGGCTGCGGCGTTCGTGATCGGCGCGCTGGCCGCGCTGGCGGCACTGGCCTTGAGCGGCCGGCTGCCCGCTGGGCTGATCGGCCCGGCGCCGCCCGATGAGCCGCAGCGGGCTCCGGTGGCTGATCAGGCTGGACTCAGTTCACCTGGGTGACCTGGAACGTAGTGATGACGCCGTTCTCGACCAGATACTTTCCGAGGAAGTTCTTCACCGAGCCGTCCGTCTGCCGCGCGGCCAGCCGGGCCGTCACCGCGTCACCGGCATGGCCCAGGATCGTCACCGTGTCCGCCTTGGTCGTGCTGAAGCCGGCCTCGAACTGGCTGAACGTCACGCCGCCGCGGCTGTTCTTCCCGCCCAGGTTCCAGGCCCGGAGGTACTGGTGACGGCTGATCGCCGCGTAGTAGGCCTGCACCGTGCCGACCGGAGTGACCGGTCCCGGGGCTGCGCCGGATGGCGGCGTGCTGGGCCCGTTTGACCCGGCCGCCGCGGGTGTCCCGTTGCGCAGCGCGGAGTTGTGCAGCACCGCGTAGGCGCCGCCGCCCACCGCGAGCACGGCCACGCAGGCCAGCACCGCGGCCACCCCCCGGCGGCTGCTAGCCCGGGGGGACGACCCCCCGCTCTGCTTTCCCGGGGGACGACCCCCGGAACCCCCGGTCCCCGATCGCCGCTCCGCGCCGAGCGGCGGCAAGCCGCCGCGTTCCGGCCGGGCCTGGCTCCCGGCCCCAGGCGGCGAAAGCACCGGCATCGGGGTGGTCGCCGGCCGGCGCGGTTCGGCGGGCGGGCTGGCCATCCCGGACGGCGTGGTTGGGGGTGACGGTGGTGGACTTGGTGGCAGGTCGGCGGCGGTCGGCGGTGCGGGCCACGCGGCCGGGGGCGGCGGGCTGACCGGTGCCGCCGGAGCGGTCCCGGCCGGCGCGTCCACCGTGGCGGCGCAGGCTTGCTGCAGCGCCGCGCTGAACGCGACGCAGCTGGCGAAGCGGTCGGCCGGGGCCTTGGCCAGCGCCCGGGCCATCACCTGGTCCACGGCGGCCGGAAGATCGGGCCGGAGGCTGGTCAGCGCGGGCGGCGGCGCGTTCAGCTGGGCCCACATCACGGCCATGTTCTCGTCCCGGCGGAACGGGGGCGAGCCGGCCAGCAACTCGAACGCGGTACAGGCCAGCGCGTAGGCGTCCGCCCGCCCGTCCACCTGGCGGCCCTCGATCTGCTCCGGGGCCAGGTAATTCAGCGTGCCGAGCACCTGGCCGGTCATGGTCAGGCTGGACGTGGCGTTCAGCTGCTTGCTGATGCCGAAGTCGGACAGGTACACGTGGTCGGCCCGGCCGGTGTCGGCTACCCCGCCGAGCAGCATGTTGGCCGGTTTAACGTCGCGGTGGACCAGGCCGCAGGCGTGCGCCGCGTCCAGCGCGGAGGCGACCTGGCCGACGATGCCGAGGGCCCGGGCGGTGGCCAGCGGGCCGGCCGCATGCAGCAGGCTGTGCACGTCCTGGCCGGGCACGTAGCGCATCGCGATGTACAGCACGCGGCCGGCCTCACCGGCGTCGAAGATCGGGATGATGTTGGGGTGGTCGACCGCCGCGGCGGTCCTGGATTCCCGGATGAACCGCTGCCGGAACGCCTCGTCCTGGGCGTAATCCGGCGCCAGTACCTTGAGCGCCACCCAGCGGCCCAGCCGGACGTCGCGGGCCCGGTAGACCACCGCCATGCCGCCCCGGCCGATCTCCTCTTCCAGCTGGTAGCTGGCGATCTGCGCGCCCGCGCTGAAATCGATTAACCCAGCAGGAAAATCCTCAGCCACCAGTGCCTCCAGCGTCAGTCCCCGTGTGCTCACCGGCCGCCGCTGGGCCGGGCCGGGAGCGAATACCGTAGCAAGAGACTAAGCCAGCCGGCGCTCGGTAGCCCAGCGGGTCAGCTGATGCCTGGTGGACAACTGCAGCTTGCGCAGCACAGAGGACACGTGGCTCTCCACGGTCTTGGCCGAGATGAACAGCTCGCGGGCGATTTCCTTGTAGGTGTAGCCGCGGGCGATCAGCCGGAGCACCTCCCGCTCCCGGGGCGTCAGCTGGTCGAGTTCCGGGTCCAGCGACGGCCGGCCCGCGCCGCCCGACGCGAACGCGTCGAGCACGAAACCGGCCAGCCGGGGCGAGAACACGGTGTCCCCGGCGGCGACCCGGCGGATCGCGTCCACCAGGTCCGGGCCGGAGATCGTCTTGGTCACGTACCCCCGGGCGCCGGCCCGGATGACCGCGATCACGTCCTCCGGCGCGTCCGAGGCGGACAGGGCCAGGAACCGCACCCCGGGATGCGCAGCCCGCACCGCGCTGACCACCAGCTGCCCGCCGCCGCCCGGCAGGTGCACGTCGAGCAGCACCACGTCCGGCAGGCACTGGCCGATGAGGGCGATGGCCGGCGTCACGTCACCCGCCTCGCCGACCACGTCCACCTGGTCACCGAGCTCGGCCCGGACGCCGGAGCGGAACAGGCCGTGATCGTCGACGATGCAGACCCGGGGGAGCGCGCTCATGTTCGGCTCGGCTGCCGTTCCCCGGCGACCCGGGGCATCCGCAGCGATACCTCGGTGCCGTCGCCCGGGGCGGTGCGCACCACCGCGGAACCGCCGCGTCGGGCCATCCGGGCGTGCACCGACTCGGCCAGCCCCTTGCGGTCGCCTGGCACCGCGGCCGGGTCGAAGCCGCGGCCGCGGTCCCGGACATACACCGCCACCTCGGCGGGCTCGACCTCGGCGAACAGCGAGACCACCTCGGCGCCGGACCACTTCACCGCGTTGACCGTGGCCTCGCGGGCCGCGGCCAGCAGCGCGGCCAGGTCGTCGTCCAGCTCGCAGTCGCCGACGGTGATCGCCTCGACGGGTATCCCGTGCTGTGCCTCCACGTCCTGCTGGATCAGCCGGATGCCATCGGCCAGCGTGGCGGCCTGGCCGTCCAGCGAGCCGGGTGCCCGGTCGTCGAACAGCCAGCTGCGCAGCTCCCGTTCCTGGGCCCGGGCCAGCTGCACCACCTGCTGCGGGTCGTCGGCCCGGCGCTGGATCAGGGCCAGCGTCTGCAGCACCGAGTCGTGCACCCGGGAGGCCATGTCGGCGCGCTCCTCGGCCCGGATCCTGGCCGCCCGCTCCACCACCAGATCGCGGGCGATGCGCAGCCACCACGGGCCGAGCACGATCACCACGGCGGCCAGCACCAGTGCCACGCCGCCCAGCTCGTGCAGCGTGTACTGGTCCGGGTGCCCGGTGAGCAGCAGGCTCATCCCGGTGCCGATCAGGACCACGGCGATCAGTACCCGGAGCGCGATCCGGGTCCGGCTACCGCCGCCGGCCAGGCCGAGCAGCGGGTCGGTGAGCCGGTGCAGCAAGGCCTGCTCGCGCTCGGGGGCGTTACGCCAGATAAGCACCAGGCCGGCCACGCTGACCACCAGCGGCCAGGCCACTGTGCCCAGCCACTTGGCGCCGAGCGCAGAGCCCAGGATGAGCACGATGGCCAGCAGCGAGCCGAGGCCCGCCGCGAGCGCGATGCCGCGCCGGTCGGCCAGAGCCCGGCTGGCGATCGTGCCGCTGGACCCGGCCTCCGGGATGAGCAGCCAGGCCACCACGTAGGCGGCCACGCCGAACCCGCCCCAGATGGTGGCCACCACGAACGCGGTGCGGACCAGCGTGACGTCAAGGCCGAGACGTGACGCCAGCCCGGCGGCCACCCCGGCCGCCAGCCGGCCATCCTGTGGCCGGCGCAGCGGGCCGCTGCCCCGCGGTCCGCGCAGCCAGCGCCCGCGGGGCCGGTCCGCCCAGCGGTGCTCCCAGGCCGCGGCCGTGGCGTCAGTTCGATCCCGCATCCCTCCATCATCCCGCGCCGGAGCCCGGGTGGCCATCCGGGACAACCCTGACCCCGGGTGGCGCAACATCAGGGCCGGGTCAGGGTTGTTCCGAATGGTCCGGGGCGGCCGGTGGCCGCAGGCTGAAGCCATGAACACCACCACAAACCCGGGCGCCAGTGACCAGACCTGGCAGCAGCCCACCGCATCGAGCCGGCCGCGCGTGCTGCGCCGGCCCACCGAAGACCGGATGCTGGCCGGCGTGGCGGCCGGCATCGCCGACTATCTCGACGTGGACCCGAACCTGATCCGGGTCGTGTTCGCCGTGCTCACCCTGTTCGGTGGGGCCGCCGTGCTGATCTACCTGGCCGGCTGGCTGCTCATCCCGGAAGAGGGCAGCGACCAGTCCATCGCCAGCGGGTTCGTCCAGTCCCGGCAGCGCTAGGCCGCCGGTACCGAGTCAGCACACAGAACGGGGAGGATTTACCAGATGTCAGGGCAAGGAAGGCGGAGATCCGACGCGCGCCGCCGCGCGCAGGCCGCCGATCCCACCATGCGGGTGTCCGATGCCGACCGGGCCGAGGTGGCGGACCGCCTCGCCCAGCACTACGGGGACGGCCGGCTCGACCAGGCCGAACTAGACGACCGGCTGGGCCGGGCGATGAGCGCCAAGACGCACGCCGACCTGGACGGACTGCTGCATGACCTACCTGATACGGGGGTGACCCGGATGGAAGCACAAACGCCGCGGCGTCAGCCGCCACCCCGGCCGCGCGAGCCACGGCGGCACAACTGGCTGCGCATCGCGCTGTTCGGCGTGCTCGTCCTGGTCGGCCTGCGCCTGCTGGGCGGCCTCGGCGGCCTGTTCTGGCCGTTCGGCTGGTTCTGGGGCTGGATGTGGCCCGGGCCGTGGCTGCTCATCGCCGTGCTGGTCTTCCTCTGGCTGCGGTTCGGCCGCCGCCGGGGCTACCGCGACTGACCGTCGCATCCCGGCTGCCCGCCGCCCGGGTCCGCCGCCTGGCCTCACTCGGCCTGGCGGCGGGCCCGGGCCCGCCGTTTGCCCTCGTGCATGGCCTGCACCCGGGGCACCGGGATGGTGTGGCCCTCCGCGATCAGGTCCGCGCTGAGCGGCTGCGGGACAGGCAGCAGGCCACCCCAGCGGCCGGCTGGGCCGAGCAGCCCGGCCGCGTTGCGCACGGTGAAGTCGCCCGGGCTGACCCGGTCGAGCTCGTCCCACGGCACCGGGAAGGACACCGGGGCGCCGGGCCGGACCCGCGGGCTGTACGCGGCCACCACGGTCGCGCCACCGGCCCGGGTGGGATCGAGGAAGACCTTCCCGGCCCGGTCGGCCCGGATGAACGCCGTGGTGGCCAGCGCGGGGTCCAGCCGCTCGGCCCGGGCGGCCAGCGCGCGGGTGGCCGCCGCCGCGTCGGCCAGGGTGACCGACCCGTCCAGCGGCACGAACACGTGCACTCCCTTGGCGCCGCTGGTCTTGACCGCGCCCGCCAGCCTGGCCTCGGCCAGCACCTGGCGGACCAGGGCGGCTGCGCGGACCGCCAGCCGGAAATCGCCGCCCTCCGGCGGGTCGATGTCCAGCACCAGGTAGCAGGGCTGGTCCCAGTGGTCGGCCCGGATCAGCGTGGGGTGGTACTCGACCGCCCGCTGGTTGCCGAACCAGAGCAGCGTGCGCCGGTCGCCGCACAGCGCGTAGGACACCTTGCGCTGTGAGCTCTCCGCCCACAGCGGCACCGTCCGCACCCAGTCCGGGGTGTATTTGGGCACGTTCTTCTGCATGAACGGCGGCTGGCCGCGGAGCACCCGGACCACGGACAGTGGCCGGTCGCGCAGCTCGTCGAGCAGGTGAGCGGACGCCGCGTCCAGGTAGTCGACCAGGTCGCGCTTGGTCGCCGCGGACCCGTCGAACAGCGGCTGGCCGAGATTGGTCAGCGGTACCCCGGCCCGTTCCTCATCGACGCCGATGGGGTCACCTCCCGGTTGCTTATCCCCGCTACGGTTTACCCGTGAGCGATCAGCCGTGGGACGGCCCGGCCGTGCTGCTGGTGGGCGTGGACGGCTCGGACACCTCCCTGCGCGCCGGTGCCTACGCGGCCGGGATGGCCCGCCGTCAGCACTCCCGGCTGATCTGCCTGTACGTCCGGCCGTTCAGCGCCATGGCCGGGGTCGGCGCGGGCGCGGTCATCTCCATGAACGAAGCGTACGACGAGGTGGCCAAGGAGCTCCGCGAGCAGCTCGAGACGCAGAGCGTCCGGCTGGGTATCGACGCCGAGTTCGTCGAGCGGACCGGCAACCCGTTCGCCGAGATCGTCAAGCTGGCCGATGAGGTGCGGGCCGACGCGGTGATCGTGGGCGCGTCGACCAAGGCCGGGCACCGGTTCATCGGCTCGCTGGCGGTGCACCTGGTCCGGGCCAGCCGCTGGCCGGTCACCGTTGTCCCCTGATGGTCGGTCCCCGGAACGTGCTCAGCAGCCGGCCGCGACCGCGGCCACCACGTGGTAGGGCAGGTGCCGGGGATGCACTAGCAGGGCCCGGGCCACCTGGCGGATCTGCAGCCGGAGCGGGGTCAGCACCGCCTCGCTGCGGCGCCACGCGGAGATCTCGTCGCGCCCGTACCGGGCGGCGATGGCGTGCCGGAAGCGCCGCGCGTCGCCGCCGTCGCTTCGCCAAGTGCGCAGCCAGGCACGCCGTTCGTCGTCGCCGTCCAGCATGGTCCAGTCGCGGAGCCGCTGCCCGATCTGCCCGGCGGCGTCGATCACGAAGGCCTCGCGAGCGCCGCCGATGCCGTGCACCCGGCCGTCCGACGTCGGGCTGTGGTGGATGCTGGCCGAGCTGAACTCGGCCCCTACCGCCAGCGCGGCGACCGCGTGCCCGGCCTCGTGCCAGGCCGTCTCGACGGTCGCCCGGCGGGCCGGGATCAGGCTGGCGAAGCAGCCGCAGTCATACCGCTGCCGAATCCACTTGTCGTGCACGATCGACTCGTCGTCATAGCGGATGACCTGGTCCAGCCGGGCCTGGACGGCGGCGAGGACGGGTTCGCTGGCTGGCCTCATGATTCACTAACGGTATGCCGATCGAGGGTCAGTATGAGCCCAGTCCGCGAGGCTGGGTCCGCGACCAGGTCGCGGAGTACGAGAGTTCCGGCGGTACCCGCGGCACCACGCTGCGCGACACCGGGCTCCCGGTGGTCGTCATCACCAACCGCGGGGCGCGCAGCGGGAAGCTGCGCAAGACCCCGCTGATGCGGGTCGAGCACGACGGCCGGTACGCCGCCGTCGCCTCGCAGGGCGGGGCCCCGGAGCATCCGCTCTGGTACTACAACTTCCGCGCCGAGCCGCGGGTGGAACTGCAGGACGGCCCGCGGAAGCAGCCGATGATCGCCCGCGAGCTGACCGGTGACGAGCGCGCCGAGTGGTGGCAGCGGGCGGTCGCGGCCTACCCGCCATACGCCGAGTACCAGCAGAAGACAGCGCGGCTGATCCCGGTGTTCGTCCTCGAGCCAGCTGGGGACTGAGCGCTCGCGGCGGCAGATCGCAGGCACCGGCGTTGAGTGTTACTGAATTTCATACTAAACCGATCGTAATACTTGACATAGGCTGACCGCGCGGCGCAGGCTGCTGGCAAGAGAACCGAACCGCCTTCCGAAAGGTGCTCTCGCATGACCAGCGTCCAGGACCACCGGGCGGCTCTCCGCGGCCAGCCTTCGTACCAGCAGATCTCGGTCACCCAGGTCGGTGGCGTCATCGGCGCCGTCGTCGGCGGCATCCAGATCGGCGGCGCCGTCGATCCGCGCGCGGTGGCCGAACTGCGCGCCGCGCTGCTCCGGCACAAAGTCGTGTTCCTGCGCGGCCAGCAGCACGCTACCGACGCGGACCAGCGCGCGTTCGCGCAGCTGCTCGGCCCGCTGACCAAGCCGCACCCGACGGTGGCCGGTGACGGCACCGCGGTGCTGCCGATCGACTCGGAACAGGGCAAGGCCAACAGCTGGCACACCGACGTGACGTTCGTGGACCGGGTGCCCGCGATCAGCGTGCTGCGCGCTATCACGCTGCCGCCCTACGGCGGCACGACGGTGTGGGCGAACACCGCCGAGGCCTACCGGCGGCTGCACCCGGCGCTGCAGGCGCTGGCCGGCCAGCTGCGCGCGGTGCACTCGAACCTGTACGACTACGCCGGCGACCGGCCGCGGCTCGGCGGGGTGGACGTCAAGGAAGAGGAGTACCGCGCGGAATTCCGCCATCTGGAGTTCGAGACCGAGCACCCGGTGGTCCGGATCCACCCGGAGACCGATGAGCCCACCCTGCTGCTCGGCCACTTCGTGCGCTCGCTGCGCGGGCTGAGCACGCAGGACTCCGCTGACCTGTTCACCGTGTTGCAGCGGCACATCACCCGGCTGGAGAACACGGTGCGCTGGACGTGGCGGACTGGCGACATCGCGATATGGGACAACCGGGCCACCCAGCACTACGCGGTGGCGGACTACGACGACCTGCCGCGGCTGCTGCACCGGGTCACCATCGCCGGTGACATCCCGGTCGGCATCAACGGCGACACCAGCGTGGTGCGCAAGGGCGACGCCAGCCACTACGCGCCGCTGGCCGCTTGACGGGCGGGCCGCAGGCAGCAGACTGGCCGAGGTGACCGAGGAACGGCTGGACGGGTTCATCGACTGGGACATGGCCGGCCCGGTCAGCCCGGGCTGGGATCTGGCCTACGCCGCGTTCAGCTGGGTGCCGCTGCATGCCCGCCGGGTGGTGGCCCGCGAGGGGTTCACCGGCTTGGCCGCCCGGCCGGACCCGGTGCGCCAGTTCCTGGCCGGCTACGGCTGGACCGGCCCGCCGGCCGGCTTCCTGGACCTGGTGCGGGACCGGATCCGGGCGCAGGTGGCCGGGCTGCACCGGCTGGCCGCGGCCGGCGATCCGCTGTTCGCCCGGATCGTCAGCCGTGGCGGCGCCGACGACCTGGAGACCGCCCTGGCCGAGCTGGATGAGGTCCAGGAGCAGCTCGGCGGTGACCGCTACTGACCGGGCCCGTCGTCGGCCCCGGGCGCGCCGGTGTAGGCGGCCAGCGTCCGGTCGGCGGCGGCCTGCGCGTCGGCCGGCTCGGTGTGCGCCGAGATGCTCGCGTCCCGCCACCGGTCGCTGCTCAGCGCCATGAACTGCCTGCCCTCGCCGGACGCGGCCCAGGCCGCACCCTCCGCGGGAGATACCGGCGCCGCGGCGGACAGGTGCCCGGCCAGGCCGAGCAGGGCCATATCCCAGCCGATCCCGACCGCGCCCGGGCCGAACTCGGCCCACCGCTCGGCGTCGGCCAGGGCCAGGTGCTCGATCTGCAGCCGGGTGCGGCCGCCCGGCTCGGGGGTCAGCTGAACCTCGATCCAGCTCGTCTCCCCGCCGAATTCCCAGGTGGCCGCGAAGCTCTTCGGCGGGTCACAGCGTTCGATGGTGCCACTCGCATTGCCTTCGAGCTGGTACCGGCCGCCCAGCCGCAGCTCTCCGGATACCGGCAGGAACCAGCGCGGGATGCGTGCTGGGCTGGTGCAGGCGTCCCAGACGTCCTCGACCGGCGCGGGGTACACCTGGCTGATGATCACGGTCCGGGCCTGCCCGGCCTCGATGACCCGGCTGCCGACCCGCCGCTGTACCGCGTTGATCTGCTGGACTACATCGATCATGGCTTGCTCCCGTGGTCGTGGTTTTCGGCGGCTCCGGCCGAGCGGCGCCGCTCGCGCTGGCCCCGGGCCAGCTCGGTGGCCAGTGCGGCCAGGTGCGGCGTCCAGAACCGGCGGAACGGGTCCAGCCACTGGTCCACTTCGCGCAGCGGCGCGGGGTTCACCGCGTACAGCCGGCGGGTGCCGGCCGGCCGCATCGTCGCGAAGCCGCTGTCCCGGAGCACCCTGAGGTGCTGCGACACGGCTGGCTGGGAGATCCCGAACTCCGCCTGGATGACCGAGCACACCGCGCCGGAGGTGAGCTCGTCATCGGCGATCAGCTCGAGGATCCGCCGCCGGACCGGATCGCCCAGCACATCGAAGGCGTGCACCCGGCCAAGCTATAGCCCACACTTATATAAGTCAATGCCTATATTCCAGGTGACGCTTTCGCGGGCCTGCGGGGTGGTTCGCGTGTTGATGCGGCGATTGCTCTGCGATGCTTTGCCGATGACTGATCATGACCTGCTGGCCGATTTCGACCAGGCGCTGGCGGGCACGGACCAGATCGTCTCGGGCATCCGCGCGGGCCAGTGGGCCGTGCCCACGCCGTGCCGCGGCCTGGACGTGCGCGCCGTCGTCGGCCACCTGGTGGCTGGCCAGCTGGTCTTCACCGCCCGGGTGCAGGGCCTGCCGATCCCGGACCGGGCCGCGGACCACCTGGGCGAGGACCCGGCGGCCGCATTCCGGCGCAGCGGGCAGGCGCTGCGCCAGGCGTTCGGCGGGCCAGGGGCGCTGCGCGAGACCTACCCGGGCCCGCGGGGGCCAGCACCCGGGGCGTTCCTGGTCCAGGTGCGCATCGTGGAACTGCTGGGCCACGGCTGGGACCTGGCCCGGGCCACCGGCCAGTCCGCCGATTACCCGGCCGGCCTGGTGGAGCGGGCGCTGGCTCAGGCCCGGCACGGGCTGGCCGACCGGCCGGACGGGTCGGGTGCGCCGTTCGCCGCCGAGGTGGCGGTGCCGGCCGACGCGCCCGTCATCGACCGGCTGGCTGGGTTCCTGGGCCGCCAGCCCTGACACCCGCCCAGCGGGTGGCACAGTGGACGGCATGGCGACTGACTCAGCACACCGGGCGGTGACCATCGAGCGCACCGCGCCCGGCCGGTTCACCGCGATCAACAGCCACGGCGGCGAGATCACCCTGGGCACCGGCGGCGACGAGCGGTTCACCCCGACCGAGCTGCTGCTGGCCGCGATCGGCTGTTGCACCGCGATCGACGTGGACATCCTGACCTCCCGGCGGGCCGAGCCCGAGTCGTTCCGGGTCTCCGTCGAGGCCGACAAGGTACGCGACGCCGGCGGTAATCACCTGACCGGCATCGAAGTGGCGTTCAATATCGTCTTTCCGGGTGGTGCGGACGGGGACGCGGCGCGGGCGGTGCTAACGGATGCGATCCGGAAGTCGCACGACCGGTTGTGCACGGTGGGCCGCACGGTGGAGCTGGGCACCCCGATCACGGAACGGGCCGAGCCCGGTTGACCGAGCCGAAGGCACTCCTCAGCGTCCGCCGGCCAGCTGCCGGTCGCGCTGCTCGCGGCCCATCTCGCCGTACGGGTAGTCCGGCGGCCGGGGGTCGCTGGCCGCGTCCAGCGCGGCGGTTTCCGCCGGGCTGAGGTGCAGGCCGGCCGCCCGCAGGTTGGCGTCCAGCTGGCTGGTGGTGCGGGCGCCCAGGATGGTGGCCGTCACACCAGGCCGGTCGGTCACCCAGGCCAGCGCGACCTCGGCCATCGACACGCCGCGCTGGCTGGCCACCTTTTGCACCGCGTCGATGACATCCCAGGTCCGCTGGACGCCGCGGCGGTCGTAGGCCTCCATGCCGCGGCCCGGGTCCTCGCCCAGCCGGGTGGCGCCTGCCGGGCGCTGGCTGGGCGAGTACTTCCCGGACAGCCAGCCGCCGCCGAGCGGGCTCCACGGCAGCAGGCCCAGGCCCGCGTCCCGGGCCGCGGGCACGATCTCCCACTCGGTCTCCCGGACCAGCAGGCTGTACTGCGGCTGCACGGTGACCGGCGGGGCCAGGTTCAGCTCGCGAGCCACATGCACCGCCTTGGTCAGCTGCCAGCCGGTGAAGTTGGAGAAACCGTAGTAGCGGATCTTGCCCGCCCGGACGAAGCCGTCCAGGGTGCGCAGCGTCTCGTCCAGCGGGGTCCACGGGTCGAACGCATGCACCTGGTACAGGTCGATCTCCGCGCCGCCCAGCCGGCGCAGCGAGGCGTCCAGGGCCCGGGTCAGGTGGCGGGCGGACAGCCCGACACCGTTGGGCGAATCGTCGGTCGGGAAGCGGCCCTTGGTGGCCAGAACCATGGCCTCGGTGACGCTGGCCGGCCGCCTGGCGAACCAGTGGCCGAGGATCTCCTCGGACACGCCATGGCTGTACACGTCGGCCGTGTCGATGAGTGTTCCGCCGGCCGTCGCGAAGTGGTCCAGCTGCTCGTGCGCACCCGGCTCATCCGTTTCCGCGCCGAACGTCATCGTGCCCAGGCACAGCGCGGAGACTGCGCAGCCGCTGCGGCCCAGAGTGCGATAGTCCATCCGACGACCTTACGCGGGCGTGCCCGCGACGGGACAGACCGCGGTGCGCCAGACTGGGGCTAGCCCAGCCCGGGCCAGACCACAGCCAGGCACGGCCAGCACCGGCAGCAGAGCAGCGGGATTGGAAGGTCAGCAGATGGCGAAGGGTACCCGGATCGGCTCCGCGGTCATGTTCGTGCAGCAGCTCGACCGGTCGATCAGCTTCTATCAGGATGTCCTCGCCCTCCAGGTCACCGACCAGACCCCGACAGCCGCCCTGCTAGTCAGCCCGGAGGGCGCCGAGCTGATCCTGCGGGCCATGGGCAGCTCCGGGGCGCACCCGCTGGGCGCGGTCGGCGTGCAGTACGTGATCTGGACCGCGGCCGGGCGCGAGGACCTGGACCGGTGCGAGCGGGCGCTCAAGGAGCGCTCGGCCTACCGGGAGACCCGGGGCAGCGACGGGGTAGTCGTGGTAGAGGGGCACGACCCGGATGACACTGTGGTGATGATCGCCTACCCCGGACCGGACGAGCGGCCGCTGCGCGAACTGCCGACCCGCATCTACGGCTGGTAAGCGGCCGCCGGGAGGTGGGCCAGTCCCGCTCCTCCTCGGGGTCCCGCCCGTCCTCTAGGTCCCGCCCACAAGGGCGCTGACCGGTCCCTCAGTTACCCGCCATGGCCGCCGATTAACGGATGCGTGCGTACCCCGGCCTTTGCCGGGTAGCTGGCCTCTGCGCGGCCGCTGGTGCGCCGCGCTACGGCGCCAGGATGGAGGCACCATGACACGCACCGCACCAGATCGAGAGGCGGCCCGGAGCGGATCCGGTGGTGGCTTAATCGGCCGGCTGGCCGTGCTGGCCGGCGCGGTCGCGGCGATCGCCGCGCTGGTTATCGCGTTGTCCGCGGTCCACCTGCTGCCATCGCTGCGCAACCCGTTCGCCGAGAGCACCTCGGTGCGCAACCAGCCGGTGCTGCTGAAGTCGATCACGGCGCTCAGCCGGTACCAGGCGGCCAGCGGGTCGTTCCAGGTCGTGGTGGACCTGACCAGGAAGACCGCGTACCTGCCGTCGTTCCTGGAGGGCAGCGAGACGCTGTTCATCGGCCAGGGCAGCGAGATCGCCTACGTGAACTTCGCCCAGCTGAAGAGCCCGGCCATCAAGCTGTCGGCCGACCGCCGGGCCGTCACCGTCCGGCTACCCCACGCGCAGCTCGAACCGGCCGTGCTCAACGTCCGGCAGTCCTATGTGTTCGCCCAGCAGCAGGGGCTGCTGAACCGGATCGGGAACTTCTTCGCCGGTAACCCGAACAGCCAGCAGCAGGTCTACATCCTGGCCCAGCAGAAGATCGAGGCCGCGGCCCGGCGCAGCGCGCTGCTGGCCCAGGCGCAGCGCAACACCGCGGGCATGCTCACCGGGATGCTGCACTCGCTGGGCTTCCAGCGCGTCACCGTGACGTTCAGCTGACCACCTTGTGCAGGAAACTGTTGGCCACCGGCCCGGCGCTGTTGGCGCCGAAGCCGCCGCCCTCGACCAGCACCGCGAAGGCCAGGTCGCCGCGGTAGCCGATGAACCAGCCGTGCGAGTGGCTGCCGTTGCCGTACTGAGCGGTACCGGTCTTGCCGTACACGCCGGGCCCGAAGCCGACCCCGGCCGCGGTGCCGCTGGTCACCACGGCCCGCATCATCGGCCGCAGCGTGTTCAGGATGGCCGGGCTCAGCTTGTGCGGCGCCGCGGTCTGCTTGGGCATCGGGTTGGTCACCAGCAGCGGGGGCCGCCAGGTGCCGTCCTCGATGGCCGCCGCCACGGTGGCCTGGCTTAGCGGGTTGACCAGGTCGGTGCCCTGGCCGAACGCGTCCGCGGCCAGGTCCACCGGCTGATGCGGCGTGCTGAAGTGGCCCAGCGTGGCCGGGATGCCCAGGTTGGCGCCGGCGTTGAAGCCGAAGGTATGCGCCATCGAGGCCAGCGCGGGCCCACCTAGCTGCTGCGACGCGAGCATGGCGAACGTGGTATTGCAGGACACCGCGAACGCGGTCTGCAGGTTCGTGCTGCCCAGATGCTCGTTGGCGTCGTTGTGGAAGGTCCGGCCGCCGAGAGTGACCGTGCTCGGGCACTGCACCGAGCTGGACGGCGTCAGCCCCTTCTGCGCCAGCCCGGACGCGGTGACCACCTTGAACGTGGAGCCGGGCGGGAAGATCCCGGCCAGCGCGCGGTCGAAGCCACCGGGCCGCTCCACCACCGCGAGCACCTTGCCGGTGGACGGCTGGGTGACCACCATGTCGATCGGCTTGTGCGTGGCCGCGGCCGAGACGGCGGCCGAGGCGGCCATCTGGTCCTGCATGTCGATGCTGGTCTGCACCGGCTTGCCGGGCACCGCCGGGAACCGGGCGGCGGTCATATCGACGTGCTTGCCCGGCCCGGCGACCGCGATGGTGAGTGACGGCCGCCCGGCCAGCTGGGCCTGGTAGGCCTGCTCGATGCCGCCCTGGCCGATCGGGTCACCGGCCTGGTAC
Source organism: Streptosporangiaceae bacterium (assembly GCA_036497945.1). Lineage (GTDB taxonomy): Bacteria > Actinomycetota > Actinomycetes > Streptosporangiales > Streptosporangiaceae > RYN-230. The sequence continues at coordinate 34,161 of DASXIN010000111.1, read as the reverse complement.
GGCGCGCCCAGCGCCTTGGCCTGCGCCTTGGTGGCGCTCACCACGTTCCCGGTGAGCAGCGCGAGCGACCCGGACTGGGCGATCACGGCGGGCGAGCTGAGCTGGCTGCCGTCGGCGGCCAGCACCGCGGCCCGGGCGGGCCAGACCGCGCTGAGCGCGAAGTGCTGGCCAGCCCGCAGGCCGGGATAGACGGCGGCCGGGCTCCAGCTCACCCACCAGCGCCGGTTCCGGTCCACCAAGTGCAGCTGCCCGCGGTAGGTCCAGGTGTGCCCGCTGGCCAGCTGGGCCGAGGCGGTGAACTGGGCCTGGGCCGTGCCGCCGGCCGAGGTCACCTGGCCGAGCTTGGTGTGCAGGCCGTGCAGGCCGAGCTGCGTCGCGTACTGGCGCAGCGGGCCGGCCAGGCCGCCCTGCGGCACGTTCACGCTGACCTTGTCCATGGCCGGGTAGTCGCTGCGCTGCCAGCCACTCAGGTAGCTGGCCGCGCTCTGCTGCGGGCTGCCGGTGGTGCGCAGCAGCAGGTACCCGGCGGCGCCGCCGCCCAAGACCACGACCAGCGCGGCGACGGTCACGACCACGATGAGGGTGCGCCGCCGCCGGGGGCGTGGCCGCGGCGGGCCGGGCGGGGGCCCGTAGCCGGGGGCGGGGAAGCCTGCGGATGGGGGGGTCCTGGCATGGCTCACGGGCCCTAACGATAGCCGCGGCCAGCTGGCCACCGGTCCGGAACGGGGCTACCCGGGTGCCGGCCGGCCCATTGTCGGTGCCGTCGGGCACGCTTGTGCCATGGCGGAGAATCTCACCCTGATGGCAGTGCACGCGCATCCCGACGACGAGGCATCGAGCACCGGCGGGGTGCTGGCCCGGTATTCCGATGAAGGCGTTCGCACCGTGCTCGTGACCTGCACCAACGGCGAGTTCGGGGACACCCCGGGCGGGGTCAAGCCGGGCGATGACGGGCATGACGAAGAGGAGGTGGCGCAGATCCGGCTGGCCGAGCTCAGGGAGTCGGTCAAGCACCTGGGGGTCACCGATCTGGAACTGCTCGGCTATCACGACTCCGGCATGCTGGAGTGGGAGTACAAGGGCCGGCCGGACGCATTCTGCAATGTACCGCTGGCTACCGTTTCGGCCCGGATAGCCGGGCTGATCGAGGAGTACCGGCCGCAGGTCGTGGTCACCTATGACGAGAATGGCGGCTACCAGCATCCGGACCACGTGCACGCCGCCCGGTCTGCCACCGCCGCGGTGGCCGACACCGGCATCCCGGCCAAGCTGTACCTGACCGCGATGCGGATCAGCGACTGGGCGAAGCTGTGGACCGCGCTCCGCGAGGCAGGCGTGGACGTGCCGGACAGCCGGGACTTCCCTGACGAGACCCGGCGCCAGATGGAGGCGGCCGAGCAGCGGATCACCACCACGGTGGACATCCGGCCGGTGCTCAGCCGCAAGCGGGCCGCGCTGCTGTCGCACGCCAGCCAGATCAGCGACTCGTGGTTCAGCAAGATCCCGCCGGACATCGCCGAGCAGGTGTTCGGCCAGGAGAGCTTCATCCGGGCGATGGACCGCACCGGCGCCCCGGTCCCCGAGGACGACCTGTTCGCCGGCCTGCGCTGAGCCGGGCCGGGGCCGGCCACCTGGCACCGGCCGGCCCGGCCCCAGCCGGCCGGGTGGCCAGCCTTTTACGAATTATTGCCACGGCGAGCCATTGGCAGCCCGCCCGGGCAGGGGCTTGACTGTGCAGTGCGGTACCGGGCTGTGCGCCCCCGGCCAGGCTGGGGTTGCCTGAGGCCGTCATTCACCGTGGGCAACGGAGGCCGTGGCATGTCGCGTTCTGCACGTTCCAGCACTCGTCACAAGTGGCAGTTCCCGGGAATGGCGGCCGCCGCCATTCTACTGGCCGTGGCCCTGGCGCCCGCCGTGTCGCCGGCGCCGGCCAGCGCGGCCCCGGCCGCGCGCGGCGCGAGCTCAGCTAGCTCCACCGCGAACTGTCGCTGGCTGAACCAGTCGCTCCCGATCAGCCAGCGGGTGCATCTGCTGCTGGCCCAGATGACCCTGACCAACAAGATCAACATGGTCACCGGCGGTGGCACCAGCGAGCCGTACGTGTTCTACATCCCGGCCATCCCGAGCCTGTGCGTGCCGGCTATGGGCCAGGAGGACGGCCCGGTCGGGGTGGGCGACGGGCTCACCGGGGTGACCGAGCTGCCGTCCGCCGCCTCGCTGGCGGCCACCTGGGATCCGGCGCTGGCCACCCAGTACGGCCAGGTCCTCGGGTCGGAGGAACGCGGCAAGGGGGCCATGGTCGACCTCGGCCCCACGGTCAACATCGACCGCGACCCGCGCTGGGGCCGCGAGTTCGAGGCGTTCACCGAGGATCCTTACCTGAACAGTTCGATGGCCGCCAACGAGATCGACGTGGTGCAGAGCCAGGGTGAGATGTCCCAGGTCAAGCACTTTGCGGTGTACAACCAGGAGACCAACCGGAACACCGTCGCGGACGACGCGATCATCAGCCAGCGGGCGCTGCACGAGATCTACCTGCCCGCGTTCTGGTCGGCCACCCAGCAGGCCCACGCGTCGTCGGTGATGTGCGCCTACAGCACGATCAACGGGCAGTACGCCTGCCAGAACGACTACCTGCTGCACCAGACGCTGGACCAGAATTGGGGCTTCCCCGGCTTCGTCACGGCTGACTACGGCGCCACTCACTCCACGGTGGGCTCGGCCGACGCGGGCCTGGACCAGGAGATGCCCAGCTCGGTCTTCTACGGCTCGGCGCTGCAGGCCGCGGTCCAGGACGGCCAGGTCAGCATGGCCACGCTGGATGACATGGTGTCCCGGATCCTGACCGAGATGTTCCGGTTCAACGAGTTCAACAACCCGCCCACCGGCAGCACCAGCGCCACCGTGACCACCACCGCGCACCAGGACACCGCGACCACGGTGGCCGAGGCCGGCACCGTGCTGCTGAAGAACAGCGGCGGCACGCTGCCGCTGTCCGCCTCCAATGGTGGCTCGGTGGCGGTGATCGGCCCGGCCGCGTCGGCCCAGCCGGACTACACCGGCGGCGGCAGCGCATACGTGACCGCACCGTTCCACGTCACCCCGCTGCAGGGGCTGCAGGCCGCGGCGGGCTCGGGCACCACCGTGTCGTACACCCAGGGCCTGCCCACCGATACCTCGCTCAGCACGATCCCGGGCGCGGACCTGAGCCCGGCCTACTCGTCCACCAACTACGGCGGCAGCTACACCGGCACGCTCACCGCGCCGGAGACCGGGACCTACGTGCTGGCCTTCCGGAACCCCGGCAACTACACCGACACCAACCTGTCCCTGAACGGCAAGATCATCCTGGCCAACCCGGGCACCCCGCCGGTGTCCACCTACTCGGTCGGGGTGGACCTGCAGGCCGGCCAGACGTACAAGCTCACGTTCAACGGCGGCGGCCCGTCGGCCAACCTGAGCTGGGCCACCCCGTCCGACCTGGCCCCGGACATCAGCCAGGCGGTGACCGCGGCCAAGGCGGCCAGCACCGCGGTGGTCGTGGTGTCCGACGACACCGAGTCCGAGGCGGCCGACCGGGCCAGCATCAACCTGCCGTCCGCGCAGAACGAGCTGATCTCCGCGGTGGCCGCGGCCAACCCGCACACGGTGGTGGTGCTCGACGCCGGCGCGCCCGAGGCGATGCCCTGGCTCAGCCAGGTGTCGGCCGTGGTGGACGCCTGGTACCCAGGCGAGAGCAACGGCACCGCCCTGGCCGACGTGCTGTTCGGCCAGACCGACCCGTCCGGCCACCTGCCGGTCACCTTCCCGGTGGACCTGTCCCAGGTGCCCGCGTCCAGCCCGGGCCAGTTCCCCGGCGTCGGCGGCCAGGTGCAGTACTCCGAAGGGGTGGACGTCGGCTACCGGTACTACGACGCGAACAACGAAACACCACTGTTCCCGTTCGGCTACGGCCTGTCCTACACCAACTTCTCGTTCAGTCACCTGCAGGTCACCCCGCAGCAGATACAGAACGCCAGCTCGAATCCGGGCCCGACGTCCTGCCGGTGTGACGGCCAGGGCAGCCGCCAGGTGACCGTCTCGGCCACCGTGACCAACACCGGCAAGGTGGCCGGCTCGGACGTCGCGCAGCTGTACCTGGGCGACCCGGCCGCCGCCAGTGAGCCACCGCGCCAGCTCAAGGGGTTCCGCAAGGTCACCCTGCAGCCCGGGCAGTCCAGCACCGTGAGCTTCACGCTGACCGGCCACGACCTGTCCTACTGGGACAGCGCGGCCAGCGGCTGGGTGCTGCCGGACGGCCAGTACAGTGTGGCCGTCGGTGACTCCTCGGCCGCGGCTGACCTGCCGCTGCACGGCGGGTTCACCGTCACCCGGACCATCGGCGCCCGGTATGCCACGGTCAGCGCACCCGCCAGCGTGTCCGCGGGCGGCACGGCCACGGTGTCGGCCACCGTGGTCAACCACGGCGACTACCTGATGCCCGGCGCGCACTTCACCTTGGACGCCCCGGCCGGCTGGCAGGTGAACAGCCCGGCCCCGGTCACCATCGGCCCGGGCCAGACGGTAACCCGCAGCTTCCAGGTGACCGTGCCGGCCGGCGCCCAGCCCGGCACCCGCACGCTGACCGCCCGGATCCTCGCCGGCGGGCCGGGTGGCGGGCTGGTCGTGGCGTCCAGCACGGTCGACGTGGCTTACGCCTCGCTGAGCGCTGCCTACAACAACACCGGCATCAGCGACAACGCCAACGAGGCGGCGGCCGACTACGACGGCGTGGGGGACAGCTTCTCCGCGCAGGCGCTGGCCGCGGGCACGCCGACCGCGCTCACCCCAGGGGCCAAGGTCACCGCCGGCGGGACGACGTTCACCTGGCCGAACGTGGCGGCGGGCACCCCGGACAACGTGGTGGCCGCCGGGCAGACGGTGCAGCTGTCCGGCTCCGGGACCGACCTCGGCTTCCTCGGCGCCAGCCAGAACGGCACGGCCACCGGAACGGTCACCGTGCACTACACCGACGGCAGCAGCACGTCCACGTCGCTGAACGTGGCCGACTGGTACGCCAACGCCCCGGCGGTGGGTGACCAGCTGCTGACCACCACGTCGAGCTGGAACTTCCAGAGCAACCCGCTCGGCGCACACCAGGTCAGCGTGTACTTCGCGTCGGTGCCGCTGGCCAAGGGCAAGACGGTGGCCTCGGTCACGCTGCCCACGCTGAAGAACTCCGGCGGCACCACGGCCATGCACATCTTCGCCATGGCCATCGGGTCGGGCACCCCGACCGCCGGGGCGCCCTACTCGTCGGTGGCCGCTGCGTTCGGCAACGTGGGCATCAGCGACAACTCCCATCCGGCCGCGGCCGACTTCGACGGCACCGGGGACAGCTTCTCCGCGCAGGCGCTGGCCGCCGGTTCGCCGACCGCGCTCACCTCGGGCAGCCAGGCCACCATCGGCGGCACCACGTTCAGCTGGCCCGCCGCGGGCACGGCCGACAACGTGATCGCCGATGGCCAGGTCATCGATCTGTCCGGGTCCGGCACCGACCTGGGGTTCCTGGGCGCCGCGGGGTTCGGCGAGGCCAGCGGGACCGGCACGATCACCTACACCGACGGCAGCACCCAGTCGTTCAGCCTGAGCATGGCCGACTGGTACAACAACACCGCCGTCCCCGGCGGCCAGGTGGCCGACACCACGTCCAGCTGGAACTTCACCAGCAGCACGCAGACCAGCCACCCGGTGAGTATCTACTTCGCCTCGGTGCCACTGGCCGCGGGCAAGACGGTGGCCTCGGTCACCCTGCCGGTGATCAGCAGCGGGGTGGGTAACGGCGTGAACGCCATGCACATCTTCGCCATCGCCACTGGGACTGGCACGCCGACCAGCGGCTGAGCCCGCCGCACCGGCCACGGCCCGCCTCACCCCCCAGGGATGAGGCGGGCCGTCCGTGCCGCCCGGCATGGTGGCGGGATGCCGGCTGATCCGTTGGCTCCACTGCGCAGCCGCAACTACCTGGTCTTGCTGGTGCTCGCCGCGCTCATCGGCGCGCCTATCTCCGCGGCCGCCTATTTCTTCCTCGCGCTGGTCAGCAAGCTGCAGGGGTGGATCTTCTCGTCGCTGCCGCACGCGCTGGGCTTCCATGCCGAGCCGATGTGGTGGCCGGTGCTGCCGCTGCTGCTGGCCGGGGTGCTGGTGCCACTGACCATCCGGTACCTGCCCGGCACCGGCGGTCATTCCCCGGCCGACGGGTTCAGGGCCGGTGGCGGTGGCCCGCAGCCCATCGAGCTGCCCGGCGTGGTGCTGGCCGCGCTGGCCACGCTTAGCCTGGGCGTGGTGCTCGGCCCGGAGGCGCCGCTGATCGCGCTGGGTGCGGGCCTGGGCATCTGCGCCATCAAGCTGGCCAAGCGGGACGCGCCGGACAAGGTGATCGCTATGGTGGCGGCGGCGGGCAGCTTCGCGTCCATCAGCACGCTGCTCGGCTCGCCGCTGCTCGGCGCGTTCCTGCTGATGGAAGCGTCCGGGCTGGGCGGCGCCACGCTGGAACTGGTGCTGATGCCCGGCCTGCTGGCGGCGGGCGTCGGCTCGCTGATCTTCATTGGCCTCGACTCGGCCACCGGGCTCGGCACGTTCTCGCTGTCCATCCCGAACCTGCCACACCTCGGGCCGCCCACCGTCGGCGAGTTCGGCTGGGCGCTGGTGATCGGGGTGGCGGCCGCGCTCATCGGCACCGGCATCCACCGGCTCGCTCTGGTCCTGCGGGACCGCACGGTGCGCTGGGCCCTGCTGGCCGGGCCGGTGATCGGCCTGGCCATCGCCGGGCTGGCCATCGCGTACGCCGCGGGCAGCGGCAAGGGCTCCAGCGAAGTGCTGTTCTCCGGGCAGAACGCGCTGGGCCCGCTGATCGACCACGCGTCCAGCTACACAGTGGGCGCGCTGGTGCTGCTCCTGGTGTGCAAGGGACTGGCCTACGGCGGGTCGCTGAGCTCGTTCCGCGGCGGCCCGATCTTCCCGGCCATGTTCGTCGGCGCGGTCGGCGGGATCGCGCTGTCCCACCTGCCCGGCCTGCCCCTGGTGGCGGGCGCGGCCATGGGCATCGGCGCGATGAGCGCGGCGATGCTCCGGCTGCCGTTCACCTCCGTGCTGCTGGCCACGCTGCTGCTGTCTTCGGATGGCTTGCAGGTCATGCCGCTGGCCATCGTGGCCGTCGTGGTGGCCTACGTCCTATCGACCCGGCTCACCCCGGCCCCAGCCGCCGAGCCGCCGGAACCGGCCAAGGCGGATCAGCCGGACACCGCGGCCGCCGCGCACCCGCCGAGCTGAGCTCGGCTTGCTAATCCTCGGCTAGCTAATCGGGGGGAGCACCTGGTCGCTGTCCAGCACGGTGCGGAACAGGTCGCCGCGCTCGGCCAGCCGGGCCGGCATGTCCCGGATCGTGATGCCGTCCGGCCGCAGGCCCGGGTCGTCCAGCTCGTCCCAGCCGATCGGCGCGGACACCGGGGCCCCGGCCGCGGCCCGCGGGCTGTACGGCGCGACCAGCGTCTTGTTGTGCACGTTCTGGGTGTAGTCCAGCCGGGCCAGCCCGCCCCGCTCGCGGATGTCCCACTTCCAGCTGACCAGCTTGGGCACCACCGCGCCGATGGCCTTGGACAGCTGCTCCACCCAGGCCCGGTTGTCCGCGAAGCTCGGTCCCCGGGCCACCGGGATCCAGATCTGCAGGCCCCGCCGGCCGGTCAGCTTGGGCTGCCCGCGCACCCCGAGATGCTCCAGGGCGGTGCGGTGCAGCCGGGCCAGCACCAGCACGTCGTCCCAGGAGGTGGCGGACCCCGGGTCGATGTCGATCAGCGCGTAGTCCGGCTTATCCGGCTGGTCGGTCCGCGCGGTCCAGGCGTGCCACTCCAGCGCGCCGAAGTTGGCCGCCCAGACCAGCGCGGCCGGCTCGTCCACGACCAGGTAGGTGCTGGTCTTGCCGGGCTCCGCGGCCGGGTCGGTCCAGCGCGGCAGCCAGCCCGGCGCGTGGTCGGGCAGCTGCTTGTGCCAGAACCCGGCGGTGTCCGCGCCACCCGGGAAGCGGTGCATGTTCAGCGCCCGGTTCTCCAGATAGGGCAGCGCGACCGGGGCGATCTGAGCGGCATAGCGGATCAGCTCCCGCTTGGTCACCGGCGCCGCGCCGTCGCGCGCCGGGAACAGCGCCTTGTCCAGATTGGTCAGCTTGAGCTGCCGGCCGAACACGGCCCAGCTGCCGCCGTTGCCCAGCGCGTCCAGGCGGGCCAGCTCGTCCGGGGTGGGCCCGGGCAGCTGCGGGCGGCGGAGCAGCACCGACGCCTGGGCGGCAGGCAGGTCGGACCGCCACATCCGCTCCGGGTCGGCCTTGACCTCGTCGTTGGTGCGCCCGCTGAGCACCGAGGCCGGGTAGTCCTCTGGGTTCCAGCCCTTGATCGCGTACTCGTCGTGCTTGTGCAGCAGCAGCCACTGGTCGCCATCCCGGCGGATCAGGATGAACCGGCCGCGCAGCTTGTCGCCGAACAGGTCGGCATGGAAGTCGCCGGCCTGCACCGCGGCCGCTGGGTCATCGGTGGCGTGCGGCTCCCAGGTGCCGCGATCCCAGACGATCACGTCGCCGCCGCCGTACTCGCCGTGCGGGATCACCCCCTCGAAGTCGAGGTACTCGATCGGGTGGTCCTCGACGTGCACCGCGGTGCGGCGCACGTCCGGGTCGAGGGTTGGGCCCCTGGGCACCGCCCAGCTGACCAGCACCCCGCCGATCTCGAAGCGCAGGTCGTAGTGCAGCCGCCGGGCCCGGTGCCGCTGCACCACGAACCGGGGGGCGCCGTCCGGCGCGGCGGCCGATTCCGGCTGCCCGGCCGGCTCCGGGGTCCGGCTGAAGTCGCGCTTGCGCTGATAACCGGCCAGTTTCCCGGGCATCCGGCACCTCCCGTCACCAGCTCGGGACCTACCCGCGTGGGCCCTGCTGCCACACCCAGGCCTGGTCAGCAGGCTGCGGACCGGGGGCGGACCGAGGCCCCGGCACGCTGGGTAGCCTGAGGGTCCGGCCGGCCGCGCCGCGTGGGCCGGGCTGAGGAGGGTAACGGGAGCGCATGAAGATACCGGGCCGGGTCCGGCGCCGCCGGGCGAACCAGGCCAGCGACGGTGCGGCAGCCGACGCGCCGGCGGTCGAAGCAGCGGCAGTCGACGCGCCTGATGCCGGAGCGCCGGCGGGCGATGTACCGGCGGTCGAAGCAGCGGCAGTCGACGCGCCTGATACCGGAGCGCCGACGGGCGATGTACCGGCAACCCCAGTGTTGGCGGATCGAGTGCCGGCCGTTCGAGCGCCGACCGACGAAGCGCTGACCAGGGAGGTCGCCCGGCTGGCCGGTGAGCTGGCCGAGGACGCCACCGCGTCGCGCTGGCAGCGGTTCCAGGCCGCGGCGACGCGGCTGGTCCGCCGCGGCGGCCGGGCCGGCCAGGCCGGGCGGGTCCGCGTCACCTCGGGCGGCCGCTGGCTGACCGCCCAGGTGCTCGCGATGGCCCCCCGGTTGCCGGTCCGTGACCAGGCCACGCTGCGCGCCCAGTTCCCCGGGCTGACCCCGGAGGAACTGGCCGACAAGCTGATCCAGGGCGCGTCGCGGGCGGCCTCGTCGGTCGGCGCCGCGGTGGGCGCGGCCATGTTCCTGCCGCTGCCCGCGGCCCCGGTGGAAATCGTGGTCGAGACGCTGGCTGTGGTTGGCATCGAGATCAAGCTGGTCGCCGAGCTGCACGAGGCGTACGGGATGCGGCCCCCTGGCCCGGTCACCGAGCGGATGCTCGCCTACGTGGGCGCCTGGGCCGACCGCAGCGGGGTCGCGCTGGTGCCCGGCGGGCTGGCCCTGGCCGTGGGCTCACCACTGCGCCGGCGGTTGCAGCGCCGGCTCATCGCCCGGGCCGGGCGCAGCGCGGCCTCGCTCGGGCCGCTGCTCACCGGGGCGGCGGCCGGTGCGCTGCTGAACCGGCACGAGACCCGCCGGCTCGGCCAGGAAATCCGGGACGACCTGCGCCGCCGCTCGCCCTACTCGGCGGTCTGGCCGGACTGACCGGCGCCGACCGGGCCGGCTACCCCGGGCTCGGCTAGCCCGGTTCGGCCACGGTCAGCCCGGGGATGGCGGCCCAGCCGATGATCTCCAGGACGGCCCGCAGTTGCTCCGGGACCTTGTGCAGCACGACCGGCCGGCCGGGGTTCCCGCCGCCCGGGCTGGCCAACCGCACGATCGCGCGCAGCCCGGCGAGGTCGCAGTAACTGACGTTGGCCAGGTCGAGGTGCACCTCGGGCGGTGAGTCCGGGAGTTCGCGCAGCGCGGCGAGCAGCGGCAGGTAGGTCGATTCGTCGATCTCCCCGGCCATGGCCAGGCCCGGCGGGTGCACGGTGCGGGAGATCCGCAGCACTCCGTCGTCGTACAGGGGATGGTCAGTGACCATCGCGGATCTCCCTCCCTCGCCTCGCCTCGGCTCGGGGCAGCATACTGGCACAGTGCTGCGGCTCTGCCCGGTGGATTCCGGGCTAAGCCGGGCGGCGGAGGCGCGCACAGCCAGGCCACGTCCCCGCGGGAGCCCACCACGGCGCCCCCGTCGGCCAGCAGGGCATATTCGCGCGGCACGTGCGGCGGGAAGTCCGCCGCCGCGCCGAGTTGCGGCGTCCTGGGCGGCGGCACCGCGCTACGGCTCGTCGACGGGGCCGCCCACGGCGCTGGCCGGCTCCCCGGCCGCCGGGGCCGTTTCCTGGACGGCCGCCTGGTACACGGCCAGGGTCTCGGTGCCGATCCGCGCCCAGGAGTACCGGTCCCGGGCCCGGCTGGCCGCGGCGATGGCCATCCCCTCGCGCAGCGGGGTGGCCAGCAACTGGCGGATCCGGCGGGCCAGCGGGGCGGGCTGGGTGCTGGCCGTCAGGTAGCCGGTGGTCCCGTCCAGGACAGCGTCCTGGTGCGCGCCGCTGCTGATCGCGATGACCGGCACCCCGCAGGCCATCGCCTCGATCGTCACCCGGGCCAGCGGCCCGCCCGGGCTGAGGTTCAGCAGCACGTCCGCGGAGCGTATCAGGGCCGGCGCGTCGGCCTGGGTCAGCTGGCCGGTGAACGTCACCCGATCGGTCACACCGAGCTGCCCGGCCAGCTTGCTGAGCGCCTGGTGGCCCGGGTCGCTGGCCAGCTTGCCCGCGGGCGGACCGCCGGCGATGAACAGCTCGGCGCCCGGCACGGCAGCCAGCGCGTGCAGCGCGGCGGCCGGCTCGCGGTCGCCGGCCAGGCTGGCCACCACCATCAGCAGTCGCGGTCGGCCTCCCCGGCTGGCCGCCGGCCCCTCGGGCTGGAACAGCTCGGTGTCCACGCCGGGCGGCACGATCCGGATGGCGGCTTGCGGCACGCCGAGCCGGGCCAGCACCGAGCCCTCCGCCGACGCGCCGACCAGCACGGCCCGGGCGCTGCGGGCCAGGGCCAGCTCGAGCCGGGCCCGCCGGGCGCCCGCGCTGGGTCCGTCCTGGATGGCCAGCGAGTAGAACGTCTGCACCTGCGGCAGGTTCAGCCCACGGCCGCCGGCCAGCGCCGCCACCCCGGCCGCCCAGGAATGCGCATGGACCAGGTCCGGTGGGTCGTCCTGGAACCGGGCGGCGAGTTGATCGGCCAGCTCGCTGATGCGCAGCGCGGTCAGGTCCCGGGCGGCGCGGTCCTGGGCTGCCCGGTCCGCGGCCCGGGTGCCGGTGCGGCCGGCGGCCCCGCTGGGCGCGGCCGCCCGCAGGCTGAGCTGTTCGAGTACGGCACCCCGGCACAGCTTGCTGCGCCGCGGCCGGGCCGCCGCAGCCGACCGGCCGCGGCTGGCCGGCCCGGGCACGCCCGCGTACACCGTGACCTGGGTGCCCAGCCCGGCCAGCGCGATGGCCAGGGCACCGAGGCAGGCTCCTGGGCCGGTCGGGTAGGTGTCCTCCGGGGCAGCCAGCGGGCTGCCGTTGTCGGTGATCAGGGCGATTCGCATGCGGTAGGGTCCTCCGGCTCGCCCGATGGGGTTCAACCGGTTTCCGCTGCCCGCCAGGCTGGCCGGTAAACGCCAAGCCGGCCCGGCCGGCGGCCGGCTGGCCGCAGTATCCGGCCGGGCCGTGGGTAGTAGTCGGGGCACGGATGATGCAGGTAAGCCCGGCTGAGTCAGGAAGGGGACCCGGCCCGCGCTGATAGGCTCCATCCCGCTCTCCCACGGGCAGGCGGATGGCGCTGGGCCGCAGAGCCGGCCGCCGGCATAGTTTGGCAGCGGAATGGTGTGAACCGGCCAAGGCGGGTAGCCGGAGCATGGTGCCACGTAAATACCGGGAGGTGACGCGTGCTGACGTGGGCTCAGTGGCGGCTGCGTGGCGGCATGCGGCGGGCTGGCCCGGCGGTGATTGCTTATGGGTGCTGACATGATCGGGGGAGCGGGGCGCAGCCAGCTCGATTCGAGCTCGGCCGAGCGCGGCCTCACCGCGCTGGTCGAGGCGGCCGAGCGGGCGGTGGAGAAGATCAGCTCGTCTGTCCCGCCGGCTCAGCTGCGCGCGCTGCTGATCATCGACAGGGTGGGCAGCCTGAACCTGAACAAGCTGGCCGCCCAGGTGGGCGCGTCGGCCTCGGCGACGAGCAGGCTGTGTGACCGGATGGAAGTGGCTGGCCTGCTGACCAGAGACCGTGCCGTCGGCAGCCGCCGGGAGATCGTGCTGCTGCTCACCGAGTCCGGGCGCCGCCTGGCGGAATGGGTCCGCGACCAGCGCCGCGCGGCCCTGGCTGAGCTGCTCCAGGCGATGAGCCCGGAAGGGCGGGAAGCGCTGGTGCGCGGCCTGGGCGAGCTCGCCACGCAAACCGGCTGACCGCAGCCCGGACCGGCTGACCGCACGCTAGGTTGATCTTCCCATCCAGCCGGCTGACCACCAGTAGGTTGATCTTCAGAAATTTTTTCCTTGTGGAAACACTTGTCATGCGGACGCGGATCGTGGCACTCTTTCCCCATGGAAACATTTGCCGTCCATGGCGGAGTCGCCGAACACACCGATGCGGAACTGCTCCCGGTCCGGGACCTGTCCGGCGACCCGGAGCAGCGCTCTGACGACGAACTGCTCGGCCTGATCCGGTCACAGCCGCGGGGCAGTGCCCAGCGGGCGGCTGCCTGTGAGGTGCTGGTGAGCCGGTACCGCAGCCTGGTCCGGTCCTGTGCCAACCGGTACCGGCGCAGCCCGGAGGCGCCTGAGGATCTCATGCAGGTGGGCTACGTGGGCCTGCTCAAGGCCATTAACAACTTCGACCCGCAGGTCGGCCGGAGCCTGGCCGCGTACGCGCAGCCGTGCATCACCGGCGAGATCAAGCGGTATTTCCGGGACAAGCGCTGGCAGGTGCACGTGGAGCGGCCGCTGCAGGAACGCCTGCTCGAGATGCGCGAGGGGATCCGGCAGCTCACCCAGCAGTTCGGCCGCCTGCCCAGCGACGCGGAACTGGCCAGCCACCTGGGCTTCACCGAGGCCGAGGTGCGCGAGGCGCGCGGCGTGGACCTGCTGCTGCAGCCTGCCTCGCTGGATGCGCCGCTGGCCGGCCAGCCGGAGACGGCCAGCCTGGCCGACCTGCTCGGCGAAGAGGACCCGCAGATGGAGCACACCCTGTCCATGGCCGCGCTGGCCGTGCACTGGGGTGAACTGCCCCGCCGGGAGCAGCGCATCCTGCTGATGCGCTTCTACGGCGACATGACCCAGGCCGAGATCGGGGGGGCGCTGGGCATCTCGCAGATGCATGTGTCCCGGCTGCTGGCCCACGCCCTCGGCTACCTCCGGCACCGGATCCTGGCCGAGCCCGAGGCGGCGAGCACCGGGATGGCGGCCTGAACCGGCGCCGGGCCGGCCGGCCCTTCTCCCGGGAGCCGGCCGCCGACTTGTCCTGGATGGACCGGGGCACCTGCCAGGCCGCGGAGCCGGAGCTGTTCTTCCCGGTGTCCGCGGCTGGGCCGGCGATGGCCCAGGTAGCGGCGGCCAAGGCGGTGTGCCGGGGCTGCCCGGTGCGCGCCGAGTGCCTGCGCTACGCCATACAGACGGCCCAGGATCACGGCATCTGGGGCGGCACCACGGAGGAGGAGCGGCGGCAGGCCCGCCGCGGCCAGGCGGCGCGGCTGGCCGGCTAAACCAGCGCCGGGTGGGGCGGTCTTTCCGGACCGTCCCGCCGGGATGTTTCGGCGGCGGCAAAGATGGAGCATGGCTGCGGCGGGTCCGTCCCGCACGCGGCCTGTCGCTGTTTCGGCCCGGCCGGGCCGAAACAGCGACAGGCCAGTAGATATGGCCGATTATTGTGTCGCCAGGCCAAGCCGGGAGCCTGGAGCCCGCCGGGGCGGGCAGCTGTCAGTCAGTTGAGGAGCGGATCGTTGGGTGCACGTCACGTGGGCGGGAAGTGACCGTGTCGGCCCGGCCTGGCCGGCCGGCGCCGCACCGGCATGCCGAGCCAGTTGCCGAGGGCAGCGGCGCCGGCCGGGACAACCCGGAATGGCTCGCCGAGCCGGACACCCTGCTGCTGGTCGAGGATGACGCGGGGGATGCGCTGCTGGTCGAGGAGCTGCTCGCGGACAGCGGCGTGCAAGCCTCGCTGACCTGGGTGCGGTCGCTGGCCGAGGCCAAGGACGTGGCGGCCCGGACGCCGCCGGGCTGCGTCCTGCTCGACCTGCACCTGCCCGATGTGCAGGGCATCGACGCGGTCACCCAGCTGCTGGCGGCTGCGCCGAGTGCCCCTGTGGTGGTGCTCACCGGGCTGGCCGAGGAGAGCGCCGGGCTGGCGGCAGTCGCGGCCGGCGCCCAGGACTACCTGATCAAGGGGCAGGCCCCGCCGGATGTGTTCGGCCGTGCCATCCGGTACGCCGCACAGCGCAAGCAGGTCGAGCAGGCGTCCGCTGCTTTGCAGCTCAGCGCGCTGCGTGCGGAGGAGAACGCACGGCTGGAGCGGGCCCTGCTGCCCACCCCGCTGATCCGCACCGGGGAGCTCGAGGTGGTCACCCGGTACCGCCCGGGCCGGGCGCACGCGCTGCTGGGCGGCGATTTCTACGACGTGGTGGAGACGGCCGACGGCACCGTGCACGCGGTGATCGGCGATGTCTGCGGGCACGGGGTGGCCGAGGCGGCCCTTGGCGTCTGCCTGCGGGTGGCCTGGCGTTCCCTGGTCCTGGCCGGCCCGACGCCGCTGGCCATGATGCGGCTGCTGGAGCAGCTGCTGATGGCCGAGCGGCAGGACGAATACGTCTTCGCCACGCTGACCCATCTGGCCTTCAGCCCCGACCGCCAGCACGTCCGGCTGCTCCGGGCCGGTCATCCGGGGCTGCTGCTGCGCAGCCGGGCCGGTGTCGAGCTGGTCGAGGGGACGGCCGGGCCCGCGGTCGGCCTGGTGCCCAGCCCGGAGTGGACGGAGACCGAGCTGACCCTGCCGGCCGGGGCTGGCCTGGTGCTGTTCACCGACGGGCTGTTCGAGGGGCGGACCGGGCCGGGCAGTGAGCGGCTGGGCGAGGACGGCCTGGTCGACCTGGCCGCCGACCTGTCCGCGCTGCCCCCGGCGGCGTTCGTGGACACGCTGCTGGAACGGATCGAGGCGGTGGCCGGCCAGTATGGCGGCCTGGCCGACGATGTGGCCATCGTGCACCTGCGCTGGAAGGCACCGTGGTGAGCCCGCCGGCCACCGCCGGCCGAGGCCGGCTGCGCGAGCTGACCGCGGAGGGCTGGTTCCGGCTGGCCCTGCTGGGGCTGGGGATCCTGGCGCTGGCCGCCGCGCTGGTGGTGCTGGCGTTGGTCACCCAGAACCGGGCGGCCGTCAACAACCTGGCCGGCTCGATCGAGCCGGCCCAGGCCCAGGCCTATCGGCTGCAGGGCGCCCTGGTCGATCAGGAGACCGGGGTCCGCGGCTACGCGATCACCGGCGATATCCGGTTCCTCGCCCCGTACACCAGCGGCCGGGTCATCGAGACCAGCGCCGCGGCGCGGATCCGCACCCTGGTCGGCGGCGCGCAGCCGATGGCCGGGGACCTGGCCCGGCTGGAACGGGCGGCCGGCGCCTGGCGGCAGGCTTACGCGCGGCCGCTGATCAGCGCCGCGGGGCACGGCCCGCTGAACGGCCGCGACCTGGCCCAGATCACCGCCAGCAAACAGGCGTTCGACAAACTGCGCGTGCTGTTCGCCCGGCAGAACGCCCACCTGGCCGCGGCCGCGGCCGCCGGGACGGCCAGCGTGGCCCGGGACCGCACCGTGCAGAACTGGGCCTACGCCGCGATCCTGGCCGTCTTCCTGCTGGTGTCGGCCGGGCTGGCGGTGGTGCTGCGGCGCGCGGTGGTCCGGCCACTGCGGCGGCTGAACGCGGCGGCCCGCCTGGTGGCCGACGGTGACCGCAGCCACCGCATCGAGCCCGGCGGCCCGGCCGACCTGTGGTCGCTGGCGGTGTCCGTGGAAGGGATGCGCAGCGCGCTGGTCAGTGCGCTGGACGACCTGGACGCGCAGGCGGGCGAACTGCGCCGGTCCAACGCTGAGCTGGAGCAGTTCGCCTATGTCGCCTCGCACGATCTGCAGGAACCGCTGCGCAAGGTGGCCTCGTTCTGCCAGCTGCTGGAGAAACGGTACGGCGACCAGCTGGACGAGCGTGGCCTGCAGTACATCGCGTTCGCGGTGGACGGGGCCAAGCGGATGCAGGTGCTGATCAGCGACCTGCTCACGTTCTCCCGGGTCGGCCGGGCCAGTGAGCTGCGCGAGCCGCTGCCGCTCGACCAGCCGCTGGACACGGCGCTCAACTCGCTCTCGGTTGCGATCGAGGATGCGGACGCGGTGATCGAGCGCCCGGAGCGGCTGCCCGAGGTGGTCGGCGACCCGACCCTGCTGGCCATGCTGTGGCAAAACCTGATCGGCAACGCGATCAAGTTCCGGGCCCCCGGGCGGGCGCCGGTGGTGCAGATCACCACGGCGGCGCAGCCGGATGGCCAGTGGCAGTTCGCGGTGACCGACAACGGCATCGGCATCCCGCCGGAGTTCGCCGACAAGGTCTTCGTCATCTTCCAGCGGCTGCACGGCCGCGGCGTGTACCCGGGCACCGGGATCGGCCTCGCACTGTGCAAGCGCATCGTCGAGCAGCACGGCGGTGAGATGCACCTGGACACCACGTATTCCGAGGGCACCCGGATCTGCTTTACGCTGCCCGCGGCGGACGCGGCCCCGGCCCCGGCTAGCGGGACCAGTACCGACAGCGAAGCCCCCGAAGGGATTACCGCATGATGATGTCCGACCTGAAGCCGATCGAGGTGCTGCTCGTCGAGGATGACCCCGGCGACGAGCTGATGACCCGGGAGGCGTTCGAGGACAACAAGATCGGTAACCGGCTGCACGTCGCGCATGACGGCGAAGAGGCGCTGGACTTCCTGTACCGGCGCGGCTCACACGCCGAGGCGCCCCGGGTCGACCTGGTGCTGCTCGACCTCAACCTGCCCAAATACGACGGCCGGCAGATCCTGGAGCAGATCAAGTCGGACCCGGACCTGGCCCACGTGCCGGTGGTGATCCTGACCACCTCCTCGTCCGAAGAGGACATCCTGCGCAGCTACAAGCTGCACGCGAACGCGTACGTGACCAAGCCGGTGGATGTCACCCAGTTCATCTCGGCCGTCCGGCAGATCGACGATTTCTTCGTCTCGGTGGTCCGGCTGCCGCGCCGCTAACCGGGAAGCACGGGGCCGCTCAGTCGGCGGCCAGGGTCAGCCGGCTGGTGGCGTCCCAGCCCACGATGTGCAGCACGGTGCGCAGCGAATCCGGCACCTGGTGCAGCACCACCTGCCTGACCGTGCCGCCACTCCCATCCGGGCTGGCCAGCCGCACGATGGCGCGCAGCCCGGCCAGGTCGCAGTAGCCCAGGCCGGCCAGGTCGAGGTGAATCTCGTCATAGCGGGCCGCGGCCCCGGTGAGCGCGGCGACCAGCCCGGGATAGCTGGATTCATCCACCTCACCAGCCAGGGCCATGATGGGCGGCTGGCCGCGGCGCCAGGTGATCCGCAGCGTTCCGTCGTCAAGGACCAGGCCGCTGCCGCGGCCCGGCTCGCCCGGCGCACCGTGCTCGCCCACCGCCGCATCCTATCCGGCCGCCGGCCGGGCGGCGCGGGTCAACGGCGGCCGGTCAGCTCGGCCAGGGTGCGCCGCACGGCGCGCAGGCCCGACCCGTGCGGCGCCTTGAGCCACACATAGGCGGCGGCGCCGGCCGGGATGGGCAGCCAGAAGTTGACCAGCCGCCAGCCGAGCACGCCCAGCGTGGCCACACTCCTGGTCAACCCGAAGCTGACCAGCAGCACCGGCGTCACCGAATCGATGACCCCGAGGCCGGCCGGGCTGACCGGGATCGCCCCCAGCACGTTCGCTATGCCGTACGCGGCGAACAGGCCCACCGGGTTGGCGAAGCGGCCGAATGCAGCGATGAAGCACCACAGCGACGCCGCGTCGAGCAGCCAGTTGAGCGAGGCCCAGGTCAGGGCGCTGATCAGGACGCGCCGATCGGTGGCCAGGGCGCGCAGCGAATCGCTGGCCTGCAGCACGATCTTTTCCAGCCGCTCGCCGCCGACCCGGGGGATCTTGTCCCCGACGGCCCGCAGGATGCGCCCGGCCCAGGCCCCGCCGCGGGTGAACCCGACCACCAGGGCGGCGAACGCGGCCAGCAGGACCGCACCCACGACGGCGACCGTCGCGTACAGCGGGCGGAACCCGGACACCGGAATGGAGATGACCAGTGCTACCCAGAGCAGTACGTTCAGCACGACCGTGGAGCCCATGCCCTTGGTCGCCATCATCACGCCTACGTCGGTACCGTCCAGCCCTTCCGAGGTGAACAGCTGGTAGCCGACTCCGGCGCTGCCGATCGTCCCGGCCGGGATGACGTGCGCGACCGCGGCGGCCGACAGGTCGATGGCGAACAGCCGGGCCAGCCCGGGACGGCCTTCGGCGGGCAGCAGGGCCCGGGTCAACAGCGCGTAGCAGAACAGCGAGGCGGCTTCCAGCGCCACGGCGGCCACCGTCCACAGCACGCCGATCCGGCCCAGCAGGTACAGGTCCTTGCTCGCGCCGACCAGTTCTGGGATGACCAGGTACTCGACGATCAGCGCCAGGATGAACAGCAGCACTACCTTGCGCACTGGCCGCCGCGTCAAACGGGTCCAGAACGACGGCCGGGCAGCGTCCGACCCGGTCAGCTCTCGTCCAGCCGCCGGAACGTCACCTCACGCAGCAGAAGCCGGAGCGCGGCGGCGGCCGGGATGGCCACCAGGGCACCGATTAGCCCCATCAGCGCCCCGCCGAGCAGCACCGCGACCACCGTCACCACGGCGGGCACCTCGACCGTCCGGCCCATGATCCGCGGCACGATCAGGTAGTCCTCGGCCAGCCGGTAGCCGATATAGAAGGCCAGGGTGGCCAGTGCGACCGGCAGCGACACGGTCAGCGCGACCAGCGAGACGATCGCCCCGCCGATGGTCGACCCGATCACCGGGATCAGGTCCAGCAGGGCCACCAGCAGGCCGAGCAGCAGCGAGTACGGTACGCCGAAGATCTCCAGCCAGGCCCAGGTGCCGATCCCGGCGATCAGCGAGGTGAGGAAGTTTCCCAGCATGTAGCCGCCGACCTTGACGAAGATCTCGTCGCCGATCAGGATGACCCGGGCCCGCCGGGAGGCTGGCGCGAGCCGGTAGAAGAACAGCTTGATGTGCGGCATGGCGGCCAGGAAGTAGACCACCAGCACGATCACCACCAGCATCGAGCTGGCCGCGCTGAGTACCAGCTCGCCCGCCCCGAGCACGCCGCCGACCAGCGCGGTTCCCTTGCTGGACAGCAGCTTGGCCAGCCGTTGCTCGACGTGATAGCGCGCGTTCAGCTTGCCCAGCTCCGAGTTGTGATCCTGCAGCGTGGTCACGTAGTGCGGCAGCTCGTGCACCAGCGCAGTGATCTGGGCGGTGAGCGGCGGGACGGCGGCGGCCACGAAGCCGGCCACGATGCCGGCCACGGCCAGCAAGATGAGCACCACCGCGGACCAGCGGGGCAGCCGGCGCCGGGTCAGCCAGCCGACCGCCGGATCGAGGCCGGCCGCGATGAACAGGGCCAGGCCGATCAGCACCAGCACGGACCGGGCCCGGATGAGCAGCTCGACCAGCCCGTAGGTGACGGCAACACCGGCCGCCGCGGCCATGCCGACGAAGAACGGCGAGCGCCGGTTCAGCGGCCGGCCGAGGCGGCCCAGCCCGCCGGTTTCCTCGGCCGCGGCTGCCGCCTGATCCACCGCTTGCTGCATTTGGTCCGGCGGGCCGCCCGGCTCGGGGTGGCCAGCCTGCTCAGTCAGGCTGGCGTCGCTGCCCACGGCTAGCCGCCGGCCGGGCCGGAACGCGGCTGGCCGCCAGGTGCGCAGCCACCGGCGGCGGCCAGCCGGATCGGCGCGATGAACGTTGCCGCACGGGCACAGCGGCCTGAGCTGGCCGCGCGGGTGGTAACCACGCTGAGCAGCAGCAGGCTCAGCGTGGCCGCGAGCAGCAGCGGCACCAGCACGATCGGACCCAGCCGGCCCGCGCGGGTCCACCAGCGGACCGGCTGGAACGTCTCGGTCACCGGCATCTTCTCCAGCTGGGTCAGCTCAGTGAACACGGTGAACATGCTGGCCAGCCGGATATCGGCGGCGCGCAGATCGGTGTCGATCGCGTCCAGGGCGCGTTGCTGGCTGGCGGGCAAGCTCATCAGTTTCTCCGGCGGGTCGGCGCGTCGCCGCGGTGTCTTTCAAACACGATGGCGCTACCCGCTGGCCGCGAATTAAACGGTGGCGTAGCTCACCCGCCAGCTGGTGTCACACTCCGCCCGCTAGGCGTCGGGTCCACGAACACGTGCGCGGTGACCGGCAGCCGCTCGGCCAGCCTCCGGTCGATGTCCTCAGCCAGGTTCTCCACCTGGTCACCGTGCGCGTCATTAGACAGGTCCACCCGGGCCGCCACGATGATGCTGTCCGGGCCCACGTGCATGGTCTGCAAGCTGAGCAGCCGCTCCACCCCGGGCGTGCGCTCGATCTCCTTCCGGATGGTCTGCTGCAGCTTCGGGTCGGCGGCCCGGCCGATGAGCAGCTCGCGGCTGTCCAGGCCGAGCCGGACGGCCACCACGATCAGCAGCACGCCGATCGCGATGGACGCGGCGCCGTCGAAGACCGGGGACCCGGTCAACTGCTCCAGCAGCAGCCCGGCCGTGGCCAGGGCCAGGCCGATGACCGCCGCGGTGTCCTCGAACAGCGCCGCCTTGACTGTGGTGTCCGGGCTGGTCTTGACGTGGTCGAGCAGCTCGGTGTCGCTGCGCCGGGCCTCGCCGCGCAGCTGCCGGGTGGCCCGGATGAGCGAGCTGCCCTCGGCCACCGCGCAGACGGCCAGCACCAGGTACGCGATGACGAAGTTGTGCGTCTGGCTGTGCAGCGACAGGATGCCCTCGAACACCGAGAACCCGGCCCCGGCGACGAAGATGCCGAACGCGGCCAGCAGCGACCAGAAGTAGCGTTCCTGGCCGTAACCGAACGGATGGTCGCGATCGGGCGGGCGCCGGCCCTGGCGCACCGAGGTGAACAGGAAGGCCTGGTTGAGCGTGTCGGCGAGCGAGTGCGCGGCCTCGGCCAGCATCGCGCTCGACCCGGTGAGCACGCCGGCTACCAGCTTGGCCAGCAGGACCACGATGTTGGCCACCCCGGCCACCAGGACGGTACGGAGGGTTTCGCTGCCCGACTCGGGCTTGGTCACGGCTGAGCCGTCAGCGGAGCAGGTGTCATAGTGCCCGCTGAACTGCCCAGGGCCCCGGTGGCTAAACCGGGGCCGCGATCGCCGCCCGGATGCCGTCCGGGCCGCACAGCACGCCGGACGGCGAGCGGACCTACCATATGGTCGCGGGCGGAGCCGGGACAGGCCCGGGACCACCCGGCCCGCGTGCCAGTAGCCCACCTGGAAGGCAGCCCCCGATGGTGACCACCCCCGCCCAGGCCGCCGCCCAGCCGGCCGCCGGAGTCCCCGTCCAGCACCGCATCGCCGGCGAGCTCAACGTGCGGGAGGGCCAGGTGAAGGCGGCGGTGGAGCTGCTCGACGGCGGCGCCACGGTGCCGTTCATCGCGCGCTACCGCAAGGAGGTAACCGGCGGGCTGGACGACGCGCAGCTGCGCACCCTGGAGGAGCGGCTGCGCTACCTGCGCGAGCTGGAAGAGCGGCGGGCGGCCATCCTGGACTCGATCCGTGCCCAGGGCAAGCTGGACGAGGCGCTCACCGAGCGCATCATGGCGGCGGATGCCAAGGCCCGGCTGGAGGACATCTACCTGCCGTTTAAGCCGAAACGGCGGACCAAGGCGCAGATTGCCCGGGAGGCGGGGCTGGAGCCGCTGGCCGACCAGCTGCTGGCCAGCCCGGAGCAGGACCCGCGGGACGCGGCGGCCGGGTACGTAGACCCGGAGCGGGGTGTGCCGGACGCGGCCGCCGCGCTGGACGGGGCGCGGGCCATCCTGACCGAGCGGCTGGCCGAGGACGCCGACCTGATCGGTGAGCTGCGTGAGCTGATGTGGTCGCGCGGCCGGCTGGTCTCCCGGGTGCGTGCAGGCGGCGAACAGGCGGGCGCCAAGTTCGCCGACTACTTCGAGTTCGACGAGCCGTTCACCGCGCTGCCCTCGCACCGCATCCTGGCCATGATGCGCGGCGAGAAGGAACAGGTCCTGGAGCTCACGATGGACCCAGGGGACGACGGCGGGCCGACCGAGTACGAGACCCGGATCGCCGGCCGGGCGGGCATCGCCGACCAAGGCCGGCCGGCGGACCGCTGGCTGGCCGAGACGGTGCGCTGGGCCTGGCGCACCCGGATCGCCGTGCACCTGAGCGTTGACCTGCGGATGCGGCTGTGGCAGCGGGCCGAGGACCAGGCAGTCGCCGTGTTCGCGGCCAACCTGCGCGACCTGCTGCTGGCCGCGCCGGCCGGCACCAGGCCCGTGATGGGCCTGGACCCCGGCTTCCGCACCGGGGTGAAGGTCGCCGTGCTGGACAGCACCGGGAAGCCGGTGGCCACCGGGACGATCTACCCGCATGAGCCGAGGCGGCAGTGGGACCAGTCCATCACGACGCTGGCCCGGCTGGCCGCGACGCATCAAGTGGAGCTCATCGCGATCGGTAACGGCACCGCATCCCGGGAGACCGACCGGCTGGCCGCCGACCTGATCAAGGCGCACCCGGAGCTGAAGCTGACCAAGGTCGTGGTGTCCGAAGCGGGCGCGTCGGTGTACTCGGCCTCCGCCTACGCCTCCCGGGAACTGCCCGGGATGGACGTGTCGCTGCGCGGCGCGGTGTCCATCGCCCGGCGGCTGCAGGACCCGCTGGCCGAGCTGGTGAAGATCGACCCCAAGTCGATCGGGGTCGGCCAGTACCAGCACGACATGGCTGAGACGAAGCTGTCTCGCTCGCTGGACGCGGTGGTCGAGGACTGTGTGAACGCGGTCGGGGTGGACGTGAACACCGCGTCGGTGCCGCTGCTGGCGCGGGTGTCCGGGATCAGCGAAGGGCTGGCCACGGCGGTGGTGGCGCGCCGCGATGAGGCCGGGCCGTTCCGCAGCCGGCGGGCGCTGCGCGAGGTGCCCCGGCTCGGCGCGAAGGCGTTCGAGCAGTGCGCGGGCTTCCTGCGCATTCCCGGCGGGGACGACCCACTGGACAATTCCAGCGTGCACCCGGAGGCGTACCCGGTGGTCCGGCGCATCCTGGCCGCGGCGGGCATTGACATGCCCAGGCTGATCGGCAACACCGCGGTGCTCCGTGGGCTGCGGCCGCAGGACTTCACCGACGACCGGTTCGGCCTGCCGACGGTCAGCGACATCCTTCGCGAGCTGGAGAAACCAGGCCGCGACCCGCGCCCGGCGTTCACCACCGCGACGTTCGCCGAGGGCGTGGAGACGCTGCAGGACCTGGCGCCGGGCATGGTGCTGGAAGGCGTGGTCACCAACGTGGCCGCGTTCGGCGCCTTCGTGGACGTGGGCGTGCACCAGGACGGCCTGGTGCACGTGTCCGCGATGTCCCGGGACTTCGTCACCGACCCGCGGCAGGTGGCCAAGCCCGGTGACGTGGTCCGGGTCCGGGTGCTCAGCGTGGACATCCCGCGCCAGCGGATCGCGCTCAGCATGCGGCTGGACGACGACCCCGCGGACCAGGGCGGCCGGCGGCGCACCGGGGACCAGCCGGCCCGGGACCAGCCACGCGGCGACCAGCCCAGCCGGGACCGGGACCGGCCGGGCCGCGACCAGCCCAGCCGCGACCGGGACCGGGGCCGGCCGCGCCGCGACCAGGCGGGACGGGATCAGGCCCCGGATAGCGGCGCCATGGCCGACGCGCTGCGCCGGGCTGGCCTGGCCGGCCGGCCAGGCGAGGACCGCCGCGGCCGACCTCGCTGACCGGTGCAGGCCGGGCGCAGCCTGCTGCCCCGGCTGAGCGCATAACCCGCGCCGGGCTCAACCCGCTCGGTACAGTTACCGCACGGTGAGAATGCTCCTATTGAGCAGAGGAATCGCAGGAACGCTGGGAGGGGTCATGCCCGCAAACACCGCAAAGACCGCCAACACCGCGAACACCGCGAACACCGCCAACACCGCGGTCCAGGACGGCTATCGATACCAGCCCGGGTTCGGCAACGAGTTCGTCAGCGAGGCCGTGCCCGGCGCGCTGCCGGCCGGCCGGAATTCCCCGCAGCGGGCCCCGCTGGGCCTGTACGCCGAGCAGCTCAGCGGCGCCGCGTTCACCCAGCCGCGGGCGGTCAACCGGCACACCTGGGTGTACCGGATGATGCCGTCCGCGGCGCACCCGCGGTTCAGCCGGATCGACAACGGGGCGCTGCGCGGCGGGCCGTTCGACGAGATCGAGCCGGACCCGAACCGGCTGCGCTGGGACCCGCTGCCGCTGCCCGACGGCCCGGTCGACTTCATCGCCGGGCTGTACACGGTGGCCGGCAACGGGGACGCCAGGACGCGCAGCGGGATGGCCATCCACCTGTACGCCAGCACCGCGTCGATGACCGACCGCTATTTCGTGGACGCCGACGGCGAACTGCTGTTCGTGCCGCAGCTTGGCGCGCTGGTCCTGCACACCGAGCTCGGCCCGCTGCGGCTGGCGCCAGGCGAGATCGCGGTGATCCCGCGCGGCATCCGGTTCCGGGTCGAGCTGCTGGACGGCCCGGCCCGCGGCTACCTGTGCGAGAACTACGGTGCGCCGTTCACCCTCCCGGAACGCGGCCCGATCGGCGCTAACGGGCTGGCCAGCGAGCGGGACTTCCTGGCCCCGGCCGCCGCCTTCGAGCCCAGCGACGGCAGCGCGGCCAGCACGGTGCAGGTGGTGCAGAAGTTCGGCGGCAACCTGTGGGCCGCCGACTACGACCACTCGCCGCTCGACGTGGTCGGCTGGCACGGCAACTACACGCCGGTGAAATACGACACGGCCAACTTCATGGTCATCGGCACGGTCAGCTTCGACCACCCGGACCCGTCCATCTACACCGTGCTCACCTCACCGAGCGAGCTGCCCGGCCTGGCCAACGTGGACTTCGTGATCTTCCCGCCGCGCTGGCTGGTCGGCGAGGACACGTTCCGGCCGCCGTGGTTCCACCGCAACATCATGTCCGAGTTCATGGGCCTGGTACACGGCGCGTACGACGCCAAGGCCGAGGGCTTCCTGCCCGGCGGGGCCAGCCTGCACAACACGTTCACCTCGCACGGGCCGGACCTCGAGACGTTCACCCGGGCCAGCGAGGCCGACCTGGCGCCGCAGAAGGTCACCGGCACGCTGGCCTTCATGTTCGAGAGCCGGTGGATGATGATTCCCACCCGGCAGGCGATGCGGGCCGGGCACCGGCAGGCCGACTACGACGCGGTGTGGGCTGGCCTGCCCCGGCTGTTCGGCGCCGGCCAGTGACGGCCGCGCCGCCTGTCCCGGCCACCGCGGCCGCCGGGCAAACTCTGCTGGCCATGACGCCGCCCCGGTTCTCCGGCAGCCTGCCGCTGTGGTACCAGCTGGCGCAGAGCCTGCGCACCGCCATCCTCGGCCTGGGCCAGGACGGCGCCACCCGGCTGCCCACCGAGGTGGAGTTCGCCCGGCACTACGGGGTCAGCCTGACCACGGTGCGCCAGGCGCTCGGCTCGCTGGCCGCGGACGGGCTGATCACCCGGCACCGGCGCCGCGGCACGTTCGTCAACCCGGCCGCGCTGCGCTCCCGGGCGCTGCGGGTGCTCGGCTCGGCCGACGCGGTGATGGCCCAGCAGTCCAGCGAGGAAGTGCGGGTGCTCGGCCGGGACCAGGTGCCGGCCACCGTGGCACCGGCCGCCCGGCTCGGCATCACCGGGCCGGCCGTGCTGATCCGGCGGCTCCGGCTGGACGGCGGCGAGCCGGTCAGCTATGCGGAGAACTACCTGCGCCCCGAGCACGCGGAGCGGATCAGCGACGCGGATCTGGCCGCGGCGCCGGTCACCAAGATCCTCCGGGACGCGCTGGCGCTGCCGCTGACCAGGATCGACAACGAGGTCTCTGCGTGCACCGCGCCCGCCGAGCTGGCCGCGCTGCTGCGGGTGGATGTGCTCAGCCCGGTGCTGCGATCGGAAAATGTGACCTATGCCGCGGGTGCCACCCCGGTGGACGTAGCCCGGATCCACTACCGTGGCGACCGCTTCACATTCGCGATCTCACTGGACATTCCTTGACCTTAATGACCTTCACCGAGCACGCCCTGCCGTACTGCGTGTTCTCCCGCGGCGCCGATCGTCCCCGAGTAGGGGCCGGGCTCGGTACGCACATCATCGACCTGGAACGGGCGTTCGGTGACAAGATCTTCGCCGAGCCGTCGCTGAACGGTTTCCTGGCCCGCGGCCCGCGGGCCTGGCAGCGGACCCGGGAACGGCTGCTCGGCTTCATCCGCGGCGGCCAGCTCACCGGCACCGTACCGATCGCCGAAGCCACCCTGCACCTGCCGTTCGAGGTGGCCGACTTCGCCGACTTCTACTCCTCGCTGGAGCACGCCACCAACGCGGGCCGGATCCTGCGCCCGGACGACCCCGGCCTGGCCCGCAACTGGCGGGAGATGCCGGTCGGCTACCACGGTCGGGCCGGCACCGTGCTGGTCAGCGGCACGCCGGTGGCCCGGCCCAGGGGCCAGATCGCCCCCGGGCACGCCCGGCCCGACCTGGACATCACCCGCAAGCTGGACTTCGAGTCCGAACTCGGCTTCGTGGTCGGGGCCGGCTCCACGCTCGGCCACCCGGTGCCGATCGACGAGTTCGCCGACCACGTGTTCGGCGTGGTGCTGCTGATCGACTGGAGCGCCCGGGACATCCAGGCGTTCGAGTCCCGGCCGCTCGGCCCGTTCCTGGCCAAGTCGTTCGCCACCACGATCTCGCCGTGGGTCATCCCGCTGGCCGCGCTGGAGCAGGCCCGGGTCACCCCGCCCGCGCAGGACCCGCCGCCGCTCGGCTACCTGCGGGCCAGCCAGCCGTGGGGGCTGGACATCGAGCTGACCGTGAGCATCAACGGCCAGCCGGTGTCCCGGCCACGGTTCGCCACCATGTACTGGACGGCGGCGCAGCAACTCGCGCACCTGACCGTGAACGGCGCCGCGCTGCGCACCGGTGACCTGTACGGCTCCGGCACCGTGTCCGGGTTCCGCCGGGAGGAGATGGGCTCGCTGCTCGAGCTGACCGCGGGCGGCCGCGAGCCGCTACTGCTGCGCGACGGCCAGCCGCGTGGCTACCTGGCCGACGGCGACACGGTCACCCTGTCCGGGTCCGCTCCCGGGCCGGGCGGCTCGCGGATCGAGTTCGGCTGCGCGACTGGCCGGATCACCGCGGCGCCGGCTCACCCCGGCGGCCCGGCTCACCCCGGCGGCGCGGCTCACCCCGGCGCGGCCTGGAACGCCTCCAGCGCCGCGCCCGGCGTGTCGTAGAACCCGTCCGGCCCGTTGCCGCCGCTGATCCCGTAGTGCCGGAGCTGCTCCTGCACCGGGTCAACCAGGCTGGTCATCATCACCTTGACGTGCGCCTGGTGCAGCTGCTGGATAGCCCGGCTGAGCACGGCGGACGCGGTGTAGTCGATGTCCCCGATGGCTGCGCCGTCCAGCACCAGCCAGCGCAGCTGGTCGCCGTGCCGGGTCAGCGCGACCACGTCCTCCACGAACCGGCTGGCGTTGGCGAAGTACAGGCTGGTGCCGAACCGGTACACGACCAGCCCCGGCACGGTCCGCGCGCCGGGCTCGACCGGGGCGGGCATCCAGTGCCCGGCGGCCGACTTGACCAGCACATAACTGCGTGGCCGGTAGCTGTGCCGCAGATGGTCGATGATCGACGCGGCGATGGCCACCCCGATGCCGTACTGCACGTTCAGCCCGATCACGGCGGCCGCGGTGACCACCGCCACGGCGAACTCATCGCGGCGGGCGGCCCGCAGCCGGCGCATCCCGCGCAGGTCGACCAGCTGGGCACCGATCAGGAAGACCACCGCGGCCAGCGCCGCGTCAGGCAGGTAGCGCAGCGGCCCGGTCGCGACGAGCAGCACGAGCACCGCGATCGCGCCGGTGGTCAGCGAGGCGAGCTGGCTGCGGCCGCCCGCGTCGTCCACGATCTGGGTCTTGGTCGGGCTGCCGTTGACCACGAACGTGCCGGTGAACGCGGCCGCCACGTTGCCCACGCCCAGCCCGGTCAGGTCGGTGTCGGTGTCCATCGGCTCGTTGTGCTTGACCGCGTAGGCGCGCGCGGTGGCCGCGCTCTGGGCCAGGATGACGATACCGATCGTCGCCGACGTGCCGAGCAGCGCGACCGCGTCGTGCAGCCGCAGCGTGGGCAGGCTGAAGCCGGGCAGCCCGCGGGGCACCGGGCCGAGCACGGCCACGCCATGGGCAGCCAGGTTCAGCGCCCAGCTCACGATGATCGCGCCGGTCACCGCGAGCAGCGCGCCGGGGAACCGGCGGGCGAACATCTTGGCTGCCAGCACGACCGCGATCACGCCCACCGACACGGCCACCGTGGCCGGGTGGGCCCGGGGCAGCGCGGCCACCGTCTCGGCCAGCTTGATCACCGTGTGCGGGCTGGCCGCTCTCACCCCGAGCATGTCCGGCAGCTGGCTGATGGCCACCTGGATGCCCACCCCGGTGAGGAAGCCGAGCAGCACGGTGCGGGACAGGAAGTTGGCCAGGAAGCCGAGCCGGGCCAGCCGGGCCAGTAGCAGCAGCCCGCCGGTGAGCAGCGCGACCAGCCCGGCCAAGCCTACATATGCAGGCGACTGCGGGGCGGCCAGCCGGACCAGCGCCCCGGCCAGCAGCGCCGCGGTAGCCGAGTCGGCCGCCACCACCAGGTGCCGGGACGCGCCCAGCACGGCGAACGCGGCCATCGGCAGCAGCAGCGTGTACAGGCCGGTCACCACCGGCATCCCGGCGATCCGGGCGTAGCCGAGCACCTCCGGGATGCCCAGCGCGGCCAGGGTCACGCCGGCCAGCAGGTCCCTGGTCAGCGTGGCCCGGCGGACCGGCAGCACCCCGTGCAGCACCGGCCAGTCCCGCATCCGCGCCACCGCGGTCACCATCCCGCCCCCTCCGCCCCCGTCCCGTCATCATGCCCCGTCCCGCCGTGCCCGGCGGCAGCCCCGGAAAGCACTAAACCGACAAATTATGCATAACGCCAGCACGAGAAACGGTCCCCGGCCGGGCGCGCGGGGGCGACGTCGCCGGCGGGGGAGGGGGCCGTGGTTAGCGGACGCGGGTGTTGTCCGGGTCGAACGGGGGGCGCAGGGTGACCGCGGCCGGGTACAGCGCACCGCCCACGTTCACCTGGTAGCGGCCCGCGCTGATGAAGTCCCGGCTGACCACGCCGCCGTCCGGGTCGCGCAGGTAGCCGAGGCCGACCGGGCTGCCCAGTGCCTCGCCCCAGGCGGCCGACGTCAGCTGGCCGGCCGGTACGCCGTCCCGGAGCAGCAGTTCGCCACCCCACAGCATCGGCGCGCGCTGCCCAGCGGCACCGGCCGGGTCCACCAGCACGGACACCAGCCGTCGCCGCGGGCCCTCCACCCGGGCCTTCTCCACCGCCTCCCGGCCCAGGAACGGGCTCGGCGTGCCCAGCTTGCAGGCGAACAGCAGACCGGCTTCGACCGGGTTGTACTCCGGGGTCAGCTCGCGGCCGTAGGCCCGGTAGCCCTTCTCCAGCCGCATCGACTCGATCGTGTAGTAGCCCGCGTTGACCAGCCCGAACCGGGACCCCGCCGCGGTCAGCGCGGCGAACACGCCGGCCGCGCATTCGGTCGGCACGTACAGCTCCCAGCCCAGTTCGCCGACGTAGGTGATCCGGGTGGCCCGGACCGTGAAGTAACCCAGATCCACCAAGCGGCTGGTGCCGAACGGGAAGCCCGCGTCGCTGAAGTCCGCGCTGGACAGCGCGGCCAGCAGCTCCCGCGATCGCGGCCCCATCAGGCCGAACACGGCATACGCCGAGGTCACATCGACGAGACGGGCGGTCATTCCCGGGGGCCGGCGTTTAGCAATGTGGTCTTTATCCCGCTCGGTGGTCGCGGAGCTGCTGACCAGCAGGAACTCGTCGGGCGAGAGCCGGGTCACGGTCAGGTCCGACTCGTAGCCGCCGTGCGCGCCGAGCATCCCGGTGTACACCACCTGGCCGGGCGGAACGGCCACGTCGGCGGTGCACAGCCATTGCAGCACCTGCTCGCTGTCCGGCCCGGTGAGCAGGTACTTGGAGAACGAGGTCTGGTCGAACAGGGCCACGTCGTGGCGGGCCGCCCGCTGCTCGGCCGCAGACCAGGGCAGCCAGTTCGGCGCGGCCCAGCTGTACTCGAGCACCGGGTCGGCGCCGGGCGGGGCGAACACGTTGGGCCGTTCCCAGCCCATCTTGCTGCCGAACACGGCGCCCGCCGCGGCCACCAGGTGGTGCACCGGGGACACCCGCAGCGGCCGGGCGCTGACCGGCTCCAGGTTCGGCCAGGGCAGCGCGTAGTGCAGGCCGAGGATCTCGCCGACCCGGTCGCGCAGCCACCGGGTGTTGCCGTGGAACGGGGCGAACCGGCGGATGTCCACCGCGGTCAGGTCCAGGCCCGGGTCGCCGGCCAGGATCCAACGGGCCAGCGCCCGGCCCGCCCCGCCCGCGGACGCGATGCCGACCGAGTTGAAGCCGGCCGCGACCCAGAAGTTCCGCAGCCCGGGCGCCTCGCCGAGGATGAACTGGTTGTCCGGGGTGAAGCTCTCCGGGCCGTTGTAGAACTTCTTGATGCCCGCCTCGCGCAGCGCCGGGATGCGCCGCTGGGCCTGCTCCATCAGCGGCGCGAAGTGCTCCCAGTCCTCGGCCAGCAGCTGGAACTCGAACGGGTGCGGGATGTCCTCGGGGGAGCGCCACGGCTTGGCGTCCGGCTCGAAGCCGCCGACGACCAGCCCGCCGACCTCCTCCTTGAAGTAGGTGTAGCCGTCCGGGTCGCGCAGCACCGGCAGGTCCCGGTGTATCCCGTCGATCTGCTCGGTGACCACGTAGAAGTGCTCGCAGGAGTGCAGTGGGACGGTCACCCCGCACCAGGCGCCGACCTGCTTGGCCCACTGCCCGGCGCAGTTGATGACGATCTCGGCCGCGATGTCGCCGTGCTCCGCGGTGCGTACCCCCTTCGCAACGCGGCGGTCAACGATGATGCCGGTGACCCGGGTCCGCTGCCGGATGGTCACGCCGCGGTCCCGCGCGCCGCGGGCCAGCGCGTAGGTCAGGTCGGTCGGGTTGGCCTTGCCGTCGTCCGGCAGCCACAGCGCGCCGGCCAGGTCGGACACGTCCATCAGCGGGTACCGCTCGGCCGCCTGCGGCGGGCTGAGCAGCTCAGCCTGCAGCTGGTACGCGTCGGCCGCGGCCGCGGTCCGGCGTAGCTGGGTCAGCCGGTTCGCGGTGCGCGCCACGATCAGCCCGCCGCAGCGCCGGAACCCGGCGGATAGCCCGGTCTCCGCCTCGAGCCGGGCGTACAGCTCGGTGGAGTACTGCACCAGCCGGGTGCCGCTCTCCGACGCGCGGAGCTGGCCGACCAGCCCGGCGGCGTGCCAGGTGGTGCCGCAGGACAGCTGGCCCTGCTCGACCAGCAGCACGTCCGTGCAGCCCAGTTCGGCCAGGTGGTAGGCCACGCTGGCGCCGATCACCCCGCCGCCGATGATGATCACCCGGAACCGGTCAGTCATCGGACACCACGTCATCCAGCAACGTGCCGAACTCCGGGCTGGTCAGCCCGGCGGCCGCCGATTCGAAACGCTCCATGCCCCAGGCCCAGAAGTCGAATTGGATCGGGCTGCTGGCCTGCTGGATAGCACCCCACAGGGTCCAGCCGTACATGCCGACCAGGCCGAGGATCCGGGCCCGGGCAATCTTGTTCCGCAACGCCCTTCCGTAGTAATGCCGGACCAGTTCGGCGAGGCCGTCCGGGGGCAGCTTGCTTTCGGCGGCGATGTTGCCCAGCTCGAAGCACGGGTCGTTGTTGCCGGAGTACTCGTAGTCGATCAGCCAGATCTTCTCGCCGTCGTCGATGAAGTTGGCCGCCAGCAGGTCGTTGTTGCACGGCACGGTGCCCTCGTCGCGGACGGCCAGGGCCCGCCGGGCCGCGTCCACCTGGGGCCGCAGCGCGGCGTAGCCGTCCGGGATCTTGAAACCTCGCTGCGTCGCCACCGCCAGGTAGCGGCGCTGCACCTGGAACATGTCGAAGTCGCCGGCGAACCGTGGCCCGGCGTGCAGCCGCCGGACGGCCCGGGCGATCCGGGGCAGCATGGCCGGGTCGGCCACGTCGGCGTCGCGCAGCGTCCGGCCGTCCAGGTAGCCGAGCACGAGCACGCACTCGGCGGGCTGGTAGGCCAGCACCGGCGCGCCGACGCCGGCTGCCGCGGCGGCCACCGAGTTGTGGTGCTCGTGATCCCGGTCGATGGCCAGCAGATCGCCGGGTGTCCACACCCGGGCCACGAAGCAGCCGTCGGGGGTGGTCACCTTGTAGTTACGGTTGGTCAAACCGCCAGGCAGCGGCGTTATCGTCCGGGGCGCACCGGCCAGGCAGGGCACCCGGTCGAAGAGCGTGGACGGTTCGGCCAAGTCAGTCATCGGTCGCAGATTACTGGTCCGCCGAGAAAGGGTCTAGACAGTTAGTTGGCCTAGCTTTTACGATTCGCCTCAACTTGTGCGGCCTCATCGCAAGGGGAGGACCAGCCGATGAGTACTAGCTCTGAAATCCCCGCCGACCAGCATGCCCAGCGAGACGCCGCCGACCTGGCCCGTTTCGGCTACAAACAGGAACTCAAACGCTCGCTCGGGCTGTTCAGCTCGTTCGCCGTCGCGTTCAGCTACATCTCCCCGTCCACCGGCATCTTCACCTTGTTCGCGCTGGGCCTGACCACCATCGGCGGCGTGTTCATCTGGACCTGGCCGGTGGTCGCGCTCGGCCAGTTCCTGGTCGCGCTGAACTTCGCCGAGGTGGCCAGCCACTACCCGGTGGCCGGCTCGGTGTTCCAGTGGACCAAGTACCTGTCCAGCCGGACCTATTCCTGGTTCACCGGCTAGATCTACCTGTTCGCCGGCATCCTCACCGTCACCGCGGTGGTGGCCACGCTGCCCATCGCGCTGATCCCGGCGCTGAACGGGCTGGGCTGGCACAGCCTGAACGCGACCAGCCTGCACACCCAATTGCTACTCGCGCTGATCACGCTGGTGGTGATCACCGTGCTGAACATCTATGGGGTGCGCCTGGTCGCGCTGATCAACAACACCGGGGTGATCTTCGAGATCCTCGGCATGTTCGTGTTCGCACTGGTGCTGCTGATCTTCCACAACCACCAGGGCATCAAGGTGGTGACCAACAGCGCCGGGCTGCACGTCGGGCCGGCCTCGTTCCTGGCCGCGATGTTCATGAGCCTGTTCGTCATCTACTGCTTCGATACCGCCGCCACCCTGGCCGAGGAGACCAAGGACCCGCGCCGGGCCGCGCCTAAGGCGGTGCTCTACGCGGTCATCGGGGCGTTCATCATCGGCGGCGTGTTCCTGCTCGCCACGCTGATCGCCATCCCGAACCTGCACACTGCGATCACCGGGAACGGCGGCCTGGGCTGGAACCCGGCCAACGTCATCGAGGCCAACTTCCCGTCATGGC
>DASXIN010000110.1:0-2904 GCA_036497945.1 Streptosporangiaceae bacterium | reverse complement strand
GGAACTCGCCGTCGTGGTCAGCGCCGAGGCGCTGTTCGTGCTGACCGACCTGTGCGGTCTCCCGGTGCACGACGCGATCGCCGCCGCGGTGCCCGCCGCACAGACGCTGACCAGGGCCGCCTTCGCCAGCCAGGCGCCTGTTTAACGCCGCCGCAACACATTGTTACCTGCGATCAATACGGCGCCGCTAACCTGTTCTCTCCGCGCCTGGGTGACGGTGGAGAGGCACTTTATATGAGCGTAAGCGTCCGGGAATGGTTTGCCCAGCGGTCGTTCAGCCACCAGGAATTCGCGGGCCTGGCGGCGGCCGGGCCGGCCCGCGCCCTCAGCACGACGGTCGTCTTCCCGACCCGCAACGTGGCCGCGACCATCGGCCCGATCCTGGCCACGGTGGCCCGGCTGAACGAGCGCAGCGGCCTGGTCGACCAGGTCATCGTGGTGGACGCGGACTCCGCGGACGGGACCGCGGACATCGCCCGGGCGTGCGGCGCCGAGGTCTATTCGGAGAACGAACTGCTGCCCGGCTATGGGCCGGCTCGCGGCAAGGGCGACGCCATGTGGCGCAGCCTGTCGGTTGCCCGCGGTGACATCGTCATGTTCGCCGACGCCGACACCAGTAATTTCGCTGAGCATTTCATCTACGGCACGCTGGGGCCGCTGCTCATGGTGCCGGATGTGCGGTTCAGCAAAGCTGCCTACCGGCGGCCGTTCACCGATTCCAGCCAGTCGGTGATTGACGGCGGCGGCCGGGTGACCGAGCTCATGGCCAAGCCGCTGTTCAATTTCTGCTGCCCGGAACTCACCGGATTCGTGCAGCCACTGGCCGGCGAATTCGCGGCGTACCGCGAGCTCTTCTGCGGCATTCCGTTCCTCACCGGCTACGGCGTGGAACTGGGCATCCTGGTGGATGTGCTGCAGGACGCGGGATTGCCCGCGATGGCCCAGGTCGATCTCGGTGCCCGGCAGAACCGGCACCAGCCGCTGTGGGATCTGAGCCGGATGAGTTCCGCCGTGCTGCGGGCGATGGCCAGCCGGGTGCCGCTGGCCCAGCGCGGGATGTACTCCCCGGCCGCCTCGGGGGTGCTGGCCCTGCGGCGGCCCGAGGCGTACCTGCACGCGGTAGCCACCGAGGCCGGGCTGCGGCTCGATGAGCACACCAGCGAACTGCTGGAGCGCCCGCCGATGGCCCAGATCCTGTCCGCCGCCCAGCCGCGGCACACGGTGGCCTGACCGGGCTCAGCCGGCCGCGAGCAGGTCAGCCGGCCGTGGCCCCGGCGGCCAGCCGGATGATGGTGAACGCGGCGCCCTGCGGGTCGGTGAGGATGGCCAGGCGGCCCGGCGGCGCGTCGGCCGGCGGGACGGTCACCTGCCCGCCCAGCTCGGTGGCCCGGGCCGCGGCGGCGTCGCAGTCGGTGACCGCGAAGTAGACCACCCAGCGCGGTGGGACGTCGGCCGGCCACTCCTCGTCCATGTGCACCATGCCACCGACCGTGCGGCCGGCCAGCCGCCATTCGGTATAGGTCATCGGGCCCATCTCGCTGGTGTCCGGCGCCCAGCCGAACACGCTGCCGTAGAACGCGCCGGCCGCCTCGGTGTCCCGGCAGGCCAGCTCGCTCCAGCAGAAGCAGCCCGGGTCGTTGACCAGCCCGGCGCCGTGGAACGCGGCGGGCTGCCACACCGCGAACCTGGCGCCCTGGTCGTCGGCGAACATGGCCATCGTGCCCTGCCCGGGTACCCCGGCGGGCGGGGCCACGACCTGCCCGCCGGCCGCGGTCACCCGGCCGGCCGCGGCATCGGCGTCGGTCACGCTGACGTAGCTGTTCCAGGCGGCCCGGCGGCTGCCCGGGCTGGGCATCAGGCCGGCCACCACCTGGTGGTGGAACTCGCCGGACGGCGTGCCGGCCGGGGCAAAGAACGTGTACGCCGCGTCCCCACCGGGCGGCGCGGCCTGGGCGGCCCAGCCGAACAGCCCGGTGTAGAACGCGGCCGACCCCGCCGGGTCGGTGGTGGACAGGTCAACCCAGCACGGGGTGCCTGGCGGATACGCCGTCATCGCAGGCATCGCGGTCCCTCCCCCTGGCCGCCGGTGTCACTCTGGCCCCGCTGACCTTACCGCCGAGCTGCCCCCGGCGTCCCGGGGGGTCGTCCCCCAGGACCAGCACAGCGTAGGATTTGCGGCGTGCCACGTTATGAGTACCGCTGCCGGGCCTGCGGGGACACGTTCGAGCGCACCCGGCCGATGAGTGAGTCGTCCGAGCCGTGCGCGTGCCCGCAGGGACACGACGACACGGTCAAGCTACTGTCCACGGTCTCCGTCGGCGGCCGGGCCGGCTCGCCGGCCGCGCCGCGATCCGGCGGCGGCTGCTGCGGTGGCGCCTGCGGCTGCGGCTGAGCCCGCCCCGTGCAGGCCAGCCCGGGGCCCCCGCTCGAGCCGGACCGCTACTACGCGGAGATCACCGCCAGCAGCGCGACGCTGGCCGCGCTGATCGACGGGTCCGACCTGACCCAGCCGGTGCCCAGCTGCCCGGACTGGACGCTGCGCCAGCTGGCCACACACGTCGGCCGGTCGCACCGGTGGGCGGCAGAGATCGCGCGCACCCGGTCCGCCGAGTTCATCCCGTTCCGCAGCGTGCCGGACGGCCGGTTCCCGGACGACCCGGCGCAGCGGCCCGGCTGGCTGACGGCGGGCGCAGAGCGGCTCATCGGAGCGGTCAGCCAGGCCGGCGCGGACCAGGTATGGGCGTTCGACATGCTGCGGCCCGCGGGCTTCTGGGCCCGGCGGATGACGCATGAGACCGCGGTGCACCGGGCCGACGGTCAGCTGGCCGCCGGCACCGCGCCGGTCATCGAGCCGGACATCGCGGCCGACGGCATCGACGAGTGGCTCACGTTCGTGACCATCCC
>DASXIN010000109.1:0-22963 GCA_036497945.1 Streptosporangiaceae bacterium | reverse complement strand
GCTCGCGCCCGGCACGCCGGTCAGGTAGTCGTTCGACTCGGTGAGCCGGTAGCGCAGGCCTGCTGCCAGCACCGGCGCGAGGTTGCTGGCGTAGAACCAGGGATACGGGATGTACGTGGTGCCCGCGGGCTGGCTCCCGATCTCGGTGCCGGTCACCCACTCCGCGGACAGCATGTTGCCGATGGCCTGGTCGGCGGTGGTCTTCCCGGGGCTGCCGCCCACGTAGTAGTGCTGGGTGAAGTCGGTCACCCGGCCGGCGTCCCGCTCGTCGCGGGCGAACCGCTCGGTCCAGGACACCCCGCGGTCCGGGTCCGGCGTGTAGGTCAGCTGTGTGTAGGCCCCGGTGTCCGGCCCGACCAGCGGTGCCCCCGGCGCCGCGTCGCGCACCGCGCCGGCGAAGTCCTGCCAGGTGGCCAGGTAGGACGGGTAGGCGCTGCCCGGCACGCCGCCGATCTCCTCGTAGATGGCTGGGTCATGCGGATGGCCGGGGTAACTGTGGAATGCGTGCCAGTCCGGCTCGTTCCCGATCGCGAAGCTGGCCAGGCTCCGGCGGTAACGTCCCCAGATGTACCCGGCCGCCTGGGCATCGGCCGATTTCAGCCCGGCGACGGGTTTGCCCCTGGGGCTGAGCAGGCGGAGCGAGTAGATCACCCGTGTCCCGGCTGCGGCCGCGAACGCGAACAGACTGTCCACCCCGGTGAACCCGTCCGACCCGATACCCGCGGGCGGGTAGAAATCCACCGACCCGCCGCCGATCCGCAGGCTGCGCAGCCCCAGGTTGCGGAACAGCGTGACCAGCGAGTCGTTGTCCGGCCGGAACAGGTAGCCGTCCACTCCGGCGTTGCCCTGGTTCAGCGGCCCGCGCTCGAAGCTCAGCCCGGCGAAGTCGTCCGGCACCACCGGCCCGGGCGGCCCGTCTTCGATGGTGACCGTGACCGGATGGGCGTGCCCCGGTGCGTCTCCATCAGCACCATGCCCCAGGATCCGCCGCAGCATGACCCAGGTCATGCCCAGCCAGCAGAGCGGCCTAACCGCCCGGCGGCGGCGCCGCGGCTAGCGTTGCGGCCGGGGCCGGATCACCAGGTCGGGCCGCCAGATCACGACCGAGCCGGCCGGGATCGTGCCGTGCAGCGAAGCGCTGGGATAGACGATCGACTCCCGCCCGATCACCGTGCCGGGCGACGTCACCGCGTTGCAGCCGATCTGCACGCCGTCGCCGAGCAGGGCGCCGAATTTGCGCAGGCCGGTGTCCACCGTGCCGCCGCCCGGGTCACGCACCGCGATCGTGCCCGGCACGATCTTGAAGTTGGCCAGCCTGGTCCCGGCGCCCAGGTTGACGTCGTTGCCCAGCACCGAGTCGCCGACGTACGCGAAATGCGGTGCCTTGGCCCGGTCGAGCAGGATGGCCGTCTTGCACTCGCTAGCGTGGCCAATGACACAGCCGTCCCCGGTGAGCACATTGCCACGCAGATAGGCGCCGTGCCGCACCTCGGTGCCGGGGCCAATCAAGGCCGGGCCGCGAATGTATGCCCCCGCCTCCACCCGCGCGCCGTCGGCGATCTCGACGTCGCCGGTGATGTGCGCCCCGTCCTCAACTTCCCCACGGATGCCCGGGCGCAGCACCGATCGCAGGTACTCCGGCAGCCGCGCCAGCGCTTCCCATGCCGGGCCGGATCCGGAGAACAACTCAGCGTGCTGGAAGGAGCTCAGCTGGAACAGTTCGTCAGGGGCAAACACATTCATCGTGGGTTCGGACACCGATCTGCAGGCGTCAGATCACCTATTGTGAGTTGAAGCGGGAAACGGCTCGCGGCGCCGTCAGTGACTCTGCTCGTACTCGGCAACCACCGAAGCCGGGATACGGCCGCGTTCGCTGATCTGGCGCCCCTGCTCCTTGGCCCAGGCCCGGATCTCGGCCGTGTGCGCCCGGTCCACCGCACGCCGGCCGGGCCGCCGCCCGGAGCCGCCGGTCTTGCGCCGGGCATGCTCAATGAACGGCCCCAGTTTGCTGCGGAGTTCCTTAGCATCGGCCGCGCACACGTCAATCTCGTACGCGGAGTTGCCAAGGCCGAACGAGACCGTCTCCACGGCCTCGACATCGCCGCCATGAAGGTCACACAGCAGCATAACGCTGACTTGTTGAGCCATCCTGGCCCCCTCCCTCTTTGGTTGCGCAGCATACCAGGCATACGCCTCAGATTCCTTTACCAATGACGCGTTCTCACGCCGCGCATCGGCCCGATCACCCAATTCGTTAGCAGCATCTCATGCATCAGGCGCATACCCACAGGAATTCTGTATACATTATACGCACATTAGCTGTTATTTGCTAACACGTACCACCCCCTATGGCGTTCTTTCCTGCCCGCTGCGTGCGCCGGGGTGTACGCCTTACGTTCTACTGCCGACTCGTAAATGACAGCCGTCAGCGCAATTCGGGCAGGTAACCGGCTGCGCACCCTCGGCTGACACTTGGTCGCCGGGGGCAGGTGACGCCGCTGCGGCCGGCGTCTATTCTGCGCCCATGCCAGCACAGTCGACGCATCGCGTGGTGGTGGTCGGGGCGGGCTTCGGCGGGATCGGCATGGCCGCCGCGCTGCAGCAGGCGGGCCTGGACGACTTCCTCGTCGTGGACCGGGCGGAAGATCTCGGCGGGACCTGGCGGGACAACACCTACCCCGGCCTGAGCTGCGACATCCCGTCCCACCTGTATTCGTACTCGTCCCGGCCGGGACGCTGGAGCCGCCGCTTCCCGCCAGGCCAGGAGATCCTGGGCTACCTGCGCGCGCTGTGCACCGAACGCGGGCTCGGCCCGCACTTCCGGTTCGGCACGGGGGTCGCGGCCGCCGAGTTCGACGAGCGGCGCGCGGTGTGGCAGCTCACCCTGGAAGATGGCGGCACGCTGCAGGCCAGCGCCGTGGTGTCCGCCGTCGGGCAGCTAGGCCGGCCCAGGGTGCCGGACATCGCGGGCCGGGACCAGTTCGCCGGCCCGTCCTGGCACTCGGCCCGCTGGGACCACGGCACCGACCTGGCTGGCCGGCGGGTAGCCGTGCTGGGCACCGGGGCCAGCGCGATCCAGTTCGTGCCCGAGATCGCCAAGACGGCCGCGCACGTCGACGTGTTCCAGCGCAGCGCGCCGTACATCCTGCCCAAGTCCGACCGGCCCTACCGGCCCCGCGAGCAGGCCCTGTATGACCGGCTGCCGGTGCTCGCCAAGGCGGACCGGCTGCGCATCTTCCTCTACGGCGAGCTGCTTACCAGCGGCTTCGTGGTGTCCCCCAAGCTGCTGGCCGCGCCGATGCAGCTGTGGCGCCGCCAGCTCCGGGCGATCAGCGACCCGGAACTGCGCGCCAAGTGCGTCCCGGGCTACCTGATGGGCTGCAAGCGGGTGCTGTTCTCGGACGACTGGTACCCGACGCTGACCCGGCCCAACGTCGAGCTGATCACCGACCCGATCGAGCGCATCGCGCCGGCCGGGGTGGTCACCGCCGGCGGCGCCAGCCACCCGGCCGAGGTGCTCATCTACGCCACCGGGTTCCAGACGCTCGACTTCCTGGCGCCGATGTCGCTCACCGGCCTGGGCGGCCGCCAGTTGCAGGCGGAATGGCGCGACGGCGCCGAGGCCTACCTCGGCATGACCGTGTCCGGGTTCCCGAACTTCTTCATGCTGTACGGGCCCAACACCAACCTCGGCGGCAACTCGATCATCTACATGCTGGAAGGCCAGATCGGCTACGTACTCGGCGCCCTCCAGGCGCTTGACTCGGCCGGACTCGACTGGCTCGACGTGCGGCCCGAAGTGCAGCGGGCGTTCAATAGCTGGGTTGCGGATGCCAGCCGCGGTTCGGTGTGGCAGAGCGGATGCCACAGCTGGTACACCACCGCCACCGGGCGCAACACCAACAACTGGCCCGACCAGACGTTCCGGTACCGGCACCGCGTCCGGCACTTCGACCTGGCCAGCTACCGGGTCATGCCGAAGCGCGCCGCGGCATGAGCCCGCGGCTGCCGCCGGCCGCGGCCCGGCTCGGGGTGCGCCAGATCGGCCGCCGGGTGCTCGACCCGGGGCTGCCCTGGGCGGTGCAGCGGCGGCGGCTGGACCGGCTGATGCGCGCGTCGCCGCTGCCCCGCGGCACGTCGGTCCGGCGGACCATGCTGGACGGCGTGCCTGCCGAGGTGGTGACGGCCGCCCAGGCTGACCCCGGGCGGACCGTGCTGCACTTCCACGGCGGCGGCTACTGCGTCGGCTCGGCGCTGCTGGCCCGCGGCTGGGCCGCGCAGCTCAGCGCGCGGGCCGGCTGCCAGGTCATCCTCCCGGAGTACCGGCTGGCGCCCGCGCACCGCTATCCCGCCGCGCTGCAGGACGCCCACCAGGTGCTTAACGCCCTCACCGGGCAGCTCAGCCCGGCCGCCATCGTGGTGTCCGGCGACTCGGCCGGGGGCGGGCTCGCCCTGTCGCTCGTCTTGGCCACGCGGGACGCCGACGGGGCGGCACCCGGCGGCCTCCCGGCCGGGTGCATCCTGCTGTCGCCGTGGCTCGACCTCGGCCGGGACCGCCGGGCCAGCCCGGACCTGGTGCGCCGGGACGTGCTGCTCAGCCCGGGCTGGCTGGAGGCCTGCGCCGGGGCCTACACCGACCCGGCGAACTGGGCTGACCCGGCCGTCTCACCGCTGCACGCGGCGCACGGCGGCCTGCCCCCGCTGCTGATCCA
This sequence comes from Streptosporangiaceae bacterium, assembly GCA_036497945.1. Lineage (GTDB taxonomy): Bacteria > Actinomycetota > Actinomycetes > Streptosporangiales > Streptosporangiaceae > RYN-230. The sequence continues at coordinate 18,251 of DASXIN010000109.1, read as the reverse complement.
GGCGGGCGAGGACGAGCTGCTCGCCCCGGACGCCGGCCTGCTGGCGGCGAGCGCCTCGGCCGCCGGGGTGGACGTCAGCTACACCCGGTGGCCGGGCATGTGGCACAACTTCGCGCTGCAGGCCGGCCTGGTCGCGGCGGCCGACAGCGCACTGGACCAGGCCGCCTGGTTCGTGACCACGGTCACCGGCCGCTGACCGGGCGGCCGGGTCAGCCGGCCGCCGCCGGGCGGCGCAGCGGGTACTCGAAGTAGCCGCGGGCCCATTTACCCACCGGGCTGCCGGACAGCACCTCCCCGATCCACGGATCGAGCCGGATGCTGTCCAGGGTGATCGCCGCGCCCCGGTTGAAGTCGTTGCGGACCGCCGGGCCGGTGATGATCCAGCCCTCCTGGCCTACCGCGTTCAGCACCGCGTACCGCTCGCCGGGGATCAGCGCACCCAGTTCCACGACGGCGACCAGGCGGGCTTGCAGGGCGGTGATCAGGATGCCGACCATGTGCTCGGGGGACTGCGCTTCGCTGGGGGCCAGGGCAATCGTCATCAGGGAGCCGTACTCCCATCGCTCGGGCATGCGGCTAGCCTGCCATAGCGCCGTGCGCGGCGCGGCCCGGACGATGGCCGCGGCCCGGGGCGGTCACGGCCGGCAGACGCGCTGGATGAGGTCCTGCCAGCTCCGCGCGATCCGTTCCGCGGCCTGCGCGGGCGCTTCGGCCAGGTCGTCCGACGACAGGTAGAGCAGCAGCGGGCCGTCCAGCGCCGCGGTCAGCTGGACGGCCAGCACGTCCAGGTCGGCCGGGCCGAGGTCGGCCTGGCCGAGCAGCACCCTGATGTGCAGCTGGGACAGCGGGGTCTGCGCCCCGGCCGGCACCGGCTGGCTGCCGTCCAGCGCGGCGCGGGCTATCTCCCGGTGCGCGATCAGGAAACCGATCCGGGCCCGGCCGTAGGCGATCAGGCGGTCCACCGGCGGCGCCCCCGGGCCGAGCGGCGGCGGGCCGGACAGCACCTGTTCCTGGAAGGCACGTTCGTCGTCGTCCAGCAGCGCCTGGAAGATGCCGGCCCGGCTGCCGAACCGGCGGAACACCGTCCCTTTGCCCAGGCCGGCCTGTTCGGCCAGCCCGTCCATGGTGAGTTTGTCCGCGCCCCGCTCGGCCAGCATCTGCCGGGCGGTGGCCAGCAGATGCACACGGTTGCGGGCCGCGTCGGCCCGCTCGGCGGGCGGCGCTGCCCAGGACAGCTCGGGGCGGTTCACGGCATTCACTCTACGGCCGGAATACCAAACGGGGTAAAGTCCGTTTAGTCTGACCAAGAGCTCCGGGAAGCCCGGCGCCTACCACCTTGAGCAGGAGGTTCAGCCATGAGCGTGACCGAGTCCACCGCCCGCTTCACCGCGCTGCCGGACGAGCAGACGCTGACCGAGACCGTCACCGCGCTCGAGGAGCACGGGTACAGCGTCGAGGTGGTGGACAGCCTGGACGCCGCCCGGCAGGCCGTGCTGGCCCGCATCCCGGCCGGCGCCTCGGTGATGACCAACACTTCGGTCACCCTGCAGGAGACCGGGATCGCCGACGAGATCAACGACAGTGGCCGGTACGAGTCGGCGCGCAACAAGATGTTCGCGCTGGACTTCGCCACCCAGGCCCAGCAGATGAAGGCGATCGGCGGCCAGCCCGACTACGCGCTGGGCAGCGTGCACGCGATCACCCGGGACGGAACCCTGGTCATCGCCTCGGCCTCCGGCAGCCAGCTGGCCAGTTACGCCTGGGGCGCGGCCAACGTCATCTTCGTCGTCGGCGCGCAGAAGCTGGTGCCCACCCTGCCGGTGGCGCACGACCGGATCTACCAGCACAGCCTGCAGCTGGAGGATGCCCGGGCGCAGGCCGTCTACGGGCAGCACAGCTCAGTCGGCAAGGTGCTGGAGATCCATCAGGAGCTGCCCGGCCGCATCCATGTCGTGCTTATCCGGCAAGTAGTCGGCTTCTGAGCACTGGGATAGTGGAGTCATGCCTCTCACTGGTGAGTACGAACCCAGCGCGGCCCCGTGGGCCCGCGACCAAGTCGACCTGTACGAGCGATCGGGCGGTACCGAGGGCACGGAGCTGAACGGCAAGCCGGTCATCATCCTGACCTCGCTGGGCGCCCGGACCGGGAAACTGCGCAAGACCCCGCTGATGCGCGTCGAGCACGACGGCGAGTACGCCGTGGTCGCGTCGCTGGGCGGCGCGCCGAAGCACCCGGTCTGGTACTACAACCTGGCCGCGAATCCGCAGGTGGAACTGCAGGACGGCGGGGTCAAGCAGGAGTACTGGGCCCGGGAGGTGCAGGGCGCCGAGCGCGCTGCCTGGTGGGGCCGGGCGGTGGCCGCGTGGCCGGACTACGCGTCCTACCAGGAGAAGACGGACCGGACCATTCCGGTGTTCGTGCTCACCCCGGTGAACCGCGGCTGAGTCGTCAGCCGGCGATCGTGCCCAGGATCTGCGGGGCGGCGTCCAGGATGGAAAAGTGCCCCTGACCGGGGTGCAGCCGGAATTGTGCGCCCGGGATGGCCGCGGCGAACAGCTCGGCGTGCTGGACCGGCACCGTCGTGTCGGCGTCCCCGTGATGGATCCACGTCGGCACCTGGATGGCGCCGAGCTGGAAGCCCCACGGCCGGGTGAGCACCCGCAGGTCCTGGGCCACTCCCCCGCTGCCCCGGCGGAACGCTTCGGCGTAGTTGGCCAGGAACGGGTCGCGCATGGCGGGCTGCTCCAGCGCACGGCGGTCCACCCCGGGTAGCTCGCTGACCGCCAGCCGCAGGAACAGCTGCGGCGAGTACTGGGCCAGCGCGGCCAGCCGGCCGAGGAACCAGCCGCCGAACGCCGGAACCTGCCGGGCGATCTCCAGGGACACCCGTTCCCCGGTCGCCATGCCGCGGGTAGGCCAGCCGGGCGAGCCGAGCGCTGAGATGAGCGTGAGGCTGCGCACCCGGCCCGCCAGCCCAGCCGCGCAGGCGGCCGCGAACGGCCCGCCGCCGGAGACCCCGAGCAGCGCCACGGTGTCCACCCGCAGCGCGTCCAGGACCAGCGCCGCGTCGTCCACCCAGTCGGCCAGCCGGTGCAGGTAACGCGGATCGGTCCGGCCGGTGCCCGGCCGGTCCGGGGCGCAGATCCGCAGCCCAAGCTGGCCCGCGACCGCCGCGAGCTGGTACGCCGACAGCCGCGAGTCGGCCAGTCCGTGACAGAACAGCACCGGCGCCGCATCGGCTGCCCCGACCACCTCGCACGCGATCACACTGCCGTCGCCCCGGCGCACGTCCATGCTCACATCATCGCCCGGCCCACCCACCAGGGCTTGCCCGTGCCCCGCGGAGGAACCGGCCGCCGGGCAAATCTCCGTCAAACACTGACATGGCATGCGAGAGGTACGGCCCAGCGCCCGTTTTGCCCGGCCTGTCCGTACCTGCTGCGTGCTATGTCGGTGTTTGTCGGCGAATACCGCCGCCGGAGTCAGGGCCGCCGGAATCAGCGTCGCCGGCCCGTGTAGCGGATGCGGCTGGGCTGGATCTGGCCGGTGTCGATGGCAGGTGACCGGCCCGGTCAGCCGGGCAGCATGCCGCTGACCAGCGCCTCCCAGATCTCGTCGCTGACAAACCCGTCCTGCTGGACGCCGAGCCCCTTCTGGAAGCCCTTCACCGCGGCGTCGGTCTTGGGCCCGAAGATCCCGTCAATCGCGAGGTTCTGCTTGCGCCACACGAACTCTTCCTGCACGCCGCGCACAGCGTAGTTACTCTCTCCCTCCTTGACCTGGAAGGCCAGCTGAGCCCAGGTGAGCGGGCCGACTTCGCCGTCCTGAGCCAGCTTCTTCTCGGCCTGGAAGGCCCGCACCGCCGCGGTCGTCTTCGGCCCGAAGATCCCGTCGATGGTGACCGGGTGCCCACGCATGTGCAGCAGGAACTGCACGGTTTCGACCGGGTGATGGTTGTCCCCGTCCTTGACCAGCGGCCATGGCTTGATCGTGGTGCTCATGATTCCCCCTGTGCTCGTGCCCCCTGTTTGGCCTGGGTTCCAGCTCAGCACACTAAGCAAGCTTTCGGCTACCCAGCGGCGCCAAAATCACCCGTGATTGGCCGTGCCGGGCACCGGGCATTCCGCCACGGCGTGCCTCGTGGGCCCCGGCGTATACCGCTCTACCTGGGAAATGGTTCAGTCGAGCTTGTGCCCGTGCTGCCGGGCGAGATCATCCAGCATGGCCTGGGCCTTGCTCTTGTCCCGGTGCAGCCCGTGCAGCTCCCCTGGTGGCAGCTGGGTGACGAATGTCCACGGGTTGCGTTCCGCGCGGCCATCCACCATGGTCAGCCGGTAGCAGACCTGCCCGTCCACGCGCATGATCCATTCGAAGGACATGACCGCGAGCGAACTGGCCGAACTGCTGCTGACCCGGGCGAGGACCTTCGGACCGCCGAGCAATGCCATGGGGATATGCCCTCTCGCCGGGTGACCCCTTCGGCGATGAAGTCCCGCGCTTCCCGGGTCCGGGTCACATTCCTACTGGAATGACAGAGGCTACCGGCTGAGCGTGCAAAGGATTGCACGACTCCACCAGTTGTCAGGAAGATCACAGCCAGCAGGCCGGATGGCACCGTCTCCCACCGGGCCGGCACCCCTCCCGAGGCTGGCCCCAAGGGGCTGGCCTCATGGGGCTGGGTCTCAGGGGGCTGGCCGGACCGCGCGGCCGCCCAGCAGGTCGCAGCTCCACTCGCCCAGGTCCCGGTCGAGCTGCTCGGGAGTGGGCGGCAGGCCGGGCAGCCGGTGAGTGTGCTGGGCCTTGAGGCCGTCCAGCACGATGGCCAGGTGGCGCCGCCAGTGGTTGGGGCAGTTCTGGCTGGTGATGCCCATCGTCCGGGCCACGCCGAGCAGGGCCACGGTCAGATCTTCCGCGGTCACGTCGGCCCGCGCCAGGCCAGCGTCCTGGGCCCGGCTGAGCAGGCTGGCCAGCAGGGCGCGGAACTGCTCCCGCCACTGCGGCCGGACGGCGAACAGCGCGCCCAGGGCGCGGTGCCGGGCCCCATCAGCCAGCAGGTCCTCCAGGAAGCTCGCCATGCCGTGCCACGGATCCGGGTCGGCCAGCGCCCGCTCGGCGAACGCGCGCCGACGGGCGTACCAGTCGTGGAACAGCTCTTCGACGAGCTGTTCCTTGGTGAAGTTACGGTGCACGGTCGCGTTGCCGACCCCGGCCCGCCGGGCGATCTCGATCAGGCTGACGCTAAGCCCGTCCTGGGCGAAGGCCTGAGCCGCGGCAGCCAGGATGCGGTCCCGGTTCTCGCGTGCGTCACTGCGCAGGTAACGCGGCTGTTCCGCTGGGGTGATGACCACGTGCAGCACTGTAGCCGATACCGATCCGGACTGGCAGCTCCACCAGCTGGGGCGGCCTGGCCAGCATCGTCAGCTCTACCGAGGGGGGTTCCGGATAGCCCTGACCGGTTAATGGTAAATTCTTGGTAGCGGAAGGCCCCAGCCGGTTGGTGACCCGTTGAGGAGATCTGATGGCGCTTCCCCGCAAGCTCACCGCCACGGAAACGGTGCCGATCTCCCGTGGGCTGGCCGGGCTGGACCGGGCGCCTCCGGCCTGGGTACTGGTCACCGCCGGGCTGTGCCCCCTGCTGCTCGTCGGTGGCTGGCTGGCCGCGGGCGCGGTGCAGCCGGGCTACAGCCCGGTCCGGGAGACGGTGAGCGCACTCGCCGGCCAGGCCGGAACCCACCCGTGGATCGTGACCGGCGCGCTGTTCGCGGTGGGCGGCTGCTATCTGGCCACCGCAGTGGGCTTGGCCGGCCTGCGGATCCCGGCGCGTGTCCTGCTGGCCGTGGCGGGCCTGAGCAGCATCGGCATCGCGGCGTCCCCCGAGCCCGTGACGGGTTCCACGCCGCAGCACCTGGCGTGGACCGTGCTCGGCGCGGCCACCATCACGGTCTGGCCTGCCTTCACCGTGCGGCGCGGTCCCGGGCAGCCAGCCATTCTCAGCGCGCGCTGCGTAGCCGCCGTGACTGTGGTCTTCGCTGCCCTGCTCGGCTGGCTGCTGGTGGAGACGCGGGACGGCAGCCTGCTCGGCCTGTCCGAGCGGGTGATGTCCGCCGCCGCAACGACGTGGCCGTTCGTCGTCGCGCGGGCCGTGCGGCAGGGAGAGCCGGCCCGTTGAGGCAGCCCCCGCCGCCCTGACCTTGCCTGTCTAACGCCAGTACCCGGTGGCCGGGTCGGCTGGGCGCGCGGTGGTGCCAGGCCCACCACAGATGTGGACCTCACCCCCTAGTATCGGGTCGTGGCGCCGGCCACGATTGTGCTGGGTCTCCTGAAGGCTCAGGGAGGAAATAGCAGGTGGAGAATTCGAGTGAGTTCTGGGCGAACGTAAGTACGGTCGTCGTAACGCCAGTTGCCATCGCGGCTGGATTGGCCAAAGGTACTTATGACGCTTCGACCGACCACGGGGCTTTCGCCGACGGGTTCAGCGCCGCCGCCACCCCGGTCATCAAGGCGGGCCGGGACTTTGGTGCGGAACACGGGCCGGTCATCACCCGCGGCGTGGTCACCGGCGCGGCTGGCGCGCTCGGCGCCAAGATCGTCTCTGGCGCGCTCCGGCACCTGAGGATCTGATCCGCCGGGCTCGGGCCACGGCCCGGGTGGCCGGCACCGGTGAGTTCCGGGACGGCCAGCCGTCGTATCAGGCATGCCAGGAAACGGAGGCCCTGATATGACCCAGCAGGCACAGATCCAGGCGCGCGCCGCGCAGCACTACGCGGGCATCCCCGCGACTGTCACCATGGACACTCTCTCCACCGCCGTGGACAGCGGGTTCCCCGAGTTGTTCGGCTGGCTGGCCAGCAACGGCATCGCGCCGGGCGGGCCGCCGTTCATCCGCTTCCTGGTCATCGACATGGCCGGCGATCTGCAGATCGAGCTGGGCGTGCCGGTCAGCGCGCCCGTCACCGGCAGTGGCCGGATCCAGCCTGGTTTGCTGCCCGCCGGTCGCTACGCGGTGCTCCGGCACACCGGTCCCTACGACGGCCTGGTGGCCAGCAACGCCGCGCTGCAGCAGTGGGCCGCCGATCACGGCGTCCAGTTCGACACCAGCGACACCGCCCAGGGCTCAGCCTGGGGCGGCCGGGTCGAGCATTACCTCACCGACCCGTCCCAGGAGCCCGACCCGGCCAAGTGGGAGACCGACGTGGCCTACCTGACCAGTTAGCGGTGATCGGCCCGGCGCATCGTGAGCCCGGCCGGCCGGGCCGCGGGCGACGGCTGCTTGTCCCAGGTCATGGATTCGACCGGGCCGTTGAACCAGTGCCCACGCGGGCACCGGATGCGCACGCTTTCCAGCGGCCCATCGGTCGACGTGACCGCATACCGGTCCTGCACCTCGGCCGGCAGCCCGCACCGGCTGGCGCCGTGCGCATCCAGGTACGCCGGGCAGTCCAGGAACATCACCGCGCTGCCGTCCATGGTTTCCCCCCGTTCACAACCGCATTTGCCGTCGCACAGTAAGAGCACCCGGCGGCTGCGCTGATACAGCACGGCGGGCCGCCCAGCCTGGTCTGGCTGGACGGCCCGCCAAGCTGCGCATGATGATCCCCGTCGGACCCGCGTGTCATGATCGGGTGGACGAAGGGGGCGCCGTGGAGTACCAGACCATCGCCGAGGCCTACCGCGATCTGGAACAGGTCAGCGGCCGCCTGGCGCTCACCGAGCGGCTGGCCGGGCTGCTCGCGGCGACCCCCACCGACCTGCTGCCCACCGTGTGCTACCTGTGCCAGGGGCTGATCGCGCCAGAGTTCGCCGGCATTGACCTCGGCCTGGCCGAGAAACTCGCGGTCCGCGCCGTGGCCACCGCGACCGGAACCACCCAGCAGCAGGTCGCGGACAGCGTGCGGCAGACCGGTGACCTCGGTCAGGCGGCTGAGCAGCTGCTGACCGGCACCGCGGCCGGGCGGTCGGCCAGCTTGCCGGTCACCGAGGTGGTCGGCACGCTGCACGAGATCGCCGCGGCCGAGGGGCCCGGCTCGCAGGGCCGCAAGCTCGACCTGCTGGCCGGGCTGCTCACCCGGGCCACCCCGCTGGAGGCCCGCTACCTACTCCGCCTGGTCACCCGCGGGCTTCGGCTGGGCATCGGCACGCCGACCATCCTGGACGCGCTGGCCCAGGTACACGCGGGCGGGCGGGCCGACCGGCCGGTGCTGGAACGCGGCTACAACATCTGCTGCGACCTGGGCCGGGTGGCTGCGGTGCTGGCCGCGGGGGGGCTGGCCGCGGTCGAGCAGCTCCAGGTGCAGCCGGGCAACCCGGTGCGGGTCATGCTGGCCCAGCGGCTGTCCGACGCCGGGGAGATCCTGGCCAAACTGGGCGGCGAGTGCGCCGCCGAGTACAAATACGACGGGGTCCGGGTCCAGGCGCACCGCACCGCGGACGGGTCGATCGAGCTGTACACCCGGCGGCTGGAACGGGTCAGCAGCCAGTTCCCCGACGTGGTCGAGCTGCTCCGGGCCGGGCTGCGGCCGGGCCAGGCGATCATCGAGGGCGAGGTCGTCGCCTACGACGCCGCCGCCGGGGAGCTGCGCCCGTTCCAGGAGGTCATGTTCCGCCGCCGCAAGTACGGCATCAGCGAGGCGGTCCGCGACGTGCCGGTGGGGCTGTTCTGCTTCGAGCTGCTCTACGCCGACGGCGAGGACCTCACCCAGCTGCCCTACCCGCAGCGCCGGGCCCGGCTGGCCGAGGCGATCACCCCCGCGCCGCAGCTACGGCTCACCTCGGCCAGCGAGGTGGCCGATCCGGCCGCGCTGGACGCCGCGTTCGAGCAGGCGGTTACGGACGGCTGCGAGGGGCTGGTGTGCAAGTCGGTGGGCCCGGACGCCAGCTACCGGGCGGGCGCCCGTGGCTGGCAGTGGATCAAGCTGAAGCGGGACTACCGCACCGAGCTGTCCGACACGGTGGACCTGGTCGTGGTGGGCGCGTTCGCCGGGCGGGGCCGCCGGCGCGGGGTCTACGGCGCGCTGCTGCTGGCCGCCTACGACGCGGAGGCCGATGTGTTCCGCACCGTATCCAAGTGCGGCACCGGGTTCTCCGACGCCGAACTGGCCGCGCTGCCCGGCCGGCTGGCCCCGCTGGCCAGTCCCGGGCGGCCGGTACGGGTGGACGCGAGACAACATCCCGACGTGTGGTTCGAGCCCGGGCTGGTGCTGGAGATCCTGAGCGCCGAGCTGACCCTCTCACCCAACTACTCGGCCGCGTGGGGAGAGATCCAAGACGACGCCGGGCTGGCCATGCGCTTCCCCCGGTTCACCGGCCGGTGGCGCGACGACAAGGCCGCCACCGACGCGACCAGCACCGCCGAACTGGTCAGCCTGTACCGCACCGCACAGCGCACGCCCGCCAGCGGGTAAGGGCGTTAAGCAATAGCGGTGCGCAGTTGGCCGCCGCGGTTCCCTGACCTATGCGTGATCAGAGAGCGGAGCGCCGCTGGCGCACAGCGGGCACTGCCCAGCCGGCCAGGCCTGGCTTGGCAGCTCGCCGGCCGCGTAGAGCGGCAGTGACATCGTGTCCGCGACGGCTGCCCGGGCCGGGCCGAGAGCGAGCAGCGCGGCCACCGCGACCGGGACCGCCCCGCCGCCGCGCAACTCCGCGCAGCAGGCCTGGATGGCGGTCCCGGCGTTGACCGCGTCATCGGCGATAGCCACCCGCCACCCGCCGATGCCACCTGGCACGCCAGGCAGCCGGTAGCCCGGCGCCGCGCCCGGGTTCCGGTAACCGGGCAGGAACGCCGCATCGAGCCGGCTGGCCAGGGCCAGCGCCAGGAACGCGCCACCCTCCAGCGGCCCGCACACGGCATCGACGCGGTGCACCCGCAGCCGCTCAGCCAGCCACTCGACGTACGGTTCCAGCCGGCCCGGCCGCAGAAACAACGCGTCAAGATCCAGCCAGATGTCCCCGTGATACCCAGTCCCCAGCTCAAAGTGCCCCCGCCGAGGCTGGGCGAGCCCGCGCACCCCCGCATCCACCCCGCCATGCTCGCCCACCCCCTGGCCCGCCGCAACACCCAGCCCGAGCCGATCCCACTGTTCCCTCTTCAGCTCCAGAGTTGATGTTGATGCAGCTCACATCCAAGGGGTGGCCGCCGAAGTGGACTCCCGGGAGTGGCACCTGTCGCCGGTGGCCTGGGAACGCACGCTGGCCCGGCACGCCCGGATGGGTAGGCGCGGGATCGTCGTGCAGCACTTCACCCCGGGACAGATCCGCACCAAGCCAGACCAGGTGGTGACGGGCATCAGGTCGGCGCTGTGGGCGGGGCGGCAGCGGCCGGCGCTGGCCTTGCGGGCGCGGCCGGCCTCTTGACTTGAAGCGAGGTTGAGGTTGTTGGCTGGAGCCATGTCATTCAGCAACGCTGAAATCGCGTATCTGGCCAGCCAGCGGCTGGGGCGGCTGGCCACTATGCAACCGGACGGCACGCTCCAGGCCAACCCGGTCGGGTTCCGGCACAACCCGGCGACCGGGACCATCGACATCGGCGGGTTCAACATGACGGCCAGCCGCAAGTTCCGCAACGTGGCCGACAATGGCCGGGCGGCGTTCGTGGTGGACGACATCGCCTCGCTCGACCCATGGCGGGTGCGCTGCGTGGAGATCCGCGGGCACGCCGAGGCGATCGCCGCGCCGGCCGATTCGGCCGCGCCGGTCCAGGGGGCCATCATCCGGATCCATCCCGATCGAATCATCAGCTTCGGACTGGACGATCCGGACGATGCCCCCGACCTGGTCCAGGGCAGCGGCCAAGCAGCCGGCTAACCGAGCCATCTGGGACTGGGCCGCCAACAATTTTCCGCGGCCGAACGGCAAGAGGGCCGACAATGGTGGCCATGTCTGAACTAGATCCCGCTGCCGTCCTGGCTGCGCTGGGCAGCAATCCGCAGCTACGGGTGTTCGTCGGTGGCGGCCAGATCGCGACCATGCCGACCAGGAAGTCGCGGCGGCGCCTGCTGCTTGATGTGATCGCTCAGGCGTTCGAGCCCGGAGTGCGCTATCCCGAGCAGCGGGTCAGCCAGTTCCTCGGCGCGATTCACCCGGATTACGCCGCGTTGCGCCGGTATCTCGTCGATGAGCAGTTCCTGTCCCGCGCCAACGGGGAGTACTGGCGCAGCGGCGGCACCGTGTTGCCAGATACGACCGTGTTGCCAGATACGGATGGGTAGCGCACCAGGCGGACGCGGTGGCGCTGGCGGCGGGCGGCCCAGGCCCGGCCGCCGCTGGCCAGCGCGATAGCGGCCGGCAGTGCGAGCGCCCAGCCGCAGAAGCCAAGCATGACCGTGACGGCCAGCGCGCCCGGCACCGCGGCCAGCCGCGCCGGACCACGCAGCATCCGCACGGCGGCGGCCATGGCGCCCAGGTAGACGGTGAGGAACAGGGCGGTCGGCACGGCGACCAGGGCGGCCGCGCCGACGATGCGCAGCCCGTACAGGACGATCAGCAGCAGCCCGACCGCGGCGATCGCGGCCAGCAGCCGGCGCATCGGAGCGGACTGGCGGCGGCCGCCCGCGGCCTGCGCGAGCTGGCCGGCGATGGACGCCGCGCCGCTGATGTAGGCGTTGGTGGCGCCGATGGTCAGCACGATGGCGGCCACCGCGGCGACGCCCGGGCCCGCTGTGCCGATGGCCCGGCTGAGCAGGCCGGCCAGCGGCACGTCGGTGGCCGCCCGCGGCCCCAGCACACTGATGGTGGCCACGGCCAGGCCCAGGTACAGCGCGGTGGTGACGGCAAGAGCGATGGCCACCGCGCGCGGCAGCTGCCGGGCCGGGTTGGCGAAGCGGGTGGTCAGCGGGGCGACGGCCTCCCAGCCGACGAAGGAGAACATCAGCGTGGCCGCCGCGCTGCCGAGCGAGAGCCAGCCGTGCGGGGCGAACGGCGTCCAGTTGCTGGCCCGGGCCGCCGCGGCCGACCCGGCGACGGCCACCACCACCACGCCGGTCAGCAGGCTAACCAGGACCACCTGGGCGGTGGCGCTGGCCCGCAGCCCGCGCGCCGCGAGGCCGATGACGGTCAGCAGCAGGGCGGCCGCGACGGCCGCCCGGGTCAGCTGGCCGCCGCCGGTCAGCTCGGCGACGTAGCTGGCGCCGATGAGGCAGACGATCGGGGCGCCGGCCACCACGCCGGCCAGGAACATCCAGCCGATCGCCCGGCCGGCCCGCGAGCCCAGGCTCGCCGTGACGTAGCCCATCACCCCGCCCGCGGACGGGACGTGCCGGCCCAGGGCGGTGAACACGGCGGCGAACAGACCCGACAGGCCGAGCAGAGACAGCCAGGCCAGGATGGAGGCGGGCCCGGCCTCGGCCGCGGCCAGCCCGGGCAGGAGCAGCAGGCCGGGGCCGAGGATCGCGCCGATGTACAGCGCGGCACCGCGCCAGGTGGTCAGGTTCGGTCCGGCAACCGGCTTGTTCGTGGAGTTCAGCGCCATACCTTCACGATCGCCGAAATGGGCTCGCACGCGATGGCAAATGTGACGCCTGCGGGGCCAGTCGACGCAACGCGGTTGTGCGATCAAGCCGATAGGCTGCACATCATGCCCGAGCATGAACCAGACAGGGTGGATCGTGCCATCGTGACCCGGCTGCAGCGCGACGGCCGGATCGCCAATGTGGATCTCGCCGAGGCCATCTCGCTGTCGCCGTCGGCCTGCCTGCGCCGGGTCAAGGCGCTCGAGGCCAGCGGCATCATCGACGGGTACCGCGCGGAGGTCAGCCGGGTACGGGCTGGGCTCGGCCTGACCGTGTTCATCGGCATCAAGGTCGAGGGGCACTCGCAGGAAACCTCGTCCCGGATCGAGCAGGCCCTGCTGGCCATCCCGGCCATCGTCGCCTGCTACCTGGTCTCCGGGGGCAACGACTTTCTAGTCGAGGCGGCCGTGCCTGATCTGGCCAGCTACGAGCAACTGCTGCTGGGGCAGATCCTGACCATCCCCCAGGTGGTCGAGGCGCAGAGCACGTTCGCGATCCGTACCGTCCTGAGCCGCGGGCCGCTGCCGCTGGGCCACTGGCGCTAGCCAGCTATCTGGGACAGTGCAGGTACTTGAGCTTGCTGGGCATGAGCGGCGGATGACGCCATACCGCCTCGGCGGTGCGGCCGGGCAGGGCGCAGGTGATGTCCATCCGGTGCGGGGTCTCCAGGAAGATGGTCTCGGCGCGCAGCGTGCCGCCGTCCAGCCAGCCGCCAGCGGCAGCCACCGGGATGGTGTCGCCGCGCTGGTCGGTGGGCTCGGACACCAGCCAGGCCCCGACCCCAACTGGCACGGTCAGCACGTTGCCCGGCTCGACCAGGCTGACCTGCCAGCCTGCGTCGGTCGGGGCGACACCCACGGCCGTGAGCGCGGGCCGGACCTGGCTGTTGTCGGCGCCGGCGGCGACCGCGAACGGCGCGCTGATCCACAGATCCCAGTCGGCGGGCGCCGGTTTGGCCTGGCAGGCAGGCAGCGCCAGACGGCCGAGCCGGTCACGGAGCCGGTCTTGCGCCGGACCGGCATCCGGTGCGCTGCGGCCCAGGCCGGGCAGCAGGTGGGTCCACATGGCGTCCAGCACGGCCTGCATGTCGGTCGTGTAGGCGGTGGTGACGATCACCGTCTGCTGCTCGGGCACGATCACGCAGAACTGCCCGAAGGCCCCGTCGCCGCGGTAGCCGTGCCGGGACATCCAGAACTGGAAGCCGTACCCCCGGGCCCAGTCCGAGTTGGCCCCGCTCGGGTTGCTGACCTGCTTTGACGTCGCCTCGGCCACCCAGGCCTCGGGGATCAGCTGGGCACCCTGCCAGCGGCCGCGCTGCAGGTACAGCAGGCCCAGCTTGGCCACGTCCTCGGTACGCGCGTGCAGGCCGCTGAAACCCTGCTCCCGTCCGGGCGGGAAGGTGTGCCAGCCGACCGGCCCGATACCAAGCGGGTCGAACAGCCGGGGCCGCAGGTACTGGGTGAGCGGCATCCCGGCGTTGCGCTGGATGACGCTGGCCAGCGCGTAGGTGCAGGGCTGGCTGTAGGCGAAGACCGTGCCCGGCTCGTGCTCCGGCGGGCTGAGCAGGAAGCCGCGGATCGGCTCGCTACGGTCGCGGGTGACCGCCTCGAGCAGCATGTCCCGGGTATGGCCGCTGGCCATCGCGGCGACATGGCGCAGCTTCAGCGCCCGGCTGCGCGGGTCGGTGATGTCCGCGTCGAACTCGGCGAAGTGCGAGATGACCGTGTCGTCCAGGTCGAGCAGGCCCTCGGCCTGCGCGAACGCCGCCGCGGTGGAGGTGAAGCTCTTGCTGAGCGAGTACAGCAACTGCGGCCGCCCGGCGCTGTACGGTGCCCACCAGCCCTCGGCCACCACCTGCCCGTTGCGCACCACCATCAGGCTGTGCATCTCGATCCCAGGCTGGCTGTCCAGGGCATCCAGGAAGCTGAGGATCGCGGCCGGGTCCATCCGCTGATCCGCTGGCGTGCTGCGCGGCAGGGAACTCGGCATGCCGCGAGCCTAAGTCACGGTGGCGGCCACGTGTCACTGGCTCCGGGATAGCCGGGCCAGCGACAGGACAAAGATGGACGACAGCCCCCAGCCGAGCAGCGTGGCCAGGTTGAGCCACCAGAGCATGAACTCCCCGTTGGGCACGTCGGGATCCGCGTACCAGGTGGCCCGCTGATCGAGGGAGATCAGCGGGATCACCGTATCGATCGCGTACAGCACCGGGCTGAAGCAGCGCACTTCGCCGTCGCCGCAGGTGTCCCGCGGTACGCCGCCGGTGGCCGCCGCCCCCTGCGAGCCGTGGCTGGAGGCGGTGAGCCGCCCAGTGGTGGCGTAGACGTCCCCGTTGCCGTTGTTGGCCCGGAGCGCAGCCTGGTAGCCGGGCACTTCGAGGGAGATGGTGACCAGCACCAGAAGCAGGGCGAGCAGCCAGAGCACCCGCGCTGGGCGGTAGCCGTAGCCGATGGTGGCGTAGACCATATCCAGCACGCGCCGGGGCCAGGCGGCATGGGACCAGCCGACCTGGCGGCCGTGCTGGCGCTGCGCGATGAAGATCTGCTCTGCTTCCCGGACGTAGCCGTGCTGGCGGAACACCCGGGCCGCCTGCTCGTAGGGCCCGGAGTCGAACTCCGCCTGGCGGCGCAGCCAGTCGCACCGGGCGGCCTGGTCCCAGACCCGGCCAGGCACGGCGCCCTGGGGCCGCTCGAATCGCTCGTAGGTCATCCCCGCGATGACGAAGTGCCCGGGCCAGGTAGCTGGATCGTCGGCCAGCGACGTGGTCGTCAGGTCGGTGAAGTCCACGCTGGGCGAAACCGTGTCCCAGCCCAGGTCGACGCTGCCCCGTACGGTGGCAGAAATAGCCTCGATGGCGTGGCCCGCCTCGTTGGCCGGTGATGGCCGCGGACAGTGGAACGAGCCGTTGGTGAAGTGCAGCCGGCCCTCGACGGTGGCCCGGTTGAGCACGACGAGCCCGGTCGAGCTGAACCCACTGATCAGCCGGACCGGTCCGTTGACCTGAGCCTGGCTGAGCCGGAGCGCGTAGCCGCCGGGATGGTGCAGCCGCGCGCCACGGGCACTGAGGCTGCCCAGCCTGGCCCCGGCCAGGGTGACCGCACCGCCGTCGGTACGCAGGCCATCCAGGTAGACGTCACCGTCGACGGTCATCGCGCTGCCTCCGACCAGCGACTCGTGCTCCGGATGGGTCAGCTCGCCGTGCAGCGCGAGCGTGCCGCGGATGACTGCACCGGCCAGCCGGATGGTGCCCTCCACCGCGGCCTGTTCATCCAGCCGGAGCAGGGCGCGGATCTGCGCGTTGGTCAGGTCCAGGGCGGTGCGGCCCGGCGCGCGCAGCACGCAGTTCGCGCCGATCGACACGCTGCTCACGTCGCTCATCGCCATGTCGATGCGCCCGGTCACCTCGCACCGCCCGGCCAGCACCATTTCGGCGCCCACCGACAGCCGGGGCGCATCCAGCGCGGTGCCGGCCGACGTCGGCCGCTCATAGATGCTGCCGGTCTGGCTGGCCGCATCGGCCTGGATGATGGCGTTGCGGATGATGAACCGGCCGGCCAGGTGCGCGCTGGCCATGGTGAGCCGGCCCAGAATCTCCGGTTTCCGCCCGGCCAGGTCGTCGATCAGGAACACGCTTCCACCGATGACCGCGCCCTCGAGGTCGAGGGCCGGCCCGTCCGACGACTCGATGTGCGCGCCCGCGAAGTCCAGCGAGCCATCTATCCGGGCGCCGAGGAACCTGACCTCCCCCGCTGACCGGAACCCCTGGATCAGCCGGACGGCCCCGGCGACGTGGATCCGGTCCGCTTGCATCGCCCGGTAGCCCTGGCCGTCGAGCATGGTGCCCGCGCAGAGCAGGCGGCCGCCGATGTCCGCTTCACATAGCCAGATGGCCGCGGACCGTGACGTGCTCGCGCTGGTCCACAGCGCCCCGGCGACCTGGGACCGGGACAGATCCAGATCACGGCGCACGCTCAGCCCGTTGCCGAACAGGCCGGGCAGTCGCAGGCAACCGGTCATCGACAGCTCGTACAGCCGGGCACCTTCCAGCACCGGCGCGGTGTCGAATTCGCAGCTGTCGAAGCGGAGCGGAAACGGCACGGTCAGCCCGGCCAGGTCCAGGCCGCCGGTCACCACGACCTTGCTCAGCCGCATCCCCCGGGGATCCACCTGATCCTGGAGCTCATGACAGCACTGGCGGAGCAGCGCGGCCGGCACGGTGCGCGGCACACCGTCGGCTCCCCCGTCGACCACGCTGCCGGTCCTGAGCGCGCCAATGAGCTCGGTCTCATCAATCTCGGCCATGGCAAGCTCCTGCAGCGCAGCGATCTTCCGCCTACCTTGCCAGCACTCGTGCGGACGGCCTAGTCCCGTCCTCGGCCGCGGTGATTATCCCGACCAGGTTTCCGGCTGAAAAATGACCAGGAATCGTGTGCGCGGCGGGCCATCAGGCGGCCGGGCTGAGCTGCCAGCATTCGCCGCGTTGCCGGGCGGCGGCCTGCGGGGCGCGGTGCGCGAGGGCGATGATCCCGCCGATCGTGACGGCCAGCGCGAAGCCCTCGGCGGCCAGGGCCGGCGGGGTCACGGCGATCTTCTCGTGCAGGACGGCAGCGCCGGCCGCCATGGACACCAGCGGGTCGGCGGTGGTGATCACGGCCAGCACCGGGGCGATCAGCGTGCCCGCCTGGAACGCATTCTGGTTCAGCAGGAAGCCGACCGGGGTGACGATGATCACGAGGAACAGCGGCCATTGCTGCACCGGATCGGCGAACCCGGCGGGCAGCGTGCTCGGCACGATCTTCAGCAGCAGCGCGTTCACCCCGAAGTCCGCGCCGCAGCCCAGCGCCAGCCACAGCGGGCGCACCGCCCGCGGCCCCCACCGCGCCGCGGCCAGACAGCCGGCCAGCACCGCGGCCAGGCCAGCCATCAGCGGCAGCGCGGCCGTAGGGTCGGCCGTACCGGACCCGCCGTGCGGCCGGGCCACTATCAGGAATCCGGCGATGCCCACGGCGCAGCAGGCCACCCCGGCCAGCAGCACCGCGTCCGGCGGCTGGCGGCGGACCGCGGCGGCCGCGATCACCACGGCGAACAGCAGGCTCAGCACCAGCAGTGGCTGGACCAGGCTGAGCGACCCGAAATGCAGCGCCAGCACCTGCAGCCCGGCGCCGACCACGTTCACCCCGATGGCGGCCAGGAACAACGGCCGGCGCACCAGGTCGACCAGCAGCCGCGGGGACAACGCCGACCGCTCCGGCACCTGCTTGGTGCTGCGCTCCTCCAGCACCGACGCCCCACCGAACATGGCCGCGGCGGCCAGCCCCAGGCTCACCGCAATCACCGCGTACATCACATCTCCTCAGCCGGTAGATCCCTTACCTACTAGGAGACGGTTCTGGCCCCGGAGATTCATCGCCACCGGTGTCCGTTGATCCTGGCCTGGGCCAGGCCGTCCAGGATGGCGCGCAGGCGATCGAAGAATCGCCGGGCTGAACTAGGTTGTCCGTGGGGAGCCTGGACAGGAGGTGCCGCGCGAAGCTCCGGGCCGGAAGCGCCGATATTCGATGCGGACGACGAGGCCGGGCAAGAGGACGCTGGCGCGGCGGCGTCCTGGATCCTGCTCGGCACGCGGCTGCGCGATTTACGCGAATCGGCCGGGATCTCGCGGGATGACGCGGCGTACGCGATCCGCGGGTCCGCATCGAAGATCAGCCGCCTGGAGATGGGCCGGGTCCGCTGCAAGCTCCGGGACG
>DASXIN010000108.1:0-4230 GCA_036497945.1 Streptosporangiaceae bacterium | reverse complement strand
AAGTACCGCAACAGGCTTGGATCTGAGCGGACCCAGGTGGACGTCCCGGGACGGTGACCTGCGGGGATGGACGGGTGTGGACGTGCTGCCTGTTGTTTGCAAGCAGGGGGTCAGGGGTTCGAGTCCCCTTAGCTCCACCTGCAGGTCTTCACGTTTCAGTGGGGACCATGTTCACGTTTGGGTCTGACATTTCTTGCCGTCCGGGCGCCTGTCTCTAGTTGATCTTGCGTGTTCCGGGTGGCGTGGCCGCTGCCGGGTTGTGGAATGCGTTGCTGTCTGGGTGTGGGCGTGTTCGGCCGCGTGGCGGCCGTGCTGGTGAGCGGCAGGATTCGTGGCGCGGTGAGCCGGCTTGGTTATGGCGGTGTGGTGAGGCTGGCGAGGGTGGTTTTCCGCCGGCGTTTCCTGGTCCTGGGGGGGAGCCCGGCGGCGGCACGGCGCTGGTTCTCGGCCTGGCGGTCTTCCCATGCGCGCAGGATGCGCTGGTTACGGACAGCGTGCAGGGCGGTGAGCCAGAGCGCGAGGGGGGCCAGGCCCATGAGGCGGCACCAGCCGCGGGCGATGGTGTTGCTGGCGGGGTCCTTGATCGTGGAGAAGCCGCGTTCGGCGCTGGTGCGGCGGGCGTAGGAGCGGCGGTGCGCGGCGGAGGGGTAGTCGTGTTTCTGCCGGGTCTTCGCGGCGACGTCCGGGGGGACGGTGAGGGTCTGCTGGGTGCAGCAGGCCGGCGGGTGCTCCGGCGGGATCAGGATTTCCGGGCGGTTCCGGTCGAGGGTCATGGAGTCCGGGCGGAGGGGGCAGCGGAGCTTGCCCATGGTGGCCGGGCAGGTGACGCGGTGGTAGCCGTCGGTGTCATCGGCGGTGAGCCGGCCGAGCTTGTGCCGGGCGAGTTCCGCGGTTTGCTGGTCGTGCGCGGCGGTGTCGTCTGGGCTGGTGCCGGGGGGCAGCGGGCTGAGGCGCAGCAGTTTTCCCGGGGTGGCGGGGCAGTAGAGGCTGCCGTTGGCGATGATCGCGCCGTGGAATGTTCCTCGCGGGCCGCGGTCGTGCGGGTGGAGGTCTTGCACCAGCTGGGCGCCGGCGGCGCGCAGCGGCAGGGCCCAGGCGTCAGCGTCGCGGTGGGCGTAGCCGGAGTCGGCGAGCACGTCGCCGAGCGGGATCCCGGCCCCAGGCATGCGGGCCAGCACGGGCGCGAACACGCGGACGGGGTCGGCGTGGCAGGAGGACAGGGTGATCCGGCGGGTCAGCTCGGGGACCGGCGGGCCGTTCTCCTCACGCACCATCGTCGCTGCCGACAGGTAGTACCCGAAGAACATCTCGCCTTTGGGGCCGGGCAGGTTGGAGTTGCGGTGCCCCCAGGACGCTTCGGGGCCGGCGCAGGCTGTGCTGCCGCGGTGCGGGGGGCGGGAGAAGGATTCCACGTCGGTCCAGTCGGCCGCGAGGGCTGTGCTGGTGTCCTTGTGCCTGGCGGGGATGCTGGCTTCCAGCAGGTCATCCAGCGCCGCGGCCAAGGTTTCGGAAGGGGTGCCGTCCGGGGTGTCTTTGGCCAGCGCCTGGGTGACGAGGCCGAAGGTGTACTCGGCCTGGCGGTAGGTGAGCTGGTGCGGGCCGGCGGCCCAGTCCTCGGTCACGGCGAGCCGCTGCTGGCCGGCGGCGGGCAGGGCGGTCAGCGCGGCGTGCACTTCCGTCAGGTGGGCCGGGCGGCGGTCATCCAGGGTGAGCATCATGCCCAGCAGTAAGGTGCGGGCCCGCAGCTGGCGGTGCCGCACGCCTATGGGCAGCAGTGCCTCGATCCGTGGCGGCAGGCCGGAGGTGTCGATGATGGCCTCGAGCGCGGGCAGCGGGGTGCTCACCGCTGCCCGCCCAGCAGCGCCACCGCGTCGGCTTCGGTGCCGGGGGGCAGGGCAGCGGTGATGTCGCCGAGCCGCTGGCTGCAGGTGATCCCGGCGGCGTGCATGAATGTCGCCAGGCCGATCTGCTGAGCGCAGCCGGCAAGCCAGGTGGCGCGCAGCCGGCTGGTGTCCAGCCGGGGCAGCCCGGCCCCGCCGGCCAGCGCCCTGACCAGCGGGGTGGTCAGGTTCCGCCGTGCGGGGTCAGTGCCGCCGGCGGCCAGGTTGTCCCCGGCGAACGCGGCGGCTTCCAGCAGCCGGCGGTGGTAGCGGGCCAGCACCGGCACCGCCCGCGGCCGGGTGCCGCGGACCTGCACGACCACGCCGCCGGACCGGCGGCAGATGTCAGTGCCGCGGACATGGCGCAGGTCGCTGCGGATCAGCCCGGCGCCCGCGCCGAAGCAGATCAGGCCGGACGCGCGCATCCGCCGTGCCGTCGTGGGCTGCGCGTCCGCGAGGGCCAGGTACCCATCGACCTCGGCCTCGGTATACGGCGCCTTGGCGTGCTCGCGGGGCAGCGGCGCGCCGGCCGGGTCCAGGTGCGGGACCACCGCCCGGGCCAGGAACCGCAGGTTCGTGCGCAGTGTCCGCCGGGTCACCCCGGTCAGCCCCGGCGCGTGCGCGGTGAACCGCTCGATCACCGACGGGTGCAGCAGCACCCCCGGGACCGGCTCCAGGCCCAGCCCCAGCCCGTAATCGGCGAGCTTCCCCGCGGCCCACAGCAGGTTCTTCGCCCGCTCCCGCCCGCCCGGCCCGGCGGCGGCCACTACCTCCCGGGCGAAGGCCGCCGCCTGCGGCGTCACTGACGATGGCTGCCAGCCGGCGATGTAGCCGGCGATCCCCGGTCCAGGCACGGCCGCCTCCCGCGAAGTGTCCACAGTAAAATACTGTGGACAGATCGGGACCCTGCGGATCTGAGACGGTGTGTCGTATGCCAGCAAGCCCGGCCCAGCGCGCCGCCCTGGACAAGATCACCGCCGAGCTCGCCGCCGCGGCCGGCCCGGCCCTGCCCGGCACCCTCACCGTGCGCGCCTACGCCTGCGGCAAGCACACCTGCCGCTGCCACGACGACCCGCCCCGCCTGCACGGCCCCTACGCCGAATGGACCCGCAAGATCGACGGCAAGACCGTCACCCGCCGCCTCACTCAGGCCGAGCTCGCCGCCTGGCAGCCCCTGTTCGACAACGCGAAGAAAATGCGCACCCTGCTCGCCGAACTCCAGGAACTCACCCTGCAGATCATCGAGGCCGACGCGGGCCAGCAAACATGACGAACCCGGCAAACCCTGTGGGTGCTGTCCTCTTAGCCCGTGGGCAAACCACCACCCCGCCCCCATCGCAGCACCCCAGCACCAAACGTGAAGACCTGACCTGGTCAGAAGCGAAATTCGAACAGCCGGGGCCGAGAGTACAGCAGCAAAGTACCGCAACCGGGGCCGCGTGAGATGCCGCACACGCGTTCGAGTGGGGCTTCGCCCTCGCGGGCGGGGTGCACAGATCCCAGGTCCTGGGCCGGGAGCCGGGCAGCTGACCAGGAAGAACGCCCTCGGCAGAGCCCCGCGCTGCCGGCCGGCGGCCAGCGGGCAACGTCCTTAATCTGCCGTTTCAAGGCCGGTTCTTGCCGCTCACGCAGAGGGTCAGCGAATGGCAAGCTACTTTAGTGACCCACGGTGAGATTTCTCGTGCCGCTTCATAGGTTCACGGCGCGCATAACGAGTGATATACGGGTGATCATCTCGGCATATCGGTCCGAAAAATTGAGCGATGATCACCCGTATATCTGGCGTTATACGGCCGAAGGGTAGTGATCTGATCTTCGATCACCCGTATAACGCCGACTCGGCGCGGGTCGGTCGTTGACCGTCGGTGAGACGGAAACCGCCCAGATCATCTGATTCGGTGCGGATGGGAGGTCCCGCTTCCGCTATGCAGCGCTCTCGCTCGACGCTCGGCGTCCAGGTCACCGGCGGCATACCGAGCCGGCAGGCTAGCGAGCGGCACCGCAAACACTGGGGCCGGGGGCGGGTCCCGTTCGGTTTCCCGGCGCATGGATCCCACAAGCGCCGGCCGCTGGCCGGCGAACCATCCAGCCCCCACGATCACTGGGGCCGTGCCACCAGCGGCCCGACCCGGCCCGGGGACTCCGCCAAGCCAATCGCAGCTCTGCCCTGTATCAGCTTCCGGTGGTAGGCACAGCGACGTTCAATCGCCGCCGCGGCCGGTGCTGCCGGCGGGCGTCTGACCGGGCTCGGCCGTGCTGCCCGGTACGACGCGGCTGCCCCCGGCCGCGTGGGTGACCGTCACCCGGCGGGCCTGAGCCTTGGGTGACGCGGGGATGGTCACGTGCAGGA
>DASXIN010000107.1:0-44458 GCA_036497945.1 Streptosporangiaceae bacterium | reverse complement strand
ATCAAGAACCACTACTTCCGCACCCACCCCCAGCTGAACCCGCTGCGCATCGTCCCGGCCGGCCCCATCCTCGACTGGACCGCCCCGCACCACCGCGAGTCCCTCTCCGTCTAGCGCTCTGCCGTTAGCGCGGTGAGTTGTACCGCACCCGTGTGGCACAACTCACCGCGCTGATGCGGAACGGTACCGTTGGCCCCATGTCCCCTGTCCCGGTGGCGTTCGGTGGGCGGCACCGCGTGCCAGCCGCGCTGCTGAGCCGAGCCCGTGGGGTGACCCCGTGAGCGCTCCCCTGGTCACCAAGTACCTGGTCCGGATCTGGCCAGCCGGGACAACCCCGCCGGACATGCTGCAGTCGGAGATGTCCAGCCCGGAGAGCGCGACCGAGGGGCAGGAGGGGAACGACCGCGCCGAGATCCAGGCCATCCGCGGCTGGGCCCAGATGCACGCCAACGGCGAGGGCGTGACCTACTCGTACGAGGTCTGCCGGGACAGCATGGTGGCCGCGCTCACCGGCAGCGAGACCACCCAGCGCGTGGTAGCCACCATCGCCAGCGGCACCGTGGAGCCGGCCATCGCGCGCTAGCGCACCAGGTCCTGGTACAGCTGGACCGTCTGGGCGGCGATGGCGTCCCAGCCGAACTCGGCGGCGGCGCGCTTGCGCCCGGCCGCGCCCATGGCGGTGGCCCGGGCCGGGTCGAGGATCAGCGTGTTCAGCGCGGCGGCCAGTGCGGCCGGGTCGTCCGGGGGGACCAGCAGGCCGGTCTCGCCGTCCGCCACGACCTCCGGAATGCCGCCCACCCGGGTGCCGACCACCGCCGTGCCGCAGGCCATCGCCTCCAGGTTGACGATGCCCAGCGGCTCGTACAGCGACGGGCAGACGAACACGGTGGCGTGGCTGAGCAGCTGGATGATCTCGCGCTTGGGCAGCATCTCTGGAATCCAGATCACCCCGGACCGGGACGCCTGCAGGCCGGTCACCAGGTCGGTGACCTCCGCGGCCAGCTCCGGGGTGTCCGGCTGCCCGGCGCACAGCACTAGCTGCGCCTCCGCGGCCAGGCGGCTGGCCGCGCGGAGCAGCACCGGCACACCCTTCTGCCGGGTGATCCGGCCGACGAAGATGACGGCCGGCCGGGACGGGTCCACGCCGAGCCAGTCCAGCACCGTAGTGCCGGGATCCGGGGCGTACTCGGCGCTGTCGATGCCGTTGCGGATCACATGGACCCGCTCCGGGGCGACCGCCGGGTAGGCGGCCAGCACGTCGGCCCGCATCCCGTCGGACACCGCGATGACCGCGGCCGCCGCCTCCACCGCCACCTTCTCGCACCAGCTGGACAGCGCGTACCCGCCGCCCAGCTGTTCCGCCTTCCATGGCCGCAGCGGCTCCAGCGAGTGCACGGTCATCACGTGCGGCACGCCGTACAGCAGCGACGCCAGGTGCCCGCCGAGGTTCGCGTACCAGGTGTGCGAGTGCACCAGGTCGGCCCCGCTGACCGTGGCGGTCATGGCCAGGTCCACGGACATGGTGCGCAGCGCCTGGTTAGCCCCGGCCAGCTGGTCCCACGGCTGATGGGCCACCGCGCCGGGGCGCTCGCCACCCTCGCAGTGCACGGTCAGCTCGACCCGGCTGGCCAGTTCCCGGGCCAGGTAGGCGACGTGCACGCCAGCCCCGCCGTAGATGTCCGGGGGGTACTCCCGGGTGAGCAGGGCGACCTTCATCCGGTGACCTTCTGGCTCTTGCCGACCACGGTGATCCCGCCCGCGGAGACCGCGAAGCCGCGTGCCCGGTCCTGCTCCTTGTCCACCACGATGACGACTCCCTCGGGGATGGTCACGTTCTTATCGATGATCGCGTTCTCGATCACCGCGTGGCGGCCGATGATCGTGTTGTTCAGGATCACCGACCGCTCCACCCGGGACCAGCTGTTCACCCGGACGCCGGGCGAGAGCACGGACTGGCGGACCAGGCCGCCGGACACGATGACGCCGTTGCTGACCAGGCTGTCGATGGCCCGGCCGACCCGGTCGCCGGAGTCGTGCACGAACTTCGCGGGCGGCTGCGAGGTCACGTGGGTCAGGATCGGCCAGCGGTCGTTATACAGGTTGAACACCGGATGCACGGCGCACAGGTCCATGTGACTGTCGAAGTAGGAATCCAGCGTGCCGACATCGCGCCAGTAGCCGGCGTCCCGCTCGGTCGCGCCCGGCACCTTATTGGTCTGGAAGTCGTACACGTGCGCGGTGCCGTCCTCGACCATCATCGGGATGATGTCGCCGCCCATGTCGTGCCGGCTGGTCGGGCTGGCCGCGTCCTTACGCAGTGCCTCGATCAGCACGTCGGTGGAGAACAGGTAGTTGCCCATCGAGGCGTAACACTCCTCGGGGCGGCCGGGCAGCGGGGGAGGATCGGCGGGCTTCTCCAGGAACTCCTCCAGGGTGCGCCCGTCCGTCCCGGCGTGCACGATGCCGAACGCGCTGGCCTCGCCGCGCGGCACCGGGATGGCGGCCACGGTGACCCCGGCGCCGTGCTCGACGTGCTGGTCGATCATCTGCCGCGGATCCATCCGGTACACGTGATCGGCGCCGAACACGATGACCAGGTCCGGCCGCTCGTCGTAGATCAGGTTCAGGGACTGATAGATGGCGTCGGCCGAGCCGGTATACCAGTGCGGGCCGAGCCGCTGCTGCGCGGGCACCGGGGTCACGTAGTTGCCCAGCAGCGTGCTCATCCGCCAGGCGGTGCTGATATGCCGGTCCAGGCTGTGGCTCTTGTACTGGGTCAGCACGGCGATCCGGTAGATGCCCGCGTTGGCCAGGTTGGACAGTGCGAAGTCGACCAGCCGGTACATGCCGCCGAACGGCACGGCCGGCTTGGCCCGGTCCGCGGTCAGCGGGGCCAGCCGCTTGCCCGCCCCGCCGGCCAGCACGATGCCCAGGACTCGCTTGTCTGCCATGCTGCACCCCTCATGAGCGGCCGGAGTCAGCCTCCGGAAGATTCCTTGAGCACGCCATCCAGAATGTGCTGCGCTTCTTCCTGGATCCGGGCCAGCTGGCCGGGACCCTGGAACGACTCCGCATACAGCTTGTAGACATCCTCGGTGCCCGAGGGACGCGCGGCGAACCAGCCGGACTCGGTGATCACCTTGATGCCGCCGAGTGGCTCGCCGTTGCCCGGTGCGCAGGTCAGCCGGGCGAGCACCGGCTCCCCGGCCAGTTCCGCGGCATCGACCTGCTCCGGGGACAGCTTGGCCAGCAGTGCCTTCTGGGCCCGGGTAGCGGGCGCATCGATCCGGGCGTAGGCCGGGTCGCCGAGCTGGGCGGCCAGCTCGCGGTAGCGCTGACCGGGGGACTGCCCGGTCACCGCGGCGATCTCCGAGGCGAGCAGGGCCAGGATGATGCCGTCCTTGTCGGTGGTCCAGATCCGGCCATCGGCGCGCAGGAAGGACGCCCCGGCGCTCTCTTCGCCGCCGAACGCGATCGAGCCGTCCAGTAGCCCGGGCACGAACCACTTGAACCCGACCGGCACCTCGGTCAGCTCCCGGCCGGCCGCCGCCGCCACCCGGTCGATGATCGACGAGCTGACCATCGTCTTGCCTACCGCGGCGTCGGCCGGCCAGTTGGCCCGGTGCCGGTACAGGTAGTCGATGGCCACCGCCAGGTAGTGGTTCGGGTCGAGCAGCCCGGCATCCGGCGTGACGATGCCGTGCCGGTCGGCGTCGGTGTCGTTGCCGGTCGCGATGGCGAACTCGGCGGCCTGGCCGATCAGCGAGGCCATCGCGTACCGCGACGAGCAGTCCATCCGGATCTTGCCGTCCCAGTCCAGCGTCATGAACCGGAACGTGGCGTCCACCGCGGGGTTGACCACGGTCAGGTTCAGGCCGTACCGGGTGGCGATCTCGGCCCAGTAGGCCACGCTGGCCCCGCCGAGCGGGTCGGCGCCGATCCGGATCCCGGCGTCCCGGATCGCGTCCAGGTCGACCACGGTCGGCAGCTGGTCCACGTAATGGCCGAGGAAGTCGAACGGGCCCACGGTGTCCGCCCGGCGCGCGGCCGCGTAGGGCACCCGGCGCACCTCGCGCAGCCGGCCGGCCAGCAGCTCGTTGGCCCGGTCCTGGATGACAGAGGTGATCTGCGCCCCGGCCGGGCCGCCGTCCGGCGGGTTGTACTTGAACCCGCCGTCCTCGGGCGGGTTGTGCGACGGGGTGATCACGATCCCGTCGGCCAGGGCGTCCGCCCGGTCCGCGTTGTGCGTCAGGATGGCCAGCGACAGCGACGGCGTCGGGGTGTACCCGTCGCGGCTGTCCACCAGCACCGTCACCTCGTTGGCTGCCAGCACCTCGAGCGCGGTGACGAAGGCCGGCTCGGACAGCGCGTGTGTGTCCCGGCCCAGGTACAGCGGGCCGGTGCTGCCCGCGGCGGACCGGTAGTCGCAGATGGCCTGGGTAGTGGCGGCGATGTGGTCGTCGTTGAACGAGCAGCGCAGCGCCGAGCCGCGGTGGCCGGACGTGCCGAACGAAACGCGCTGCTCCGGCACCGCGGGGTCGGGGTGCTCCGCGTAGTACGCCGTGACCAGCTTGGCCACGTCCACCAGGTCAGCCTCGGCGGCCGGCTGGCCGGCCCGCTCGTTTACCGGCAACGTCAGCTCCTGTCCCAGGGCAGCGCCATGGAGAGGCGTTAAGTATGAAGGTTCTTGGTCTTACTGCCCGCGTTTTCGGAGTCAAGTCTTCCGGTATTCGGGCCGGGCCGCCACGGGTGGTGCGCCCACAATGCCCGAAGGGCTGCGATGATAGGCCGATGAGCAACGACGCGCCGCCGCCGACCACCCGGCGCGCCCGGCTGTGGGCGGCGGCCGAGGTCCGGGGGATCCCGCTGCGGGCGATCCTGGCCACGGTGGGCGTCGTGGTCGCGGTCTTCTTGCTCGGCAAGATCGTCTACCGGCTCAAGGACGTCTTCCTGCTGATCGTGGTGGCGGCGTTCATCGCGGTCATCCTGAACCCGCTGGTGATAGCCCTGCAGCGGTGGAAGATCAAGCGGCGCGGCTGGGCGGTCGCGGTGGTCACGTTGTGGGCCGTGCTGGTCTTCATCGGCCTGTCGATCGCGTTCGGCTACCCGCTGGCTAACGCGATCACCCACCTGGCCGAGAAGTTGCCGGGTTATGTCAATGCGGCGCAGCACGGCCGGGGCTGGATCGGGCACCTGGTCCAGCGCTACCACATCCAGTCGTGGGTGCAGAAGAACACGCCTAAGCTGGTCAGTTTCGGCACGGGCCTGACCAAGCCGGCGCTGACCCTGGGCAAGGGCGCCGTGACCCTGCTGCTCGAGCTGTTCACCATCTTTATCTTGACGCTGCTCCTCCTGCTCGAGGGCCCCAAGATGCGGGAATGGCTGCTGAAGAATATGTCGCCGGAGCGGTCGCAGCGGTACGGCCGGATCGGCCACGAGGTGAACCGGTCGGTCACCGGCTACATGCTGGGCAACATCCTCACCTCGATCATCGCCGGGACGGTCGTCTTCGTCACGCTCCTGGTCACGGGCGTGCCGTACCCGTTGCTGTGGGCGCTGTGGGTGGCCCTGGTCGACTTCCTGCCCATGATCGGCGGCGCGCTGGCCGGCATCCCGACCGTGCTGTTCGCCGCGGGCCACTCGCTGACCGCCGGGATCATCACGCTGGTCGTGTTCCTGGTCTACACGCAGATCGAGAACCACATCCTGAACCCGGTCGTGATGAGCAAGACGGTGCGGGTCAACCCGCTGCTGGTACTGCTGTCCATCCTGATCGGCGCGTCCATCGGCAGCTGGATCGGCGGCACGTTCGGCGCGTTCGTGGCCGCGCTGCTGGCCATCCCGGCGGCCGGCGCGCTGCAGGTGATCACGCGCGAGCTGTGGCAGACCACCGCCGTCCCGGAGCCGGAGTCGCCGGAAGAGGCGGCGCTGGCCGAACAGGAAGAGCTGACCGAACACCCGGAGCAGGCCGAGGAGGCCGACTCGGTTCAGCGCCCGGCGAGCAGCCGGTAGCGCACTTCGGTCACCGGGCCGCCCCGGTCGAGCACCTGGTGGCTGCCGTCCGGAGAGAACCCGGCGGCCGCATAGAACCGGCGGGCCCGCTGGTTGGCTTCCAGCACCCACAGCGTGATGTCGCTGCGGCCCGCCTCGGTCAGCGCCCGGATGGCGTGCGCCATCAGCAGGCGGCCGGCGCCGCGGCCCCACCACTCCGGCAGCACGTAGATGGCGTAGATCTCGCCGTGCTGGGAGCCGGGCCGGTCGGCGTCCCGGCAGCGGCCGCCGACTACCCAGCCGACGATCGCGTTGGCCTGCACGGCGACGCTCTCCACCACGACCGCCGGGGCGGCGCGCCCGCCCGCGGCGCCCTCCCGTGTGGCGGCCTCCCGTGCGGCGGCCTTCTGCGCGGCCGCCGCCTGCTCGATCATGTGCCGGCGGCGGCGCTCGCCGTCCACCCGCATCCGGTCCAGGTAATCGTCTGGCAGGATGCCCCGGTACGCCGCCTGCCAGCCGGCGACACGCAACCGCTCCACCTCTTCGGCATCGTCCGGCACGGCGGCGCGGATACTTGGAGCTGCCACGACGGCCAGTGTGCCCCGCTCCTGGGGTCGCTAGCCATCCGAACGGGGGTAGCGTTCCGGCATGGCCGATAGCCACGATTCGGGCGTGCGTGTGCTGGAAGACCCGCTGGCCAACAAGGGCACCGCGTTCACCGAGGCGGAGCGCTCCGAGCGTGGCCTGCGTGGCCTGCTGCCAAGCGTGGTGGAGACCCTGGAGCAGCAGGTGGCCCGCTCTTACCAGGCCTACCAGCAGCACCCCAGCGACCTGGCCCGGCACATCAACCTGCGCGCGCTGCAGGACACCAACGAGACGCTGTTCTACCGGCTCATCCTCGATCATGTGGACGAGATGCTCCCGATCATCTACACCCCAACGGTGGGGCTGGCCTGCCAGCGGTTCAGCAAGATCTACCGGCGGCCGCGCGGGCTGTTCATCGCCTACCCGGACCGGGACCGGATCGGCGAGATCCTGCGTAACCGGCCGCGCCACGGTGTGGACGTCATCGTGGTGACCGACGGGCAGCGCATCCTCGGCCTGGGCGATCAGGGCATCGGCGGGATGGGCATCCCGATCGGGAAGCTCTCGCTGTACACCGCGCTGGGCGGCATCGACCCGGCCCGCACCCTGCCGGTGCTGCTCGACGTCGGCACCGACAACCCGGAACGGCTGGACGACCCGATGTACCTGGGCTGGCGGCACCGCCGGGTGGGCGAGGACGACTACGCCGGTTTCGTGGATCAGTTCGTCCAGGCGGTGCGGGCCGAGCTGCCCGAGGTGCTGCTGCAGTGGGAGGACTTCGCCACCGCGCACGCGCTGCCGATCCTGGACCGGTACCGCGATCAGCTGCTCACGTTCAACGACGACATCCAGGGCACCGCTGCGGTGGCGGTCGCCGCGCTGTCCGCCGCGGCCGTGGCCTCCGGGTCGCGGCCGCGCGAGCAGACCGTGGTGACGCTGGGGGCCGGGTCGGCCGGCATCGGGGTCTGCGAGCAGATCGTCCGGTCGATGGTGGCCGACGGGCTGTCCGAGGCGGAGGCGCGGGCCAGGATCTACGTGGTCGATGTACGCGGGCTGCTCAGCGCGGACCGGACCGACCTCAGCCCGGCGCAGCGCCGCCTCGCGCAGCCCGCGGGCCGTCTGCCCGCCGGCTCGGGCGGGGAGCCGGCCACGTTCGCCGCCGTGGTCGGCGCGGTGCGGCCCACCGCGCTGATCGGCCTGTCCACCGCGACCGGCGCCTTTACCGAGGACATCGTGCGGCAGATGGCCGCGCATGCCGACCGGCCGATCATTCTGCCGCTGTCCAACCCCACGTCGCGCAGCGAGGCCCGGCCACAGGATCTGGCCGACTGGACCGGGGGCCGTGCGCTGGTGGCGACGGGATCCCCGTTCCCGGCAATGAACGTGAACGGGCGGCACATCCCGGTCGCCCAGTGCAACAACGTGTACATCTTTCCCGGCGTCGGGCTGGCCGTCACCGCGGTGCGGGCCACCCGGGTCACCGACGCGATGATGACCGCCGCCGCCACCGCGGTCTCCGGGGAGGCGCCGATCCATCACGACCCGCAGGGCATGCTGCTGCCGGGACGGGCCCGGCTGGTGGACACCGCGACCGCGGTGGCCCGCGCGGTAGCCCGGGCCGCGCTGGAGGGTGGCGTGGCAGCCAAGCTCACCGGGGAGCACATCGACGATGCCATCCAGCGCACCCGGCGGATACCCGAGTACTAGCGGCGCGCCCCCTTCGGCGCGGTCACCAGAGCGTGTAGCCGCCGTCGATGACCAGCACGGAACCGGTCATGAACGACGAAGCCGGGCTGGCCAGGAAGACCACGCTGGGCGCGATCTCCGCGGGCAGCGCGTAACGCTGCTGCGGCGTGTCCTCGATCCAGTGCCGCCGGAACTCCGGCCGGTCCACCGGGGCCATGTCCGTCTTCACGTAGCCGGGCGCGATCGCGTTGACCCGGATGCCCAGCCCGGCCCACTCCGCGGCCAGCGACTTGGTCAGCTGGTGCACCGCGGCCTTGGACGCGTTGTAGGCGGGCTGCCACTGCGGCCGGTTGACGATCAGCGCCGAGATCGAGCCCACGTTGATGATGGACCCGCCGCCGGACCGGGCCATGTGCCGGCCACTGGCCCGGCTGCACCGCCACAGCGCGCGCACGTTCAGGTCGAAGACGTCGGCCCACTCCTCGTCGGTGACGTCCCAGGATTCCTTGTGGTAGCAGACTCCGGCGTTGTTCACCAGGATGTCCAGCCCGCCCAGGTCGCGGGCGGCCTGATCGGTGATCCCATCGGCATCCGCGGTGATGTCGCCGTCGATGGCCGAAACGGCCAGGCCCCGGCCGCGGAGGTCGGCTACGGCGGCCGCGTTGCGGCCCGGGTCCCGGGCCACGATGACCACGTCGGCACCCGCCTCGGCCAGCGCGGCCGCGAACGCCTTGCCCAGGCCCTGGTTACCGCCGGTGACCAGGGCTTTCCTGCCGGTCAGCGAGAAGCTGTCCAGTACCGTCACGATTCCTCCGCTTGTGCCGTGCTGCTGGCCGGGTGATACAGATTAGATTCTGTCCGGCCCAGCGTCCGCTGGGCCCAGCGCTGCAGTAACGGGAGCCGCACATGGGCGAGCCTGCCCAGGTCAAACCCGTCGTCGCCGTCCTCGGCGGCGGCTACGCCGGAGTCAACGTGGCCAAGTCCCTGGACGACGTGGCCGGGGTGCTGCTGATCGAGCCCAAAGAGGCGTTCGTGCACAACGTGGCCGCGCTCCGGGCGCTGGTCGCGCCGTCCTGGCTGCCGCGGATCTACCTGCCCTACGCCGGGCTGCTCAGCAACGGCCGGGTGATCAGGGACCGCGCCGCCAAGGTGGACGCCGGGCGGGTCGAGCTGGCCTCGGGCGACGTCATCCAGGCCGACTACATCGTGCTGGCCACCGGTTCCGCGTACCCGTTCCCGGCCAAGAGTGACCTGGAGAGCACCGCGGCCGCGCACGAGAAGGTGCTGGCCGCGCACGCCGCGCTGGCCGCGGCCGGCCGGGTGCTGCTGCTCGGCGCGGGCCCGGTCGGCGTCGAGCTGGCCGGCGAGATCTCCGCGATCTGGCCCGATAAGGACATAACGCTCATTGACCCAGCCGCGGACGTGCTCGGCGCGCGGTTCCGCCCAGAACTCAAGGCGGAGATCCGCCGCCAGCTGGCCGCGCTCGGTGTGCGCCTCATGCTGGGCAGCGCGCTCACCACCGACCCGTCGGGGGAGCCGGGTGAGCTGGGCGCCTTCACCGCGGCGACCGAGTCGGGCGCGGAACTGACCGCGGACATCTGGTTCCGCTGCTACGGGGTCCGTCCGGTCAGCGACTACCTGGTGGGCAGCCTGGCCGAGGCCCGCCAGCCGGACGGGTTCGTCGCGGTCACGCCGCACCTCCAGATCGCGGGCCAGGACCGGGCGTTCGCGCTGGGGGACGTGGCCGCGGCTGACCACAAAATGGCGGGCGCGGCCGGCCGGCAGGCCGTGATCGTGGCGGGCAACATCCGGGCCCTCATCACCGGCCAGGGGGAGCTGGACCGCTACCAGCCACCGCCACCCGGGATCGTCGTGCCGATCGGCCCGGAGGGCGGCGCTGGGCAGCGCGGCGGCCAGGATGCCCTGGTGCCGGCCGAGGTGGTGGCCGAGCTCAAGGGCCGGGACATGATGGTGGACCGGTACATCGCGCTGCTCGGCGTCCCGCTCAGCGGCGCGCCGATCGGCGCTGACGGCACCCCCGGATAGTCTCCAGGCTCATGAACCAGCCCGCTGCGCTGAATCAGTCCACTGCGCTGAATCAGTCGACTGCGCTGCGGCGCTGCGATTGGGCGGAGAGCTCCGACGCAATGCGGGCCTACCACGACACCGAGTGGGGCGTCCCGTCCCGGGACGACCGCTACCTGTTCGAGATGCTGTTGCTGGAAGGGGCCCAGGCCGGGCTGTCCTGGGCCACCATCTTGAACAAGCGGGACAATTACCGGCGCGTGCTGGACGGTTTCGACCCGGAGCGGATCGCGGGCTATGACGCGGCCAAACTGGCCGACCTGCTGGCCGACCCGGGCATCGTGCGGAACCGGCTCAAGGTGGCCGGCACGGTCAAGAACGCCCGGGCTTTCCTGGCCACCCAGCAGCAGTACGGGTCGTTCGCCAGCTACCTGTGGACCTGGGTGGACGGCACGCCGGTGCGCAACCGGCCCGCCTCCACCGCGGACCTGCCTACCCGGACCCCGCTGTCCGACCAGATCAGCAAGGACCTCAAGCGGCGCGGGTTCACGTTCGTCGGTTCCACCATCTGCTACAGCTATCTGCAGGCCGTCGGCGTGGTCAACGACCACCTGATCAGCTGCCCGGCGGGCCAGTAAGCGCGGCGATGCCGGGGCGGCCGGCCCGGGTCTGGCATGATGGGAACTGATGAGCACACCCCGCTTCCCTGTTACTGTCACCCAGCTTCCGGTTCTGCGTTGCCAGATCTGCAAGCGCACCATCGCGCACCGGCCCGGCCAGGCGTCCGCCGTGCTGACCGAGCACTACCGGCGCGTGCACCCCGAGTCTCTCGAGGCCGCGACCCAGCGTTCTAGCTGAGTTCTGGGCTGAAAACCTGGGCTTAGCCCGACCGCACCGCCCAGCGCCGGCGCGGTGCTGCGAGAATGCGGTCATGCGAGCTAACCGTGACCGGTCTGGGTCCAGCGGCTCGATCCTGAGCATCGGGTCGACCGGTTCCATCCTGTCCATCGGCTCGGCAGGCTCGATCCTGTCCATCGGCTCGGCCGGATCCGTGCTGTCGGTCGGCTCGGTGGCGTCGGCGGCGTCATTGTTCTCCGTCGGCTCCGTGCTGAGCGCGCATTCCGTGCTGTCCGGGCTGTCCCGGCGGGCCATTCTGGCCTGGCGGAATCAGCAGCGCGCCGGCTGATGTTGCCGCTGCCATGTCAGCTGTCGTGATCGCGACCGCGTTCGGCGGTCCTGAGGTGCTGTCCGTCGTGGACCAGCCGGCCGGTGAGCCCGGGCCGGGCGAGGCCCGGATCCAGGTCCGCGCGGCCGGGGTGAACCCGGTCGACTGGAGGGTGTACAGCGGCCGGATGGGCGCCGACCCGGCCCGGCTGCCGCGGCGGCTCGGCTCGGAAGCGGCCGGCGTGGTCACCGCGGCCGGCCCGGACGCGGTGGGCCCGGCCGGGCCGGTCCGGGTGGGCGACGAAGTGATCGCGTTCCGGGCGCCCGGCGCGTACGCCGCCGACCTGGTCACCCGGGCGGACGCCCTGGTGCCCAAGCCGGACACGCTGGACTGGGCCCCGGCCAGCGGGCTGATGCTCACCGGGGTCACCGCCTGGCACTTGCTGACCGCGACCGATGTGCATCAGGGCGACACCGTGCTGATGCACGGCGCCGCCGGGGGCGTCGGCCTGATCGCCATCCAGCTCGCGGTCAGCCGCGGCGCCACCGTGATCGCCACGGCCAGCCCGCCCCGGCACGATTTCCTGCGCGAGCTGGGCGCCATCCCGGTGGCCTACGGCGCGGGGCTGGCCGTCCGGGTCGGCATGGCCGCGCCCGGCGGCGTGGATGTCGCGCTGGACCTGATCGGCACGGACGAGGCGCTGGACGTCTCGCTGGACCTGGTCGCCGACCGGGCCCGGGTCGCCACCCTCGTGGTCACCCCGCGGGCCCGGAAAGCCGGCATCAAGCTGCTCGGCGCGGCCCCGGGCGCGGACCCGGGCACCGAGGTGCGCTACGCGGCCCGGCTCGACCTGGCCAAACTGGCCGGCGACGGCGCGCTCCGGGTCTTCGTGGCCAACCGCTACCCGCTCAGCCAGGTGGCCGATGCGCACCGGGAGATCATGCTCGGCCACACCACCGGCAAGATCGTGCTGATCCCGTAGCGAGCACCACGTCGGCGTCAGCCAGCGCACCGGCGACCGGCCGTACGGGCGCGCCACCGGGCCCCGCACTGCTGCCGCTGCACGAGCCGTACCCGACGTCGTGCCCGGCGGCACGCCATCGGCTGCCGAACGTGCCACCGGCGTTCCCAGCCCCGATGGCCGCGATCCGCATGCCCGTTCACCCTCGGAACACGTACTCGTTGAACCATTCCCAGGTGCTCGGGAGGCCGTCCTCGCGGGCGATCGTGGGGGCGTAACCGATTAGCTTCTCGGCCAGTTCGTAGTTCGCGAAGTTGCGGTCCACCTCGCCGCGCCGGGTCGGCTGGTACTCGATCGGGTGGTCCGGGCGGCCGGCCGCGGTCCGGCACAGCTCGGCCAGTTCCTGCGCGGTGGTCTCCACCCCGGACGAGATGTGCAGCACGGTGCCGCCGGGCAGGTCCAGCTCCAGGGCCCGCTGCAGCGCGCTGGAGATGTCGTCCACGTGGATGTAGTCCCGGGACGACGAGCCGTCGCCGTAGATGACCAGCGG
Source organism: Streptosporangiaceae bacterium (assembly GCA_036497945.1). GTDB lineage: Bacteria > Actinomycetota > Actinomycetes > Streptosporangiales > Streptosporangiaceae > RYN-230. The sequence goes on along the minus strand of DASXIN010000107.1, from coordinate 31,495 downwards.
CTCGCCAGCGTGCAGCCGGTTGAAGAACGTGGTGATGGCCACGCGCTTGCGGGCGCTCCACGGGCCGTACACGTTGGCGAACCGGAGCGCCACCGCGCGCAGGTCATACGCCTTGGCGAACGCGTAGGCGTAGCCCTCGCCGGCCAGCTTGCTCGCGCCGTACGGGGAGATCGGCTTGGGCAGCGACCGCTCGTCCACCGGCGGGGTGGCGTCGCCGATCAGCGCGCCCCCGGTGGAGGCCTGCACGGTCCGCTCCACGCCGGCCCGCCGGGCCGCGTCCAGCACCCGGAACGTGCCCACCACGTTCACGTCGAAGTTCGTCACCGGGTCGGTGACCGACTGGACGACCGATCCGGCCGCGGCCAGATGCATCACCGAGTCCATCCCGGCCAGCGCCTTGTCCAGCGCGTCCGGATCCCGGATGTCCCCTTCGACCAGCTCGGCGTCCACCCCGGTCAGGTGGTCCGGGTGGCCGGTCGACAAGTTGTCGAATACCCGGACGGTATGCCCGCTGGCGGTGAGCCGCCGGACCAGGGTGGCGCCCACGAAGCCTGCCCCGCCGGTCACCAGAACCCGCCTCGAATCAGTCATGACACGCAAAGCTAGCAGCACGCACCTGGTGCGCTGACACATCCTCCCTAACGCCCGTACCAAGCACTGCCGCCGCTGGCCGCGCGGCCGTCACCGGCCTAGCCGACGGCGGAATCCGGGACCCGCAGCAGCGCGCAGACCCCGTCCTCGGGCGCCGGGTCCGGATCGGGCACGAAGTAGAGCTGGGCGCCGGTCATCGCGGCCGCCCGGGCCAGTGCCGCGTCCGCGCGCTCAGTGATCGGGTTCGCCACGCCCCGCTCGGCCAGCTCGGCCGTCGTTTGCGCGAGATCCTCCGGGGCTGGCCCGATAAACGTGGTGAAGGTGGATTCGGGGTGATCGACGAGCAGCAGGTCGGCCACTGCGCCGTCGCGCAGCGCGGCCATGGTGGCGGCCAGGCCGGCCACGCCGTGGCCGTGTGCCTGCTGGTTCTGCCAGTGCGCGAAGCGCTCCCGGCTGCGGTCCGCGACGTACTTGGCCACGGCCTGGCTGGCGGCCCGGCCCGCTGCCGCGCTGGCCGCCGGGATCTCGTGCTCGATGAGCACGGTGCGCGCGGCCAGATCGGCGCCGAGCTGCCGCCTCAGCAGCGTGCGGGCCTCCGGATCGCCGGCCACCAGGATGAGCTCGGCGCCGATCCGGCCGGCGTCGGCCGTCACCCGCTCGGCCAGCTCCTTGGCGTTGATCTCCCACGCTTCCTCGGTGCTGCGCTGGTAGCGCAGCTGGGACGAGCCGCCGGCGGACGCCTTGTGCACCGGCCAGCCGGTGCCGATCACCTCTTCCTCGTCTGCCGCGCCGCCCGCGCTGACCGTTACCACGTCGCCGCCGTCGTGCCGGGCGGTCACCCGCAGGTGCGGGACGTGCGGGGCACGCTGCGCCAGCAGCGGCATCACGTGCGGCAGCGCGTCCAGCCGGGCGATCTCCCGGCGCGGCACGGCGGGCAGCGCCTCGGTCAGCAGCCCGGCGCCGCCGCGGCCGAACGCAGCCCGGCCCGGCGCGGCCGGCTCCGGGCGGTTGATCAGCTCAGCCACCGCCTCCAGCGTGGGCTCGTCAGCCCCGGCGCTGGCCAGCCGGTCGCGCGCGTCGCCCCAACGTACCCCTATCTCGCGCAGGGCGTTCTCGTGATCGCGCGCCGTGTCCAGGTACACCGAGACGTAGCCGCCGAGGCCGTCGTAGAGCGGCCGCAGGAAGTCCAGGTCCATGATTCGCGTCACCTCCAGTCATGAGTTTCCCCCGGCCCGCCCGGAGTCCCACGCCCGGGCCGGCCCGACAGCCGGGTTGCCTAGGTCCGTGCCCGCGTGCCTGGGTCACCTCGCGCTGGGTAGCGGCCGCGGCACGGGGCCGCTACGGGCCCGTGCCGGGCTTACAGCTTCTGATAGACCCGGACCGCCGTGCCGCCCGGCGTGGAGTGAATCCGCAGCAGGTCGGTCAGCTGATTGGCGAGCCACAGGCCGGCCCCGGCATCCGGGGCCGGCGGCAGCCGGCCGGCCAGCGGCTCGGTCAGCTGCCCCTGGTCGGACACTTCGCACAGCAGCCAGCCATCGTCCGTCCAGATCCGCAGCTCGCCCTGCCCCCCGCCGTGCTGCAGGCTGTTGGTAGCCAGCTCGTTGACCGCGGCCACCAGCGCGCTGACCTGCCGCTGCGGCAGGCCAGCCTGCTGCGCCTGGGCGGTGACGAACGCGCGCAAGCTGCCCAGGCCGCCGTGCTGAAACGTGATGGAAGGCGCGCCCTGCGGGCGGGCTGGCAGCGGCTGGGCGTACGCCTTGGCCAGGTTGATGGGCTGGAAGTCAGCCGAGGCCCGCAGGTCCCCGGGCACGCCCCCGGTGATGAATGGGTGAGCGCGCCGGGCGTCCTCGATGACCGACGGCGGCAGCGCGGCCAGATCGTACGGACAGAGCACCCGCAACGGTGTGGCGGCATCGAAGGCTACGTTGAGCAGTTCCTCGTACAGCCGGCATTCGGCCAGCTCGGCCGGTGACCGCCCAGGGAACACCGCCTCGCCGACGCCGCGCAGCTGGCTCGCTTCGGCGTGGCCATCGGCGAACCGCCGCCACACGCCGATGAGCCGGCCCGGGTTGCCGCCGACGTCAGTGATGTCGGCGAACTCCACCTTTTCCGCGGCCGGCCCGAGCGCGCCGCGCACAGCACCGATCTTGGCCGCGGTGAGCAGGACGAGGACCGGGTGACCGGCGTCCACCGCCGGGCCGACGAAGGACGCGATGCCGGACAGGAACTCTTCGCTGCCCGGGTACAGCAGGGCCTGGTGACGGTACCCGCCCGGGTTGCCCAACTCCGGCTGGTCCGGTTCCGCGCTCATCCAGCTTTCCTCAGCGTTGTGGCGTCCGGCCGCTCAGGTCCTGCTGCCTGATCCCGGCCGCGTCGGTCCCCGCCGCAGCGCATTCTACGCTGCCGGGCTGTCCCAGACCGCCGCTGGCCTCGGCGCGGCAGGTCACGACGTGCCGGCCCGCATCTCGATGGTGGTGCCGAGATCATTGGCGGTGATCTCCACGTCGCGCATGGTGGCCCGGATCAGCCTGAGGCCGTGGCCGCGGTCCCGTTCCGGGGTCGGCGGGCGCCACCGGCCACGGTCGGACACGGTGATGACGACGTCCGGGCCGGTGACCTGGACCCGGAGCCGGACAGTCCCGGACGGCGAACCGCGGTATCCGTGCTCGATGGCATTGGCGCACGCCTCGCAGGCGGCGATGAGCACATCCTGGGCGACCAGCGAGTCCATGCTGAGCTGGCCGAGCCAGCCGCGCAGCTGCCGGCGAACCAGGGCGAGCTCGTCCGGATCGGCGGGAAAGCTGAGATTGAGCGGCGCAGGCCGGCTGTAGAGCAGCAGCGCGACGTCGTCCTCGTAGCCCTGACCCGGGGCGAGGCTGGTCATGATCCGCTCGGCCAGTTCGGACACCGGTGTCTGGCGGCCGTCCCGGAGCAGCGTCGCGGCCCGCGTGGTGTTCACGTCGAGGTCCAGGCCGCGCCGTTCCACCAGCCCATCGGTGTACAGCAAGAGAGCGGCGCCCTCCGGGACCTGCGTGACCGCCTCGCTGCGCGGGTGGTCCGGCACCAGGGCCAGGGCGGGGGAGCGGCCGTGGTCGAGGAGTTCCACCCGGCCGTCAGGATGCGTGAGGATCCCGGGTGGATGCCCGGCACTGGCGTAGCTGAGCTGGCCGGTTGCCGGGTTGAGAACCGCGCAGAACACCGTGCTGCACAGTGCCTCCGGGATGAGCGTGGCGAACCGGTCCAGCGCGGTGAGCGCCCTAGCCGGTCCCTGGGTGTCCAGCAGCAGGGCCCGGCACGCGCTGCGCAGTTGCCCCATCACGCTGGCTGCGGCCAGTCCCCGGCCGACGCAGTCGCCGACGATGATGCCGATCCGGCCGTCTGGCAGCTCGGCGATGTCGTACCAGTCACCGCCGATCTCCAGTGGCGGGGTGGCGGGTTCGTAGCGGACGGCGAACCCGGGCGGCAGCCGGCCGGGCCCGAGCAGGGCGTGCTGCAAGGCCAGCGCGACCTCACGCTGCTGGTCGAGTAGGTGCACCCGGTTCAGCGCCTGGCTCAGGCGGCCGCAGAGCAGCGCCAGCAGGGTACGGTCTTCCAGGCCGAACGGCGGACGGCTGTCGAGTTCGACCCACAGGGCCACCACGTTCCCGGAATACTCCACGGCGCTGCCGGCCCCGGCCGGCGAGTCAGCCGTGGCGGTAATCTGCAGCGCGGGGTGGCTGCGCAGGGATTCGAGCCTGGTGCGCAGCTGCGCGGGTAGCTCATCCCAGTAGGTGCCGCCCGGCTCGGAGATGAGCGCCGGTTTCTCGTCTTCGCCCCAGACGGCCGCGATGGCCCGGGTGGCAGCAAACTGGCCGCGCAGCTCAGCCAGCCCGGCCGCCAGCACGCCGTCCCGGGTGACCGCCGCCGACAGGCGGCTGGTCATTCCGGCCACGGCTGTCTCGCGCTGGACGGCGAGCCGTTCCGCGGTCACGTCCCTGACCGTGCCCACCAGCACCCGGCGCCCGTTGTCCGGGTCGTCCACCGCGCCGAAGGTGACCGCGGCCCAGATCTGGTGCCCCCGGCTGTGCCGCAGTGGCACGGTGAAGCTGCCGGTCGGCTGCTGCTGTGTCCTGGCGTACGCCGCCGCGACCAGGCGGTGCGTTTCTGGGTCGGCCACTTCGTCGGGCCACCACAGCCGGGGCAGTTGGTCGAGTTCCGTGTCCGGGCCGTACCCGAGGATGCCGCGGAACGCGCTGTTCACTTCCAGCACGGTGCCGTCCGCGCTGGCCAGGAAGAACCCGTCGTGCAGCGACTCGGTCAGCGCGGACCGCCACCGGGCCTGCCGGGTGCGCATCCGGGTCAGGTCGATGCTGGAACGCACCCGGGCCAGCAGTTCCTGGGCCGCGAACGGCTTGATGAGGTAGTCGTCCGCGCCGGCCGCCAGGCCCTCGACGGCGGCGTCCTGACCGGCCCGCGCGGATAGCAGCAGGACCGGGATCCCGGCCGTGCGCGGGTTCGCGCGCAGCGCCTGGACCAGGCCGAGGCCGTCGATCTCCGGCATCATCACGTCGCTGACGATCAGGTCGGGCGGCTGCGCCCGGGCGGCTTCCAGCGCGGCCCGCCCGTCGGCCACCGTCGTCACCTGGTAGTGGGACTGGAGCAGCCGCAGGAGGTAGTCACGCATGTCTGCGTTGTCGTCGGCGATCAGCACCGACCCGTCCTGGGCCGCCGGGCTGGGACCCTCGCTGGGCAGGCCGCTGGCCCCCGGCGAGCCGGGTGCCGCGGGCAGCCAGCGCAGGGCCTCCTCGAGGAACGAATCGGCCACCGCAGGGCCCAGATGGCTGGCCGGGAACAAGCTGTCGTCGGCCAGATGGCTGCGGCCCAGCGGGATCGAGACGGTGAACGTGCTGCCGGTGCCCGGCTCGCTGTCCGCGGTGATGCTGCCGCCATGCAGCCCGACCAGCTCCTTCACCAGGGCCAGGCCAATACCGCTGCCCTCGTTGGACCGGGCCTGGGGGGTGCTCCCGCGATGGAAGCGCTCGAACAGATGCGCCATGTCCTGGGCGGCGATGCCGACGCCGGTATCCGCGACGCGCAGCACGGCCCGGCCGCCGGCGGCGGCCAGGGACAGCCGCACCGAGCCGGCCACGGTGTACTTCAGGGCATTGCTCAGCAGGTTGAGCACCACCTTCTCCCACATCTCCCGGTCCACGTAGGCCGGCTCACCCAGTAGCGGGCAATCCACCTCGAAGGTGAGGCCGGCTCGCTGGAACGCGGCCCGGAACACGCTGCCCAGGTCGGCGGTGAAGGCGGCCAGGTCGACCGGCTCGAAGTGGCCATGGCTGCGGCCAGCCTCGATGCGGGAGAAGTCGAGCAGCGCATTGACCAGCTTGCCCAGCCGGAGCCCGTTGCGGTGCACGACGTCCAGGTCATCCCGGATGTCCGGATTCGCGTCCCGCAGCCGGGTGCGCAGATCCTGCACCGGACCCATGATCAGGGTCAGCGGGGTGCGGAACTCATGGCTGATGTTGGAGAAGAAGGTGGTCTTGGCCCGGTCGAGCTCGGCCAGTTCCTCAGCACGCCGTTGCTGGGCCTGGTACGCGCTCGCGCCGTTGATCAGCGACGCGGTCTGCCGGGCGACCAGGCCCATGAACGTCTGGTAGTCGCTGTCCAGGCGGTGGCCCGCGCTGGCCGCCAGGGCCAGCACCCCGATCGGCTCCGCGGCCGCATACATCGGCAGCACCATGGCCTCGGTTGGCGGCTCCGGCCAGCTGCCCGTGGGCAGCTGGCCCACCCGGCCGGCCAGGTCGTCCACCAGCAGCGGGCGGGACTCGCGGAGCACCTCGGCCAGTGGCCAGCGCGCTGCCTCGGCCGCGGCCCCAGCCTGCCGCGTCACGCCGGCCAGGCTGAAACCCGCCGTGCTGTCCTCCCTCAGATACAGGGCGAAGCACGGGACGTCGGACTGGGCCCGGCTCAGCGACTCACTGACCAGGGCGCAGGCCTCTTCCACCGTGCGTGCTGCGCCCGCTTGCGCGCCCAGGTCCTGCAGCACAGCCAGCCGGCGGGCGCCGATGACCCGCTCGGTGGTCTCGGTTACCGCAGTGAACACAGCGCTGACGCTGCCGTCATCGTCATGCAGCGGGCTGTAGGAGTACGTCCAGTAGGTCTCTTCCCAGTAGCCGTGCCGGCCCATCGGCAGCAGCAGGTCTTCCGACCAGGTCGGCTGGCCGGTCTCCAGCACGCTGTGCAGCATCGGCCCGACGATGTGCCAGATGTCGGACCACACGCTGGCGCCCGCCTTGTCCAGCGCGGGGTGCTTGCCGCCCAGCAGTGGCAGATACGCGTCGTTGTAGATCATCCGGAGGTCCGGGCCCCACCAGACGATCATCGGGAACCGGGAGGTCAGGCAGATCCGGGTGGCGACGCGCAGGCTGGCCGGCCACCGCGCGGCCGGCCCGAGCGGGGAGCGGGCCCAGTCGTGCTCGCGCATCTGAGTGGCCATCACGCCGGATCCGGGGAACAGCGGCTCGGGGCTCCCGGTACCGATCATCGGCCCGCCCGCCCCTCTTCCTCGGTGCCGCCACCCGCCTGCACCGCATAGCGGCTGACTGGGCTGCGCGGCTCGTCTGCGACTTGCGCTCCGACAGACACCGATAGGATAATCACGGGCGCCACTCGTCGGTGCAAAGTGCCTGGTCCACCGGTCCAGGCTGAGTCAGTTTCCAATCTCGCTCAGGCGGGTGATAAATCGTGAAGTCAGGCCATCTGCCGGTGAACTGGCACGGCCAGCTCGCAGTCATCACAATGCCTGAAGAAATTGACATGTCCAATGGCGCCGAGGTCCAGGAGGGCCTGCTGTCCGCGCTGGGCCAGCAGCCTGCGGTGCTCGTGGTGGACATGACGGGAACCACGTTCTGTGATTCGGCCGGCGTGCGGGCGATCATGCTCAGCCACCGGCAGGCCAGCAGCCAAGGCAGCGAGCTGCTGCTCGTGATCAGCTCGCCGGGAGTGCACCGGGTGTTTTCCATCATCGGCGCGGGAGAACTCGTCCAGATCCACCCGGACCTGGCCAGCGCCCTGGCCGCCGGCCAGGACAACGGGGGGCCTGCCCAGTCCGCGCCCAGCCCATGAACTCACTGGCCGGCCGGCTCCGGTCGGCCGGCAGCTGCTGACTGAGACGTGTCACGCGCCGCAGGTACCCGCCGGGGCCAACGCTACACATCAGCGGGCCGGTCGGGGTTCAGCTCATCGGCATGGTTTCAGGAGGACGACGCCCGGCGTGTTGTCCCAGCCCAGGATGTGCATGAGGTCGTCCAAGGGGCTGGGCGGATCCGCGATCACGACCTGGCCGGCGGTGGCCCGGCCGGACTGGCCGTCGCGGCCGGGGTCGGCTACCGAAACGATCATGCGCAGGCCGGCCAGGTCACAGAACTCGACCTCAGCCATGTCCACCCGGATGGCGCCGTCGCCGGCCATGGCCGCCTTGGCCAGCGCGCGGCGGAGGATGGGGTAGGTCGATTCGTCGATCACCCCGGCGAGGCGGAGCGCGGCCGGGGGCCGGGTGAAGGTAGCCGCCAGCGGGCTTTGTGGGCCCGGTGGGCGACCTCGTCAGACCAGCTGTCCCCGGCGGCCTGACCAGCCGTCCTAGGATCCATGGCACCTCCGGGTGTGCCATCCGACGTCGGGGCGGCCCGGGGTGACAGCCGCCACATGACACCGTCTTCAGCGTACGTCAGCGGATCGCAGCGCAGCACCCCTGTTACAGCCAGTGTCAGTGGCGGGTCAGCCACCACATCCGCCAGCCGAGTCGTGGACAACCAGGCGGCCGGCCCGGGTTGCGGTCAATCAGGCTGACGGCGGAGGATGAGCAGGGCGACGTCATCGGTGTGCGTTACATAGCTGGCCATGGCCGCCATGACGGACGCGCACGCCCGCTCCGGGTCTGCGGCCGTCGCGGCCGCGCACAGCCGGGCGATGCCGTCGTCGAGCGGCCGGTCGCGCCGCTCGACCAGCCCATCGGTGTACAGGCACAGCACAGCACCTGGCGGGAAGTGACCGGTGATCACCCGCCGCGGCCGCGGGGTGGCCAGGCCGATGGGCAGATCAGCGGCGACCTGAACGACGTCCGCTGGCTGGCCCGGGGGGGCGAGCAGCGGGGGCAGGTGCCCGGCGCAGGACACGCGTATCTCTTCCAGCGACGGGGTGATGACGGCGCACAGTACGGTCGCCATCACGTCCGGCTCGAAGTGGCCCATCTTGCGGTTCAGCCGCTCCAGCATGTCCGCTGGATCTTCGGTCTCCATCGCGTAGGCCCGCAGTGCGCTGCGCATCCGGCCCATGATCACCGCCGCGTTCAGGCCGGTACCGGTCACGTCACCGATCACGGCGCAGACGCTGCCCGAGGGCAGGGCGAACACGTCGTACCAGTCGCCACCGACGTTCCCGCTGCCGGGAACGAAACGGGCGGCCATCTCCAGGCCCCTGACGGTGGGCAGGGCCGAGGGCATCAGGCTGCGTTGCAGCGCGGCCGCGGCGGCCCGGTCCACCCGCACGGCCAGGGCCTGGACCGCCAGTGCGGCCCGGTCGGCGGCCAGTTGCAGCAGGTCCACGTCTTCGCTGCTGAAGCTCCGGCGGCTCAGCGTGCCGACGTGCAGCACACCAACTACCATGCCGTCGGCCCGCAGCGGGGCGCCCATCAAGGACTGGATCCCTTTGTCCAGCAGGATGGGATTGATCACTTTCGTGTGGTCTACTTCGGCCAGGATCACCGGCTGGCCCTGCGCCGCGATCCGTCCGGCGAAGCCCTTGCCGATGGGGATGCGGACGCCCTGCTGGACCTCTTCCTCCAGCCCGCTGGCCGCGGTCGCGACGAGCTGGCCGGATGGCCGGTCCAGGAGCAGGACGGCCGCCGTGTCCGCCTGAAGGGCTTCTTTCACCCGGTCGACCAGCACGTTGAGCAGCGTTTGCGGGTCGAGCGCGGACAGTGCGGCATCTGTGATCGACTGGACGTCGCGGAGCTTCTCAGCCAACTCGGGTGAGGTAAACAGCCCGGCCGGCCGGCGCTCTTGCTGGTGCAAGGCCGCGCACCGCCTCTCTCCGGACGGTCGGCGAACCGAGACCATGGGCACATTTCCCGGCCCGTCCGCCCAGAACAGCCTGATCCTATCCGCGCGCCGTGCCTAACAGCCCGTTTCGTGGTCAAGGGCTAACCGGACCGGCCCGCCGCGGCCGCGCTGGGTATCACCATCGGGCTGTCCGACGCCGGGCACGCGCGCGGGACGGTGCTGGCCGTGCAGTTCGCTCGGCCCACTGGGTTCCCGGCCGAACTACCGCGGCCCGGCCACACCGAGCCGGGCCAACCCAGGCTGAGGGCACGGCACGGCTTACCCGATGATGGCTACAACGAGTGAGTGATTGAATACGCACCCTGAAATCCTGGTGGCCTTCGTTGCCTGTTGTGACTGAAGTGAATGTCCGAGACCGGTTTACGGACACGATCGTTCTTTTTTTTCGGGCTTCCGTTTCGGCTCAAGTACCTCGGGTAGCGCGAGGAACTCACCGAGAGGGTCACTAGAAGGTAAGCCCTTAATTACGTTGCAGGAACGAAAACATATCTTTGCTCACTGCAACAGCAGGTTGTGCGCCAAGGAGGGCAACATGAAATGCAAAACGCAAGTTGGTCTGGCCCTGGGGGCCGGATACGTGCTCGGGCGGCGGCATAAAACGCGCCTGGCACTGGCCGTCGGGGCGGCGGCGCTCACCGGCGGGGTAGGCAGCGCGGCTGGCCGCCTGCTGCGCAAGGGGAGTGATCAGGCGCTGGCGGGCGACGTGCTCGGCAAGCTGTCCCCGCAGGTCGGTGACCTCGTCGACACGGTCCGCGGCGAACTGCTCGAGGTCGGCAAGACCGCCGTGCAGACCGCGGTGCGCAGCCAGGTCGACGCGCTGACCAGCAACCTGACCAGCAAGGTGCAGGACCGCACGGACGCACTGCGAGACCGGATGGCCGAGGGCGCCGGGCAGACCGTGCGCGGCGCGGCTGGGGCCCGGCGTGGTGGCCGAGCGGATGACGAAGAGGCTGGCCCGGAGGCGGACGGCGCCGACTCGGCGGAAGACGAGGCGGCCGACGGCGCCGACTCGGCGGAAGACGACGCGGCCGACGACGCCGACCTCGAGGACGAGGACGCGGGCGTCCGGGGCGCCCCGGACGATGAGGCCGAGGAAGAGCCACCGGTCCGGCGGGCACCAGCCCGGCGGTCAACGAGTGAGCCGGCCGCGGGCAACCGGCGGCGTGCCGCCGAACCGGCCGCTGAGCGGCCCCGGCGGCCGCGCGCTGCTTCGGCCGAGGGCCGCGGCGGCCCGGGCACGGACGGCCGGGCCGCCTCGCGGTCGGCTGGCCGCCGCCCGGCCAGCACCGGGTCAGGCCGCGCAAGCACCGCGCAGAACCGACGGAGTGGCAGGTCTACATCATGAGCACAGCACAGCAAGAGCAGCGGCGGGACACGGCCGCCGGGAACGGAGCTGCCCAGGACGGGGGCGGCCAGCTCAAGGGTGAGCTGCAGAATCTGCTCGGCGAGCTGGCCGATCTGGCCATGGTGGCCGCCCGGGACACCATCGGCAGCGCCACCCAGCGGCTGACGGACTACGCCGAGCAAGGCGGCGGCCCAGGTCTGATGGCCGCGGTGACCGGCGCCAAGTCGCTGAGCGAGGGCAAGTCGCCGGCGCGGTCGATGCTGTCCGCGGGCTGGGCCGGCCTCAAGCAGAAGCTCGGCGGTGGCGGCAAGGGCGGTAAAGGCGGCCAGGGCAAAGGCCTGAAAGTCACGAACATCGTCGAGAGCATCGACGTCGGAGTCCCGGTCCGGATGGCTTACAACCAGTGGACTCAGTTCGCGGACTTCCCTTCTTTCATGAAGAAGGTGGAAGGCGTGAATCAGGAGGAGGACACCAAGCTCTCCTGGAAGGCCCAGATTTTCTGGTCACACCGCAGCTGGGAATCCACGATCATCAAGCAGATCCCGGACGAGCGGATTGTCTGGCGTTCCGAGGGAGACAAGGGACATGTCGACGGGGCGGTCAGCTTCCATGAGATCGGCCCGAATCTGACCCGCATCCTGCTCGTGCTCGAATACCACCCGCAGGGGTTCTTCGAGGGGACCGGCAATCTCTGGCGGGCCCAGGGCCGCCGTGCCCGGCTGGAACTCAAGCACTTCCGGCGCCATGTCATGACCCAGACCGTGCTGCGGCCCGACGAGCTGGAGGGCTGGCGCGGCGTCATCGAGGACGGCGAGGTCGTCCAGGACCACGAGTCGCGGCTGCGCGAGGAGCAGGGCGAGGAACAGCCAGAGGAACAGCCCGAGGCCCGTGACGAGGAGCAGGACTACGCCGACGAGGACTACGCGGATGAGGACGGCGGCCACCGCGACGAGGAAGACGAGGAAGCGGAGGCCAAAGCCGACCAGGATGCTGATGACGAGTACGCCGAGGACTACCCGGATGAGGAGGCCGAGGAGCCCGTGGATGAGGAGGCTCGGGAGCCCGTGAAGGAGGGACGGCGCCGATGACGGTAACGCAGACGGCAGGTGGAGCGGCGGCCGGCCCGCAGCCCACTGGGCTGGCCGACGTGATCGACACAATCCTGGACAAGGGCCTGGTCATCGACGCCTACGTCCGGGTCTCGCTGGTCGGCATCGAGCTGCTGACCGTGGACGCCCGGATCGTGATCGCGAGCGTGGACACCTACCTGCGCTTCGCTGAGGCGGTCGGCCGGCTGAACATCGAGGACGACAAGGAAACCCTGACTGACCTGGTCGGTGACGTCACGGAAGGCGGGGCCAGCTCGAAAGCGAAGGGCGCGGTACGCGGGGCACTGGACGCGGCCGGTGAGAAGTTCGGGCTGGCCGGCGACGAGCCGGAGCGTACCGCACCGCGGAGGAGGCGGCATGCGGACGACGAGTGAGGCAGGCCAGGCCATGCCGTCCGGCGAGACCACCCACGGTGTCTACGTCTACGGCATCGTGCCCGCAGACGTCGCCGTGACCGACACCGCCAAGGGAGTGGGCGAGCCGCCGGCCAAGGTGCGCCTGGTGCGTTACCAGGAGATCGCGGCGCTGGCCAGCGAGGTGGACGTAAGCCAGCCGCTGGGCCGGCCCGAGGACCTGCTGGCCCATGAGCAGTTGCTGGACGGAGCGGCGAAGGCGGCGCCTGTGCTGCCGTTCCGGTTCGGCGCCGTGCTGCAGACCGAGCAGGCAGTCGAGGAAGAGCTGCTGGCGCCCTACCACGACGAGTTCGCCGCTCAGCTGGCGGAATTCGAGGGTCGCGCCCAGTTCGTGGCCAAGGGCCGGTACCGCGAGACGGCCATCCTGCGCGAGGTGCTGGCGGAAAATGACAGCGCCGCCCAGCTCCGGGAGCAGCTGGCCGGGCGGCCAGTGGATGACCCGGCCACCAGGGACCTGCAGATCCAGCTGGGCGAGATCATCAACGCCGCGATCGACGAGAAGCGCACCGCGGACACCCGTCGGCTGGGCGATGTGGTCGCACCCTATTGCGTAGCCAGCAATGTCCGTGAGCCCAGCCACGAATTGGACGCGGCGCACGTGGCGTTGCTGGTGAGCAGCGACCGCGTCGCGGACCTGGAACGCGCGCTCAGTGAGCTGGCCGAGGAATGGGCGGACCGGGTCGAGTTGGGGCTCCTTGGGCCGATGGCGGCGTACGACTTCGTGTCAGCACGCACGCCGGGAGGTTGAGCCGATGAACCTGTTCACGCTGCTGTTCCGGATGCCGCTGATGCCGCTGCGCGGATTCCTCACGCTTGGCGAAATCCTTCGCGACGAGGCCGAGCGTGAGCTGCGCGATCCGGCCGCGGTCCGCCGTCAGCTCGAGGAAGCGGAAGCCGAGGCCCGGGCGGGCTACCTGTCCCAGGACGAGCTGTCCCGGGTGCAGGTGGACGCGACGGCCCGGATGCTCGGGCCGGCCGCGACCGGCGGCCGCCGCGCGAGCGGCCGCCGGACGGGATAACAGTGCCGGGAGGGGGACCACATGGCGGATAGAGCTGTACCACGTGACCGGGCCCGAGATCGGGCCGCAGACCGGGAGCGGACACGAGATGAGGAGCGGGGCCGCCGGCGCGAGCCGGTGCGCGGCCGTGCCGAGGAACCGGGTCCGGAAGAAGCTGAGGAACTGGCCCCGGAAGAAGAAGAAGCTCAGGCTTCCGCAGGCGGCCGGGCCGATGGACTATCAGCCGCGGCGGCGGCCGAGGCGGGGCTGCGCCAGATCGCTGCGCTGACCGGGAAGAGCCCGGAAGGCGTCACCGGGGTGGAGCCGACGGAGGACGGCTGGCTGGTCAGCGTGGAGATCCTGGACGATCGCCGGGTACCGTCCTCCGGCGACATCCTCGCTCTTTACGAGGCCGAGCTGGACCCGGACGGCTCGCTGCTGGCGTACCGCCGGGCGCGCCGGTACAGCCGCAACCAGGCCACTGACGAGCGGGAGGCCCCGCGATGAGCGCCGAACCGGCCACCGGCACCGGGGTGGCCCGCAGCGGTGGCGGCGCCGCGCAGGCCTACGGCGCCGCGGCCGCTGGGCCACAGCCCGCCAACCTGGGCGACATCCTGGAACGGGTGCTGGACAAGGGCCTGGTCATCGCCGGGGACATCCGGGTGAACCTGCTCGACATCGAGCTGCTCACGATCAAGCTCCGGCTGATCATCGCGTCGGTGGACACGGCACGGGAGATCGGCATCAACTGGTGGGAGACCGACCCCTGGCTCACCGGGGACGGGGACCGGAAGCAGCTGGAGCAGGAGAACCGCGAACTACGGCACCGGCTGGCCGCGCTCGAGGCCGGGGAACGGGATGACTGAGCAGAACGCGATCTGGGCCTACGCGGTAGCCGCGCAGATAAGCCCGGACCGGCTGGCCGGTCTGACCGGGGTAGCTGGCCAGCCGGTCCGGGCCGTGCCGGATGCTGGGCTGGCGGCCGCGGTGTCCACGGTCAGCCTCGCCGAGTTCGGCGAGCAGCCGCTCCGTCATCGGCTGGAGGACCTGGACTGGCTGGCGGCCACCGCCCGGGCCCACCACCAGGTCATCGAGGCGCTGCCCGCGCCGGTGGTTCCGCTCCGGCTGGCCACCATCTACCGCGACGACGGCAAGGTGGCCGACCTGCTCGCCGAGCGGCAGGCCGACTTCGCCGCCGCCCTGGACCAGCTGACCGGGCGGGCCGAGTGGGGGGTGAAGGTGTTCGCCGCCGCGCACGCCGCAGAGCCGGCACCTGCGGACCCGCCCGACGCTGGCCCGGGGGCCAGCTACCTGCGCCGCCGCCGCCACCAGCTGTCCGCCCTGGACCAAGCGCGGCAGGCGGACGCGGCAATGGCCCGGGAGGTGCACGTGGCCCTGCGCGGGATGGCGGCCGCGGCCCAGCTCCGGCCGGCCCAGGCGGCCGAGCTCACCGGCGAGGACCGCCACACCATGCTGCTTAACGCTACTTACCTGGTCGACGACGCCGCCGCCGCGCGGTTTGCGGCGGCCGCCCGCGAGCTGGGCCAGCAGTACCGCACCCCGATCGAGGTCACCGGCCCCTGGCCGCCGTACTCATTCGCGGTGCTGAGCCCGGGGGAGGACGCTGGGGGAGCCGCGCCATGAGCCACCCCGTCCCGCGCACCCAGGACGGCGCGCTGCGGGCCGAGCGGGTCGCCCTGGTTGACCTGCTCGACCGGGTGCTGGCCGGCGGCGTGGTGGTCAGCGGCGAGATCCGGCTGTCGATCGCCGACGTGGACCTGGTTCAGGTCTCGCTGCAGGCCCTGGTCGCTTCGGTCAGTACCGGCCTGGGGGAGCTCGGTGACTGAGCCGGCCGGCCTGCCTGGGCGCCGGATCGACGCCGACCCGGAGACTGTGGAACGTGGCCTGGTCACGCTGGTGCTCACCGTGGTCGAGCTGCTCCGCCAGCTCATGGAGCGGCAGGCGCTGCGCCGGGTGGACCATGGCGATCTCAGCGACGAGAAGGTCGAGCAGATCGGGGCCACCCTGCTGGCCCTGGACGAGCGGATGGCCGAGCTACGCGAGCACTTCGGGCTGACCCCGGCCGACCTCAACATCGACCTGGGCCCGCTGGGCACGCTGCTGCCGCCTGGTCAGCGATGAGTCCCGGGCTCTTCGCCCGTCTCAACCAGCAGACCGGAGAGGAGTATGGGCTCATGTTCGCAACCACCAAGGCGTACAGCGGGTTCGCCGTGAACGACCTGGCCAAGGCGCAGGATTTCTACGGCGGCACGCTCGGCATCAACACCTCGCAGCAGGGCGGCCTGCTTACCCTGCACCTGGCTGGGGACCGGGACACGCTGGTCTACCCGAAGCCGGATCACACCCCGGCCAGCTACACCATCCTCAACTTCCCGGTCGACGACATCGACCAGGCCGTGGACGAGCTCACCGCGCGCGGCGTGCAGTTCCTGCACTACCCGGGCATGGGCCAGGACGCCAAGGGGATCAACCGGAGCGGCGACGGGCCGCTCATCGCCTGGTTCACCGACCCGGCCGGCAACATCCTGTCCGTGCATCAGGCCTAGCCTGGAGCGATGCTGCTGCGCGACGTCGAGCTGGGGGACGTGGCCGCCTACGTCCGGATGCGGTGTGACCCGGTGATGATGGCTGAGCTCGGCGGCCCGCAGCCGCGACACGGTATCGAGGACAAGGTGCGCCGCGACGCGGCTGAGGCGTCGGCCGGCACCTCGCTGATCAAGATGATCGTCCCCGATCCGGCTGAGCCCGCCGCAGTGGCGGGCTCGGTCACGCTGTGGTCGCATGCGGACTCGGGAACGGAGCTGTCCGAGATCGGCTGGATGGTGCTGCCCGAGTTCCAGGGGCGCGGGTTCGGTAAGCGCGCCGTCCGGGCGCTGCTGGAACTGGCCCGGGACGAGGACCGCTGGGGCGTGGTGCACGCCTTCCCCGCGGTGACTAACGCGCCGTCCAACGCGCTATGCCGGTCGGTCGGCTTCTGGCTGGCCGGGGAGACGGAGACCGCCTTCGCCGGCCGTATCTTCCGGACCAATCACTGGCTCATCGACCCGCGCACCGAGCTCAGCTGAGCGGGGGCTGCGCGTCTTCTCGAACCAGTGGTGGGCGTACGGCTCGGCGTTGAACGCGGGCACCTCGCGGTAACCAGCCGATCGGTACAGGCTGATCGCCTCGGCCAGCGCGCCGTTGGTCTCCAGCCGGAACGCGCTGGCCCCGGCGGCCGCCGCATGCGCCTCCAGGCCGACCAGGATTCGGCGGCCCAGCCCGAGGCCGCGGACCGACGGGGACACCCACATCCGCTTGATCTCGGCCGGCCCGGGGCCGTGCAGCTTGACCGCGCCGCAGCCCACCGGCTCGCCGTGCAGCGAGGCGACCAGCAGCAGGCCGGCCGGCCGGGTCAGTTCCGCGTCGTCGGCCGAGATGCTCTGCGCCGGGTCAAACCCGTGGTCGAAGCGGCCGGCCAGTTCGGTGAAGTAGGCCCGCAGGCAGGCCTGGGCGGCCGGCAGGCGGGGGTCGCTGCCGGTGAGCTGGATGGCCGAAGCGGTCAGCAGCCGCTCGACGTCGGCCATCGCGGTGACCAGCCGGTCCCGCTGGCCATCGCTGAGCGGGCCGAGGATGGCCTGGGCCGCGTCGTCGGACAGCCGGTCCAGTTCCGCCCGCTCGGCGCGGCCGGCGCGGGTCAGCTCAGCCATCCTGACCCGCCCGTCGGCCTCGCTCCGGGTCACCGTGATCAGCCCGTCCCCGGCCAGGCTGCGCAGCAGCCGGCTCAGGTAGCCGGAGTCCAGGTCGAGCCGGGCGCGCAGCCGGCGGACATCGCAGCCGTCCGGGCCGATCTCCCAGAGCAGCCGGGCCTGGCCGAGCGGGCGGCCCCGGGTCAGGAACGCGTCGTTCAGCGCCCCGATCCGCTGGGTGACCGTCCGGTTGAACCGCCGCACCTGGCCGATCATGCCCGTATCCATTCTCTGACTTTAGTCAGAGAAGTGGCTCAGATGCCAGCTCGGCCAGCTACGGCTGACGTGGTCCGGGGCCGTCCGCCGCGCCGATCCGCGGGTCGCGCAGGCAGCGACGACGGCCAGGTGTATGCCCTTACCCGGTGCGGCCGGGCCGGTAGCGTCTGGCTGTGGTCCGGTACCGGGTGCTGGTGTCGGGGCGGGTTCAGGGGGTGTACTTCCGGGACACCTGCCGGCAACTGGCCGTGCGGCGCGGTGTGCGCGGCTGGGTCCGGAACCTGCCCGACGGCCGGGTCGAGGCGGTTTTCGAGGGCCAGGCCGACGACGTCCAGCATCTGGTGGACTGGGCCCGGCACGGCCCGCGTGCGGCCGTGGTGGCGGACGTCTCGGTCAAGCCCGAGCCGCCCGAAGGACTCGGCGCGTTCCAGATCAGGTAGGGAGACCATGATGACCCGGACGGAACTGCTGGCCTACTGCCTGGCCAAGCCGGGCGCGTGGCAGGACGAGCCCTGGGAGGGCGACGTCGTGATCAAGGTGAGCAGCAAGATCTTCGCGTTCCTGGGCGACGGGTCGGCGGGCACGGTGGGCGTCAAGTGTGGCCCGGACCGCATGGTGGCCGACGAGTGGCTGGTCCGCTACCCCGACGACGCCTCGGTGCTGGCCTACATCGGCCGTTCCGGCTGGAACTCGCTCCAGTTCGGCGGCGCGATCCCGGACGACGAGGTGTTCGAGGCGATTGACTCGTCCTACGAGGCCGTACTGGCCAAGCTGGCGAAGAAGGACCGCCCAGCCAGCTAGCTCAGCCAGCCGACAGCTCGGCGACTGCCTTGTCGATCCGGCGCTGCCGGGTCTGCGCTGTCTTGGCCTGCTCGATGTTCAGCACGTAGCGGTGCTGCCCGCTGTGCGACAGCCGGTCGAACGCCTGCCGGGCGGCAGGCTCGCGGCCGAGCGCGGCGGCCAGATCCGCCGGCACCTTGACCCGCCGCGGCGCGGCGTCGGCCACCACGTCCACGGGTACGTTGTCCCCGGCCGACACTCCGGCCTGGCTACGCACCTCGGCGCTGACCGGGATCAGCGACCGGCCGCCCATGGTCCCCACCGTGCTGGGGTAGCTGTAGCCGTTGATGGTGACCCGGACGCTGGGCCGCTTGCCCGGTCCAAGGGCCGCCAGCACGTCGGCCGGCACCTCGATCCCGGTCGCGGTCTTGCCGTTCAGTTCGATCGTCGCGTGAAATCGCATCGTCGGCGCTCCTCCCCGTCCCCTACTCATCTTACTAAACCGTGTAGTACGATTTACTACACGGTACAGTAGCGTGGTGGAACTAGTCCAGCCGGTGTTGCCGGACCGCTCGGCGCGGAAGCGGCGCGCCATCGTCGAGGCGGCGACGGCTCTGTTCCTGCAGCACGGTTACCCGGGGACGAGCATGGACCAGATCGCGGCCACGGCGGCGGTGTCCAAGCCGACCGTGTACCGGTTCTTCGCCGACAAGGAGCAGCTGTTCACCGAGATCGTGCTCGGCACCCTGGACCAGGCAGGCCAGCCGTTCCGGGCCCGGCTGGCCGCACTGGCCGGGACTGGGCAGCTGACCGAAGATCTGTGCCAGCTCGCCCGGGACTACCTGGCCACGGTGATCCAGCCGCCGGTGCTGCAACTGCGCCGGCTGGTGATCGGCGCCTCGCCGTACCTGCCCGCGGTGGCCCAGGCTTACTACCAGCGAGCGCCCGAGCAGACCATGCAGGCCCTGGCGGGCTGCTTCGAGCAGCTGGCCGGCCGCGGCCTGCTGCGGATCAGCGACCCACCGGCCGCGGCCGCGCACTTCGCGTTCCTGGTCCTCGGCCGGGCGCTGGACAAGAGCCTGTTCTGCGGCGACGCCCCGTTCGCCGCGGCCGAGCTCACCGCCCAGGCCGACGCAGGCGTAGCGGCTTTCCTGGCCGCCTACGGGAATCAAGGGGGACATGACCATGCCCTATGCGGCTGACCCGCGGGTCGATGACTACATCGACGGGCTGCCGGGCTGGCAGCAGGCCATCTGCCACCAGGTCCGCGACCTGGTGCACGCGGCCGACCCGGAGGTCACCGAGACGATCAAGCGCACCCGGCGGCCGTACTTCGTGCTGGACGGCAACATCTGTGCGCTGCTGGCGGCTAAGGATCACGTCAACGTGTTCCTCTACGACGGCGGCATCGTGCCCGACCCGGAGCGGATCATCACGGCCGGCCACGACAACAAGACGGCCCGGACGGTGGCCGTCCGCCAGGGCGAGATCATCAACGCGGCCGCGCTGACCGCCATTTTCCGGCAGATCATTGCCAACAACCGGGCCGGCGGCTGGCGCAAGCTCAGGGCCCAGAACTAACCGGCGCCCCATCTCGCCAGCGCGGTGCTGAGCACGGTTAAGGTGCCGCCATGGACCCAGTGCGTGCGGCGGCCGGGCTGGCCGCGGACTTTGCCCGGGACGGCGTGGTGTGCGTCCGGTCGGTGCTGGACGCCGATGAGGTGGCGGTCGCGGCCCGCGCCATCGATGCTGTGCTCGCCCTGCCCGGCCCGCTGGCCCAGGTGGCCAGCGGCCCGGACGACCCGGGCAGTTTTGCCGAGGATTTCTGCCGCTGGCAGGAGATAGCCGACATATGTAGCCTGGCGCTGCACTCCCGGGTTCCTGCCATCGCGGCTGCGCTGCTGGACACGCCCGAGGTCCGCTTCTACCACGACCACGTGCTGGTCAAGGAGGGGCAGACCCGGCAGCGCACCCCGTGGCATCAGGATCAGCCTTACTACAACGTGGACGGGCGCGGGGTGAGCGCCTGGATAACAGTCGATCCGGTGCCGGAAGACGGCTGCCTGGAGCTGGTGGCGGGCACGCACCGCGGCCCGTGGCTGATGCCGCGTACCTTCCTGACCGCCGAGGCGCGCTGGTTCCCTGAGGGCAGCCTGGCCGAGCTGCCGGACATCGAGGCTGGCCGGGACGGCTATGACATCCGGCGGTACCGCCTGGCGCCGGGCGATGCGATCCTCTTCGACTTCCTGACCGTGCACGGGGCGCCCGGCTTCCCGTATGACACCCGGCGCCGGGTGCTGTCGTTGCGTTACCTGTCCGCCGACGTGCGGCACGCGCCGCGCGCCTGGCGTACCTCACCGCCGTTCGAGCGGCTGGACGCCGAGCTGCCCGCCGGGGCGCCGATGGATCATCCGCTGTTCCCGGTGGTGTGGCCGGCCTGACCGGCTGGCCCGGGCTCAGCTGGGCCGCCCTCAGCTGGCGATCCTGCCCAGCTCCTCGCCGAGCGTCGTCCAGGTCAGCTCAGTGTCCGGGTTGCGCTCGTGCGGGCCGCGGAAGTCGCGCACGGCCAGCCGAATGTCGTCCAGGGCCCAGCGGATCCGGTACGCCTCGACCGCGACCGGGCTGACCGGGTGCCCGGTCAACCCGGTGTAGTGCGCCGCCTCGGCCGAGCCGGGTGCGGTCACGTCCCACAGGTCACGTTCGGGCCAGGCCAGGCCGGCGGTGTCCCAGTCGATCAGGTGCAGCGTGCCGGACCGGCTGCGGAAGATGTTGCCCGGATGCGGCTCGCCGTGCGTCAGCACCGTCGGCCCAGTGCGCCGCGCCTGCCCGATCAGCCCATCGAAGCGGGCCAGGGCGCGGTGCAGGCCGGCTTCATGCCCGGCCAGCAGCCGCCGGGCGGGCTCGCCGTACGGGCCGCCCAGCCACGGCTGACCGAGGTCACCCAGCGCGGCGACCAGGTCAGCCCGGTCAGCCAGCTCGGGACTGCGAATGGGCGCGCCGGCGCCGGCCACGTCGGTGGCGTTATGCAGGCGAGCGAGGAGGGTGATGAGGGTCAGTTGGTCGTCGGCGGGAAGCGGCTTGCCGAAGTCGCCCGCCTCGCCGTCCAGCCAGCGGAATACGGTCACCGCGTGCCCGCAGCCGAGCGGCGCGAGCGGCTGGCCCGCCTGGGTGGGTACCGGTGCCACCGCGAAGTCAAGGCCTGCCTGGTACAGCCTGGTTACGGTGCCCAGCGCGGCGCGCAGGTCGGCCAGGCCCTCGGCCGGGCCGGTGCCACGCCAGCCGCCGGCCAGGCCGGCCACGGTGACGAACCAGCGGCCGCCCGACGTGTCGGTCAGCTCCCAGTGGTGGTCACCGAAGCCAACTGCGGCGTAACGCAGCCCGGCGGGCGCCAGGCCCCAGCCGTCGGCCAGCGCGCGGGCCAGCTCGCGCTCGTCGATCTCGTCCGTCGGGTGGTGCACGCCCTCACCCTACGGAGCGGCCCCGGCGCGCGGCACCGCGTTAAAACGGGCTCAGGACGGGTGCGCGGCCAGCTGGGCGCAGCCGCGCAGGCTCGCGTAGTAGGCGGCGGCCCGCCGCGCCTGGGCGCCGCGGTCGACGATGGGCTGGCCGGTGTGGGACACGGTCGCGGGGATGAACCGCGCGGTCAGCGGGTGGTGCGGATGCAGGGTGAGTTCCAGCACCCCGGTGGCCGTGCTGTAGGAGCGCTCCCACCAGAGGAAGTTGCCCATGCCGTAGGCCACGAACGTGCGCCCGAGCCAGCCGGACCCCTGCAGCATGTGCGCGTGCGCGCCGACGATGATGCTGGCGCCCGCGGCGGCCAGCTTCGGGGCCAGCGCCAGCTGATTCGGGTCCGGGCAGGCCTGGCCCTCGGTGCCCCAGTGCATGAACACGATCACGACCGGGGCCAGCCGCTTCGCGGCGCGGACCGCGGCCAGCGTGCGGCGCTGGTTGATCGCGTTGGCCTCGCCGGGACGGTGGCCGGTGGCCACCCAGGACGAGGCGAGCTCGGCCACCTGGGATACCCCGATGATCGCGATCCGCACCCCGTTGATGGTGGTGAGGTACGGCGCCCAGGCCGCGGTCGCGTTGCGCCCGATGCCCACGTAGGGGAAGTGCGCCGCCTGGGCTGCGGCCAGCGTGTTGGCCAGCCCGGTCTGGCCGTAGTCCAGCACGTGGTTGTTGGCCATGGTGACCAGGTCCACGCCCCCGTCGCGGAGTGCGGTGAACGCGGCCGGCCTGGTCCGGAAGTGGTACGTCTTGGGCTGCGGCGTGCCCTGGCTGGTGACCGCGGTCTCCAGGTTCAGCGCGGTGAAGTCGGCCGACTTGAGCACCGACGAGATCGGGCCGAACGCGGTGGCTGGGTCGCGCAGCAGCGGGGCGGTGCGCCGGGCGAAGTTCACGTCCCCGGCGAAGGCCAGCGTGACGTTGCCCGCCGGGCGGCCGGTGGCCCTGGGGGTGGCGGCCGGGGTCGCGGTGGCCGGGTGCGCGGTCGTCCGGGCCGTGGCGTGGTCCGCGGCCGGCTGCGCGGCGGTGGCCGTACAGGCCGCCAGCAGCAGTACCAGGATGCCGGGAGCGATAACGCGCAGGCGCCGGGTAAGCACGGGGGTCAGCCTACGCGTGGCCTGCTGCGCTGTCCCTGACCGTAGCCGGCAAGCTACCGCGGCTCCGTGGCCGTCCGGAGCACGGCCGCGATGTCATCAACCGTGTCGAGGTGTCCAGCGGCGACCGCCATCACCAGGTCATAGGCAGCATCGTTGGAGAGGGTGAGCCGACGGCCGTTGACGCCGTAGAAGGCGATGATCGCGGCCAGGGCGAGGCGCTTGTTGCCGTCGACCAGGGCGTGATTCCTGGCCAGGGAATGCAGCAGGGCTGCGGCCTTCGCGTCCAGCCCCTGGTATGCGTCCGCACCGAATGCCGTCGCCCGCGGCCGGGCCAGGGCTGATTCGAGTAATCCGACGTCCCGTACGACGGGCGCAAAGCCCAGCGCGCGCTCGCCGGTGTGCAGCAATTCGGGCAAGGTCAGGTAGATCACTGCCCGAGCCGGTCCAGGGCCTCGGCATACCGGGGCAGTTCCTCGTCGAGGACCTGGTCGAGCAGTTCAGCGCGGCTGTGGCTTTCCACGTACTCGCGGATGGCCTGCCGCACCACTTCCTGCATCGGGCGGTGCTCCAGTTCGGCACGCCGGCGCAGCGCCTCGGTCTCGGTGTCGGACAGCCGGAGGGTCATCGCCATGATGTCCATGGTATCACCTGTGATACCAACCGGGCGAAGGCGTCGTTCGCCTGCCGTCCCTGCTCGGGGCAGAATCGGGGGATGGGGCACACGCCGGATCGGTACCTGCGCGGCGATCTGGTGATTGTGATCGACGTCGCCCGCCTGGACCGGGCGGCGGACTTCTGGTCGGCCGCGCTGGGGTATGTCCGGGAAGGGCACGGCGGCGACCGCTACCTCAGCCTGCTGCCCGCTGTCGGCGCCGGGGCCGAGATCCTGCTGCAGCAGGTGCCCGACGTCAAGCAGGGTAAGAACCGGATGCACCTGGACCTGCGCACCCGTGACCTGGACGCCGAGGTGGACCGGCTCACCGGGCTGGGCGCGCGGGTGCTCAGCCCCGAGCCAGTGGTCGAGGCGGGCTGGCGCTGGCATGTGCTGGCCGACCCGGACGGGAACGAGTTCTGCGCCCTGCAACCGCCGGCCACCTACTGGCGGGACTAGCCTCGTGACCGAGCCGCCCAGGAAAGGGGACCATGGTGGACAGCACCAGCCTGCGTGCCGTGCAGCAGCCGCTGAAGGACGCCTACCGGGAGGACCCCGGGCAGGCGGTCATCACCCTGCTGGCCAGCGGCGAGCTGGGTAACGAGGGGATCAGCTGCTCGGTGGCCACCGGCCAGGCGCTGACCGAGGCCGGCCTGCACCCGGCCACCGGCGGCGACGGGTCGCTGGCCTGCTCCGGGGACATGCTGCTGCAGGCGCTGGTCGCGTGCGCCGGGGTCACGCTGCGCGCGGTGGCCACGTCGCTGGAGATACTGGTGGCCGGCGGCACCGTGCGGGCCGAGGGTGACCTGGACTTCCGCGGCACGCTGGGGGTGGCCAAGGACGCGCCGGTCGGGTTCAGCGCCATCCGGCTGGCCTTCGACCTGGACACCGAGGCCAGCGAGGAACAGCTGGCCACGCTGCTCCGGCTGACCGAGCGATACTGCGTGGTCTACCAGACGCTGGCCCACCCAGTGCAGGTCAGCGCGGACGTCACGGCGAGCTAGCGGCCGGCGCCCACTTCGGCGGCGCAGCGGTAGCCGCTGCGCAGCGCTCCCTCGATGTAGCCCTGGTAGTTCACCGAGGTGTGCTCGCCGGCGAAGTGCAGGTGACTGGTAGCCGCCTAGGCCGGCGGAACCGGATGCGGCCGGCCGGATCACCAGGTGGGGCGGAGCGGGCCGTGCGGGGCGACGCGGAGCAGGTCGTCGCGCAGGGCGAGCAGGCGCTGCGGGCCCAGGATCGCTGCCCAGGAGCGCAGCGTGTCCGCGATGGCCGCCTCGGCGGCCCGGGTGCAGGCCCAGCCCTGGCTGGTGAGCACGATCAGCCGGGCCCGGGCGTCGCGTGGGTGCGGGCGCCGCTCGACGTAGCCCTTGGCGACGAGCTCGTCGACGAGTTGCGCCGCGGCCTGCCGGGTCACGCCCAGGTGCTCGGCCAGCTGGGTGATCGTGGCGCCGCCCGCCGAGAGCCGGGTGAAGGCGAACCCGTGCGCCGGGCGCAGGTCAGTGAAGCCGCGCGCGCTGACTCCGGCCGAGACCCCGTCGACCAGGGCGCGGCTGGCCGCCAGCAGGCCGAAGGCCAGCGACTGGGCGTCGTCGTTCTGCATCACCCCAGCTTGACAGATTAGGCAAGCTACTTGAACACTATAGGCAACCTACTTGCCTATCTTTGAAGGAGCCAGCCGTGCCGGTCATCCATGCCGATCAGGCCGCCGTGCACCAGATGCACGGCACCAGCTTCACCGCCTACGCCAGCCCGGGCCGGGGCAGCCGGGAACTGTGTGCCTGGCGTATCGAGATTCCCGGCCACACCGAGGGCGTCCGGCATCACGTCTCCCGCGAGGAAGTGCTGTACCTGCTGAGCGGGACCGTCCAGGTCAGCCTGGACGGGCAGGCCGAGCAGGCGGCCGCGGGCGACGTGATCCTGGTCCCGGCGGGCGCCCGGTTCGGGGTGGACAACCTGAGCGACGAGCTGGCTACCGCGTGGGTCACCACCAGCGTCGGCCTGCTCGGTGTGCTGCCGGACGGCTCATGGTTCAGCCCACCGTGGACGCAGTGACGCCGCCGGCCGCGGCGGCACCATGCCGCGCCGCTCAGCTGAGCAGGCGGCGCACCGGCTGGCGCGGCCCCAGGCTGGTCGCCGTGGTCGCCGGGCGCAGGTACTCCTCGCCGGCCGGCCAGCGGGCCACGTGCTGGCTGCCGGTGGCCACGTCGTAGCCGATGTAGGTGACGTCGCCGACGTCCACCACGAACAGGGTGAACTCGCCGGGCACCGGGCGCCAGCCGAGTTCCGCGGCGGCCGCGTCCGCGTACCGCTGCTGGGTGTCCCGGCTGGTCTCGGTGCGCACCGTCCCGCGCAGCTTGATCTCGGCTGCGGCTTCCGGGCCGGTGACGATGCTGTGCAGCACGATCCGCGGATCCCGGGCCAGGTCATGGGCCTTGGCCGAGCCGCGCATCATGGACAGATACAGGTCGCCGCCCAGGACCAGCGGCTCAACGCCGCTGATCCGGGCTGACCCGTCCCGCCGGGTGGTGCCGACGAGCAGGACGCGCGGCCCGATCAGCCGCTCAGTGGCGATCGCGCCGAGCTTGGGTTCCCGGTCTGCTATCTCTGACCACTTCATGAGTCTTATCTATGCGCGGCCACCGACAGTATTTCTTTGCGCCTCCGGAGGGCTTGTACCCGCCGACTTCCCTCGTCGCTTCTCGCTCCGCCCCACCCACCTCCCCATTCCCCCTTCACTGTCCAGTCGGCGGCGCCCTCCTTCGGCGCGTCAGCGGGTGAGGCGGTCCTGACGCTGGGACTGCATCGGCTCGGCCAGGTCCATGCTGGTGAACGAGGCCGGCCAGTCTGTCGGGCTATATCCCAGGCCCAGATCGCTGTGGTGCAGCTCGACCTCGACCAGCCGCCGGGTCAGCAGCTGCCCGGCCGGGAACCGCGCCGAGCCGAGTATCTGCACCTGGTACTGCCAGGCCTCGTCGGGCAGCTGACGGGTGAGCGTGCGGAACGCCATCGCCGACCCGGCCACGTCGGCCACCAGATCGGCCGGCTTCAGCTGCGTGCCCTGCTCGATGCCGGCGGCCCGGGCTTCGGCACTGGCGTACGCGGGACGGTCCACCCCGGCCCGCGCGCCGATCAGCAGGTTGCGCATCGCGTCGGCGCTGCGGGCCAGGTGGGCCAGCACATGCGCGCGCGTCCAGCCCGGCAGCAGGGACGGCGCGCGGAGGTCCGGCTCGGCGGTGACCCGGGCCGTGCCGAGCAGCCGCTGCGTCGCGTCGTCGATCTGATCACTCAGCTGGCGTTGGGCGGCGTCCACCCGCTCACTGTAGAGAATGGGCGGGTGGCTGGTATCGCGGAGTCCATGGCGGCGGCGTTCGACTATCAGCACCGGGAAAGCCTGGGCCGGGGCTAGGACCGGGCGGAGGCACCGGCGTTAGGCAAATTAGGGCTGGCTGGCCATGGCGGCCAGCTCGGGCACGAAACGGGCCGCGTCTACGGTGCCGACCCCGGTGACCAGGCTGTACCCGGCGCGGGCCGGATAGCCGTGCACGGTGACGGTCTTGCCGCGCTGGGTGACGCGGACCGTGTTGTTGCCCCGGGTGACCGTGACGATGCCTGGTGCGTGCTGCTGGGCCAGCCGGTACAGCGCCGGGTTGATCAGGCCGAGCCGGGTGTGCACGTCCTGGTCCGCGATCGCGACCAGGCCGGCCAGCATGGGGGTGGCCACGCTGGTCCCGGCGGCCGGTTTCCAGGCCCCGCGGCCGGTGAACGACCCGTAGCTGAGGAACCCGCCGCGGAACGACGCGCTGAGCGCCACGTCCGGGACGCCGCGGCGGCCGCCGGTCACCCCGCGGACCGCGCCCTGGTATGCCGGGCGGGTGAACACCGCGGACCGGCCGCCGCTGCTCGCCCAGGGCAGCGCGCCCGCGTACCTGGCCACCACGGCGTCGCCGTCCTCGTTCCAGGCCGAGTCGGGCGCGGTCCGGCGGCCCGTCGCGGTGAGCTGCAACCGGGTCCCGCCCACTCCGGTGACCAGCGGATCCGACGCGGGCCAGTCGACGACCGGCTGGGTGCGGAACCCGCCGCCGGCCCGGGTCGGCCCGGTCACCCCGAAGTCGTTAGCCGCGGCCAGCACCGTGACCTGGTGCCGGGCCGCGTTCTGGAAGGCATAGCGGAGCTGCCGGATGCTGGCCTGGCCGCCGAAGTTCTGCTCGGGCAGGCCGAAGCTCTGGCTGATCACGTCGCCCAGGCCGTGCCGGACCACGTAGTTCTCGGCCGCCATGAACTGGGCAAACCCGCCGCCGCTGAGCGTCTCGTCGGCCGGGGTCTCGACCAGCAGGATGCTGGCCCCGGGCGCGATACTGTGCGCCGCTTCCACGTCGGTGGTGGTCTCCGCGGCCGCGTCCACCATGTCCTGGTCGTCCGCGTCGTAGCGGGGCACCCGGCCCACCGGCTGAATGATGCGCAGCGACGGCGGCCCGGGCAGTCCACAGCCGGCGTCGAAGACCTGCAGGTCATGACGGATGGTGGGGGATCCGTAGGCGTCCACCACGACGATCGTGCGGCCCTGGCCGTCCAGCCCCCGCGCGTACAGCGGAGGCAGGTCGTAGGCCTGCTGCAGCTGCCGCGGCGAATAACAATTGATACCGAACGCCCGTACGCACCACGCGGACGCCGGCGCCGCGCGGTGGCTGGGATCGGGGGCACCACCGGTCGTGGTGCGGGAGCCGGCCGGGTCAGCCGGAGCTGGAGGCCAGGTGCCGCCCGGATCGGCCTTGATCGGGCCGGTGCCGGGGGCGGCCGCCGGTCCTGCCGCGGCCCCGGCCAGGGTGCCGCCGTCGCCAGCCGTCACGAACATCGTGATCAGGGCACAGGCCACCAGGCCCGCGGCCGCGAGGATCTTGTTACGGGAGGCGGCGGGCCAGGTGCGGGGCGCGGCCGCCGCGGTGCTGCGGATCTTGGTCCAGTTCGCCGCCATCCAGGTGTGCGCCGCGGCGCTGACCTTGGCCGGGATCTCGTGCTCGGTCACGGCGTGCCGGGCGCCGCGGACGGTGGCCACGCTGCTGAGCAGCGTGTTTCGGGCATGGGTGAGCACGGTGCGGGCCGCCGCCGTTGCGGCAGCGGCTGCCGTGCGCCGATCCGTCATCCGGGCTCCTCCCGCGTGACCGCCATGAGTTTCCCAGGGACGTGCTTGCCCGGTTGCGCTTTCGGCCGGGTCGGCCGATACTCCGCTGCTTGGCTACTGGGCGGCGGCGCGCCGGGCTAGCCAGGCCGCGAACTCAGCTTGGGATACGTACCCAGCGTCCGCCTGGCGAGATCCGGCCGGGCCGTTAGCCGCGGTCCTTGTATGTTCCGCGAGGCGGTGGGGGATCATCGACCCATAGCCCGGGCGGCCTGCCTGCAGGATCGGAGGCGGAAGTTCGTGGACAACACTGACCGGGGCAACGAGCCTGATCAGGCCGATGGCGACCCGCGCCCGGCGGCGGTCACGTTTGTGACCACCGAACATTTCACGCTGCAGGGTGCCCGCTCGTCCACGATCTCGGAGTCGACCGGCCGGGCGAGCGTGTTCCTCGGCGCGGTATCCGGCGGCCTGATCGCCCTCGGTCTCGTCGCCACCGCCACCAACACCGGCGTGGCGTTCTACGCGTTCGGGCTCATTCTCCTGCCCACGCTGGCCTTCGTGGGGCTGGCCACGTTCCACCGGGTGCTGCAGTCAGGGATCGAGGACCTTGCCTACGCGCGCCGTATCGCGCAGCTCCGCGACTATTACTTCGATCACGCTCCCGAGCTGGCCGGCTACCTGCTCAACCCCGCGGAAGGGCTGCCCACCCCGGGACTGGGGATCGGCCTGTGGCAGCAATTCGTGACCGTCGCCGGGATGGTCGCCGTGATCACGGCGGTACTGGCCGGCTCGGCCGCCGGGCTGCTCGCGGCCGTAGTTTCTGGCCACTCGCTGGTAGCGGCGCTTGTCGCCGGCGTGGTCGTCGCCGCTGCGGCACTGACCGGGCTGATGCGCTATCAGAATTCGGCCTGGATCCGGGGCAGCACGGTAGCACTGTTCCCAGGCGCAGAAGCAGGGCCACACTGAACCCGCCCGGGCAGCGTGATGTGCGGGGCTCCGGCTGCCTGGGCTCGTTACCTCCCGGCGAACCCTATTTCCAGGCGAATACCGGCTGCTCGAAGTGCGCCACCCTGATCATGTTGCCGTGCAGCGCGACCTGGCAGAACTGGTAGATGATGGCCGCCGTCGGCGCGTGCAGGTACTCGCCGAGCAGCGGCAGCTGGATGACCGGCGCGGTGGACTCCGGAATGCGCACCAGCCGGGGCGTGACGTCGAAATCGGCCAGCGGGATCACGTGGATGCCGGCCACCTCGGATTCCGGGCCGTGCATGGCCGGGTCGGCCGGGCCACCCCAGACCACCACCGGGGTGATCAGGTAGCCGGAGCGGGTGATGTAGTCGTCGAGCAGCCCGAGCACCTCCCCGGCGCCGACCGACACCCCGGTCTCCTCGTGCAGTTCCCGGCGCGCTGCGTCTTCGGCGGATTCGCCTGGTTCCTGCCGCCCACCGGGGAGGGCCCACTGCCCAGCGTGGCTTCGCAGGGTGTCGGCGCGCCGGGTGATCAACAGGGCCGGGGCGTCGTGCTGGAACACCACGCAGACGGCGACCGCCGCCGCCTTGAGCCCGGCCGGACTGGCGGGGCTGCCCGCCGACGCGGCCGGGCCGGCCGCCAGCCGGGCCGGGCCGGCGGCCAGCCGGGCCCGGCTGGCCGCAACGCGCTGGAAGCGGGCCAGGTTCTCGGTCATGGCCTCTCGCCGCATGCGCCGATCCTCAGACCTGCGGTGCCCTCCTGTCCACCGCCCACTTCATCCGCCGGGCCGGCCACCTCATGGGACGTGACGAGGTGGTAAGGCATCAGCGCGGTGACTTGTGCCCCGCGGGTGGGGCATATCTCACCGCGCTGACTGGTGTGGCACGAGGGCGTGCCACACCAGTCACATTGACCCCGTCAGACTTCGCTGAGGGCGTGCCATGCTGGACCGGCACGGGTGCGGGGCGGGCGCAAGGCGGGCAGCAAGAACAAGCACAAGGTGGTTCACACGCCCGCCACCCGGGCCAAGGTCGCTGCGTCCTGTACCGATGAGCGCCGGGCTGCCCTGGCCGCCCGCAACGCCTCTCGCGCGGCTGCGGCGTGAAACGCCTACTGGCCGGGGCTGTAGTGGCCGCTACGGGCCTGCTGGCGGTGGCGTGTGGCACCGGGCAGCTCTCGTCCAGGACGTAGCTGCCCGGCAGGCACGGCACCAGCCCGGGTGGGCGAGATTGAGCGCGGGCCGGGTCATGCCTTTCATAATGCCCAGCGGTACGGAAATCTAGCGCAATGGCCGGTGACTTGGCATGCTCTTGGATAGCAAGGCCAAAATGGCCAATCCACCAGGGGAGAGTGGACATGCTCAGAAAGAGGATCTATCAGGCAGCAGCGGCCATTGTGCCCGCGCTGGCTGCGGTCGCGTTGACCGCGGGCACCGCCTCGGCCTTGACCGGGCCGACCGTCCCCACCAAGGAGGAAGCGGGCTACCAGGTCACGGGTGCCCAGTTCGCTGGCATCCACGGCACCGTCTACCTGCGCAACGCAGCCCAGTACGCACCCTCGGTCGCCGGCCTCGGCCAGTCCGTCCAGCTCTTGGGCGGCGGCAAGGTGTTCGTGCTCGGGGTCAGCAACGGCACCGTGGCCGGCCCGTACAGCCCGGCCGTGGCCGTGTTCAACTCCACCAGCCACGCGCTGATCTGCTCCACCGCGAACGGCACCTGCCCCGATGTCCCGGCGAGCTGGACGAGCGGCGCGGCCAACGTGCCGACCGGTCATTACGTCCGGATCAGCGCGTTCTACTCGACGGCAACCGGGGTGATCCACTTCACCGTGGCCGACACCACGGCGGGCACCG
>DASXIN010000106.1:0-14587 GCA_036497945.1 Streptosporangiaceae bacterium | reverse complement strand
CTGGGCGCGACCGTCGCCGAGCTTGCGGCTCAGCTCACCACGCTGCGCCGTGAGGCGGCCGCGCGCTTTTCCGCCGAGGTGACGGGGGAATTGGTCGCTCTGGCCATGCCGCACGCCTCCCTCACGGTCGCGGTCACGCCGCAGGAGGACTTCGGGCCGCACGGCGCCGACGAGGTGGAGATCCGGCTGGCCGCGCACCCCGGGGCACCGCCGCTGCCGCTGGCCAAGGGTGCCTCCGGCGGTGAGCTGTCCCGGGTCATGCTCGCCATCGAGGTGGTGTTCGCCGGCGCGGACCCCGTCCCGACCTTCGTGTTCGACGAGGTCGACGCGGGAGTGGGCGGCAAGGCCGCCGTAGAGATCGGCCTGCGGCTGGCCCGGCTGGCCCGGCTGGCCCAGGTCATCGTGGTCACGCACCTGCCCCAGGTGGCCGCGTATGCGGACACCCACCTGGTGGTGCAGAAGGCGGACGACGGCCGGGTCACCCGCAGCGGGGTGACCCGGCTGGACGACGCGGGCCGGGTCACCGAGCTGTCCCGGATGCTGGCCGGGCTGGAGGACTCCGCGTTCGGCCGGGCGCACGCCGGTGAGCTGCTGTCCGCGGCGGCCGCGGAACGGGCCGCGGCCGGCCCGGGGCCGGGGGCACCCCCGGCGCGGGGAGCACCCCCGGCTTGGGGAGCACGGGGGCGCTGAACCGCAGGTGGCCCCGGCCGTCCCGGCGGTCTGGCAGGATGGACTGCGATGATGGTCCAGTTCCTGAAACTCCCCATAATCCACCGGAGCAGGCCGGATGACCTGCCGGGGATTACCGGGCGGGCGCGCCTGGACCGCAGGACGAAGAACCTCACCAAGCGGCTCAGCATGGGTGACATCGCCATCATCGACCACGTGGACCTGGACAAGGTGAGCGCGGACGCGCTGCTCCGGCTGCAGGTCGCCGCGGTGGTGAACGCCGCGCCGAGCATCAGCGGCCGGTACCCGAACCTCGGCCCGCAGGTCCTGGTGGAGGCCGGGGTGCCGCTGGTGGACAACGTCGGCCCGGACGTGTTCCGCAAGGTCAGCGAGGGCACTCAGGTCCGGCTGCACGACGGCACGCTGTACCTCGGGGACATCGCGGTGGCCCAGGGCCAGGTGCAGACCCCGGAGACGGTGGCGGGCGCGATGGCCGCCACCAAGGACGGTCTCGCCGTCCAGTTGCAGGCCTTCGTGGCCAACACGCTGGAGTACGCCAAGGGCGAGGGCGGCCTGCTCATCGACGGCATCTCCGCGCCCGACCTGATCACCAAGATCGACGGGAAGCACGTCCTGGTCGTGGTGCGCGGCCAGCACTACCGCGAGGACCTGGCCGCGCTGCGCGCCTACATCCGCGAGTTCAAGCCGGTCATGGTGGGGGTGGACGGCGGCGCGGACGCGCTGCTCGAGGCCGGGTACCGGCCGGACATCATCGTCGGTGACATGGACTCGGTGACCGACGAGGGACTGACCTGCGGGGCCGAACTGGTGGTGCACGCGTACCCGGACGGGCGGGCCCCGGGGCAGGCCCGGACCGAGCGGCTCGGCCTGTCCTCGGTGCTCTGCCCGGCCGGCGGCACCAGCGAGGACGTCGCGCTGCTGCTGGCCGACGAGAAGGGGGCCAGCCTCATCGTGGCGGTCGGCACGCACAACACGCTGGACGAGTTCCTGGACAAGGGCCGGTCCGGGTACGCGAGCACCTGGCTGACCCGGCTCCGGGTGGGCAGCAAACTGGTGGACGCCAAGGGGGTCAGCCGGCTGTACCGCAACCGCATCTCCGGCTGGGCACTGTTCGGCCTGGTACTGGCCGCGTGCTGCACCATCCTCGTGGTCATGCTGGCCTCGCCGGCCGGCCAGTCGGCGGGCAAGATCTTCATCACCTACCTCGGAGCCCAGTGGGATGGCGTGCGGTACTGGCTCAGCGGGCTGTTCTAGGCCGGGATAACTTGTGATCGACTTCCGATATCACCTCGTTTCTATCGTTGCCGTGTTCCTGGCCCTGGCCATCGGCATCGTGATCGGCTCCACGTCGGTGCTGAAAGGCGCGGTGCTCAGCGGGCTGCAGAAGACCTCGGCCGCGGAGAAGAGCCGGATCGACTCGCTCTACGCGCAGAACGGCCAGCTCAAGCAGCAGCTGAACGCGGCCGAATCGTTCGCCTCAGCCAGCGAGCACGTGCTGCTCGGCGGCCTGCTGGCCGGGCAGCGCGTGGTGCTGGTCGAGGCACCCGGCGCGCCCGGCTCGGTGATCAGCGGCGTGCAGAACGCGCTGACCTCGGCGGGCGCCACGGTGACCGGCCAGGTCCAGTTCCAGACCCAGTTCTTCAGCACCGGGGCCGCGTCCGACCTGGACACGCTGAACCGGCAGCTCACCCCGGCCGGGGTGACGCTGCGCAGCGGGTCCCCGCAGGCCCAGGCGGGCGAGCTGATCGCCAGCGCGATCCTGACCAAGGACAACCCGGGCCAGTCGCCGTCCGGCAACGCCAGCAACGCCGACAGCGTCGACCAGACCATCATCCGCGGCTACGCGGCGGGAGGTTACCTAAGTACCAGCCCGCGGCCGGCCGACCGTGCCACCCTGGCTGTCGTGATAGTCCCGGCCACCCCGCCGACCACCAACGACGCCAACGTCGCCAGCCAGGCTCTGGTGACGCTGGCCCAGCAGCTGAACCTGGCGGACAGCGGCACCGTGGTGGCTGGCCAGCTGACCGGCTCCGGGCCGGGTAGCGCCATCGACGTGATGCGGGCCGGCGGCCGCGGCGGCCACCTGAGCAGCGTGGACAACGCGGATACCGCGAGCGGCCAGATCGTGGTGGCGCAGGCGCTGTACGAGCAGCTGGCCGAGGGCAAGTCGGGCAGTTACGGCAGCCTGCCCGGCGCGACCGAGGCCGGCCCCAGCCCGGCCCCGGTACCGTCGGCCACGTCGACGACCAGCACGGCCACCGTCACGCCCTCCGCCACGCGACGCGCGGTGGCCGGCAAGTGAGCAGGTCAGTTAGCACGCTCGCGGCAGCGGGCCTGGCCGCCGCGGCCGCCTGGGGCAGCTACCGGCTGCTCCGCCACCGGCCGCCCGCGGGCCAGCCAACCTGGACCCGGACCAACCACCGCGGTGAGCCGGTGACGCTGCTGGAAGGCCCGGCGGTGGCGGCGGGTGCCGCGCTGGCCGCGGTGGCCAGCCCCGGCCTGCCCGGCCGGGACCGCGCCGCGCTGCTGGCCGCCGCGGCCGGGGCCGCCGCGTTCGGCGGCTACGACGACCTGGCGGGCAGCGGCGACCGGCGCGGCTTCCGCGGCCACCTCGGCGCGCTGGCGCACGGCGAGCTGACTACCGGCGCGGCCAAGCTGGGCGGCATCGGCGCGACCGGGCTCACCGCCAGCGCCCTGCTCGGCGGCGGCCCGCTGGACGTGCTGGTCAACGCCGGCCTCATCGCCGGCGGCGCCAACCTGGTCAACCTGTTCGACCTGCGGCCGGGCCGGGCCAGCAAAGTCACCGTGGCCAGCGGCGGGCTGCTGGCCGCCGCGGCGCCGCAGGCCGCGCCGCTGGCCGCGGTGCCGGTGGGCGCCGCGCTCGCGCTGCTCGGCGAGGACCTGGGGGAGCGGGCCATGCTGGGCGACGCCGGGGCGAACGCGCTCGGCGCGCTGCTCGGCACGGCCGCCGCGGCGGGCCTGCCCCGGCCGGCCCGGATCGCGCTGCTCGCCGGGATCGTCGGGCTGACCGCGGCCAGCGAGGTGGTCAGCTTCACCAAGGTGATCGAGCGGACCCCGCCGCTACGCTGGCTCGACATGCTGGGCCGGCGGCCGGTCCCGGCGACCGCCGCGCAGCCGGCCCAGGCAGCGCCTGGCGCGGCATCCAGCCCGGCGGCGCCCGCCAGCACGCAGTGACCCGCCCGCAGACGGCGGTAACCGAGCCGGAGGTCTGGCAGCGGCCCGCCCGGGCCATCGGCCAGGCGGCCGCGCTCATCGGCGCGATCACCGTACTGTCGAACATCGTCGGGTTCGGCCGCCAGGTCGTGTTCGCGCGCACCGTGTCGGCCAACTGCCTGGGCACCGCGTACGCGACCGCCAACCAGGTGCCGAACATCGTCTATGACGTGATCATCGGCGGCGCGCTGACCAGCGCCCTGGTGCCGGTGCTGGCCGCCCCGGCGGCCCGGCGGCTGGCCGCGGGCGGGCCGGGACACGGCGGGGCCGGGGCGGCCGCGGACGCCGAGACCAGCCAGATCGCCTCGGCGCTGCTCAGCTGGACGGTGCTGGTACTCGCGCCGGCCAGCCTGCTCATCGCGGTGCTGTCCGGCCCGCTGGCCTCGCTGCTGCTGGCCGGCGCGCCGCGCTGCAAGCACCCGGCCATCTTCACCATCAGCGGGCACATGCTCGCCGTGTTCGCGCCGCAGATCCTGCTCTACGGCCTGGCCGTGGTGCTGTACGGCATCCTGCAGGCGCACCGCCGGTTCATCTCACCCGCGCTGGCCCCGGTACTGTCCAGCCTGGTGGTCATCGCTACATATGTAGCCTTCGTCCCGCTCAGCCACGGCTTCCGCAACCATCTGGACCGGATCCCCACCTCCGCGCTGCTGGTGCTGTCCATCGGCACCACGGTCGGCGTGGCCGCGCTGGCCCTGACCGCGCTCGGCCCGGCGCTCCGGCTGGGCCTGCGGCTGCGGCCCACGCTGCGCTTCCCGCCCGGCGTGGCCAGCCGGATCCGCAGCCTGGCCGCGGTCGGGGTGGCCGCGCTGATCGCGCAGGACGCGTCGGTGGTCGCGGTGATCGTGCTGGCCAACAGCCACCAGGCGCGCGGCGCGCTGGTGCTGTACAACTTCGGCTGGCAGATGTTCTTCGTGCCGTACGCGGTGCTGGCCGTGCCGCTGGCCACCATCGCCTACCCGGTGCTGGCCGCGGCCGAAGGGCCCAGCTTCGACCGGACGGCCGCGGCCACCACCCGCGCCGTCATGCTGGTGTCCTGGCTCGGCGCCGCCCTGCTGGCCGGCGCGGCCATCCCGGCCGCCCGGCTGTTCACCCACCATCCGCACGACGCGCACCTGCTCGCGCTCACGTTCGTGGCGTTCGCGCCGGGGCTGGTCGGCTACGGGCTGGCCGCCTGCCTGTCCCGGGTGCTGTTCGCCGACGGCCGGGCCCGGCTGGCCGCGGTGGCCCTGGTGGCCGGCTGGCTGCTGGTCATCGTGGCCGACGTGATCGCGGTGGCCCTGGTGCCACACCGCTGGGTAGTGCCGGTGCTCGGGCTGGGCAACACGGCCGGGCTGACCGCGTGCGGCCTGGCCCTGCTGGCCGTGGTCCGCGGCGTGCGCGGGCGCAGCGCACTGCGCGGCACCGCCCGGGCGGCCCTGGCGGGCCTGGCCGGCGCGGTGGCCGGGGTGGCCGTCGGCGCCGCCCTATCCACCGGCCTGCCGGTGCACGGATTCTTGCCTAACGCCGGTATCGCCGTACTCGCCTGCGCTGGCGTCGCGGTCGCTTTCGGGGCCGCGGTCCTGGTGCTTGACGGCGCGGATCTGCGCGCCGTCCTGGCCCGGATCCGGGAACGCCTGCCCCGGGTCCGCCCGGCCCGCTGATGAACGCGACTGGTGACCTGTCCGGGCTGGCCATCGGCTACCTGGTGGGCAGCACGGCCGGCGGCACCGGCCGGCACGTGGCCATGCTGGCCAGTGGCTGCGCCGCCCGCGGCGCCACCGTGACCATCTATGGTCCGGCCAGTGTTAGCCCGGGGGGGCGACCCCCCGGGCCCCCCGATCGCCGCTTCGCGCCGAGCGGCGGCGAGCCGGGCCACCCGCGGTTCCGCGAACTGGACATCGGGGACCGGCCGCGGCCGGCCAGCGATGTACGCACCGTGGCCCGGCTGCGCCGCTGGCTGGGCCAGGACGCCCCGGCCGTGCTGCACGCGCACGGGCTGCGGGCGGGCGCGCTGGCCGCGCTGGCCCTGGCCGGGCGGCCCGCCCGGCGCACCGCGCTGGTGGTCACCGTGCACAACGCGGCACCGCCCAGCCGGCCGGCCGCCGCGGTGTACGCGGCGCTGGAATTGATCGTGGCCCGCCGGGCGGACGCGGTGCTCCCGGTGTCCGGGGACCTGGCCAGCCGGCTGCGCCACCGCGGCGCCCGGATCGCCGGGCGGGCCGTGGTCGCCGCGCCGGACACCCCGGCGCCCGACCCGGCGCAGGTCGCGGCGGTGCGCCGGGAACTCGGCGGGGACGGCCGCCCAGTGGTGCTCGCGGCCGGCCGGCTGGCCGCGCAGAAAGGCTTCGGCACGCTGCTCGACGCGGCCGCCCGCTGGCAGCGCCGCGACCCGGTCCCGCGGCTGGTCATCGCGGGCGACGGCCCGCTTGGCCCGGCGCTACGGGCGCAGGCCGCCGCGGCCGGCACCGACGTGCGGTTCCTCGGCCCGCGGCCCGACGTGCCGGTGCTGCTGGCCGCGGCGGACGTGGTGGTGGTGCCCAGTTCCTGGGAGGGCCAGCCGCTCATCGTGCAGGAGGCGCTGCGGGCGGGCCGGCCGCTGGTCGCCTCCCGGGTGGGCGGCATCGCCGATCTGACCGGCGGGGACGGTGCGCTGCTCGTCCCGCCAGGCGACCCCCGGGTGCTGGCCGCCGCGGTGACCGGGCTGCTGGATGACCCGCGGGAAGCCGCCGCGCTGGCCGCGGCGGCCCGGCAGCGGGCCGCCGCGCTGCCCGGCGCGGAAGCGGCGGTGGACCAGGCCGCGGCCGTGTACCTGCGGGTGCGCCCGGCTCGGGCTTGACACCGGGCCAGCCCGCCCGACGGCGACCGGCCAGGGCCGGCTTACCAGACAGTACGTATTTCCTTAGTAGCATCGTGCTATTCCGGTTGAAATGTTCGCTGAGCATATGCTCGGCTGTCCCATTGGGTGCATAGGTCCCTGGTTTCATGGATCGCGCCCGATGGGGGAGCACGCGTGCGATCACCAAACCGGCCGCCGAAGCAGCCTGGGCCACGGCCCGGGCAGGGCGGCATGGGCGCCGGGCCCGCGGCTGAGCCGGGCCGCCGGGCCGTGCCGCGTGGTTTCGCCGATGACGCCGCTCAGGACGCGGTGATCCTGTCGGTACAGGACATCAGGGCGGCCCAGGAAGCGATCGCGCTGGCCCGCGCCGACCGCGAGGCTGGCCGCGACCCGGCTGGCCCGGACCAGCCGCTCGGGCCGCCCGACGAGCCGCTCGGCCCGCCGGACCAGGCCGCCGGCGCCGCCAGCCCCGGCCTGGGGCGGCCGCCGGGGGCGGGCGGTTCCGGCGGTAGCCCCCCGGGGGAGCAGAGCGGCGGGCCGCCGCCCCGGGCTAACACGACCCCGTCGTGGGGCGCGGTGCTGGCCACCACCATCCGGCTGTGGTGGCAGCGCCGGGTGCGGGCCCGGACAGCCAGC
Organism: Streptosporangiaceae bacterium; assembly: GCA_036497945.1. Classification (GTDB taxonomy): domain Bacteria; phylum Actinomycetota; class Actinomycetes; order Streptosporangiales; family Streptosporangiaceae; genus RYN-230. The sequence continues at coordinate 7,209 of DASXIN010000106.1, read as the reverse complement.
CCACGATGGCGGGTGATCACCGTGGTGGTGCTGGCCGGAGTGCTGCTCGCGGCGGCCGCTCTCGGACTGGCCCTGACCCGCGGCAGCGGGCGGACCACGGACAGCGCGTCCCCGGGCGCCGGCGGTCCGAATGCGGGCAGCCAGGCGGCCAGTACGGCCGCGCTCAAGGCGGCCGCGGCGGCCCGGACGGCGGCCGCGGCGTGGCTGGTTCAGCAGGTTGCCTCGGCGGCCATCGTGGCGTGCGACCCGCAGATGTGCGCGGTGCTCCAGCAGGCCGGCCTCCCCGCTGGCCGGCTGCTGGTGCTGGGCACCGGGACGGCTGGCCCGCTGAGCAGTGACGTGCTGGTGGCCACCGCCGCGGTGCGGCAGGAGTTCGGCACCCGGCTGGCCAGCGTGTACGCGCCGGCCGTGCTGGCCAGCTTCGGCGCGGGCAGCGCCCAGGTGGCCATCCGGGTGGTTGCCCCGGACGGGGCGGCCGCCTACATCACCAGCCTGCGGGCCGACCAGGCGGCCCGGCTGTCGGCCGGCAAGCAGTTGCTGCGCAACCCGCGGATCCACGCATCGGCCGGGGCGCTCCCGGCGCTGGCCAACGGCCAGGTCGATGCCCGGCTGCTGACCGTGTTCGCCGCGCTGGCCACGCTGCACTCGGTGCGTGTGCTCGGCTTCGCCCCGCAGCAGGCTGGCGGCAGCCCGGGACTGCCACTGCGCACCGCCTACCTCGCGCCCGCCGGCCCGGGCACGGCTAAGCGGCCGAACAGCGTGCCGTCGCTGGCCAGCTTCCTGCGCGCGCAGCTGGCGCCGTACCGGCCGGCCCGCATCACCAAGTTCCGGCTGCCCGGCGGCGGCTCCGCGCTGCGCGTCGAGTTCGCCGCACCCAGCCCGCTCGGGCTGCTCGGAAAGAGCTGACCCGGATAATGCACAGCTAGCCAGAGGTTCATCAGTCACTGGTCGTCAAGACCGGAGTGGGGAGTGCACGATGACAGGAAGTTCACGGTGATCCGGCTGAGCCGGGTCGCCCTACTGGCGGGCAGCGTCCTGCTGACCGCCGCCGCTATCGCCGGGCCGGCCACCAGCGCGGCGGCCGCGCCCGCCGTGTCCGGGTACGGCTGGATCAGGCTGGCCCATCTGTCCCCGAACACGCCAGCGGTGGACGTCTACCTGTACAGCTACGGCATGCCCAACGCCATGATCGTGCTGCATCACGTCAGCTACGGCACAGTGTCGCCATACGAGAAGGTAGCCCACGGGGAGTACACGGTGGCCATGCGGCCCACCGGCGCCGCGCCGTCATCCACGCCGGTGCTGTCCAGCAACCTGATGGTGCACCCGGGCCACGCTTACACGGTGGCCGGGATGGGCCCGGCGAAGGCGCTGCGGCTGCAGGTGCTGGACGACCGGCTCAGCACACCCAAGGGCAAGTCGCTGGTCCGGGTGATCCAGGCGTCACTCAAGGAGCACCAGGTGACGGTGCGGTCCGGGCACCGGGTGCTGGCCAATGACCTGGCCTTCGCCGGCGTCACGGGGTACACCGCGGACCGGCCCGGCGATTGGCCGGTGGATGCCCGCGGCGGCACCGAGTCCTGGTCGGGGACGGTGCCGCTGACGGCGGGCTCGATCCACACGCTGGTCGTGCTGGACTCGGCCGACGGCCTCGTAGTGACCAGCCTGACCGACGCGGCGGGCAGTGGCGCGATGCCGGTCGGCGGCATGGCCACCGGCCTGGGCGGCACCGCGCCCGGGCCGGCCGCCCCGGCGCTGCCCTGGCTGGCTGGGCTGGCCGGCGGCCTGCTGGCCGCGGCGGCCGCCGCGGTCTGGCTGCGCCGCCACCGGGCGGTGGCGCGGCACGCCCGCTGATGGCGGGCAGCGAGCCGCCCCGGCACAGCCGACCAGGCCCACTCTGGCGGAAAGTGGCACGGCGGCCGGTCCCGGCCGCCGTGCTGCTGGTCAGCCTGGCCCTGGCCGCAGTGGCCGGGGCCGGGCTGCTGCTGCGCAGCGGGCAGCCGGGCCGCCCGGCCGAGCCGCTGCCGGCCGCCGCGACCCGGCTCGTCCCGCTCGGCCGGCCTGCCCCGCTGCCCCGGCCGGCCAGCCGCGCCCCGGTGCCGCTGCCGGTCGCGCTGCGCATCCCGGCCATCGGCGTGCGGACCAGGCTGATCCGGCTGGGCATCACCCCGCAGGGCACGCTGCGGGTGCCGGCCAGCACCTCGGTGGCCGGCTGGTACACCGGCAGCCCGCGGCCCGGCGCGGTCGGCTCCTCGGTCATCGCCGGGCATATCGACTCCTACCTGGGCCCGGGCGTCTTCTACCGGCTGCGCCTGCTGCACCCGGGCAACAAGATCTACGTCCGGCAGGCGGACGGCCGGCTGGCCACATTCCGGGTGACCGCGGTTCATGAGTACCTGAAGGCGCACTTTCCCACCGCCCAGGTCTACGGGCCCACCCCCGACGCCGAGCTGCACGTGATCACCTGCGGTGGCACGTTCGACCGGGCCTCCGGGACGTACCTGAGCAACGTCGTCGTGTTCAGCACCGAGGTTCGCTGACCTGGTTGCTACTCAGCAGTACGTAGTCGGACGGAAACATCGCGCTATTCCGGTTGAAATCCACACCCCGGCTGTGCTCCGCTAGGCTCCCTGGGATAGGGATGTCCTTGCTGCTCATCGACCCGCTGGCGGGGGGACTCGCGGGTCCGTGGCAGTAATTGCCGCGGGTGCAGTCCCGGCCGCAACGCCACCCAGGATGCAGTGATCGTGTCAGTGCAGGACATGGGAGGCGAGGGCGCTGGCCGCGGAGCACAGCGAGGCCGGGCACAGTGTGGCCGGGCTGGACCACCAGGATCGCGAGCCGGAGCCGCCGGCCGGCTTGGCGACGGCGGAGCAGCCGGGGAGTTCCGCGCAGAAGCAGAGCGGGGGGCCGCGCCCGCCGGCCAGCCGCCCGCCGTCCTGGGGGACGGTGCTGGCCACCACCGTACGGCTGTGGTGGCAGCGCCGGGTCCGGGCCCGGGCGGCCCGGCCGCGCTGGCGGCTGACCGCCCTGATCGTCGTGGTCGCCGTGCTGGCCATCGCGGCTGCACTCACTGTCGCGCTGACCCGCGGCACCGGGACTGGCTCCGGCGGGGCCACCGCCTCCCCGTCAGCCAGCCGCCCGGCCAGCCGCGGCCCGGCGCTCAGCCCGGCCGCAGTGCAGGCCGCCGCCGCGGCCCGGACGGACGCCGCGACGTGGGTGGCCCAGCAGGTCACCCCGGGCACGATCGTGGCCTGTGACCCGCAGATGTGCACCGACCTGGAGCAGGCCGGGCTGCCCGTGGGCCAGCTGCTGTACCTCGGCGTCGGCACGGCCGGGCCACGGGAAAGCAGCGTGCTGGTGGCCACCGCGGCGGTCCGGCAGGAGTACGGCGCCCGGCTGGACAGCGGGTACGCACCGGACGTGCTGGCCAGCTTCGGCACCGGCACCGCCCAGGTGGCGGTCCGGATGGTCGCCCCGGCCGGGGCCGCGGCCTATGCCGCCAGCCTGCGGGCCGACCTGGCCGCCCGGCTGTCGGCCGCCCGCCAGCTGCTGCGCAACCCGCGGCTGCACCCGTCCCCCGCGGCCCGCCAGGCGCTCACCGCCGGGCAGCCCGACAGCAGGCTGCTGGCCGACTTCGCCGCGCTGGCCGCCGGGCACCCGCTGCGCGTCATCGACTTCGCTGCCGGGCCGGCCGGCCGCAGCCCGGGACTGCCGCTGCGCACCGCCGACATCGCACCGGCTGGATTCGGCACCGTGCGCCAGCCGGACAACCTGCGCCTGCTGGCCCGGCTGCTGCTGGCCGAGCCGGCCCGGTACCGCCCAGCCAGCCTGACCCGGCTGCGGCTGCCGGGCGGCACCGTCGTGCTGCGCCTCACGTTCACCGCACCGAGCCCGCTCGGGCTGGGCGGCAAAGGCTGATCCCGGCTCCGGCTACCAGCCGCGGGCGCGCCACTCGGCCAGGTGCGGGCGTTCGGTGCCGAGCGTGGTGTCCTTGCCGTGCCCCGGATAGACCCAGGTGCCGTCGGGCAGCTCGGCGAACACCCGCGCTTCCAGGTCGTCCATCAGCTGGCCGAACCGCGCCGGGTCGCCCTGGGTGTTGCCCGGGCCGCCGGGGAACAGCGAGTCGCCGGTGAACAGCTGCGGCTGATCAGCCAGCTGGCCGCCCGCGTCATAGAGCAGCGCGATGCTGCCCGGCGTGTGGCCGCGCAAGTGGATCACCGAGAGGGTGCAGGTGCCGACCGGCACCGTGCCGGCGTTCTGTACCAAAGTGGTGACTGGTACGGGCAGCTCGCCAGCGTCGGCGGGATGCGCCACGGTCTCGGCGCCGGTAGCCGCCTGCACCTCGGGCAGCGCCTGCCAGTGGTCCCAGTGCTGGTGCGTGGTGATGATCGTGCGCAGCGGGCGGTCGCCGATCAGCGCCAGCAGCCGGTCCGCCTCGTTGGCCGCGTCGATGAGCACGGCGTCGCCGGTCTCAGTGCAGGTGAGCAGGTAGGCATTGTTGTCCATCGGGCCGACGGACAGCTTGCTCACGGTCAGGCCCGGCAGTTCCCGGGTGTCCGGCGGGCCGCCGGCGGTCACGTTCCCGGTGTAGGCCACCAGTGTCTCCTTGAGGTCAGGGTGCTTGAGGTCAGGGTGCGCTGGGTAACAGCGTCCGCTACCGCCACGGCGGTGGCACCGGCACGGCGGCCGCCCCGGTGACCTGGAGCCCGGCGCCGTCGGCCCGGCCGGACAGCCAGGCCAGCAACCGCTCCGGCGTGCCCCGCACGACCAGGTCCGGTGGGTCCTGGCCAGCCGGGCCGACCAGGAAGCTGTCCGGCCAGCCGTCCGCGACGAGGTAGCAGGCGGTCATGTCCGGGCTGTTCGCGAACGCATCGGCCACCCGCGGCAGCTCGGTGGCCACGAACACGGCGGGCCACCCGTCCGGCTGGTAACCGGTGCCCAGATCGACGTGATGAAACTCCAGCTCAGACAGGCGCAGCCGGAGAATCCGCCGGGCCGGGAAGTCCTCGCCGCGCCGCTCCACCGCGGCCGCCCAGGCCGCCTCGGGCAGCAAGCCGGCGGCCTCGGCGAACCGGGCGGCGCTGTGCCGCAGGTCGGCGGTGAGCTCCGCGGCGCTGCGCCCGGCGCCCGCCTCGATCGCGGCGTCCCGGGCCGCCTCGCTCGGGTACATCGGCGTCTTCGTGCCGGTGCGCGCCCAGTGCAGCAGGTTGCGCAGGCCATCCGCGTTCCGGGCCAGGTGGGTGAGCACGTGCCCGCGGGTCCAGCCGGGCAGCCGGGACGGGGCGGCGGCCTGCGCGTCGGTCAGCCGGCTGGCCGCGGCGAGCAGCCGGTCGGTCGATTCCTGGATCCCGGCCAGCTGCTGCGCGGTTTCGCTGTCCACGGGCCTCCTTTTGGCTGGGTTCGGTGCCATCCTCTCCCACGGGATGGCACCCTGGAAGAACCGGGGCTGCCGGTGGCTGAGGGTCTGGTGGCTGGGGGCAGGTGGGTGAGCGGAGCAGCGGGAAGCCTGGCGGCGCGTTCGGTGTTTTGTCAGTGGCCCCGGATAGCATGTCGTGTCTTTGACCGACAGGGGCTTCCCCTTCATGATCCGGAGAACTGAACGCAGTGGCTGATCGTCTCGTCGTACGCGGCGCACGCGAGCACAACCTGAAGGATGTGTCGCTGGATCTGCCGCGGGATTCCATGATCGTTTTTACCGGGCTGTCCGGATCGGGGAAGTCGAGCCTGGCCTTTGACACGATCTTCGCCGAGGGCCAGCGGCGGTACGTCGAGTCGCTGTCCGCGTACGCGCGGCAGTTCCTCGGCCAGATGGACAAGCCCGACGTGGACTTCATCGACGGGCTGTCGCCGGCCGTGTCCATCGACCAGAAGGCGGCCAGCCGCAACCCGCGGTCCACCGTGGGCACGATCACCGAGGTGTATGACTACCTGCGGCTGCTGTACGCCCGGGTGGGCAAGCCGCACTGCCCGATCTGCGGCCGGCCGATCGCCCGGCAGACCCCGCAGCAGATCGTGGACCGGGTGCTCGAGCTGGACGAGGGGGCCCGGTTCCAGGTGCTGGCGCCGGTCATCCGCGGGCGCAAGGGGGAGTACACCGAGCTGCTCCGTGAGCTGCAGGTCAAGGGCTACTCGCGGGCCCGGGTGGACGGCACGGTGATCCGGCTGGACAGCGTGGGCGACGACCCGGGTCAGCTGCCCGCGCTGAAGAAGTACGAGAAGCACACCATCGAGGTGGTGGTGGACCGGCTGTCGGTCAAGCCGGACGCCCGGCGGCGGCTGACCGACTCGGTGGAGACCGCGCTGGCGCTGTCCGGCGGGGTGGTGCTGCTCGACTTCGTGGACCTGGCCGAGGACGACCCGCACCGGGAGCGGATGTACTCCGAGCACCTGGCCTGCCTGTACGACGACCTGTCGTTCGAGGAGCTGGAGCCACGGTCCTTCTCGTTCAACTCGCCGTGGGGCGCGTGCCCGGACTGCACCGGGCTGGGCACCCGGATGGAGGTGGACCCGGACCTGGTCGTGCCGGACCCGGACAGGACGCTGGCCGAGGGCGCGATCGGGCCGTGGAGCGGTGGCCATGTCAGCGACTACTTCCTCCGGCTGATCGAGGCGCTCGGCGCGGCCATGGGGTTCAGCATCGACACGCCCTGGCGCCGGCTGCCGGCCGCGGCCCGGAAGGCACTGCTCGACGGGTACGACAAGCAGGTGCACGTCCGGTACAAGAACCGGTACGGGCGGGAGCGGTCGTACTACACCTCGTTCGAGGGTGCGATCCCGTACATTGAGCGGCGGCACTCCGAGGCCGAGTCCGACTCCAGCCGGGAGCGGTTCGCCGGCTACATGCGCGAGGTGCCCTGCCCGGCCTGTCACGGGTCGCGGCTCAAGCCGATCGCGCTGGCTGTCACGGTGGACGACCGGTCCATCGCGGACTTCTGCGCGCTGCCCATCGGCGAGCTGGCCAAGCGGCTGCTCAGCCTGGAGCTGTCCGACCGGGACATGCAGATCGCCGGGCGGATCCTCAAGGAGGTCAACGCCCGGCTCGGCTTCCTCCTGGATGTGGGGCTGGATTACCTGTCGCTGGACCGGGCGTCGGCGACGCTGGCGGGTGGGGAGGCGCAGCGGATCCGGCTGGCCACCCAGATTGGGTCTGGGCTGGTTGGTGTGCTGTATGTGCTGGATGAGCCGTCGATCGGGTTGCATCAGCGG
>DASXIN010000105.1:0-14264 GCA_036497945.1 Streptosporangiaceae bacterium | reverse complement strand
GTGGTGTTCGTTGATGACGCGCATCTGCTGGATGGCGGGTCAGCGACCCTGGTGCACCAGCTGGCCCTGACCCGGGCGGCGACGGTGCTGGTCACCGTGCGGTCGGGTGAGACGGCGCCGGACCCGGTGGTGGCCTTGTGGAAGGACGCCCTGGCCGAGCGGATTGAGGTAGGGGTGCTGGCCGCCGCAGCCATCGAGGAGCTGCTCACCGCCGTGCTGGGCGGTCCGGTGGACACGGCGTCCTTGCGTCAGCTGGCCGATCACTGCCTTGGTAATCCGCTGGTCTTGCGGGAGCTGGTGACCGGGGCGGTCGAGAGCGGGGCGCTGGGCGAGGAGGGCGGTATCTGGCGTCTTCGCAGTGAGCTGCGGCCCACGGCACGCCTGGCCGAGCTGGTGGCGCGGCGGCTCGGGAACCTGACTGAGCCCGAGCGGGCGGTGCTGGAGCTGGTCACCCTGGGCGAGCCGCTCGGTCAGGCCGAGCTCGCCCGGCTGGCCGAGCCCGCCTGCGTCGAGACCCTCGAACGCCAGGGGCTGATCACCAGCTCGGTGGACGGCCGGCGGGTCCAGGTGCGGCTCGCCCACCCCGTCTACGGGGATGTGGTCAGGACGGGGATCAGCGCGCTGCGGGAGCGGACGCTCACCCGGTCAATGGCCGAGGCGATCGAGGCCGCGGGCAGCCGGCCGGAGGACACCCTGCGGCTGGCGTCGCTGCGCCTCGTCGGTGGCGGTGGCAGTGCCGGGCTCTTGGTGGCCGGGGCGCTTGCCGCCCGGACCCGCCATGACCATGCGCTGGCGGAGCGTCTGGCCCGCGCGGCCATCGCCGAGGGGGCCGGCTTCGACGCCCGCTTTGTGGCCGCCGAGGCTGCTCACTCTCAAGGCAGGCGGGCCCAGGCCGAGCGCGAGCTGGCCGCCCTGGCCGCGGACGCGGGCAGCGACGCCGAGCGTGCGCGTGTCGCGCTGCTCCGCTTCGACGACACCTTCTTCCTTCAGGGCCGGGACGTGGACGTCCGGTTCCTCGACGACGTCGCCGACACCCTCACCGACCCGTTCTGGCGCGACGAGCTGCTGGCCAGGCGCGCATTCGTCACCATCCTGCGCAGCGGGCCGCGGGCCGTCATGGAGGCTGCGCCGGCCGTTCCCCTGCCCCCCCGTTCGGGGCCGCTCACCATTGCGGTGTTCTACAGCATGGCCCGGCTCGGCCGCCTCGACGACGTCATCCGCCTGCTCGGTCCAGACCCCGGCGGCGGAGCGATACCTGCGCCCGATGAGCCGTGGGATCGGTGGGCCCTGTTTGTCATCCTCAGCTTCGCGCTGGTCGGCGCGGGCCGTCTGCGCGAGGCCGAAGAACTCCTCACCTGCGCCGAAGGGCTGGTCATCGACCAGCCGGCCGCCGAAGCCAGAGCCTACGTCGCAGGCTGGTTCGCTGTCCTGCACCTCGAACAAGGCCGCCCGGTGAGCGCGTTTCGCCGGGCCAGCGAGTCCTACACGCTGTTCCAGCAGCTCGGGCGGACGTTCGTGGCGCAGTGGCCCTATACCGCTGCCGTGCAGGCGCTGGCCCTGGCCGGGCAGCCCAGCCGGGCCGCTGAGACGCTCGCGGCGCTCGACGCCCTCGGCCTCCCGGCGGTGCCGGTCAACGAGACCGAGGTGATGCAGGCGCGGGCCTGGGCGGCGGTAGCCGCCGGCGACCTCCCCGCCGCCCGCCACCAGCTCGAGAGAGCCGCCGACCGCGGTGAGGAGATAGGCGACCTGATCGGCGCGGCCAGCGCGCTGCACGGCCTGGCCCGCCTCGGCCATGCCCGCGACGTGGCGACCCGGCTGGCCGCGCTGGCCACCCAGATCGACGGCGACCTGGTCGCCGCGCGCGCTGCCTACGCCAGCGCCGCCGCGGGCGGGGACAGCCAGGCCCTGCGCACGGTCGCCGGCGACTTCGAAGGCATGGGCGCCCTGCTCTACGCGGCCGAGGCGAGCGCCGAGGCCGCCGTCGTGCTCCGCCGGGCCGGTCAGGCCCGCAAGGCGGCCGCCGCGGAACAGGAAGCGGCACGGCTGCTGGCCCGCTGCGAAGGGGCGGCCACCCCGGCGGTCCGGATCATCACGGCCCGAGTGGAGCTGACGCCCGGCGAGCTTGACACCGCCGTGCAAGCCGCCGCGGGCCGATCCAACAAGCAGATCGCCGCTGACATGCACCTGTCTGTCCGGACAGTGGAAAGCCACCTGCAGCGGGCCTACGAAAAGCTCGGCATCGCCAGCCGCCATGAGCTGGCCGGTGCGCTGCGGGACCAGCCCGCCGGCTGACCGCCAGCGCACTTCTCACCCACCGTCGCGCCGGAGCCGGCTGGTCAGTAGTTCCCGCCCCCGGATCCAGTAGCAGCTACTGAGGACTGGCCGCCTGCGCTGTGGCCGACTGTATCCACGCCCCCTGCTCCTGCCGGCCAGTAGCCCGTATCGCGAATTCAGTCGGGACTACTGAGGACTGATGGTCTTCGCGGTGGTCGGCTGCTGGGCAACGGACTGATCAGCTGAACAGGAGGAGAACGATGCCAGGACGAGTCGAAGGAAAGGTCGCCTTTCATCACTGGCGCCGCGCGGGGCCAGGGCCGCAGCCATGCGATCCGTGAACCGACGCGCAGCGCAGCGACCTGGGCAGCAGCGTCGCCCGGTTCACCGCACCAGACCGTGTGCAGCACGGGACCAGGTAATGCCATGTCATCGCCCGGCTCAACCCCACCGAATTTTTCCCAATGGGTGAAAGATCATGACGGAACAGACTGCGCCCGGCGTGGGCGGTGACCAGATCGAGTTTCCCGGCTGCATCCAGTTTGAGCAGCGTCTCCCTCCCGAGGCGAGTCCGCAGGGCAATGGTGCGCGGCGGGATGTCTTCACCGGCCGCTCACCCTCCGGGCCGGCTGGGGACAGCACCGAGTTCGCCGCCAGTGCCCGGATCATCGCCGCGGCCGACGATGCCAAGAGGCGCATTGAACGCGACCTGCATGACGGGCTGCAACAGCGGCTGGTGTCGCTCGGTCTGCGGGCCCGGCTGGCAGAGGCATCAGTTTCACGTCATCAGCAGGAATTGAAATGCGAACTGGCTCTCATCGCGGAAGGGCTCTTGGAGGCGCTGGAAACCCTGCGGGAAATCTCTCGGGGGATCCATCCGGCGATCCTGTCGGAGCGTGGGCTTGGGCCTGCGGTCGAGACCCTGGCCCGCCGCTCGCTCGTCCCGGTGACGCTGCATTCGGGCGTGGAAGGCCGGCTGCCAGGCCGGGTCGAGGTCGGCGCGTACTACATCATCTCTGAGGCGCTCGCGAATGCGGCGAAGCACGCGAAGGCCACCGCCGTGGATATCTCAGTCGAGCAGCGCGGGTATGTCCTTGACCTGTCGGTGCGCGACGACGGCATCGGGGGCGCTGACGGCAGCGGGCTGGGTCTGACGGGGCTTGCCGACCGCGTCCATGCCGTCGCCGGAACGATGCAGCTGGTAAGCCCGCGAGGCCACGGAACGCTCCTCCGCGTCAGGCTCCCGATAAGGCCGGGCCAGCTGGATTGCGGCACGCTCGAAGAGGAGCACTACGAACTGGAGAGCGCTAATGGACGAGGGGCTGATCCAGGGACTGGCGGCGGCGACCCGCATTGCCTGCCTGCGGATGAACGCCACGCGCCTAAAAGCCTTACACGACAGCGTTGACCAAGCCTCCTGCCTTCCAGCAAGGTCGACGTGGGAACGCAAGGCCGCGGCACACGCGGAGATCTTCGATCTGCTTGCGGAAGTGTCGGATGACCCGGTCGCGGACCGTGTGCTCATCGGAGCGGCCAGATGCATGCAGGGCCTGATGCTCTCGGTCGGCACGGCAGCAGACGGCATGGTCGTGAGCTCGCGGCAGCGACTGCTGGGATATCTACGCGCCGGGGACGCCGATGAGGCAGCGCTGGAGATGGAATACCACCTCAGGGGCCTGCACTTCATGTGGCGCCTCGCTCACCCGTCGCGAGGCATACCAACATAACGGCCGTGCGCTGCTCGCACGACACGGACGGCAGTGCAGTCCAAGCAGGCAGCCTTGCCAGGGCGAGTGGCTCGGTAGCCCACCGCGCGGCTGGACCCATACCGCCGCCGTGCAGGCACTGCCCTGGCCGGGCAGGCCAGTAGGCAGCCGAGCGCTCGCTGAACTCGACGCCCGTAGTTCCGCTCCCCGAATCCCAGTAGCAGCTACTGAGGACTGGCCGCCCTGCGTTGTGGCCGGCTGTATCTATATGCGGCACCGCCAGGTAACCAAGCGGCGGCCGTAGCGCGAAACCACTGGCAAGAAAGCGAGGTAAAAGGCAGATGACCGGACGGGTAGAGGGAAAAGTCGCATTCATCACCGGCGCGGCCCGCGGCCAGGGCCGCAGCCACGCCATCCGGCTGGCGCAGGAGGGCGCCGACATCATCGCCGTCGACCTGGCCCGCCAGGTCGACTCGGTGCCGTACCCGATGTCGACGCCGGATGACCTGGCCCAGACGGTCAAGGAGGTCGAGGCCCTCGACCGGCGGATCATCGCCACCGAAGCCGACGTCCGCGACTACGGCGTGCTGAAGCAGGCGCTCGACAACGGCGTGGCGGAGCTGGGACGGCTGGACATCGTCTCGGCCAACGCCGGGATCGTTAGCTACGGCCGGGCCGACGAGCTGCCCGAGCAGACCTGGCAGGACATGATCAACACCAACCTGACCGGCGCCTGGCACGCGGCCAAGGCCGCGATCCCCCACCTCAAGGCCGGCGGCCGCGGCGGCTCGATCATCCTGACCAGCTCCACCGCCGGGCTCAAGGCAATGGAGAACCTGGCTCACTACGTGTCGGCCAAGCACGGCGTGGTCGGCCTGATGCGCACCCTGGCGCTGGAACTGGCCCCGGACATGATCCGGGTCAACTCGGTTCATCCCACCACCGTCAACACCGACATGATCCAGAACGCCGCGACCTACGCGCTGTTCGCCCCGGACCTGAACGAAAAGGACCGGACGATGGAGCGGCTGACGCAGAGGTTCCAGGCGCTCAACGCGCTCCCAGTCCCGTGGGTGGAGCCGGGCGACATCTCCAACGCCGTGCTCTGGCTGGCCTCGGACGAGTCCCGCTACGTCACCGGCGTGACCCTCCCGGTCGACGCCGGATCCCTCGTCAAGTAGGCGGGGCTGAGGAAGCGCTGAGGAGAGCGGCGGCCCCGTCAGCATCGCCCCGGCGCAGGGCACGCGTCGGTGCCCACATGGCAAAGGAGAAAATAATGTGCAGGTCATTTCCCAGGCTGAAGGCACATAAGCGCGACCTGCGGATGCTGCTTGCGCTGCCGGCCCCCGACACGTCCACCACCTCCAAGTGCAACGGGACGTGCGCAACCAACTGGCCGCCGGTCAAAGGCCCGGTCACCGCAGCCGGCGTCACGGGCACGTTCGGCACGATTAAGCGCTCCGACGGCTCGGCCCAGGCCACTTTCGAGGGCCATCCCCTGTACACCTTCGTCGGAGACACCGCTCCCGGCCAGGCCAAGGGCAACGGATTGAACGCGGCCGGCGGTCTGTGGCACGACGTCCCCACCTCCGGCACCGCAGCGCCCGCGCCAGCCGGTGCCTCACCGTCCGGCTCCGGCGGCGGAGGCTACGGGTACTAAGACCGGCGGTGCCCAGCCGGGGCAAACCGGCAACCACGACAGAACGGACTGACGCGGCGACACGGCGGGAAACCACGACCAGACCGTAACGATGACGGGAGCGGCATGAGCTGCGAAGGAATACGCAGAGCCGTCGGCGCTGCTGGGCCCTTGGGCAAGGCGTGACGCCCGTCACCCCGCCGGGCCGGGCTGCCGCAGCTCCGGCTGGTGCGCCGGTACGGGCCTGGGACCGGTGGGTCGACCGCTTCGCCGGTTCCGACCCCGGCCTCAACCGGTTCCGCAGGGCCCTGCAGAGCGTGCTGGCCATCGCGCTCATCCTCGAGGCCGAGTGGCTCTTCGTGCATTTCACGCACGCCCTGCAGATCCGGGCCCACGGGGCCAGGCTGCCCGCGGCGCAGGCGGCCCAGGTGGCCGCGGCCAACCACGGGTCCCTCGTGATCGCCATGCTGATCGGCGCCCTCATCGGATTGCTCTTCGTCTCCGAGGTCACGGACAACACCGCCCGGGGGCAGCTGGTCACCACGCTCCTGCTTCCCGGGCCGATGATCGCGGGACTGGTCCTGGGGATCACCCTCGGCGGTGACCGGATCCTGTCCCTGGCCTCCTTCGCGGTCATCCTGGCCATCGGGACGTACGGCCGGCGCTTCGGCCCGCGCGGCTTCGTCGCCGGGATGCTGCTGTTCATGGGGGACTTCCTCGGCTTCTTCCTCCACGGCGCCATCACCCTGGGGGACCTGGGCTGGCTCGCCGCCGAGATCGGCGTCGGCCTCGCCGTCGCCACCGCCGTCCGGTTCGCCCTGTTCTACCCGCGCCAGGCCAGGGCCCTGGAGCGCACCCAGCGCTCGTTCGCGGCCCGGGCCCGCAAGGTGGCCGCCCTGGCCCTCGAGGTGCTCGACAGCCCCGGGCAGACCGCGCGGGACGTCCGCCGGCTGCACCGGCAACTGGTGCGGCTGAATGAGGCCGCCCTGATGATCGACGCCCAGCTCGGGGATCCGGGCGCCGTGGCCGACGGCTCGTCCGCTCGGCTGCTTCACCAGCGCCTCTTCGACGCCGAGCTGGCCCTGACCAACATCGCCCGTTTCGCCCTGGCCATGGCCCGTATTGGCCTGCCGGCCCCGCAGCACCTCGAGGCTTGCCTGGCGCTGCGCGATCTGGTCCGAGGTGAGAACGAGAACGCGAGGGCCCATGCCGCCCGGCTGATCGGCCTGCTCGACGAGGCCGGATCCGGCGCGCCCGGCGAGGACCGCGCCGCCGTGGTCGTCGCGCACCGCTTCGCCGGTTCCGTCATCGCCCTGGCCGATGCCATGACCGAATGGATAGCCGCCGGCGCGACCGACGCCGGCCAGGGCGCCTTCCAGCCGTCGGTCCAGCTCTTCGGCGGGTGGCTGCCCGGCTCGGCCCAGGTCAGCAACGACGCGTCGCTCGAGCCCGGCCTCCGGCTCAGCGAACGCGTCCGGCTGCCCCGCTACACCCGCACCGCGATCCAGATGGGCGTTGCCGTCGGCGCGGCCATCGCCCTTGGTGACCTGCTGTCCGGGCGCCGCTTCTACTGGGCGGTGATCGCCGCCTTCGTCACCTTCATGGGCGCCAACAACTCCGGTGAGCAGGTCCGCCGGGCCCTCTTCCGGGTGGCCGGCACCGTGGTCGGCGTCGCCGCCGGCTCACTGCTCGTACCCGCCATCGGCCACCACACCTACTGGTCCATCACGGTCATCCTGGTCACCCTGTTCTTCGGGCTCTACCTGCTCCGGACCAACTACACCTTCATGGCCATCGGGATCACCGTGCTGGTCTCCCAGGTATACGTACAGCTCGACGAGTTCTCCAACTCGCTGCTGCTGCTCCGCCTGGAAGAGACGGCCCTCGGCGCCGCCGTCGCCATCGTCGTGGTGCTGCTGGTGCTGCCGCTGCGGACCCGCCGGGTCCTGCGCGTCGCCGTCCGGGACCAGGTCCAAGCGGTGGCGCGGCTGGCCGGGCACGCCAGTGATCACCTGCTCGGCGAGGACCACGACACCCAGGCCACGCTGCGCTCTGACGCCCGGGCCGTCGACGCCGCCTTCCAGGCCATTACAACCACGGCCCAGCCGGTGCGCCGCAACCTCACCGGCGCTATCGACCAGGACATCAGCCGGGCAGTACGCCTCGTCTCAGCAGCCCGGAACTACAGCCGCGACCTGGTCGCCGACGCCGGGACGGCCGGGCCACTCGATGCCGGCACGCGTCCGGACATCGAGCTGGCCAGCGCGACCCTCCGCCAGTCCCTGGACGTGGTCGCCGGCGCCCTCACCGGACCCCGCGACGGGGTCTACACCCGGTCATCCGCGCTGTTCGACCAGGCCGAGCGCCGCCTCGAGGAGCGCTCCGGCATCGCCGGGCCGCCGCAGTTCGCCATCCGTGACCTCAAGCTCATCGACGGCACCATGGCCCAGATGGCCGAAGTCCTCGGGCTCAGCATCACCGACTACGACACCGTACCCACCGGGTCAGGCAGCCGATGAAGGAAACGTGATGTCGCGGCGGCGACCCGCCCAACAGAACATCGGCGCCAAGAACTGGGGTGCTGGCGTCGAAGCTGATCCCGAAGCCGGGCGGGATCACGATGTCGTTCGGGATAAGGGCGACCTTGCCATTCAGAGCGCACTGTCACGGCCGGCCTGCCGCGCAGCGAAACCGGCCAGCGGACTGTCGTCGCAGGCCCGGGCGGCCGGTGCTGGGGTGAAGTCTGGGCGTCGGCCGATGGTCACCGGGACCGGACCCGGCCGCCGCGCGGGCCCGCTGACCTGACCTCCCACAGGGGCCTGGCCACGTACTGGGCCGCGGCGGGAGTGATCAGGCGCCGGGCGGGGCGCCGCCGCCGGGTCCGCCGTTTTCATCGCCTCGGCGCCGTAGCCTTGCACGCATTCGGGGTCCGGCCCGTCCAGTGGCAGCCCGGTGAAGAACTTGGCTGCCATACAGCCGCCCCGGCATGAGTCGAAGAACGCACACGAACGACAAGCGCCGCCGGACTGCGGGCGGCGCAGCTCAGCGAACAGCTCAGCGTCACGCCACACCGCCTCGAACCCGCCGGACTGGCGGACGCTGCCGGCCAGGAACTCCTGGTGAATCGCGAACGGGCAAGCGTAGACGTCGCCGACCGGGTCGATCAGGCAGACCACCCGGCCTGCCCCGCACAAGTTCAGACCCGGGAGCGGCTGGCCGTAGGGGGCCAGATGGAAGAACGAGTCGCCGGTCAGCACCTGCTCGCCGTGCGCACTGAGCCAGTCGTACAGCAGCCGCTGCTGCCCGGCGGTGGGGTGCAGCTCGTCCCAGCTGTCGGCGCCGCGACCGGACGGGCGCAGCCTGGTCAGCCGCAGCTGCGCACCGAACGAGTCCGCGAGCGCCTTGAGCTCGTCGAGCTGGGTCACGTTGTGCCTGGTCACCACGACGGAAAGCTTGAACCCGGCGAAACCGGCCGCCTTGAGGTTCTCCATCGCGCGGATCGCCGTCGCATACGAGCCTGCCCCGCGCACCGCGTCGTTGACCTCGGCGGTCGCCCCGTCCAGCGAGATCTGCACGTCGACGTAGTCGCTGGCGGCCAGGCGGCGCGCCGCCGCAGTGTCAATCTTGATGCCGTTGGTGGAGAACTTGACGCCCACCTGGTGCGCGGTCGCGTAGTCGACCAGTTCCCAGAAGTCCGGCCGGACGGTCGGCTCGCCGCCGCCGATGTTGACATAGAAGACCTGCATCCGCTGCAGCGTGCCGATAACGTCCTGGCACTCCGCCGTGGTCAGCTCGCGCGGATCCCTCCGGCCGGAGCTGGACAAGCAGTGCACGCACGCCAGGTTGCACGCGTAAGTCAGCTCCCAGGTCAGGCAGATGGGCGCAGCCAGTCCCAGCTCGAACTGCTCGATCAGGCGCGGCAGCGGCCCGGCCGGGCGCTCGGCCAGCGCAGTCATGACGCGGCTCTTTCCCTGATCATCTGCGACTGCGCAAGAGTCGCTAGTGCCCGTTCGTAAACGGGCAGCGCGCCGGCCCCGACTCCAGCAGCCGCGCACGCCGAACGCGCGCTCGGGTGCGCGGCCAGTGACCACAGGACGGCCAGCACTGTGGTGTTCTTGAGAAACGACAGCCGCCGGGTCCCGAAGTGATAAAGCAGCGCCCCGAACGGCTCAGGCCGCACCGCCACCCGGTCATCCAGACACCACGCGCGATCAAGGTCGAACACAGGCCCCGGTGCTGTGCCGACCCCGGCGGGCGAACCCCGGTAACCCGCCGCCTCAGTAGACACCGCACATCCCGTCAATCGAGACCTCCTCGACCAGAAGTTCCCCGGCGACCAGCGCCTCATCACTGATGCTGTTGCTGGCCCCGCCGCCGGCCGGTCCGGCTGCCGTAATGACCTCGGCGCCCTCTTCGGCCAGCGTCACCGCGTGACTGCGGCCCTGGCCGCGCGCCGCACCGGTGACGAAGACGACCTTGCCTTCCACTGCCCCTGCCATGTCCAGCTCCCCTCGGTTGCGGCCGGTGCCACGGACCATGTCGATGGCTCCAGTCAGCCACAGCGGAGCCGGGCCGCCCTCAGTAGTCACTACTGATTTCCGAGGCCGGGCCCGGGCGCAGCGTAATGCGGCCAGCCGAATCAGCTCCCCAGCGCCGCGAGCCCGATCGCCACGGCGTCCTCAACCAGTGCCACCGCGGGGTCGGGGAGGCGGCGGGCAAGCGCACAGCGGGTGTCATGGCCAATCTTGGCCGCCGCCAGCGCGGCAGCCGAGGCGATCGCCACGGCTGGGACCGGGCGCCGGTGCCCGGAACGTGCAAGAACGGCGGCCGCTAGGCTAGCGGAGATCACCCGCCCGGCAAGTCCGGGCGGGGTGAGGCGCGACGGCGTCATGGGCAACTTGTCACCGATGAGTTCGCCGCCGTCGGCCATGGCCGCCGCCAACCGGGCCGCCGGATGCCGCAAGACCGCGGGCAGGCCATCGTTGCGCCGGACGATGAGGGCGGCAAGCGCGACGGTCGAGCGCAGCCCCGTCGCCGCACCCAGTGCCGCCGCGCGCCCGAGTACCACCGATGCCCGGGTCACGGGCTCGACGGGCGGTGCAGCCGCGGCTGATGGCTCGCCGGGGTCGCCGGGACCAGGCTGCCGCGCGCCTGCGTACGAATCCTCGCCAGCGTGTGACGTTGCTGCTGGCGGGATTTTGGCCGGTGTCGCCGATCCGCTCAGCGGCTCGGCGAGAGCGGCGTAGACCACAGCACCGAAGGCCAGGTGCGGAACGACGTCGCTGAGCCACGAGGCCGCATCCCAGGTTCGCGGATCGCTGACGCCAAGCACGGCTGTCGTCAGGTCGGTCGCCAGCATGGCGGCGCCACCGATCGTGGCCGGGCCGGCCAGCGGCCCGAGCCTGCGCACGGTGCCCGGCAACCGGCCCGCCGCGGCGCCGACCGCGACACCGGTCACGATGCCAGCCAGCGCACCGAGGCCTTCCAGCCGGCTCTGGTGTGCCTCGCCGCCACCGGGAATCGTCAGGCCGATGCGTCTGGCCAGCTCCTCCACCACCTGGTCCGGCGTGCGGCTGGCCGGACGCCCGCGCAGGGCCATGTCCCCATACCCCACGGCGTTGAGCGCCGTCGTCCCGGCCGCTCCGGCCATAGCACCGTTAAGCACGTTCTTCAGCTCTGGCATCACATCTCATCCTGTTCAGCTGATCAGCGTCGATAGCTAGAGTCGGCCACAACGCTGGCCGTCAGACCTCAGTAGTCACTACGGAACTCCGCAGCCGGCCCTACCGCCTCGGGGCTTCGCCGCGAGCCCCCCGCCTGACCACAATCCGCTGATTCGGTCGTGCCACCGGGACCACGGGATCCGGGGCTCGGGGCGGTGGCGGGATCGGCCGGTCAGTAGTTCCGCCCCGGAATCCAGTAGCAACTACTGAGGCCTGACGGCCAGCGCTGTGGCCGACTGTAGCTAGCGAAACATTCGACGAGGAAGCTGAGGTAGCAGCAAATGGCGGGACGGGTTCAGGGCAAGGTGGCTTTCGTTACCGGGGCGGCGCGCGGCCAGGGCCGCAGTCACGCGATCCGGCTGGCTGAAGAGGGCGCCGACATCATCGCGGTGGATATCTGCCGGGACTATGAGACGGCGGGTTACCCGATGGCCACCGAGGAGGACCTGGCGCAGACGGTCAAGGCCGTGGAGGCGCTGGACCGCCAGGTCATCGCGACGCGGGCCGATGTGCGGGACGCCGGCGCGCTGAAGGCCGCGGTCGATGAGGGGGTCGCCCAGCTCGGGCAGCTGAACATCGTCTGCGCCAATGCGGGCATCTGCACGGTGCAGGCCTGGGACGAGGTGACCCCCGCCGTCTGGCAGGACACGCTGGACACCAACCTGACCGGAGTGTGGAACACGATGGTGGTCAGTGCCCCGCATCTGATCGCGGCCGGCGGCGGCTCGATCATCTGCACGAGCTCGACCGCGGGTATCAAGGGCCTGCCGTTCCTGGCCCCGTACGTGGCAGCCAAGCATGGGGTGGTGGGCATCGCGCGGACGATGGCCAACGAGCTGGCCCAGTACAAGATCCGGGTCAACACGGTGCACCCGACCGGCGTCAATACCCCGATGCTGACGGGCCTGGGTGGCCTGGACCCGCTGCTCAGCCGGGATCCGAACCTGGGCCCGATCTTCATGAACACGCTGCCGGTGGAGGTCGTCGAGCCGCGCGATATCAGCAACGCGGTGCTGTTCCTGGCCTCCGACGAGGCCCAGTACGTGACCGGCCTGGAGTTCACCGTCGACGCCGGGAACACGACCCGCTGAGCCGGCGCCGCCGGTACCGGATCTGAGGGGAGAAAGCAGATGGCCGGACGAGCAGCGGGCAAGGTCGCCTTCATCACTGGCGCGGCATGCGGCCAGTGCCGCAGCCACGCGGTCCGTCTGGCCGCCGAAGGCGCCGACATCATCGCGGTCGACATCGCCGAGGAGATCGAGAGCGCAAGGCGGTTTTACCCTGGCGCGAGCGAGGCCGACTTGGCCGGGTCGGCCGCGGCATGATCGCCGGAAGCGATGTCAGCGGTAATGGCAGCCGGGCCGGGTACGCTGACCTGGCGCAGCTCGGCCCGACCCGGGCCCGGATCGCGGCCCGGGTGGTGGGCCGCGAGCGTGAGCTCGAGCTGATCCTGGCGGCGGTGGCCGCGGGCCGGGACATGCTGGTCGAGGGGCCGCCGGGAACGTCCAAGAGCACGCTGCTGCGGGCGATCACCGCGGAATGGGGCGTGCCGCTGGTGTTCGTCGAGGGCAATGCCGACCTCACCCCGGCCAAGCTGACCGGCTACTACAACCCGGCCCAGGTGCTGCATGAGGGCTACAGTGCGGCCAACTTCGTCGACGGCCCGTTGCTGGAGGCCATGCGGGAAGGCGGGTTCCTGTATATCGAGGAGTTCAACCGGGCCCCGGAGGACACGCTGAACACGCTGCTGACCGCGATGGCCGAGCGCGAGATCGCGGTCCCCCGGGTCGGCCGGATAGCCGCGCGGCCAACCTTCCGGGTGATCGCGACGATGAACCCCTACGACAACGTCGGCACCACCCGGCTCTCGACGTCCATCCACGACCGGCTGTGCCGGCTGGCGGTGACCTACCAGGACGAGGAATCCGAGCGCGGCATCGTCAGGCTGCGAGCCCCGCTGCCGCCCGATGAGGTCCCGGCGGGGCTCGCCGCCGCCCTGGTGGCCGACGCGGTGGCGGTGACCCGCGCCACGCGCGCTCACCCCGACGTGCGGCAGGGCAGCAGCGTGCGGGGCGCCATCGACCTGACGCTGGTGGCCGGGGAGCTGGTAGCGCTGCGGGGAATCCGCGACTCCGGCGGAAGCGGCCAGCTGACCGGCGGCAATCCGGCCCGGCAGACCTACGCGGATGCCGTATTCGACGCCATGGTGGTGGCTCTTTCCGGGCGCATCCAGCTCGATGAGACCGTCGACGCCACGCCCGAAGCGGTCTTGCGGCAGATCTGGGAGGACCATTTCGTCCTCACCCCGGCCGCGGCGGCACCGGGTTGAAGAGGTGTGCAGGCCGATACGCCGATCGTCAGGCGGGCCAGCCGCGGCGCCCAGCCCGGTTTGACGCCGTTGCGGCGCCAGCCGAAACGGCTAGACACCGAGCCGACACTGTTCGAGGCCAGCGCGGGCGGCGCGGGAGGCCTGGTCCTCAGCGCGGTCGGCCAGCGCCGTGACCGGCCCGGGGGCGGGCCGGGCAGCGGCGCGCCCGGTACCACTGACGAGCCGGCGCAGCTCCTCGACGCCGCCCCGGCCGGCGGCGAGCCGGACCTGGAAACAGTCCGGCGGGCCCGGCAGATCGCCGCGCGGCTGGCCGTTCCGCGCCCGCGCCACGACATCAGCTCCCGCCGCGGCGCCGGTGAGCTGGCCAGCGTCCGTTACCGTGGCGGCGCAGGCGATATCGACCTGGATGCCACCCTGGACAGTCTCGCGCAGAATCCGGCGCCTGAGGATGACGACATCATCGTCCGGGAGCGCGTCGGGACCCGCCGGTCCATCGTGCTGGCCGTCGACGTCTCCGGCTCGATGCGCGGCGAGCGGGTGCGCACCGCCGCGGCCACCGTGGGCGCCCTGGCCGCCGAGCTGGACCGCGACGA
>DASXIN010000104.1:0-34162 GCA_036497945.1 Streptosporangiaceae bacterium | reverse complement strand
GACCAAAAGGAGATCGAGGCATGAGTAAAGCCAGCGCTATCATCCGTGTCCCGGCCGGACGCCGGACCAAGTGGGCTGTCCTGGTGTTCTGGCTGATCATCGTGGCTGTGCTCGGCCCGCTGGGGGGCAAGCTCACCGGCGCGGAAAAGAACAACGCGTCGGCCTGGCTGCCGGCCGCGGCCGAGTCGACCAAGGTGCTGGACATCCAGTCGCGGTTCCAGTCGCCCAACATCTACGCCGCTGTCGTGGTCTATGACCGCCCGTCGGGCCTGACCAGCGCCGACAAGGCCAAGGCGCAAGCCGACGCCCTCCGGTTCCGCGGCGTGGCCAACGCGGTGCACGGCCAGGTGACCGGCCCAGTCTTCTCCAGCGACGGCAAGGCCGCCGAAACTATCGTCCCGGTCAACCTCGGGTCGAAGGGCTGGAACGGCGCCTCGGCTGCCGCGACCACGCTGCGCACCATCGCTCGCGCCAACGCGAACGGACTGACCTTCCATATCGCCGGCCCGCTGGGCAACGCCGCCGACTCGGCCAACGCGTTCAAGGGCATCGACGGCGTCCTGCTGTACGCGACGCTGGCGGTCGTCATCGTGCTGCTACTGATCACTTACCGCAGCCCGGTGCTGTGGCTCATGCCGGTGCTGTCGGCCGGCGTCGCGCTGGCCACCGCGCAGGGACTGATCTACCTGCTGGCCAGGCACGGCCTGACCGTCAACGCGCAGAGCGCCGGGATCCTGCTGGTGCTGGTATTCGGCGCGGGAACCGACTATGCGTTGCTGCTGACCGCCCGGTACCGGGAAGAGCTGCGCCGGCACGAGGACCGGCACGAGGCGATGGCAGTCGCGCTGCGCCGGGCCGGGCCGGCCATCATCGCCAGCGCCGGCACCGTGATCGTCAGCCTGCTGACGTTGACCATCGCGCAGCTGGCCTCCACCGCCAGCCTGGGACCGGTGCTGGCGATCGGCGTCGGAGTGGCGCTGCTGGCCATGATGACGCTGCTGCCCGCCCTGCTAGTGATCTTCGGCCGCTGGCTGTTCTGGCCGGTCAAGCCCGCCTACGGGACGGAGGAGCCGACGACGAAGGGATTCTGGGCGCGGATAGGCCGCCGCATCGCCATCCGGCCGAGGGTGGTCTGGGTCGTCACCGCCCTGATCCTCGGCGCGATGGCGCTCGGCCTGACCGGCCTGAAGGCCGGCGGCCTGACCACCGCAGAAGGATTCCGGCACACCCCGGACTCGGTCGTCGGGCAGACGGTCATCGACCAGCACTTCCCGGCCGGCGCCGGACAGCCCGTCATCGTCCTTGGCAACCCGGCCCACGCCGCGCAGCTGGCCGTGGCGCTGCGGGCCACGCCGGGAATCACCAGCGTCGTCGGGCCATTCAGCAAGGCCAGCCACGCCTACCTGCAGGGCACGCTCACTACCGCCCCGGACAGCCAGGCGGCATACAACACCATCGACCGGGTCCGGGCCGCGGTGCACGCGGTTCCCGGCGCGAACGCGCTCGTCGGCGGCAACACGGCGATCAACCTGGACGTCAAGCGCGCCTCGGCGCATGACCGCGCGGTGATCATCCCGGTCATCCTGGTGGTGGTCTTCCTGATCCTGGCGCTGCTGCTGCGGGCCCTGATCGCACCGATCATGCTGATCGCCACCGTGGTGCTGTCGTTCGCCGCAGCGCTGGGTGTCAGCGCGCTGATGTTCAACCACGTGTTCAACTTCGGCGGCGCCGACACCTCGTTCCCGCTGTTCGTCTTCGTCTTCCTGGTCGCCCTGGGAATCGACTACAACATCTTCCTGATGACCCGGGTACGGGAGGAGGCGGGCAAATACGGCCCGCGGCACGGGGCGCTCGCCGGGCTGGCGGCCACCGGAGGGGTCATCACCTCGGCCGGTTGCGTGCTGGCGGGCACCTTCGCCGCGCTCGCGACGCTGCCGGTCACGTTCCTGGCCGAGCTCGGCTTCGCCGTGGCGTTCGGCGTGCTGCTGGACACCATCGTGGTCAGGTCCATCCTGGTCACCGCCCTCAACCTCGACCTCGGCCGGTGGAACTGGTGGCCCAGCAAACTCGCCCGCCAGCCAGTCACCGAACAGGACATCACCGCCGAACCAGCAGCTATCGGCGGATAAGCGTGCCGTTTCCCCTTGGGCGGGCCAGCAGGGCACTGGCCCGCCCAAGCTAAGCAGGCCCGTACTCTCCAGCCGATTCGCCACGGTCATAAACGACCACCGGCACATCGGCCGCCAGCACCCGCTGAACCGCCAGCCAGTCGATGGCGGGAGTCCCAGTTGCGTGACCTGGGCTTTCTCAGTTGTCTCACCGCATTGCCACCATGATCAGTCTCAAACTCGTGGCATTTCCTTGCGCGGCCCGCGCTCAGGCGACTGTCCCGGCGACGAGCGTCAGCACGAACGCCGCGAGGATGATCGCCACCCGCGCATAGTGCAGCCGGTCCCAGCGTTGTTGCTGCTCGCGCCAGTCGGCGGGGTGATGGTCGGCTGTCCACGTCGCGGAGCGGTTGGCGATCGGGACGAGCAGGGTGACCGACATGACGACGCTCACGACGAGCAGGCCCGCGGCCGCGACGGCCGCGTCACCGGCCGGCCCGCCCCATTTAGCGGCGGCCAGCCAGGCCGTGAGGAGCAGGGATCCGACGTACCAGAACGGCATCACGCGGCCAAGCACCCGGGCGCCATCGGCGCTGGCCTCAATCCAGGACCCGACGGGCAGCCGCCGCAGGATCGGGCCGACGAAGACCGCGACGGCGAACTCGACGCCAACCATGACGCCAACGACGGTTGAGGTGATGACAGCGAGCGTGGCGAGCATGACAATCCCTTTTTCTAGCGGCGCTAGGATTTCTAGCACTGCTAACATAGGTTGTCACGAGCCGGAATGCAAGGGGAGGAACCATGACGAAGGAAGATGCCCGCGCGCGGCGCGTGGCCGAGCGCAGGCAGCAGATCCTCGACGCAGCCCGGGCCATGGCCGAGGCCGACGGGTGGACGGCTGTCACGTCGCGGCGTCTTGCCGACGCGATCGGATACACGCAGCCCGTGCTCTACGGTCACTTCCCGGGCGGGAAGACAGAGATCATGCGCACAGTGGCGCTCGCAGGCTTCGCGGAACTGGCGGCGGCGACGCGGGCGGCCATGGGGGGCAAGACAGGTCCGCAGGCGGTTGCAGCGGTGGCGGACGTGTACCTGGGCTTCGCCGCGACGCATCCGTCGCTCTACGAGGCGATGTTCCAGTTGCCGATCGATGCGCGCTTTGCGCAGGACGACGCGGAGACCGAACTGCGTTCCGGCTTCAACGCGCTGGGCGCCGCACTCGGCAATGACGACGACGGAACGGCGACCGAACTGCTCTGGAGCGCACTACACGGCATGAGCCTGCTAGAACGCGCCGGCCGGATGCGCCAAGAGCACCGGCCCAACCGGATAGCCGAACTCGCCGCCCGCTTCACCAACTGACCCCACGGCCTGGCCTGCGGCCCCGGTCGGCGCATGCGATGGCGAAGCCGACGGGCACGGGGCGTGAGATCCTACAGCCATCCGGCTCAGCCTGGCGCCATGTCCACGAAGCGGCTGTAGTGCCCCTGGAAGGCGACGGTCACCGTGGCAGTCGGCCCATTTCTGTGCTTGGCAACAATAAGGTCCGCTTCGCCCGCTCGAGGTGACTCACGCTCGTACGCGTCCTCGCGGTGCAGCAGGATCACCATGTCGGAATCCTGCTCGATGCTGTTGTGCAGGCTGATTCCGTTGGCCACGAAGTTGTGCGTGCCGGGCACGGCCGCGTCGAAAACCGGCTGTTCGCCCAGGCTCTCCACCGACGCGATCTCGTCCCAGAAGATGTCGTTGGTGGCCACCATGTCCAGCTCCGCATCACCGAGGATCGTGGCCACCCGGGCCAGCTGCTCCCGCCCAGGCCGCTCATCGGGTCCTTGCCGAGTGGCCGGCTCGCGGAGCGACGGCCACCGCGTGGCCAGGATCCGCCCCACCCGTTCCCACACGTCGGTGCGGCCTGGGACGGTCGCCGCGTCCTGCTTGGCCGACCTGAGCAGCCTTTCCCGCGCGACCGCGGCGATTGGCCCACTGGTCCCGGGGATGCCGATCCCATCCAGGAAACGCAGCTGATCCTCGGCGCCGTCCACCACCAGCAGGTAACGGCGCGGGCGGTCACCCGGGCCCACCTGGACGATGTGCGTCAGCACGTTGAACCGGAGCAACAGCCTGGCCAGGTCGTCGACCAGCCGACGGCTCTGGCACGGGTAATAGATCCGCGACTGCTCCGCCCGGGCGTCCCACCAGATGCAGCCCTGCGCCCCCCAGAGGTGGCGCAGGAAGACGGCGACCTGGCTCCTGGGCGCCGAGAACAGCGGGACTGGCAGGGCCTGCTCGGGGACGTCACCGCTGAGCAGCTGGGCAAGCATGACGACCTCGGCGTCCGGCACCGGCCGCAGCCGCAGCGGCCCCGGGGTATGGCGTGGCACGCCCACCCGGGAGCCGACGTCCAGGGACCCGAGCTTGCGCCATCCGTCGTAGGTGAGGAAGGGGTGGTTGGCGGTGGCCTGCACCTCACGGCCGGAGCGCAGCCGAACTCGGAAGACCTCCCTGGTACCGCTCGGGAAGGCGTGCGTCATCGTCCGCGGGATCAGCCGCAGCCGCTCATCGAGTGACCAGACCGGGACGTCTCGCTCCCCACTGGCAACTAGCTCACCCAGCGTGGTTTCGGCCCCGGTGTCCGCGCGCAGGATCCTGGTGTCAGCCGTGAGACAGCCCGACTCGCGCAGGTCAGAGAGGAGAGGCCGCTTGTCGGTGCGCTGCTCCGGCCCACGGTTGAGCTGGGAGATGGCAATGACCGGGACGTCGATCTCCTTGGCCAGCAGCTTGAGCGACCGGGACATCTCGGAGACTTCCTGCTGCCGGTTCTCGGTCCGCTTGGGTGAGCTCATCAGCTGCAGATAGTCCACGATGACCAGCTTCAGGTCCTGCCGCTGCTTGAGCCGACGGCACTTGGCCCGGATCTCCATCATCGACATGTTGGGTGAGTCGTCGATGAACAGCGGCGCATCCACCACCTCGCTCATCCGCCGGGCCAGCCGGGTCCAGTCCTCCTCACCCATCTGGCCGGTCCGCATGCTGTGCAGCGGCACCCGGGATTCGGCGGACAGCAGTCGCATGGTGATCTCGTTGCGGCTCATCTCCAGGCTGAAGATCACCGTCGGCATACTGTGCTTGATCGTCGCCGCCCGGGCCAAGTCCAGCGCGAGGGTCGAGTTGTGCGTGGGGATCATCCCGTGGCCCGCCAGGTACAGGTGGTCCGCGCTGTCCACCTGCACGCAGCGCACTGGCACCGATGGCATCGACCGCACGTCCACGATGTACCGCCACCGGGTGCGCTGCGGGTGGTGGCGCAACCTTTCCTGATGCACCTGCTGCTTGCGGGGCAGCCGGAAGACCTGGTCAGTGGTGGTGAAGTTAACCATGTAGCAGGTAGACGAGTCCTCGTGGCGGCCGCGCACTCGCTTCGTACTCATGGAGCAGCGGTATCCCAGGCTGAGCACGAGCTCGCGGACGCCTGCCGCGAGCTCCTGGCTAGTCACGGCCAGTTGGATGGATCCACTGGCCGTCACGGTCCCGTCCGTATCGAGGAGGCCTGCCAGCAGTTCGCGCCGCTGAGCGATAGAGGCGCGGAGGTACCGAACGGGAATGTGCTTGTGCCCCAGGAGTCCCATCGTCCGCAACTCGGCCTGCACGCTGCCGTGCGCACGCCAGCAGGTGTTGCAGAGCCCGACAGTCGGCAACTGCCCAACCCTCGGACCACCGCACCGTCCGCATCGGGGCGCGGGCACCGGCGGTGTGGAGAACCTGGCCTTCCCACCGCAGATCCGCCCACAGGTGCGCACCTGGTCGTTCTTCGGCACAAAGCTTGTTCCACACACGACACAGACTCGCTCGGAGACCGTGTTGACCTCGGTGCGGAGCGCCATCCGATAGTTGAGCCGACTCCTCTGCTTGACCACGACCAGCCCGGCAGCTTCCACGGCGGCGGCGACTTCCGGGTCTGCCGTGGTGAATCGCGCACTGGCCGTGTGGCCGTCGCCGAGCCATGTTCCAAGTGCGTACGGAGGTATGGGCAGGTCCGCCTCGGGCAGCTCCAGCGCACTGGCCAACTGCACCGAGTGGTTGGGGCGGTGATCCGCTGTCTCGCAGCGCATCGTGCTGGCGATCTGCCCGGTGGTGATCACCTGCGGCGGGACCGGCGTTGCACTGTACGTTTGCAACCCTCTGATCTGCGCGTCATAGCGCCTGGCGGCCCGGGTCCAGGTCAGCCACTGGTGCTGGGCGTCGGCCAGGATGACCTCGCCGTCCGAGAATTCCACTTCGAAACACGGTCGACCGTGCATCACCTCGGTGGCCGCCACGACCGTCACCGGCTGGCCATCCGCACCGATCAGGCGGTCCCCGACCTGGACCTCACCCATCGTGGTCCAGCCGTCAGGGGTGGGCAGCGGGGTGGACAGCGCCAGCGCCTTCCCGACAGCGGGCCTAGCTGCGATGACGATCATCTGGCCGGGGTGCAGGCCGTTGGTGAGCGCGTCCAGGTCGGCGAAGCCGGTGGGTACGCCGGCCATCCCGCCGCCGCGGCTGCCGATCGCCTCGATCTCGTCCAGCGCGCCGGGCATGATCTCAGACAGGGACAGGTAGTCCTCGCTGACCCGCCGCTCGGTGACCCCGTAGACCTCGGCCTGGGCCCGGTCCACCAGCTCATCGGCTTCGCCGTCGCCGGAGTAGCCCAGCTGGACGATGCGGGTGCCGACCTCGACCAGGCGGCGCAGGATGGCGCGCTCGCGGACGATCCGGGCGTAGTAGCCGGCGTTGGCCGCGGTGGGCACCGAGGCGATCAGCGTGTGCAGGTAGGTGGGGCCGCCGATGCGGGTCAGTTCACCGCGCTTGTTCAGCAGGTCGGAGACGGTGACCGGGTCCGCGGGCTCACCCCGGCCGTACAGTTCCAGGATGGCCTCGTGCACGATCTGGTGCGCGGGCCGGTAGTGATCATCCGGTCGGATGGTCTCCATCACATCCGAGATCGCGTCCTTGGACAGCAGCATCCCGCCGAGCACGCACTGCTCGGCTGCCACGTCGTGCGGTGGGGTGCGGTCGAATCCCCCGTCCCGGGGAGCGATCTCGGCAACGCTCACCAGATACCACCTCCCCGATGACCCAGACCACAGCGGCGCGAATGGCCGCTACCCCTGTTGTAGTCGGCAGGTCTGACAGTCTGCTTCTGGCTCGCCGCAGCGTCCAGTCGCGCTGTGCACAGCCCTGTGGACAGGCTGTGCAGACACGCCGCCGGCGCTGTGCGCAGCCTGGGGAAAGAGCTGGGGATGACGACCGCCCCCGGCCAGCCGCACCGCTACTGCCTGCAGTTATGTAGTCCACCGGATGTGTGCAGAAAAAACTTTGGCCCGGCTCAGCGTCCACACGTGGAGGGAAGTTATCCACATACGGAACGTGACAGGCGACGTGAGATCCGGGGCAGCCAGGCGCGCGGAAACCCGCCGCGATGACGGCCATACTGCCCTAGGATCCGAGCATGTGTTCGATGCCCGATCCCCGGCTCGCCCTCATCGGCACCGCGATCGACGAACTCGCTGAGGACGCGGCGGGGGAAGGGATGGACACACTGGCCGGCCGGGTAGCAGCCCTGTGGGCGATGGTGGCCGCCATCGATCCCGAATTGGCCCAGCGGCTGCCGGGATACCGGGCATAACTGCACGGCAAAAGGCTGTGCCGCAAAGGCTTAGGCCCGGCCGGGGGCGGCCCGGCCGGGCCTGGACAAGCCAGGGTCAGGTGCCGCTGACCTCGACGTCCAGCGTGGCGCTGACCTCCGGGTGCAGCCGGACGGTGACCTGGTGCGTGCCGACCGTCCGGATCGGCGTGGTCACCTCGATCCGCCGCCGGTCGAGTTCCGGGCCGCCCGCCTTCCGCACCGCGGTGGCGATGTCCGACGCGCTCACCGAGCCGAACAGCCGCCCAGCGGCCCCGGCCCGCACATCCAGCCGCACGGTGAGCGCGGCCAGTCGCTTGGCCGCGTCCCGCGCGTCATCCAGGCCCCGGATGTCCCGGGCCGAACGGGCCCGCTTGATCAGCTCGATCTGCTTCTCGGCGCCCCGGGTCCACGGCATGGCCAGGCCACGCGGGACGAGGTAGTTACGGCCGTAGCCGGCGGCCACCTCGACCACGTCGCCGGGCGCGCCCAGGCCGGTGACCTCGTTGGTGAGGATCAGCTTCATCGGTGTGCCCATCGTTCGTCTCCCGGTCAGCGTGCCGTGCTGGTGTACGGCAGCAGCGCCATCTCGCGGGCGTTCTTGATCGCCTTGGCGACGTCGCGCTGATGCTGCGTGCAGTTCCCGGTAACCCGCCGGGCCCGGATCTTGCCGCGGTCGGAGATGAACTTACGGAGCAGCCCAGTGTCCTTGTAGTCCACGTAGGAGATCTTCTCCTGGCAGAACAGGCAGACTTTCTTCCTGGGCTTACGGATTGGTGCTTTTGCCATCATGGTGCTCCTGATAGAGCCCCGCGCATGCGGGGATGGTCGGTTAGTTAGTTAGGACCAGTGCTGGAGGCCGGCTCAGAACGGAGGCTCGTCGGAGGACCCTTCACCGAAGCCGCCGGCGTCGGACGCCCAGGGGTCTTCGCTGGCCCGGCCACCGGACGATCCACCATACCCGCCGGATCCACCCTGGCCGCCACCACCGGGGTTGCCGCCGCCGCCGCCGCCACCACCGCCGCCACTACCGAAGCCGCCACCACCACCACCACCGCCGCCGGAGCGGTTGGACTTGGTGACCTTGGCCGAGGCGTTGCGCAGCGACGGGCCGACGTCGTCCACCTCGACCTCGTACACGGTGCGCTTCTCGCCTTCCCGGGTCTCGTACGAGCGCTGCCGCAGCCGCCCGCTAACGATCACCCGCATGCCGCGCTGCAGGCTCTCCGCCACGTTCTCGGCGGCCTGCCGCCACACGTTGCAGGTGAGGAACAGCGAGTCGCCGTCTTTCCACTCGCCCGACTGCTGGTCGCGGAACCGGGGGGTGGAGGCCACCCGGAACTTGGCCACCGCCTGGCCGGTCGGGGTGTAGCGGAGCTCGGGATCGTCGACCAGATTGCCGGCGATCGTGATCTGGGTGTCGCCTGCTGCCATCGAGGTTGCTCCTGGTCAATAGTTCGGGGGGTGTGCCGGAATCACAGCCAGCAGAGCTCAGTGCGTTTCCGGACGGAGGATCTTGGTCCGCAGGACAGCCTCGTTGAGGCTGAGCTGACGGTCGAGCTCGGATACCGCATCCGGCTCCGCGACCATGTCGACGACCGCATAGATGCCGTCGGGCTTCTTCTCGATCTCGTAGGCGAGCCGACGCCGCCCCCACACGTCAATCTTGTCGACGCTGCCACCCCCGGTGCTGATCACCGAGAGGAACTGGTCGAGCGACGGCTGGACGGTCGACTCTTCCAGGGCAGGATCGAGAATGATCATCATCTCATAGCGGCGCATGCTGGAACATGCCTCCTCTGGACTGATGCGGCCACGGTCTCTCCGTGGCAGGAGGGGCCACCACGCCAAGCCGGCGAGCACGCCGCTGGCGGTTGCAGCCGAATCAGACTACCAGGGCACACCGACAACCTGGCTCAGGATTCCACCCGCCCGGTGGCGGGCACAACGTCCGGTAGATCCGTCGCCGGGCACCTATGTCCGAAGGGGCTCCCATGCCGCAAGACACCGGAGTGCGCAGCAGCACGGCCGAGCGGGCCCGGATGCGCCTGCCGCGGGTCACGCTGAACGCGGATGGGCAGCGTCACCCGGTGGAGAATGTGCTCACCCTCTTCACGCTGGTCGCTGGCCTGGTCGCCTGCATCGCCGGCTTCCTGTCCAACTACGTCGCGACAGGCGCGTGGGCGCACGTCACCGCGACCTGGCTCGGCCTGGCCGCGCTCGCGGTCGGGCTGTACAGCCAGCTCGTCTCGGCCACCCGGCAGGAGCGCATGCTCATCGTGACCGGCCTGGTCGCCGCGTTCGTCGGGCTGTGCCTGGGCTTGGCCAACGGCGGCCTCACGCCGTAACCCGGCCGTCGGCACCTCCGGCTAATCTCGGGAGCATGCTCCGCATCGGACCGCATGTGCATGACGACCAGCCGCTGGCCGCGGCCGAGGCCACCGAGTCCCCGGTCGTCCAGTTCTTCCTCGGCGACCCGCAGGGCTGGGCCAAGCCCAGCTTCCCCGGCGGCGACGCGGCGGCCCTCCGCAAGGCGCTCGAAAGCGCGGGCGTGCAGGCGTTCATCCACGCCCCGTACCGGATCAACGTGGCCAGCACGAACAACCGGATCCGCATCCCGAGCCGGACCCTGCTCGGCCAGTACCTGGCGGCCGCGGCCGAGATCGGCGCGGGCGGCGTGATCGTGCACGGCGGCGGGGTGACGGCCGGCCAGGACGTGGCGGTGGGTTACGACAACTGGCGCAAGGCGGTCGAGCGGACCGAGCGCCCGGTGCCGATGCTGATCGAGAACACCGCGGGCGGCGAGCACACCATGGCCCGCGGCCTGGACTCGGTGGCCCGGCTGTGGGACGCGGCCGCGGGTGAGAACGTCGGGTTCTGCCTGGACACCTGCCACGCCTACGCCAGCGGCGAGGAGCTCGCCGGGATCGCGGACCGGGTCAAGGCGATCACCGGCCGGATCGACCTGGTGCACTGCAACAACTCCCGGGACGAGTTCGGCTCGGGCCGGGACCGGCACGCCGGGATGGAACAGGGCACCATCGACCCGATGATTCTGGTCGACGTGATCCGCTCGGCAGGCGCACCAGTTATTTGCGAAACGCCGGATCCCGCCACTGACATCCGCTGGCTACGCAGTGCTCTCCTTGCGCCTCCGGGGGCGCTTTGAGGCGCCCCCTTTGGCGCGGGGCTAGCGCTGGGCTGGCACCGTCTCCGGCCGACGGCTGCGCCGGGCCGGGAGCCGGAGCACCACCCGGTCGGCCGCGCCGGTCAGTACGCCGCCTGCCGGGTCGTCCGCCCCACCGGCCCGGACCACGTCCCCGGCCGGGTGCAGGATGTCCCGGATGACCAGCGCGCAGAGCAGCAGCACGGTGAGGAACCGGGCCAGCAGGGCGGTGAAATACAGCCCGCTGCTGATGCCGTCCACGGCGGCCGGCCCAGTCACCGACACGGTGATCAGGTAGGCCCAGATGGCGAAGAAGTAACCCACCTCGGCCAGTTGCCAGAGCGCATAGGCGCCGAACCGGGGCCGGGCCAGCACCACCAGCGGCGCGAGCCACACCACGTACTGCGGTGACCACACCTTGTTGAACAGCAGGAACGCGGCCAGCACCAGGAGGAACGCCTGCGGCAGCCGGGGCCGCCGCGGCGCAGCCATGATCAGCAGCGCGATCCCCAGGCAAGCGGCCAGGAACACCAGCGACGAAAGGGCGTTGAGGCTGTGCAGGTTGATCGTGCCGATGAGCGGCCAGTGTTCCGTCTCGAAGAAGTACCAGATCGAGCCCCAGTCCGCGGAGCGGCTCTCGTTGAGCAGATAGAACCGGGCCCAGCCGGACGGGGCGATGATCATGACCGGCACATTGACCACCAGCCACGCGGCGGCCGCCGAGCCGGCCGTCACCCAGAACTCACGCATCCGGCCCGCCCGCCAGCAGAGCAGCAGCAGCGGGCCGAGGAAGAGCAGCGGGTAGAACTTGGTCGCCACGGCCAGCCCGATGAGCACCCCGGCCAGCACGCCGCGGCGCGCCGCCCAGGCCGCCATGCCGAGCATGGCCAGGCCCATCGCGACCAGGTCCCAGTTGATGAACGCACCCAGGATGACCGCGGGGGCCAGCGCGACGCCCAGCGCGGTCCACCGCCGGGACCGGCCGGCCAGGTAGCCGGTGGCCAGCACGCCGGCCACGAAGAAGATGCTCAGCAGCACGACGGTGACGTCGAAGAACTCGCGGCCCCGGACGAACGGGTCGCTGATCGGCCGGACCAGCCAGCCGACCAGTTGCATGGCCCCGCCGATGAGCACCGGGTACTCCACCGGGTGGCCCGCGTACGGCACCTTCCCGGCGGACAGTCCTTCGTTGAAGTACAGCGGGTAGATGTCGGTGTAGCAGTGCGCCTGGAACTGGGTGAGGTAGCCGTTCCAGGCCCCGGCCCGGCAGGCCCACTTGTTGGTCAGCCCGAGCACTGAGCCGAGCACGCCGGCGGTGATGAGGGCCGAGGTGGATCCGGCCAGCAACGCCAGCCGCCCAGCCTGGAAGCGCTGCCCGGCCGGTGGTTCCTGGCCGGACAGGCCGGCCGGTGTGTCGGTCACCACGCTCCGTAGAGGTAGACGGTCCTGGCGCCGGCCACCGCCGGCCGGCGCCCTCCTATCTTCTCTCTCAGCGCCGGGCGCCGGGCAGCTTAATCGTCGGAGTCGGGGTCGCCGTCACCTGCGTGCCGGGCAGCGTCGGGTTCGGGGTGGGCGACCCCCCGCCCTGGTTCTTGTGGCAGTGCCGGCCGAAGAAGAACCCCTGGCAGGTGACGCTGGGCTGCGGCACCGGGTGGACCTTCTTCGGCTTGGGCGTGTACGGCCCGAGCAGGTTCCACGAGCTGCCGCCGAAGTCCGGTGCCGGGAAGCTCTGCACCTGCATCGGGGCGAATTCCTTCATGGCGAAGTTGTGCCAGATGGAGGCCGGCTCCTGGCCGCCGTAGCCTTGCAGGCCGGCCAGCCCGTACAGGGTCTGCACGCCGGCCGGCGGCGCGCTCTCCTGGTTGGCCGCGGCGGTGCAGCCGGACACCTTCGTGGGGCAGCCCTGCTCGTTGGTGAACAAGCCCACGGCCAGGGTGAACTGCGGGATCGAGCCGATGAAGAAGGCCGACTGGGACAGGTTGGTGGTACCGGTCTTGGCGATGATCGCCCGGCCATCGGGCAGCCCCGCGGTGGCCGCCGTGCCACCGGGCTTGGTGTCGAAGGACAGCGCGTAGTCCACGTCGGAGTTCTCGGCCGGCGTGAGCACCATCCGCCTGGTCACCTTCGCGTTGGTGGTGGTCATCGGGGCGTTGGGCAGCTGCTGCTGGATCTGCAGGATCACGTGTGGCGAGATGTACTGGCCGTTGTTGGCCAGCGTGGAGAACGTGCTGGCCTGCTCCTCGACGGTGAGCGACGCCTGGCCCAGCGCGGTGCCGACCTCGCTGCGCATGGTGGCCAGCCCGGAGGCGCTGGTGTCCACGCCGAACGACTGGGCTAGCTGGACGATGTTCTGCCCGTCAGTGCCCGCCACCCGGTGATACAGGTCGGTGTACGCGGTGTTCAGCGACAAGGCCGACGCGGTGACCACGCTGACCCCGGCGGCCTGCGCGTCACCCGCGTCGTTGCCCACCTCGTAATAGCCAGCGGAGTTCGTGGGTTGGGTCTGGCTCGCATAGGTCATCGGGCTCGCGACCGGCGGGATCCACAGTGGCGTGTGGCCGTCCAGCGTGCTGGTCTTCACGCTCATGCCCTGCGACCGGGCCAGCGCCAGCACATAGGGCTTGAACGACGAGCCCACCTGTTCCCGGTTCTGCAGCGCCATGTTCCACTGGCAGCGGATCTTCGCGCACTTCTTGGCCGTGGCCTCGTAGTTCGGCCCGCCGTAGAAGGCCCAGATCTCGCCGGTGCTCGGCTGCTCCAGCACCGCCCCGGCGTGCGCCCAGTTCGGCATGCCGCCCTTGATCAGCGACTCTTCCTGCTTCACCGACGCGTAGAGCGAGTTCATCATCGGCTTGCTCAACGTGGTGGTGATGCGCAGCCCGCCGTTGGCGATCTGCTCCGCCGAGTAGTGGTAGGTGGTCTCCAGTTCGTTCTGGACCGCCTCCATGATGTAGCCGCGGTACCCGGACCAGGAGTTGTTGAACGCCTTCACCAGCTTCGGGAACTTCTGCGCGCTGGCCTGGCTCTGCGACAGCCAGCCCATCGAGACCATGCTGTTCAGCACGTAGTGCCAGCGGTACACCAGGTTCTTGTAGCCAACACCACTCGATGGATCCGGGTTGTAGCCGTCGGGCGCCTGCGGCATGGCCGCGATCATCGCGGCCTGGGCCACGGTCAGCTTGCTGACCGGCACGCCGAAGTACTGCTGGGCGGCGGCGCCGAAGCCGTAGATGCCGACTCCGGTCGGCACCGTGTTCATGTAGTTGGTGAGGATCCAGTCCTTGGACTCCGAACCAGCCAGCTTCTCCGCGACCAGGATCTCCTTGATCTTCCGGGTCGCGGTCTCCGAGTCGCCGATGCCCAGGTAGTAGTTGCGCACCAGCTGCTGGGTGATGGTCGAGCCGCCCTGCTGGACCTTCCCGCTGGTCAGGTCGGTGATAGCGGCGCGGATCATGCCGGTCGGCGAGACGCCGCCCTCGTCGTAGAAGTGCTTGTCCTCGGAGGCCACCATGGCGTGCTTGACCATGATCGGGATCTGATTGGAGTTGAGGATCTGCCGGTTGGTGTTGCCGATCATGCCGACCAGGGTGTGGCCGTCCCGGAAGTAGACCCGGGACGCCTGGCCCGTGGCGAACGAGGACGCGACCGGGATCGTGGTCGAGGAGTACTCGTAGAAGAAGCCGATGACGAGCAGGATGATGAACCCGCCCCCGGTGGCCAGCGACAGGCCAACGGCCTTCTTCCAGGTCCAGCGCCGCCACCAGTCGCCTTTCTGGCGCGGCCGGCCACCCCGGCCGCGGCCGTTACCGCCGTGGCCATTACCGCCGCCATTCCGGCCACGCGGGGAGCCGCCCGCAGCCGCCCTGGCCGGGCGATCCGGGTAACCGCCCGGCCCGCCGCCGGGCTGCCCGGTGCCGAGCTGCGCGGCCAGCCGGTCCCGGGCGCTCATCCGGCCGCGCGACGGCTGGGCCCGGGCCGCCCGGCGTCCCGGGCGGCCACCCTGCGGGGCGCCGCCGCGGTCCCAGCCGTAGTCCTCGGCGCCATAGTCGCGCCCGTGACGGCCGCTCTGGCCGGGGCGGCCTGGATCACCGGCGTCAGGGTAAGCACCGGGGAAGTCTGGGTAACTCACGCGTCCTCACTGGTTGGGTGCGGGCAGTCGTGGGCGGGTCAGGCTGGGGCCTCACGGTATCCGGTGGCACGGGCTATCCGGCGCGGGTTAGAAATTCGTCACAACTGCTTACCGCGTCTTTGACTTTTTCCTGCCGGGAGTCGCCTGGACCGCCCTGGCTGGGCGGTGCCCTAGCCGCCGTCACTAACCAAGAACGGCGGCGCCTGGCCCGCTGTTACTTGCCGGCACGGGCACGCCGGGTGCGCCGGGTGGTTGGCTCACCCGTGCCGAGAACATAGGACGAGGCGAGGTGGTTCCATGAGCAACTTTGGCAGACCTCGACCACGTATACCCGGAACTCCCCGTATTCGGACGCCATCTCGGCTAGTTCCGGTCCCTGCTTAACTCGGCCGGCATACGGCCCGAGTTCGTCGCCGTACACGTACGTGACGTGGGTCAGCTTGGTCCGGCGGCAGATCGGGCAGGCCACCTCGGTCGCCTCACCATGAAATTTCGCCGCCCGGAGCAGGTAGGGGTGGGCGTCACACACATCGGCCAGCGTGGTGTGCCCGGCCAGCACCGAGGCGAGCGTTGCCAGACGAGCAAGCCCGTAGTCCACGACCGATCGGCGACTCCCCACTCTCGACAGCGTAAGCGGTGTCTGGGGAGGGGCGCCTCCCTGGACCCCAGGTACCGGCCAGACCAGCCCACTTGCACTATGTGTCCACCCGTCATATCTTGATGATGTATCGGTTCGATACATCGCTTTGGCACATTGTCCAGTAGCGGCGGACGGAGGTGCGGGCAGGCATGGTCGGGCAACGGTCACGCGTGCTCGAGCTGGCAGTCCTCGGGCTGCTGCACGAGACCCCGATGCACGGCTACGAGCTGCGCAAACGGCTCAACTCGACGCTGGGCGCGTTCCGCGCCTTCGGCTACGGGTCGCTGTACCCGTGCCTGAAGGAGCTGCTCGCGCACGGACTGATCGCAGAGGAGGCCCCGGCGGTCCCGGAAGGGGCGGCCAAGCCGCTGTCCCGCCGGTCCAAGATCGTCTACCGGCTGACTGCGGAGGGCAAGGAGCGGCTGCACGACCTGCTGGCCGAGTCCGGCCCGGACGCCTGGGACGACGACGGGTTCGGGGTGCACTTCGCGTTCTTCGGCCAGACCCGGGCCGACATCCGGCTGCGCATCCTGGAAGGCCGCCGCAGCCGGCTGGAGGAACGGCTGGACGGCGTGCGCGGGGCCATGGCCCGGACCCGGGAGCGGATGGACAGCTACACGCTCGAGCTGCACCGGCATGGTCTGGAGTCGGTGGAGCGCGAGGTGCGCTGGCTGAATGAGCTGATCGCGTCCGAGCGCGAGGCGGACAGCCCGCCACAACGAGACAACAACCTTTAGCCACCAATTCGGCTGAGAGAAGGAGTAACCCCCATGGGTTCGGTTCGGGTAGCCATCGTCGGCGTAGGCAACTGCGCCAGCTCCCTGGTCCAGGGCGTGGAGTACTACAAGGATGCGGACCCCGCGGGCCGGGTCCCAGGGCTCATGCACGTCAGGTTCGGCCCCTACCACGTGCGCGACGTGGAGTTCGTGGCCGCGTTCGACGTAGACGCCAAGAAGGTGGGCCGGGATCTGTCCGAGGCCATCCTGGCGAGCGAGAACAACACCATCAAGATCGCTGACGTGCCGCCGACCGGCCTTACCGTGCAGCGCGGCCCGACCCTGGACGGCCTGGGTGAGTACTACCAGGAGATGATCTCCGAGTCGGCCGACCCGGCGGTGGACGTCACCGCCGCGCTCCGCGAGTCCGGCGCGGACGTGCTGGTCTCCTACCTCCCGGTGGGCTCCGAGCAGGCCGACCGGTACTACGCGCAGTGCGCCATCGACGCCGGCGTGGCGTTCGTGAACGCGCTGCCGGTGTTCATCGCCTCCGACCCGGAGTGGGCGGCCAAGTTCACCGCGGCCGGCGTGCCGATCATCGGCGACGACATCAAGTCGCAGGTCGGCGCCACCATCACGCACCGCGTGCTGGCCAAGCTGTTCGAGGACCGCGGGGTGGAACTGCTCCGCACCTACCAGCTCAACTTCGGCGGCAACATGGACTTCATGAACATGCTGGAGCGCAAGCGGCTGGTGTCCAAGAAGGTGTCCAAGACCCAGTCGGTCACCTCGCAGATCCCGCATGAGATGGAGAAGGCCGCGGTGCACATCGGCCCGTCCAACCACGTGCCGTGGCTGGACGACCGGAAGTTTGCCTACATCCGGCTGGAGGGCCGCGCGTTCGGCGACGTCCCGATGAACCTCGAGTACAAGCTGGAGGTGTGGGACTCACCGAACTCCGCAGGCGTGATCATCGACGCGATCCGCGCCGCGAAGATCGCCAAGGACCGCGGCATCGGCGGCCCGGTGCTGTCCGCCGCGTCCTACTTCATGAAGTCCCCGCCGCGGCAGTACGGCGACGACGAGGCGCGCGACCTGGTCGAGCAGTTCATCCGCGGCGAGATCGAGCGCTAACCCCTACCCATACATAACGCCCGATCGTGGTCAATCGGGAGGCAAACATTCGCCACCGGTTGGCCATGATCAAGGCTTCGCCACGGTGCTGGTCTGGGCGGTGCACCGTAGGCTGATCGGGTGCCGTTCCTGCCCGCGAGCTCGTTCGTTGCCGACTTGCGTGTCGTGCTGCGCGAGCGGGATTTCCGGCGGCTGTTTGCCACCCGGCTGATCTCGCAGACCGGTGACGGGGTGTTCACCGCCGGGCTCGGCTCCTATGTGTTCTTCAACACCACGACGTTCCCCAACCCGGCGTCGGCCGCCGCCGCGTTCGCCGTGCTCTACCTGCCCTACTCGCTGATCGGCCCGTTCGCCGGGGTGTTCATCGACCGCTGGTCGCGACGCCAGATCCTGGTCTATTCGGCGGGACTCCGCTCCCTGTTCGTGGTGCTCACCGCCGCGCTGGTCGCCTCGGGCAAGCTGGGCGTCCCGCTGTACGCCAGCGTGCTGCTGGTCCTCGGGGTGAACCGGTTCTTCCTGTCCTCGCTGTCCGCCGCGCTGCCGCATGTTGTGCCCGCGGACAAGCTGGTGATGGCCAACTCGGTGTCCCCCACCGCGGGCGGCATCATGGCGTCGGTCGGCGGCCTGGTCGGCCTGGGCGTGCACGTGGCCACCGGCGGCGGGCAGACCGGCTCGGCCATCACCCTGCTGGGCGGCGGCTGCTGCTACCTGCTGGCCGGGGTGGTCGCCCGGACCATGCGCCGCGACCTGCTCGGGCCGAACTTCGGCGCCGAGGAGAAAGCGCCCGGGCGGGTGCTCGGCGAGATCGCGGACGTGGCCGCCGGGCTGGCGGCCGGGGCCCGGTACCTGTTCCGGCGCCGCGGGCCGGCCGCCGCGCTCGGCGCCACCGGGGCGAACCGGCTGCTTTACGGGGTCCTGTTCCTGATGTCCATCCTGCTGTACCGGAACTACTTCTACCGGTCGGCCGGGGCCAACACCGCGCTCAGCCATTTCACCGTGCTGGTCCTGGTCTCGGCGGTGGGCTACGGCTGCGCGGCGCTGATCACCCCGGGGCTGACCAAGCGGCTGGGTAAGCCGACCTGGATGGCGCTGCTGCTGGCCAGCGCCGGGGTCGTCATGGGTGCGCTGGGCGAGACGTTCAGCCAGCCCGCGTTCCTGGTCATCGGGTTCTGGCTGAACCTGGTCGGGCAGGGCCTGGCCATCTGCGCGACCACCATCCTGCAGGAGCAGGTGGAGGACGCCTACCGGGGCCGGGTGTTCGCCTTCTACGACATGACGTTCAACATCACGTTCGTCTGCGGGGCCGCGCTGGGCGCGGCGTTCATGCCGGCTAACGGCCGGTCACCGGCCCTCATCGCGCTGGTCGCGGCGGGATACCTGGTCGCCGCGGCCGCCTACTGGCTGGTCGGCCGCGAGTCGTCCGGCGGCGGGTCGCTGCCCGGCCCGCCGGATATCCCCACTCGCTCGGCCCAGTCGAGCAGTTCCTGAGTGGCCCGTTCCTGGCCCAGCGGGCCGTGCTCCATGCGCAGGTCGAGCAGGTACTGATAGGCCCGGCCGACGTCCCGGCCCGGGGGCAGGCGGAGGATCTGCATGATCTGGTGGCCGTCCAGGTCAGGCCGGATCTTCTCGAGCTCTTCCTGCGCGCTGAGCTGGGCGATCCGCTCTTCCAGGCTGTCTTGCGCCCGGGCCAGCCGGGCCGCCTTGGCCTTGTTCCGGGTGGTGCAGTCGGCCCGGGTGAGCACGTGCAGCCGGGTCAGCTGCGGCCCGGCGTCCCGCACGTAGCGGCGCACCGCGGCATCGGTCCACTCCCCCGGGCCGTACCCGTGGAACCGGAGGTGCAGCGCGATCAGCGTGCTCACCTGATCCACCACCGCGGCCGGGAAGCGCAGCGCCTTGAGCCGGGACCGGGCCATCGCCGCGCCGACCGCCTCGTGGTGGTGGAACGCGACCCGCCCGTCCGGCAGCTTGCTGCGCGTCTTCGGCTTGCCGATGTCATGCAGCAGCGCGGCCAGCCGGAGCACCAGGTCCGGCTCCAGGCCGTACCGGGGCTCCAGGTCGATGGACTGCTGCAGCACGGTCAGCGAGTGCTGGTACACATCTTTATGCCGCATGTGCTCGTCGGTTTCCAGCCGCAGCCGGGGCACCTCGGGCAGCACCACGTCGGCCACCCCGGTGTCCACCAGCAGCTCGATGCCGCGCACCGGGCCTGCCCCGGGCGCCAGCATCAGCTTGCTCAGCTCGCCGCGGATCCGCTCGGCCGAGACCACGCTGAGCCGGCCGGCCAGCTCGCGCATGGCCACCGCCACCTCCGGCACCACGGCGAAGCCGAGCTGGGCCGTGAACCGGGCCGCGCGCATGATGCGCAGCGCATCGTCGGTGAACGAGCTGGCCGGGCGGCCCGGGGTGCGCAGCACCTTGTCCCGCAGATCGCGCAGCCCGCCGAACGGGTCCACCAGTTCCAGCGACGGCAGCGGCGCGGCCATCGCGTTGACCGTGAAGTCGCGGCGCCGCAGGTCTTCGGTCAGCGAAGTGCCGTACCGGGTGACCGGTTTGCGGGATTCCGGCCGGTAGGTCTCGCTCCGGTAAGTGGTGATCTCGAAGTCGACCAGCCCCTTGCGCAGCCCGACCGTGCCGAATTCGATGCCGGTCTGCCACACCTGATCGGCCCAGCCCTGGGCGATCTGCAGCACCTGCTCGGGCAGCGCGTCGGTGGCCAGGTCCAGGTCGCTGTGCGCGCGGCCGAGGAAGACATCCCGGACCGTCCCACCCACCAGCGCCAGCTGATGCCCGTGCCGGGCGAACACGCGGCCCAGTTCCAGCGCGGGCGCGGCCGACGCACGCAGCAGCGCCGCGGCGGCTTTCTGCTCGCGCGGGCCGATGGATGGGGTATCCGGCACGGGCATTGAGGGTAGGGGGTAGGTGAGGTCAGGGGGAAATCCGGCGGGCCCGGATGCACCCGGAACCTGAAGGAGCACCCAGGGAACGGCAATACCATTTCCGGCATGCCGCGTCAGCGTCTCACACCCCGCGGCCGGCTCAGGCAGCTGGCCGCGGCCGGTGGCATCGCGGCCCTGGCCGTGCTGGCGTCCGCCGCCGCGGCGGGGGGCGCGGCCGCCAGTTCGGCCCGCCCGGCCAGCCCGCAGCAGGTGACTGTGGCCGTTACCTCGATCAGCCCGCAGATCGCCCGGCCGGGCAAGCGGGTCACCGTGTCCGGCATCGTCAGCAACCCGACCGGCCGCCCGGTGGCCGACCTGGCCGTCCAGCTGTGGTCCTCCACCGCCCGGTTCACCACCCGCAGCCAGCTGGCCAGCTACGCGGCCGGGGAGTTGCCGGTGGATACGCCGGTGACCGGGGCGGTGGACCAACTGGCAGGCAGTCTCAAGCCGGGTACGACGCGGCACTGGACGGTGACCGTCCCGGTGGCCACGCTGGGCTTCGCCAGCGGCTTCGGCGTGTACCCGCTGGCCGCACAGCTCGACTCGGCGGGTTCGCCGGTGGCCGACGCTTACACGTTCCTGCCGTTCTGGCCGGGCAGCGCCCGGGCCGCCGGGCTGACCCACCCGGAGCAGCTGGCCTGGATCTGGCCGCTGATCGGGCAGCCCGAGCAGGCGGCCTGCCACTCGCTGCTGAATGACGGCCTGGCCACCAGCCTGGCCAGCACCGGCCGGCTGGGCGGGCTGCTGGCCGACGGCACCAGCCCGGCCGGGCTGAGCGCCAGCCTCACCTGGGCGATCGACCCGAGCCT
This sequence comes from Streptosporangiaceae bacterium, assembly GCA_036497945.1. Classification (GTDB taxonomy): domain Bacteria; phylum Actinomycetota; class Actinomycetes; order Streptosporangiales; family Streptosporangiaceae; genus RYN-230. The sequence continues at coordinate 12,859 of DASXIN010000104.1, read as the reverse complement.
GCTGTCCAGCGCAGCGCTGATGACCCACTCCTACCAGGTCGGCGGCACGCCGACCTGCACCGGCACCGAGACAAGGCGGGCCAGCCCGGCCGCGCGAGCCTGGCTGGCCGAGGTGCACGCGCTGGCCCAGCAGCAGGATTTCTTCACCACCCCGTACGCGGACGTGGACATGTCCGCGCTGACGCACGCCGGCCTGGACAACGACCTGGCCCACGCGCTGAGCAAGGGGCGCGAAGTGACGGCCAGCCCCAGCCTGCTCGGCGGCGTGCAGCGGCCGGCCAACACGGCGCGGATCGCCTGGCCCGCCGACGGGATCGCCGACTACGGCGTGCTCGGCAGCCTGGCCGCCAACGGGATCGGCACCGTCGTGCTGAACAGCAGCATGATGCCGCCCAGGCAGCCGGTGCGGTACACGCCGAGCGCCATCACCAGCACCCCGGATGGGGTGAACGCGGGCTTGCGGGTGGCGCTGGCCGACAGCACGCTGACCCAGGTGCTGGCGGACGCGCCGACCGCGGCGCATACGTCGTCCGCGGCCACGTCGTCCGCCGCGGCATCATTCAACACCGAGCAGCGGTTCCTGGCCGAGACCGCGATGATCGCGGCCGAGTCGCCCGGCCTGCCCCGCTCCGTGGTCATCACCCCGCCGCGGCAGTGGAACCCGGCCCCGGGGCTGGCCAGCCAGCTGCTGGCCGAGACCGATCAGGCGCCCTGGCTGCGGCCGGCCAGCCTGAGCAACCTGCTGGCTAAGCACCCCGGCCCGGGACAGGTGGCCCGTAAGCAGCCGCCGCAGCAGCAGGCCGGCCCGGGCGAGCTGCACAAATCGCTGCTGCGCAAGGTCCGCGGCCTGGAAGCGGCCATCAAGGTGCAGGCCAGCGTGCTCGGCCAGCGGGACGCCCGGTACCTATCCGGCGCGGTGGCGGCCATCGAATCCTCAGCCTGGCGCGGCGACCCGCACGAGGCCAAGCGGCTGCTGTCCAGGGTCTCCGGCTTCGTCACCGCCCGGTCCCACCTGGTGCACATCGTCCAGGGCGGCGGCCAGGTCACGCTGACCGGCAAGTCCGGGCCGGTGCCAGTCTCCATCGTCAACAAGATGGGCCAGCCGGTCACCGTCCGGCTGCTGGTCCAGGCGCCGGCCAACCGGCTGACCATCCTGTACAAGTCGGTCCCGGTCACTATCGGCAAGTTCCAGCAGAAGACGGTGGCGGTCCGGGTGCGCTCCTCGGTCGCGGGCTCCACCGCGCTCAAAGTGAGCCTGCTCGCGCCGGACGGGTCGCCGCTGCCCGGGCCGGCCGCCCAGATCACCGTGGACGCGACCCACTTCGGCACCGAGGCGCTGGTCATCATCGCGGTGGCCTGCGGCCTGTTCGTGGTCTCCTCCGCGGTCCGTGCGGTGCGCCGCGGTATGCGCCGCACGCCGCCCAGCGGCTCCCCAGGTCAGGACGCTACTCCCGCGGATCCCGGCAGATCGCCGGACGAAACGGATACGGTCAACAGGAAGCCCGCGCAGGACGCCGACACGCACGAGGAGCCGGATGAATACGCCAGCGCCCCAGGCTGGGTGGAGCGGCCCTGACCGTGGCCGCAGCCCCGGGCGCCGCCGCGCACCAGGACGTCGCCGCGCCACCGGGCGGCCCACCCAGGCCAGTGCTGACCAGGGCTATCGCGACCCGCAGGTGACCCAGCCCTACCCCGACCCGCAGTATCGCGGCCCCCAGTATCGCGATCCGCGGCAGCCGAGCCCGCGGGAGCCCGCGGTCTGGCCGGGCGAGGCCTATCCGGCACCTGGCCAGCCCGGCTACCGCGATTACCCGCCGCCACAGGTCCCCGGCTACGAGGACCCCGGCTACCCGGACCCCGGGCAGCAGCCGCCACCCCCGCCGCCGGCGCAAGCAGCACCCACTGACCAGGGGCCCCCGTCGCCGGAAGGCCCCAGCCTGGTCCGGTCCAGCAGCGTGATGGCCATCGGCACCCTGGCCTCCCGGGGCACCGGCTTCCTGCGCACCCTGCTGACCGTCTACGCGCTCGGCGCGATAGGCGTAGCGAACTCGTACAACAACGCCAACACGCTGCCCAACGCCGTCTACGACCTGATGCTCGGCGGCATTCTGAGCGCGGTGGTGGTGCCGCTGCTGGTCACCGCGGCCAAGCGGGACCGGGATGGCGGCGAGGCCTACGACCAGCGCATGTTCACCTTGGTCACCATCGCGCTGCTCGGGCTGACACTGCTGGCCACGCTGGCCGCGAGCCTGCTGGTCGGGCTGTACGCGCATGCACTGACCGGCGCCGAGCGCAACCTCACGGTGATCTTCGCCTACTTCTTCATCCCGCAGATCTTCTTCTATGGGGTCAGCTCGATGGCCGGCGGGGTGCTGAACTCGCGGGGCAGCTTCGCGGCGCCGATGTGGACGCCGGTGCTGAACAACCTCGTGGTCATCCTCGTCCTGCTGTTGTTCATGGCCACCGGCGGCATCGGCACCAACCCATCAGACATCTCAACCGCCCAGATCCAACTGCTCGGCTTCGGCACCACGCTGGGCATCATCGTGCAAACCGCTGCGCTCATCCCCGCGCTGCGGCGAGTCGGCTTCCGCTGGCGGCCCCGGTTCGACTTCCGGCGGACGGAGGTGGCCGAGATCCGCCGGATGGCCGCCCCGCTGTTCGGCTACATCGTCACCACCCAGGTGTCCTTCCTGGTGGTTCAGAACGTGGCGAATGCCGCGTCCAACCACGTGCCCTCGGACTCGTTCTCCACCTACACGTACGCCTGGATGCTGTTCCAGCTGCCGTACGCGGTGGTCGGCGTCTCGGTGATCACCGCCCTGCTGCCCCGGATGAGCGCGCACGCCGCAGAACGCCGCTTCGCGCTGGTCCGTAGCGATTTCTCCACGGGCGTCCGGCTTTCCTCGGCCGTTGTCGTGCCCGCCGCTCTGCTGCTCATCGTGCTGGGTGGGCCGTTGGCCGAGTTCCTGTTCGGCCTCGTGCACGGCAGCACCACGGTGGCGGAGAACCGCTACATCGGCGAGGTGTTCGGCGTCTTCTCCCTGTTCCTGGTCCCGTACATGATGTTCCAGTTGCTGCTGCGGGTGTTCTACGCGCTGCACGACAGCCGGACACCCATGTTCATCGGCGTCGCGACCATGATCGTCAACAGCGGCATTAGCCTGCTCGCGCTCTACCTGCTGCCGGCCGGCCATGTGGTGGAGGGGCTCGGCGTGGCCTTCGGCCTGGGTAACCTGGCCGGCGCCATCGTGGCCTGGCGGATCGCCAGCCGGCGGCTGGGTGGTCTGGCCGGCCGCGAGATCAGCCGCACCCTGGTGCGGATGCACCTGGCCGCCCTGCCGGCCCTGCTGTTCGCCTGGGCGGTGACCTTCATGGTCGGCGTCCTGCTCTCACCCGGCCCGGCGTATGGACTGGTGACAGTCGTGCTGGGCGGCGGCGGCGGGCTGTTCCTGTACTTCCTCTTCTGCCGGGCACTGCACGTGACCGAGGTCACTGACCTGCTGGGCAGCGTGCGGGCCCGGCTGGGCCGGTGATATGCGCCGCGCGAGAATGGACGGGCCGGCTACCGGGAACCGAACATGGAGTCTCTCACGTGTAACAGTTTGCGGTGGTAGGGCAGGCGGGACGTGTCCGGCCACCGTGCGCGGCTTAGCATGGTGTACGGCACCACGATGAACCGCACCATGATGCTGGCATATCCGGGGGCTCGGAAGGAGGGTCGGGAGGCTGCCCCGACTTCATACTTATGAGCACCTTTATCTCAGAACCCGGTACCCGGCTCGGCGGCCGCTACCGGCTCGAGGACCGGATGCACGACAGCGGCGGCTGGTCGGCCTGGAAAGCCATTGACGAGACGCTGGCCCGGCCGGTCTCGGTACTGACGTTCGCACCGGGCTTCCCGCGCATCCGTGAAGTGCTCACCGCGGCCCGCGCCGCGAGCAGGCTCACCGACGCCCGGCTGGCCCAGGTCTTCGACGTCGAAGACGACTGGGACCAGGCTTACGTGGTGCTGGAGTGGGTGGCTGGCGACTCGCTGGACGACCTGCTGGCCGACGGCCCGCTGGAGCCCGCCCGAGGCGCCGAGATCGTGGCCGAGGCGGCCGAGGCGCTGGCCGCCGCGCATGCGGCCGGCGTGGCGCACCTCTGCCTGACCCCGCAGTCGCTGCGCTGGACGCCGGGCGGCGGGGTGAAGGTGATCGGCGTCGGCGTCGACGCGGCGCTGGCCGACGTTACCGCGGACGACCCGGCGCTGGCCGACACCCGCGGCCTGGCCATGCTGCTGTATGCCGCGCTGACCCGGTACTGGCCGGGGCCCGGCATGGGCACCCTGCCGCCGGCCCCGCTGGCCGACGGCAGGCCGTGCAGCCCGCACCAGGTCTGCGCCGGTGTCCCGGCGTCCATCGACGAGGTGACCTGCCAGGCGCTGTTCCAGCTCGAGCGGCGCCGCGGCCCGCTGCTGACCACCCCGGGTCTGCTGGCGGACGCGTTGTTCGAGGTCATCCCCGCCCCCATGGCGCCACCGCCGGCCGCCACCCCGGCCTGGTCCGGCTTCACCCAGAACTACCAGCCCGACTCCGGGCCCGCCGAGTACCCGGGCGACGGCTGGGGGCCACCGGGACCGCGCCCGCCGCAGCGCCGGCCAGCCCGGCCGCCGGGCAACCGGACGCCGGCCAGCCGGGCCGTGCTGGCGCTGATCGTGCTGCTCGTGCTGGCCGCCATCGGCACCGGGCTGTACAGCCTGAGCCGGAACAAGGGCGGCAGCTCGGGCGCCGCGCCGAGCACCTCCTCGGGCAGTCACTCGTCCAGCCCGGCCGCGAACGCCGTGCTCACCCCGGTCAAGGCGGGCGGCTTCGACGCGCTCGGCCTGGCCAGCGACCCCGGGAACGAGGACAACCCCGGGGCGGGCAATGCCATCGACAACAACCCGGCGACGGCCTGGCACACCCAGTTCTACATCGGCAACCCGGTCTTCGGCGGGCTGAAGAAGGGCACCGGCCTGCTCCTGGACATGGGCAAGCCGGTCCGGCTCAGTTCGGTGCAGATCACCTTCGGCCCGGCCGCTGGCGCCAACGTGAGCATCGAGGTCGGCAACAACCCCAGCGTCTCGCCGGCCGGCCTGGCCTCGTTCACCAAGGTGGCCAAGCAGAAGGACGTCGGCTCGGGCACCCAGACGTTCCAGACCAGCAGCTCGGCATCCGGGCGGTACGTGCTGATCTGGTTCACCAAGCTGCCGCCCAGCGGCGGCAATCAGTTCGAGGCGTTCATCTACAACATCGTCCTGCACGGATCGGGCTGACCCGTGGCGGGCCAGCCCGGCCCGGCGTTGTCTGGCCCGTGGGGGGTGCCGCAGGCCGAGCCGCCCGACGCCGAGTTGCTGCGCCGCCATGTGACCGGCGACGCGGAGGCGTTCGGCCAATTGTTCGTCCGCCATCGCGATCGGCTGTGGGCCGTGGCGCTACGGACGCTGGGGGATCCGGACGAGGCCGCCGACGCGTTGCAGGACGCGATGATCTCGGCGTTCCGGCGCGCGGCGGATTTCCGCGGCGACTCGGCCGTGACCACCTGGCTGCACCGGATCGTGGTGAACGCCTGCCTGGACCGGATGCGCCGCCGGGCCGCCCGGCCGGTGTCCAGCGGCGGGGACGACCTGGACCTGCTGGCCCGCAGGCCGCAGGCCGATCCAGACCGGGACGTGGCGCTGGACGTGCTGGCCGCGCTGCGCACGCTGGTCCCGGAGCAGCGTGCCGCGCTGGTCATGGTGGACATGCTCGGCTATTCGGTGGCTGATACCGCGGAGATCCTGGGCGTCTCCCCCGGCACGGTGAAGAGCCGGTGCGCCCGTGGCCGGGCCCGGCTGCTGCCGCAACTGGCACATCTGCGGAACCAGCCGGGCGTACCGCGCGTCTCACCTCCAGCGGAAGGAGCAGGTGAAGACCAGTCATGACCGGGCACGTGGACGCGGAGTCCCTGGCGCTGTATGCCGAGGGGCAGCTCAGTCGTCGCCGGAGCGCACGGGTCCGCGCCCACCTGTCCGGCTGCGCGGAGTGCGCCCGCACCGCCGCCGCGCTGACCGAGGTGACCACCCGGCTCAGCCAGGTACCGGTCCCGTCGATACCGTCCGTGGTCGCCGCCCGGCTGGACGCGGCGCTCAGCGCCGAATCGGCCCATCGCGCGGCCGCGCCTGATGCGGCCCCGGCCGGCCCGCCCGACCCGCGGCCGCCCCGGCGTAACCCGCTGTGGTCCCCGGGCGGGCTGCGCATCCTGGCCGCCACCGGCGCGACCCTGGTGGTGGCGGGCGGCGTCGGCTACGTGCTGAGCCAGTCCGGCTCGTCCGGCCAGGCCTCGTCCGGCTCGGTCCCGGCCGCTTCGCACCGGTCACCCGCCAAGGGCGCACCCGATCGCGGCGCCGCGGCGAGTTCGAGCACGCCGCGCAACAGGCCCCAGCTGCTGCCCGGCGCGATTCCCGGCAGATCGGGGGCCGGCCGCGTCGTGCACAGTGGCACCGATTACCGCACCAAGACTCTCGGGCCGCAGGCCGCGCGGACACTGGCTCAGAGCAAGGTCACCGGGGGGCAGCCGCTCAGCAGCCTCACGCCCGCAGCGCACGCCTGCGTCACGTCGGTCGCCCATAAGCACACCGTGTCGCTGGTGGACCGCGCCCGCTACGACCAGCATCCGGCCATCATGATCGTGTTGCCCGGCGCGCTGGGCACCCCGGACCGCGTCGTCGCGGTCACGCCGTCCTGCTCGCCGCTGGCCTCGGCCACGTTGCCCGTGACTTCGGGGCCGACCACGAGATAATGCCTGCGAGGGGGCGGGCGTTCCAGGGAATCTGTGCGCCCTAGGATCGGTTGACACCCCCGAACGGGAAGGGCGATCACACGTGGTACGGGATGTCATCATCATCGGCTCGGGTCCAGCCGGCTACACGGCAGCGATCTATGCGGCGCGGGCCAAGCTGTCTCCGCTCGTGTTCGAGGGTTCGGTAACCGCCGGCGGTGCGCTCATGCAGACCACGGACGTGGAGAACTTCCCGGGCTTCCCGGACGGCGCGCTCGGCCCCGACCTGATGGACTCGATGCGCAAGCAGGCCGAGCGGTTCGGGGCGGAACTCATCGCCGACGACGTGACCGAGGTCGACCTGGCCGCCGCGCCTAAGGTGATCAAGACGGCCAGCGAGACCTACCAGGCCCGGACGGTGATCGTGGCCACCGGCTCGCGCTACCGCGAGCTGATCGTCGAGGGCGAGAAGCGGCTGTCCGGGCACGGCGTGTCCTGGTGCGCGACCTGTGACGGCTTCTTCTTCCGCGAGCTCGACATCGCCGTGGTCGGCGGGGGTGACTCGGCCATGGAGGAAGCCACCTTCCTGACCAGGTTCGCCAAGTCGGTGACCATCGTCCACCGCCGGGACCAGCTGCGCGCATCCAAGATCATGCAGGATCGGGCGCTCAACAACCCGAAGATCAAGTTCCGGTGGAACAGCGAAGTGGCTGAGGTGCTCGGCGACACCAAGGTCAGCGGGCTGCGGCTGCGCGACACGCAGACCGGCGAGGAGAGCACGATCGCGGTGAACGGCCTGTTCGTGGCCATCGGGCACGACCCGCGCAGCGAGCTGTTCGCCGGCCAGCTGCCGATGGACAAGGAGGGCTACCTCCTGGTCGAGCAGCCGAGCACGCGCACCGGTGTAGACGGGGTCTTCGCCTGCGGCGACGTGGTCGACCACACGTACCGCCAGGCGGTCACGGCGGCGGGCACCGGATGTGCCGCCGCGCTGGACGCCGAACGGTGGCTCGCGGACCACGAGTCCTGAGAAGTCCGACACAACGGAAGGAAGCAACTGCCGTGGGCACAACCAAGGTCGTGACCGATGCGACTTTCGACGCGGAAGTCGTCAAGAACAGCAAGCCGGTCATCGTGGACTACTGGGCCGAATGGTGCGGCCCGTGCCGCATGGTTGCCCCGGTTCTCGAAGAGATCGCCAAGGAGCACGCCGACAAGATCGACGTGGTCAAGCTGAACATCGAGGAGAATCCGCAGACCGCGCAGAAGTACGGGATCATGCTCATCCCGACGCTGAACGTGTTCTCCGGCGGCGAGGTCGTCAAGCAGGTGGTCGGGGCCAAGTCCAAGTCCGCCCTGCTCAAGGAACTTGCCGACTTCATCTGAGCCGGCCGCGCCGGGCACTGACCCGGACATCCGGACGCTGGCGTCCAGCGTGGTCTATGCGGACGCGCACATCGTGTTGCGCTGTGACGAGATCGAGCGCCGGGACGGCAGCCGGGGCACCTATGCGGTGGTCGACAAGCCCGACTTCGCGCTGGTCATCCCGGCCGAGGCGGACCGGTTCTGCCTGGTCGAGGAGTTCCGTTATCCAGTCGGACGGCGCACCTGGTCGTTCCCGCAGGGCGGGTTCCCGGGGCGCGGCACCGGCGACCCCGAGGACCTGGCCCGGCTGGAACTGGCCCAGGAGACCGGCCTACGGGCCGGCCAGCTCACCCTGCTCGGCTATCTGCACTGCGCGCACGGCACCAGCAGCCAGGGCTTCCACGCCTACCTGGCCACCGGGCTGACCGAGGGCGAACCGGACCGGGAACCGTCCGAGCAGGACATGCGCCAGCGCTGGGTGAGCCGCCGCGAATTCAAGGACATGATCCTTAACGCCAGAATCCTGGATGACTCGACCGTGGCCGCCTACTCGCTGCTGATGCTGCATGAAGAGCGCCGTTAGGCGAGGCGGAGCGCTCGTTCCGGGCTGACCGAGCCGAGCAGCCGCTCCAGGGCCACCTCGACGTCCTCCCGCCAGGACACGGCGGTCTTCAGCTCCAGCCGCAGCCGCGGGTAGTGCAGGTGCGGCCGGACGGTTTTGAAGCCCACCGCGAGCAGGTAGTCGGCGGGCAGCACACAGGACAGGCCCTCGGAGCGCAGGTCGCCGAACGCCTCGATAGCCTTCACCCCGCGCCGGGTCAGATCCTTGGCTACGCCCTGCACCAGCATCCGGCCCAGGCCGCCGCCGGTGAACTCGCTCATGATGCTGGCCGTTATCAGCAGCACCGCGTCCGCGCTCACCGGGCTGGTCGGGAAGGCCAGTGACCGCGGCACATACATCGGGGGCGCGTACAACACGTAGCCGGCTGGCGCGCCGTCCACGTAGGCGATTTTCCCGCAGCTACCCCATTCGAGCAGCGTCGAGGAGATCCAGGCCTCTTTTTCCAGCGCCGGGTCGCCCACCTCTTCCGCCCGGGCATGGTTCACCGGGTCGAGTTCCCAGAAGACGCACCGGCGGCACCGCTTAGGCAGGTCATCCAGATTGTCCAGGGTGACACTGACAAGACGGCGCGTCACGGACACCCCTGGTTATTCGTAGCGGCAGCCAGTGCTCCCGCGGACGAGTTCTCTGAGCGTGCCCGGCACCGGGCCCGTACCCTGACATGGTACCCACCCACACCTGGAGCGGCTGTGTCATCCGCATCCGAGCAGCACCCGCTGCCTCGCCCGTCCCGCGTCGACCCCTACCTGGAGCATTATGCCGTGCGCGCCCGCGGCATGGTGGCGTCCGAGATCCGCGCGCTGTTCGCGGTGGCCGACCGGCCCGAGGTGGTATCGCTGGCCGGTGGCATGCCCTACATCTCCGCGCTGCCGCTGGACGTGGTGGGCGAGATGGCTGGCCAGCTGGTGGCCGACCGCGGCGCGGTGGCCTTGCAGTACGGCTCCGGCCAGGGCGATCCCGGGCTGCGTGAGGGCATCTGCGAGGTGATGTCGCTGGAGGGCATCCGGGCGCACCCGGACGAGGTCGTCGTCACGGTCGGCTCCCAGCAGGCGCTCGACCTGATCACCAGGATCTTCGTGGATCCCGGCGACGTCGTGCTGGCCGAAGGCCCGGCTTACGTGGGGGCGTTGGGCACGTTTGCGTCTTATGAGGCGAATGTGATCCATGTGCCGATGGATGAGCACGGCCTGGTCCCCGCGGCGCTGGATGCGGTGCTGTCCCGGCTGGCCGCGGCCGGACGGCGGGCCAAGTTCCTGTACACCTGCCCGTCCTTCCACAACCCGGCCGGGGTGACGCTGGATGGGCCGCGCCGTGCCGAGATCCTCGGCATCTGCCAGCGCGCGGGTCTGCCGGTGGTCGAGGACAACCCGTACGGGCTGCTCGGCTTCGACGGCGAGCCGCCCCGGGCGCTGCGCGCCGATGACGCGCAGGTGATCTACCTGGGCACGTTCTCCAAGACGATCGCGCCCGGGCTGCGGGTGGGCTGGGCGGTGGCGCCGGCCGGGGTGCGCGACAAGCTGGTACTGGCTGCGGAGTCCGCTGTGCTGTGCCATTCCAGCTTCGCCCAGCTGCTGGTCCGCGAGTACCTGGCCACCCAGCCGTGGCGGGAGCAGGTCAAGGTGTTCCGCGAGCTGTACCACGAGCGGCGGGACGCGATGCTGGCTTCGCTACGGGCCAGCATGCCGGCGGGCTGCGGGTGGACCTCGCCGGGCGGCGGATTCTACGTGTGGCTGGGGCTGCCGGCCGGAATGGACGCCAAGGCGATGCTGCCGCGCGCCATCGCCGCCCGGGTCGCCTACGTGCCGGGCACCGGCTTCTACGCAGACGGCACCGGCGCGGATCATCTGCGGCTGTCCTACTGCTTCCCCGAGCCGGACCGGATCCGGGAAGGCGTGCGCCGGCTGGCCGGCGTGATCGACGCGGAGCTCGCGCTACGGTCCACGTTTGGCCCGCCCCAGTGAGCGATCTCGGCCATGTGCTCGTGCTGGCCGGGGGCCTGTCCGCGGAACGGGCCGTGTCGCTCCGCTCCGGCGAGCGGGTGCTGGACGCGCTCCGCGACGTCGGGGTAGAAGCCGATCTGGCGGACGCCGACGCCGCACTGATCCCGGCTCTCACCGCGGATCCGCTCGCGGCGGTGTTCCCGGCTATCCACGGGTCCTGCGGCGAGGACGGCTCGATCCGCGAGGTGCTCGCCCTGCTCTCGGTTCCGTATGTGGGCTCGACCGCGACCGCCAGCCGGTCCGCCTTTGACAAGCCGACGGCCAAGGCGGTGGCCGCCGCAGCCGGGCTGCGCACCCCAGCTTCGGTGACGCTGCCCCGGGAGACCTTCCACGACCTGGGCGCGAGCGCGGTCCTGGAGCGGGTGGTGGCCCGGCTCGGGCTGCCGCTGTTCGTCAAGCCGGCCCGCGGCGGATCGGCGCTCGGCGCGACCCGGGTGCTGACCGCCGACGAGCTGCCGAACGCGATGATGACGTGCTTCGGGTACGGCGACACGGCACTCGTCGAGCAGTTCGTGTCCGGCACCGAGGTCGCGGTCGGCGTCCTGGACCTGGGCGACGGCCCGCATGCCCTGCCGCCGGTGGAGATCCACCCGCTGGGCGGCAGCTACGACTATGCGGCCCGGTACACGGCCGGTCAGACCGAGTTCTACACCCCGGCGCGGCTGCCGGCCGGCCTGCTGGCCGAGGCTTCGACGGCCGCGGTGACCGCGCACCGGGCGCTCGGCCTGCGCGACCTGTCCCGGACCGACCTCATCGTGTCCGGGCCGGACGTTTACTTCCTCGAAGTCAACGTGGCCCCCGGGATGACCGAGACCAGCACGCTGCCGATGGCGCTGGCCGCGGCAGGCCGCGATCTCGGGGTTACCTGCCGGGAACTGCTCCGTATCGCGGCGACCCGGGGCGATTAGGCTCGGCGCATGCCCAAGAGCTTCGGCAGTGACAACCACGCGGGGGCGCACGAGGCGGTGCTGCGGATGCTGAGCGCCGCCAACGCCGGTGACGCCCATGGCTACGGGGACGACCCGTGGACCAAGCAGGTAAGCCAGGATCTCTGCGCCCGGTTCGGCGCGGCGTCCGCGTACTTCGTGTTCAACGGGACCGGCGCCAACCTGCTTGGCCTGAGCCTGCTGGTCCGCCCGTTCGAGGCGGTCATCTGTGCCGAGTCCGCGCATCTGAACATCGACGAGTGCGGCGCGCCGGAACGACTGCTCGGCACCAAGCTGCTCCCCGTGGACACACCGGACGGAAAACTGACCCCGGCGCTGGTGGCTTCCCGGTTGGGCGGCCGGGGCGATGAGCACCGCGCCCAGCCGCGAGTCGTCTGCCTCACCCAGGCCACCGAACTAGGCACCTGCTACTCGCTGGCCGAACTGGCCGCGCTGGGCGAGTTCTGCCGGGCCCAGGATTTGCGGCTGTACATCGACGGCGCGCGGCTGGCCAATGCCGCCGCGTACCTGGGCTGCACGCTGGCCGACCTGGCCGCGCAGGCGGACGTGCTCAGCTTCGGCGGAACGAAGAATGGTGCGGTGGCCACCGAGGCGGTCATCGTGATGAACCCGGGCCTGACCGAAACCGTCCCGTTCCACCGGAAGCAGCTACTCCAGCTCGGTTCGAAGATGCGCTTCTCCGCCGCTCAGTTCGCCGGCCTGCTGGAGAACGAGACCTGGCTAGCCAATGCCACCCAGGCCAACCTGATGGCGCAGCGGCTGGCCGACGGCCTGCGCGACATGCCTGGCGTGACTCAGCAGTACCCGGTCGAGTCCAATGCCGTTTTCGCCGAACTGGACCCGCGCCTCATTGAGCCGCTGCAGCGTGAGTGGGGCTTCTACGTCTGGGATGAACCGCAGCACGTAGTCCGGCTGATGACCGCCTTCAACACGACGGCGGCCGACGTTGACGCGTTCCTGGCTAGCGTCCGCGAGGTCGAGGCCAGCCCGTCCCGCGTCTAGATGTTTCACGTGAAACAGCGACTGGGCCGCCCGTGCTTAGGCGGCGCGGCTGGGTGGGCTGTGGCTGTGCAGGGTGCGGTCGCGGTTGGGGCTGGTGGCGGTGGTGGTGCCGTCGGCGTTCAGGGTCAGGGTCCAGCCCC
>DASXIN010000103.1:0-42311 GCA_036497945.1 Streptosporangiaceae bacterium | reverse complement strand
CCCGCCGGCCGGGCCGCCGGGCGGCAGCAAGCCAGACACCGCGCCGAACGGTATCGCGGCCGCGGACCGGGTGGCCGCGACCTGAGCCACGTCCCGGCCGGCCCGTCTGGCCCGGTGCAGCACCTCACGCAGCAGACGCGTATTGCCGGTGCCAGCCGGGCCGGCCAGCATCATGCCGCCCGGGCTGCCGGATCCGATGGCCGCGTCGAGCTGGGCAAGCTCCGCCGCCCGGCCCGTCATCCGCCAGGCTGGCATGATCAGCCCCGTCCCCATCCAGGTCGGGCTGGCCCCCAGCGCAGGAGCCGGCCCGCAACGATCCCCACGTATACGTCACGCCCTGGCTATGCGATCGGTTCACCATATGCGGCACTGGGTGACAATTGCCTGGCTATGCGGCTGTACCTAGGGGGTCACCGGCGCACTAGCGCGGGGACAGCACGCAGAACTCGTTGCCCTCTGGGTCGGCCAGCACCGTCCAGTTCTCGTCGCCAGCCTGGCCCACGTCGGCCGGGACCGCCCCCAGTTGCCGCAGCCGGGTCACCTCGGCGGCCGGATCCTCGCCGGGGTACGGGGCTATGTCCGGATGCAGCCGGTTCTTCACCGTCTTCGGGTCCGGGACACGGAGGAATTCCAGGTACGGTCCCACACCAGCGGGAGCGCGCAGTCCGGTGATGTAGTCCTTGGCCCAGGCGACCGGGTACCCGGCCGCCTCGGTCCAGAACCGGCCCAGCGCGGCCGGGTCGGCGCAGTCGGTCAGGATCGCGGCCACCGGGCCGGTGTCGCGGTAGCCGTCCCACGGCTCCAGCACGCAGAACTCGTTGCCTTCCGGGTCGGTCAGCACCACCCAGGGCACGTCACCCTGGCCGATGTCGGCCGGGCTGGCGCCCAGGTCACGCAGCCGGGCGACCTGCTCGGCCTGGTCGGCCAGTGAGATGCTGGCCAGGTCCAGGTGCACCCGGTTCTTCCCGGTCTTGGCCTCGGGCACCGGCACGAAGACCAGCGGCACCGCGGCCGGATCCGGGTAGTGGTACCCCGCGGGCCACACGTCCACCTCGTCCTCGTCCGCATCGCCGATCACACAGCCGAGCGCGCTGGCCCAGAACCGGGCCAGCGCCGCCTGGTCGTTCGCATCCCACACCAGATGAACCAGTCGCGTCGGCACAGTGCAATCTAGCGTGGCTCCGCCACGACGGTGATGCTAACCCGTCAGGCGGCCAGGGCCGCGTAGCGGCCCTCGTCGGCCAGCAGGCTGGTGTGCGTGCCGGTCTCGGCCACCCGGCCGTGGTCCAGCACCACGATCTGGTCCGCGCTGCGCACGGTGGACAGCCGGTGCGCGATGGTGATCGTGGTCCGGCCCTGGGCCAGCGTGTCGAACGCCTGCTGCACCGCGCGCTCGGTCTCGGTGTCCAGTGCGCTGGTCGCCTCGTCCAGCACCAGCACCCGCGGGTCGCGGAGCAGGGTGCGGGCGATCGCGATGCGCTGCTTCTCACCGCCGGAGAACCGGTGCCCGCGGGAGCCGACCATGGTGTCGTAGCCGTCCGGCAGACTGGCGATCAGGTCGTGGATCTGTGCCGCCCGCGCCGCGTCCTCGATCTCCGCGTCGGTCGCGTCCGGCTGGGCGTAGCGCAGGTTCTCCCGCACCGTGGTGTGCAGCAGGTAGGTCTCCTGGCTGACTACGCCCACGATGGCGGCCAGGTCGGTCAGCCGCATGTCGCGCAGGTCGATGCCGTCGATCCGGATGCTGCCGCTGCCCGGGTCGTACAGCCGGGCGACCAGCGAGGCCAGCGTGGTCTTGCCGGACCCGGTCTCACCGACCAGGGCCAGCGTGCTCCCGGCCGGGATGTCCAGGTCGATGCGCCGCAGCGCGGGCCGGTCTGCGCCGGGATAGCTGAAGCTGACGTCGGAGAGCTGGACGTGCCCGGTGACCTGGGCCGGATCGATGTCGCTCGGGTGCGCCGGGTCGGCCACCTCGACCGGAAGGTCCAGGTATTCGAAGATGCGCGCGAACAGGGCCAGCGAGCTGATCACCGACACGCTGGTGTTGAGCAGTCCGGTGATCGGCCGGAACAGGGTGTTCTGCAATGTGGTGAACGCGATCAGGGTGCCGATGCTGATGGTGCCGGCGCTGACCGGCAGGCCGGCCGCCAGGTAGATGACGGCCGGGATGGCCGCGAAGATGATGCTCAGCGAGGCCATCCGCCACCGCCCGGCGAGCTGGGAGCGCAGCTCCAGGTCGATCAGCCGGGCCGAGGAGGCGGTGAAGCGCTGGATCAGGGCCGGGCTGGTGCCCATGGTCTTGGCCAGCTGGACGCCGTTGACCGACAGTCCCTCCTCGACGGTGACGTTGAGATCGGCCAGCTCGCGCTGCTGCTGGGTGGTGATGGCCCGGCGCATCTTGGCCACTTTGCGGGTCAGGTAGATGGCGGGCGGCATGACCACCAGGGAGATGAGCGACAGCCGCCAGGACAGCACGGCCATGGCTACCGCGGTGGCCACGGCGGTGGTCAGGTTACTGGCGATGGACGTCGCGGTGGACGTCACCACGGACTCCATGCCGCCGATGTCGTTGCTGATCCGGGACTGGACCTCGCCGGTCCGGGTCCGGGTGAAGAACGCGATCGATTGCCGCTGCAGGTGGGCGAAGACGCTGGTGCGCAGCCCGTGCATGACGTGCTGGCCGACCTTGGTGCTGATCCAGGTCTGCACCACGCCGAAGGCGGAGGTCACCGCGGCCACCGCGACCATGGCCGCGACCAGCAGGACGAGCAGCCGCACGTTGCGCTCCGGCAGCGCGGTGTCGATGACCGCGCGGAGCAGGAATGGCGAGGCCAGCCCCACGATGGAGGAGGCCACGATGATGGCGGTGACGATGGCCAGTGGCCAGCGATGGGGGATGAACAGCCGCCCGATGCGGCGCAGCGACACGTCGCGGGCCTGGGCCCGCTCGGCGGCGGTGACCGTCCGGGCGCCACGGCCCCGGCCGGTGGTGTTGTCTCGGTTGGTGTCTGGTGCAGCCAAGAAGTTGCTCGATTCTGCCGATGGGTCAGGAAAAGTACGATGCTGAGGTTACCTCATTATGAGGCTATAACGCAAAGTCTTGGTACGCTATTCCGGTGGCGGAAGACCCGGACGGGCGCGAGTCAGCCGGTGAGGAGATGCTGGCCGACAGCTTCTGGGCGGTGGCCCGGCAGCTGCGCGAGACATCCCAGGAAACCCTGGCCCCGTGGGACATCACCCCGGCCCACCTGCGCGCGCTGCGGGTGCTCAGCCGGCACGGCCCGCTACGGCTGTCTCGGCTCTCCGATCAGCTGCGCATCGCGCCCCGGTCGGCCACCGAGGTGGCTGACGCGCTGGAAGCCCGCGGCCTGGTCGAGCGGCAGCCTGACCCCAGCGACCGGCGCGCCACCCTGGTCCAGCTGACCGAGCACGGCCGCAGCGTGCTGGCCGCGGTCCGGACCGCCCGCGGCATCGAGGCGGAACGCCTGTTCGGCCGGCTCAGCCCAGCCGACCGCGCCGATCTGGCCCGCATCCTCGGCCAGCTACGGAACTTATCCGCCAGTAAGCACGGCCGCGATCTGCTGCACCATCTGCACCAGGACCGGCTGGGGAGTGGCGAAATTGAAGCGGAACGCCCCTGCCCCGCCGGTGCCGAAAGCCGGTCCATCAACGACCGTGATGCGGGCCTGGTCGGTGATCAGCTGGCCGGGCGACGCTGGCAGGTCCAGCGCGGTGCAGTTCAGCCAGGCCAGGTAGGTGCCGTCCGGCGGCCGGTAGCGCACCCCGGGCAGGTGCCGGTGCAGCAGGTCGGCCAGCAGGCGGCGGCTGTCGTCCAGGTAGCCGAGCACCTCGTCCAGCCAGGGCCCGCCGTGCCGGAAGGCGGCGATGTTGGCTACCACGCCAGGGTTGCTCGCGCCGTGTGAGGCGAACACGCCCAGGTCAGCCCAGCGCTGCCGGTCCGGCTCGTTGGTCAGGATCACCTGGGCGCACTTGAGCCCGGGCAGGTTCCACGCCTTGGACGCGGACGTGGCGGTCAGCGTGTGCCCGGCGGCGGTCTCCGAGGTGGCGGCGTACGGGATGTGCTGCTGCCCCCGGTAGACCAGCGGGGCGTGGATCTCATCCGCGAACACCCGCCCGCCGTGCCGGTCCACGATGTCGGTGAGCTGGGTCATCTCGGCCGGGCTGAACACCCGGCCGAGCGGGTTGTACGGGTTGCAGAAGATGAGCAGCTGCCCGCCGGCCCGGAACGCGGCGTCGATCGCAGCCGGGTCGAACGTGAAGAAGCCGGTCCCGTCGTCCAGCATCGGCACCTGGATAATCTCGCGGCCGAGGAAGCGCGGCACGATCAGGAACGGCATGTAGGCCGGGGTGGGCAGGATGACCGGCGAGCCTGGCCGGGAGAAGTGCGTGATAGCCAGCTCCAGCCCTTTGATCACATCCGGGATGGGATGAATGTCCGCCGGGTCGGTTGGCCACCCGTAGCGGCGCGCCATGAAGTCCGCGCAGGCCTCGGCCAGCTCGTCGGCCAGGTAGGGCGGCAGGTAGCCGAAGTTGGCGTCGGCGGACAGCCCGGCCAGCGCGTCCAGGATCGGCGGTGCGGCGCCGAAGTCCATCTCGGCCACGGCTGCGCCGAGCCCGTCCGGGCCGGGCGCGGTCCATTTGAAGCTGCCCCGGGCCCGGAGCATGGTCACGGTCGTGCGGTCGATGACATCGCGAAGGCTTTCTGGCACGTCGCTATCCTGCAACACTGGACGGGGTGAGCGGTGTGCCGGAAGTCCTGACCGCGCCCCGGGTGCTGACCGGCGATGGCGCCATGACCGACGGCGCGGTCGTGCTAGGCGACCGCACCCTGGACTGGGTCGGGCCGGCCGCCGCGCTGCCCGCCGAGTACGCGCACCTGCCGCGGACCGATTATCCCGGCTCGACGATCCTGCCCGGCCTGATCGACAGCCACGTCCATCTGGGCTTCGATGGCGGGCCGGCCGCGGCCGCGCGGATGCGGGCCGAGACCGACGAGCAGCAACTGGTGCTGATGCTGCACCGCGCCCGGGAACTGCTCGGCGTGGGCGTGACCACCGCCCGCGACCTGGGCGGCCGCGGCTATCTCCCGGTGGTGGTGCGCGATGCCATCGCCGCGGACCTGGCCCGCGGCCCGCGGCTGGTCGTGTCCGGGTGCCCGGTCACCGTCACCGGCGGGCACTGCTGGTTCATGGGCGGCGAGGCGGACAGCGAGGACGAGCTGCGCCGGATGGTGCGCACCCACCACAAGCACGGCACCGACCTGATCAAGGTCATGTCCACCGGCGGGTTCATGACGACGGGGTCAGCGCCCTGGTACGCCCAGTTCAGCCGCGCGCAGCTGGCCGTGATCGTGGAGGAGGCGGCCCGGGTGGACAAGCCAGTCGCTGCGCACGCGCACGGCATCGAGGGCATCCAGCGCGCCGTCGACGCCGGGGTCAGCACGCTGGAGCACTGCTCGTTCGTGACCGAGACGAACGAGCGGCAGTTCAGCGAGGCGCTGGCGGCCCAGATCGCGGAACGGGGCATGTTCGTCTGCCCGACCATCAACGTGAACGCGCCCTACGTGGCCAAGCTCACCGGCATCAGCGTCGGGGCGCACGTCAAGCCGCTGCACGAGATGGGCGTGCGGATCATCGCGGGTACCGACGCGGGCATCGACAACACCCCGCACCACCAGTACCTCGGCGGCCTGCAGCACCTGGTCACGCTCGGCTTCACGCCGGAGCAGGTGCTGGCCATGGCCACCACCGAGGCGGCCGCCGCGCTCGGCGTCGGTGCGGACACCGGCCGCCTGGCGCCTGGTTACCAGGCCGACCTGATCGTGGTGGACGGCGACCCGCGGGCCGACCTGGCCGCGCTCGGCGCGCTGCGCCGGGTCGTCGCCCGGGGCCGGGACTACGTGCCGGACAACGGCCGGTTCAACGTGAGCGCACCGGGCACCCCGTTCGCGTCCGCCGAGCACCCGGTTGATCTCCGGCTGATCAAGGAGGCGACCCGGCGCCGGACGGCCTGACTGGCCGGCCCAGACCGGGCGGGTGTGGCGGCCGTGCCGGGGTACCGGCGTTCAGGATGGGAGGCAGCCCCCGTAGATCACGTACTCCAGCCGCTTCCAGTAGGCATCGACCCCGTCGAAGCCCGCCGCTCGCAGGTAGCCGAGCTGCTGGGGCAGCGGGATGATGTACCGGACGTGGTTGTCCCAGCGGGCCTGCTCCTCGGGGGTGTAGTGCTGCCGCCGGGCCGCGGCCGCCGGGTCGGCCCGGTCGGCCACCCGTTCCCAGACGGCCGCGACGACCGGGTCGTCGGCCCGCACCGGGTCGTAGTTGAGGTACCAGCCGCCCGGCACCAGGTGCGCGAAGATCTCGCCGAACAGGGCCTGCTTGCGGTCGTCGGGCAGGTGGTGCACGCACAGCGAACTGATCACCGCGTCCGGCCCGGCCGGCAGGTCCGCAGGCCAGCCGCCCGCCGTCATGTCGTACTCGGCGTACCGGTACCGCCCGCTGTACGGCGCCATCTCCGGCTCGCCCGCGCCGCGCATGGCGGCGGAGAAGTCGGCCAGGATCGCGGTGGCCCGCGGGTACCGGTCAAGCACCGCACGGCTGGCCGCCCCGGTGCCCGCACCCAGGTCCAGGACGGTGAACGAGTCCTGGTCGCCGAACGGCAGCAGGCTGGCCAGGAACTGGCGCGGCCCGGCGTGTACCTGCTCGCGGGCGCCCGCCTCGGCCGCCCAGCTCTTGACTATGTCCTCGGATTGCCAGATCGCCGCGTTGCTGTCGGCCGGCTGATTCATGCGCAGCAGGTTACCGGGCTGCCGCGGGCTCAGCCTGGGCCGCGGCCCAGGCCGGGACGGCTGCGGCGCAGGCTGCTGGCTATGCTCGGCGTCGTGGACGATGCGAAATAGTTGCGGCCGCACGAGTGCTGTGGTATGTGGACGGCCCCGCGATCCGGGGTCAGAAATCAGCGAAGGAGCTGAGGTGGCGACCAGCTACCAGAAGGACGCGCAGGCGGTTTCCCGGCTCAACGCCAAGCAGTACCAGGTCACCCAGGAGGGTGCGACCGAGCCTGCGTTCCGCAACGAGTTCTGGGACAACAAGGAACAGGGCATCTACGTCGACGTGGTGTCCGGAGAACCGCTGTTCGCGTCGGTGAACAAGTACGACAGCGGCAGCGGCTGGCCGAGCTTCACGGTGCCCATCGAGCGGGGCAACGTGGTCGAGCGGTCAGATACCAGCTACGGCATGGTCCGGACCGAAGTCCGGTCCGCGCACGGGGACAGCCATCTGGGCCACGTGTTCCCGGACGGGCCGGCGTCCGAAGGCGGGCTGCGGTACTGCATCAACTCCGCCGCGCTGCGCTTCATCCCGGTCGACGACCTGGAGCGCGAAGGCTACGGCGAGTACCGGGCGCTGTTCGAGAACCGTGCATCCGAAAACGCGGGGGAATCCGAGAAGGGGAGTTCATGACGATGAGCGGCCAGACCGAGAAGGCCATCCTGGCGGGCGGTTGCTTCTGGGGGGTGCAGGACCTCATCCGGAAGCGCCCGGGCGTGATCTCGACGCGAGTCGGGTACACCGGCGGCGACGTGGCCAACGCGACCTACCGCAACCACCACGGCCACGCCGAGGCGATCGAGATCGTCTTCGACCCGGAGCAGGTCTCCTTCCGGGACCTGCTGGAGTTCTTCTTCCAGATTCACGACCCGACAACGCTGAACCGGCAGGGCAACGACATCGGGACCAGCTACCGGTCGGCCATCTTCTACACCAGCGAGGCGCAGAAGAAGGTCGCCGAGGACACCATCGCCGACGTGGACGCCTCTGGGCTGTGGCCCGGCAAGGTGGTCACCGAGGTCACCCCGGCCGGGCCGTTCTGGGAGGCCGAGCCGGAGCACCAGGACTACCTGGAGAAGTACCCGGACGGGTACACCTGCCACTACGTGCGGCCAAACTGGAAGCTGCCGCACCGCGCCGACACGGTCTCATCCTGACCGGTCTGACCGTCGGCTTGCGCTGACGGTCAGCTAGCGCGAGGTCAGCCTGCCCCGGCTGGGCACGCTGTCCGGGTGATCGAGGCCGCCGCCGCTCTCGCGGCGGCCTGCACCTGGCTGATGCCGGCCGCCTGGGTGGGCTGGCCGCTGGACAGCACGGCGACCAGGAGCCGCTGGCCATCATGGCGGAGCACGCCGATGCTGTTGATTACCCACCAGCCTGACGGGGCGTCAGGTAGCCAGCCGTTCTTCACCGCCGGGCGGCTGCCCGGATCGGCGGCCGCAGTGACCCCCCAGTTCTGCCCGTCTGCCACGCTGCGCATCAGGGTCAGTTCGTAGTGCCGGGCGGCCGCGGTCAGCGGCGAGTGCCTGGACGTCAGCGCGGCCAGCAGCCTGAGCTGGTCGGTGACCGTGGTGGCGGTCAGGCCCCATAGGCCGCCGGGACCCGGTTCGGTGTACCGGAGGCCAAGCACCCAGCCGGCGGTGGCCAGGCCCGGTGCGGCCCCGATCGTATTCCACAGCGCGGACGCGGCGTCGTTGTCGCTCTCCTCGATCATCGCGGTGGCTAGCTGCTGCTCGGCCGGGCTCAGCCCGGCGTGCTGCCGCTGGACCTGGAGCAGCACAGTGGCCAGGATGTCGGCCTTGACGATGCTGGCCGTATGAAACAGCTCGCGGGGGTGGTAGCTGGCCGTGACCCCGGTGCTCAGGTCGGTGACGCCGACGGCCAGGCTGCCGGTCTGGTCGCGCAGTACCGGGGCCAGGGCGGCAGTGAGCGCGGCGTGCGGGGAGCAGGCCCGGTGCTGGTGCTGGGCGGGCGGTGCGGCCAGCCAGTGAGCGAGCGAGCGCGGGCTGGCGGTCAGCGCCGGACCGGCCTGGCTGGCGTGGCTGAATGGCGCGGGCTGCTTGGGGGATGCGGCCTGGGCCGGGGTCTCGGCCCACGACATCAGCGCGAACGTGGCCGCCGATACCGCCGCGGCCAAGCCGCCGGCCAGCGCGGCCTCCGCGCACCTGATAGCTAGGGCGGCCGGCCGGAGCCGCACCGGAATAGGCACGAGTGGCCTCTTTCATCGACGGGAAAGCAGGGCCGTCGGCCGGCTGCCGTAAATGCGGGCTAAAAAGGCCGGCCGCTCAAATCCTGGCCGCCGTATTTGACCGTGCGCTATGGGCTGGGACCCCTATTCGCGGTGATCAAGGCCCACTATGTGCGGGGGCCTGAACCCACCCGCGCGGTGGTGCCGGGAAAGGCGAGCAGGCCTTTTGGCTGGCCGGCGCCATTTGCCCGGTGGAGGTAGGTCTACACCCAGGGGCTCGGCAAGTCATTCTTGATGGCGGCCTCGGTGGCGACACGCCACCACGCCCGCCGCCCGGACCGCCCCCTGCGAACGATCATGAACTGCTGAACGACGTAACCGGGCCCTGATCCAGGCGCGCGAGATGGAAGAATGAAAGCGCTCATTGCCTGCGGAGCGGCAGGACGGAGGCTCGTATGGCACCGTCGTATGTCAAGGTCACAGACCTTCGCGTCGGGCTTCCGGTCGAGTATCTAGGCAAGTCCGACCCGGTCCCTGTGCTGGCCGAGAAGCTGCAGGCGATCGGCATGGTCCTGTACTCGGGTCACCCGGGACGGATCTGGAGCACCCTCGTTCAGCATGTCCAGGTAACCTGGGCCAGCCTGGAAGACGAGCCGGCCACCTACGCGGTCGGGTTCAGCGTTCCCGACGACGACGAAACCCACTACCCAGGCCTCGGGCTCCTCACCGAGGACGAGTTCAGCCGCAGGGAACGCGCCCTTCAGGACCGCCTCGCAAGCGGGAAAAACCTGTCCGGCTGGGTTCCGCCATGGGCCCGCGGCGACTCGCCGCCATGACCAGCCTGACACAGGGCGCTTGCAGGTGACCTCCGTGAGGTCAGCCCCCTGGGTCTACACCGACCACGGTTGTGGGGCCTTCGTGGTCGGTCCGCCCTGACGGTCAGCGGGCCCGCTCCCGGCGTTCGGCCAGGTGCAGCGGAGGTGCTTCCGCCGGGTGCCGCCGCCAGGCCCCGGGAACCGCTGGGCGGGCGGCCGGGACCCGGCGGCCCGCTGCGATCGCGGGCTGCCCGGCGGCCGCCGGGACCGCAGGCTGGGGGGCGGCCGCCGGGGGTGCCGGCCCGGCGGCCGCCGGGAGCCCCGGCCGGGACGGGGCGAGCCACGGCCGGGGAGCTTCCAGGACCCAGTGGCCGCGCGCGCCATGGGCCTCGTGGCAGACGGTGATCAGGCGGTCCGCGTCGCCCGGCCGGAGCGCCGGGGCCCGCCGGGCCGCGGTCCGGGCCCGGCGCCTGCCGAGCCCGATGGCGACCAGCACTGCGGTGCCCATCACCACGAAGAACGCCGGGTACGCGTACAGCAGCCGGGAGGCCTGGCCGCCAAGTGCGCGCAGGTCCAGCAGCCCGGCCACGGTGAACGCCTTCCAGCTCAGCGGGGTCTCGCTGCCCGGGCGGCGGTACGCGCCCAGGATGACCAGCACCATGCCCGCCCCCTCGACCGCGAGCACCAGGCACATCGCGGTACCCGGGGTGTGCGTGAACGGCCACACGGCCATCACGGCCACGCTGCCGCCGAGCAGGACACCGCGGCCAAAGCCCCACCGCCAGTCGCCGCGCGCGGCCAGCACGGCGAGGACCGCGGTGGTGCCGGCCAGTTGCAGGCCGGCCAGGCACAGCGCCGCCCAGGGCGGATGCTGCGCGGCCTGGGTCACCAGCAGCACGCTGTACTCGACCGTCCAGATCAGCCACGCGGCCGGGTCGGGATGGCTGGTCCGCCGCCACGCGTCCCGGAGGTAGGGCAGGTACCCGGCCAGGCCGACCAGCCCGGCCAGCAGGCCCCACCCGGTGGGTGAGGTCAGCATGCCCCAGGCGGTGGGCGAAATCAGGTACCTCATGGCGGTACTAGCGTGTGCCGCCTACCCGGACGGAGCTCTTGCAGCCGCCTTGATGCCTGCCTTGCCACCCAGGTCAGAGGGCATAAGCGGGGTGGCTAGGCACCGATGCCGAACGCGAGATCCAGGGCCTCGATGCGGATCCGGGCCGACTCGGCCTCGGGCACGTCGAGCCGCTCGAAGATGTCCAGCGCCTGGCGGAAGGCGATCCGCGCCTCGACCGGCCGCAGCGTGCTCAGCGTGGTCTCGGCGATGCCCTCCAGGATTTTGGCTTCCTCGTACGGGTCACCGATCTCCCGGGCCAGCTTGAGCGCGCTGTGATATAGGTCGGTGGCCTCGCCATAACCACCGCAACCACGGCGCACGCCGGCGATCCCGCGCAGCGCGGTCACCTGCTGCCGCAGGTTGCCGATCTCCTCGGCGATCGCTTTCGCCTTGTCGTGGCAGATCAGCGCCTCGTCGTAGCGCTCCGCGCTCTGGAAGATGGCGCCGATGTCGTTGAGCACATCGGCTTCGTTGGGCAGATCGCCGATCTCCCGATAGATGGCCAGCGCCCGCCGGTACGCGGCCAGCCCCTCGTCGTAGCTGCCCTTGTAGTCATAGAGCGCGCCGATGTTGTGATACAGGATCGCCTCGCTCTGCGCGACGCCGATTTCCCGGAATATCGCCAGTGCTTTCTGATAGCCATCCAGGGCGTCGCGGTGGTAGCCGAAGTTCAGCTGCATCCGGCCCAGGTTGTTCAGCGTCTTAGCCTCGCCGCGCCGGTCCCCGGCCGCCTGGTACAGCTGCAGCGCGTCACGCAGAATGTCCATCGCATCCCGGTTGTGGCCGAGCTGCCAGGAGGCGATGCCCGAATGAGCCAGCGTATCGGCGACGCCGTGCGAGTCCGCGATGTCGCCGTAGCTGGCCCGGGCTTCGGCGAAATAGGCCAGCGCATCCCGGGACCGGCCGGCGCGCTGGTGGGCCAGGCCGATCTGGTCCAGCGCCTCCGCCTCGCCGCGCTGGTCGGCCAGCGACCGGTAGATCTCCGCGGCCTCCTCGGCTCGCGGCAGCGCCGCATCGTGCCGTCCGATCTGCTGGCTCACCTCGCTGAGCTCCAGCGACGCCCGCGCCACCCGGGCCGGGTCGACCAGGTCGCGGCCCGCCTGCACGGCCAGGGTGTGCGCCGTGATGGCCTCATCCCAGTACGCCCGGGCTTCCAGGAAGCCGCCCAGCACGTGAATCAGGTCGGCGCACTTCTGCTTCCACTCATGCCGCCCGGCGTACTGCGCGGCCTGCAGGATGTTGCGCCACTCGGCTTCCAGCCAGTCGGTCGCACCATCCCTCGTGGCCAGCGCCGGGCTGGCCGGGGTCCGCCGGCTGACCAGTACCGGCATCCGGCGGAACGGGTGCAGCACCCGGTCCGCCTGGTCCGCGGCGCTCAGGTAGTAGTTGAGCAGCCGGCTCACCGCGCGCCGCCGCTCCGGCTCGGAGTCCTCCCGGGTGGCGCGCAGCGCCGCGTACTCGCGGATCAGGTCGTGGAAACGGAACTGGCCACCGGGGGCCCGGGCCAGCAGGTGGTGATCGAGCAGGGCGGCCAGCGCCTGCTGCGCGTCGGCCAGCGTGACCCCGCCCAGGGCAGCGGCGGCCTGCGGGCTGATCGACGGGCACGGGCTCATCCCGAGCTGCCGGAAGAACCGCTGGTGGTCGGGTTCCAGCGAGCGGTAGGACACATCGAAGGCCGACATCACCTGTGGGCTGGCCGCACCCGGGGTGGGCACCGGGGACTGGGCCAGTTCTTCGACCAGATCGGCCAGCCGGGGCGGGTAGTCGTGCGCCAGCCGGCCCGCGGCCAGCTGGATGGCCAGCGGCAGCCACCCGCACAACTCCACGGCCTTGGCCGCCGCGTCCTCGTCGTGCGCCCGGCCCTGCCCGGCGACCCGGCGGAACAGCGTGACCGCGTCGGCCATGGACAGCACGTCGAGGGTCAGCACGTGCGCAGCGGGCAGCCCGGACAGGGTGCGCCGCGTGGTGATCAGGATGAGGCTCTGGCCGGACACTGGCAGCAGCGGCCGGATCTGTTCCGGCCCGGCCGCGTCGTCCAGGATCACGATCGCGCGGCGGCGGCTCAGCTGGGCCCGGAGCAGCGCGGCGCGCTCATCGGTAGCGTCCGGGATCGGGGTGGCGGGGGCGGTGAGCATCCGGAGCAGCCGGTGCAGGGCCTCGGCTGCGTCGAGCGAGGGCAGCCCGGGATCGTGGGTCTGGAAGTTGAGGTAGAACGTGCCGTCCGGGTAATGCTCGGCGGCGGCGCGGGCCGCGTGGATGGCCAGCGCGGTCTTGCCCACCCCGGCCATGCCCTCGATAACGCTGATCCGCGGGCCGTCGCCGGGTTCCTCGATGAGCAGGCGGAGTTCCTCATCCCGGCCGACGAACTCGATCATCTCGGGGGGCAGCGTGTCCGGCTGGGCGGTCCGGCTCAGCTGCCGGCCGGGGCCGGTCACCCCGCTGGCCAGTTTGGGGTCGTGGCTGAGGATGCGCTGGTGCAGTTCGGTTAGCACCGGCCCGGGCTCGGTGCCCTGCTCGTCGATGAGCTGGCTGCGGGTGTCCCGGAACAAGCTGAGTGCCTCGCCGGCCCGTCCGCTGCCGTACAGGGCCGTCATCTGATACGCGATGAATGCCTCGTCCAGCGGGTACTGCGCGAGCAGGTTGCCGAGTTCACCGACCAGGTCGGCGTGCTGGCCGAGGTCGAGCTCACACTCGACCCGCTTCAGGACGGCGGCCCGGCGCTCCTCCTCCAGGCTGGCCCGCATCCGGGCCATCCAGTCGCCGCGGATGCCGGCGAACGGCTGGCCGCGCCACAGCCGGTCCGCCTCGCGCAGCAATAAAGCCGCCTGATCGGCGTCGCCGTTGCCGGCCAGCGCGTCGGCCTGGCGGCGCAGGCGGCGGAACTGGTGCAGGTCGACGTCGTCTGGGTCGACGTCGAGTTCGTAGCCGCGGGCCCGGCCGACCAGGCGGACGCTGTCCCCCACGGCCTGGCGCAGCGAGGCGCGCAGCCGGGTGACGTAGACGGCCAGGCTCTCCCGGGCCTTCGGCGGGGGGTCGGTATCCCAGATCCGGTCGATGAGCACATCGGTCGGCACTATGGTGCGCGGAGTCAGCATGAGGATGGCCAGAACGCAGCGCGCTCTGGTCGGGCCAAGATCGCATTGCTGCCCGGCCGACCAAAGCTCTATCGGCCCGAGCACCCGTAATTCCATGATCGCCTTCATGCGTTCTGGCTGGCGGGCCAGCTCACCTGCTGGATTAAAAAGCTGATACCCGTTTATAAGCACTGCTCACCCAAATTCCCGAAGAACCGCGGGGGAAGGGGAAATGATCCGGTGGAATATGCAATGCAATTTGCAGGTTCAACGCCAACGCCGGGTATCCGTAATTACCATTCCGCGAGTACATTCCTGTGACGGCTGGGACCTAGGCGGCATCACGGGCCAGTGAGTCATTGCAGGACTGGTGTGATATGGGTGCACTGAACGGCCACCCGTTGGCTACCGGGAGCCGTAGCCGGCCAGCGGTCGGTGGGCGGCCCGGCGAGCGCGGCTCTCTACGACCATTCTTCGTATTTAATTGCCGTGCAGATTTTCGTGCAAATGCCATATACGGCGACGGGTGGTGGTGTAGCTTCGCAGTCTCGGATGGTCTCCAGTTTCACACCCTGGCCACACGTCAACCGTTAATGAAGGGGAACATCTACGATGGCCAATCATAGTTTAAGGTACGGCAGCAGGTCGGCGGGCAATCACCGCCGGACTCCGTCGACCGGGACCGTTCGCGTCCGTGTGCTGCGCGGAATTCTCGCCGCGGCCCTCGCCCTAGGTGGCGGGCTGGCCGCCACGTTCCTGGCCCAGTCTGGGCACAGTGCAGCTCGACCAGCGCAGACAACCGCACATCAGCCAACCCGCAACCACGCTCACCGGGCCGGGTACATCCTCACGGCCAAGCCCAAGCCCTGGATTTATTGACTCCAATCGTATTCGGCGGCATCAGCGCTTCCCAGCCTCCGCACACTTCCCGCCGAACGAGTGGCCGCATAGGCAATGTCCTAGATCTCCAGTGACAATGGCGCTGTCATCTCCAGGCCCCGCCGCCAGCCCCAGAATGCCTTGCGGGATATGCGAGAATCCTCCGACCGCTTCGGCGCTAAATGCTGCGCTGAGGCCGCGGCGGCGCCGGCCACCCTGCGCTACCTCGCGCGCGGGTGACGGTGGCGGCGTCCTGCCGCGGGTGCCCCGGCGTGGGCAGCTGAGTGTCCGGGTTGCCTTCGCCGGGGTGGCCGGCTGATGCAGTCGTACCGCGAGCGGGTACAACGGGTGGGTGCCTGAACTTCCCGAGGTTGAGGCGGCCCGGCGACTGATCGCGGACCGGGCGCTGCACCGGCGCATCGTGGACGTGGACGACTCGGACTCCTACGTCGACCGCCCGCATGCCCCCGGTGACCTGCGCAGCGCACTAACCGGGCGCAGCCTGACCGCGGCGCACCGCCGCGGCAAGATGCTCTGGCTGGACACCTCGCCGGCCGGCGACCCGGACGGGCCACCAGGCCCAGAGCTCGGTATCCACCTCGGCATGAGCGGCCGCATCCAGGTCAGCGGCCCGGACGGTGCCATGGCCGAGGCGGGCGACGAGCGGCGCTATGACTCCGGGCCACGCGCGGTGCGGTGGAACCGGTTCTCGCTCACCTTCGCCGACGGCGGCCAGCTGGTGCTCCGCGACCCCCGGCGGCTGGGCCGGGTCCGGCTCAACCCCGATCTCAGCAAGCTCGGCCCGGACGCGGCGACGATCACCCCGGCCGAGTTCCGCGCGCTGATCACCAAGGGCCGCGCCCCGGTCAAGGCACGGTTGCTCGACCAGTCCAAGCTGGCCGGTGTGGGCAACCTGCTGGCCGACGAGATTCTCTGGCAGGCCAAGGTATCGCCGCTGGCGCCGACCGGCACGCTCACCCCGGCGCAGGTCCGTCGCCTGTACCGGGCGCTGAAGTCCGCCCTGGCCGCCGCCATCGCCAACGGCGGCGCGCATACCGGCGAGATCATCGCGGCCCGGCACCCGGGCGGCACCTGCCCCCGCGACGGCGCCCCGATGGAGCACGGTATCGTCGGCGGCCGGTCCACCTGGTGGTGCTCCCGCGAGCAGGCCCCGCCCCCGCCGTAGAGCGGGCCCCTCGTGCCTCGCCGGACCGCGGGCAGGCCGAGGGAGTAGAGACCAGGGACCAGGTCGCCGAGCTGAGCCGGCTCGGCTAGGGTCCACGCCATCTCCACCCGTTCTGCCCGGAAGCTGCGCACCGATGCGGCTTGCTTGGCCGTATGGGCAACCCTGATCCGGGCGGCGCCAGCCCCATGACGATGTTCCGCTGGGGTGCCTATGTGAGCCTGGGCGCGCTCGCCGTGGTCGCTGCGGCGGCTGCCGTCTACACCACCCGGGCGGTGCTGATCCGGGTGCTCATCGCGCTGTTCATCGCCATCAGCCTGGACCCGGCTGTGCGCATGCTCACCCGCCGCGGCATGCGCCGCGGGCTGGCCGTTCTGATCATCTTTCTGGCGGCCGGCGGGCTGGTCGCGGCGTTCCTGGTCTCGGTCATCCCGGCGCTGGTGCACCAGTTCGACGCCCTGGTCCGGGACTTTCCCGGGTACCTGGCCAGCCTCCAGGACCGGTCCGCCCGGTTCCGCGGGCTGAGCGACCGGTTCCAGCTGACCAGCCGGATCCAGGATCTGCTGGCCAACCTGCCCGGGCAGCTCGGCAGCGGCCTGCTCGGGCTGACCCGCCGCCTGTTTGGGGCGCTGTTCTCCACGCTCACCGTGCTGGTGCTCACCATCTACTTCATGGCCGACCTGCCCCGGCTGCGGCATGGTGTGATGCGGCTGTTCCCGCACCAGCACCGCGCGCGGTTCGGCCGGATCGCCGATGTGATGGTGGACAAGGTCGGCGACTACATGATCGGTAATCTGCTGATCTCGCTGGCCGCCGGGCTGGCCTCGTTCGCCGTGCTGGAAGCGCTGGGCGTTCCGTTCGCGGTGCCGCTGGCGTTCGTGGTGGCGCTGTGTGACCTGATCCCGATGATCGGCGTGGCGCTCGGCGCCGTGGTCTGCGTGCTGGCCGCGCTGCTCACCACCGAGCTGTGGCCGACCACGGTGATCGTGGCCCTGTTCTTCGTGGCCTACCAGCAGCTGGAGAACTATCTCATCGCGCCGCGCATCCTGCGGCACACGGTCAGCCTCAGTGCGGCCGCGGTGCTGCTGGCCAGCCTGATCGGCGGCACGGTGCTGGGCCTAGTCGGCGCGTTGATGGCTATCCCGGTCGCCGCCGGGCTCAAGGTGGTACTGGCCGAGCGGCTGCAGGCCCGCGACGAGGTGGAACCGGGCACCTCATGAGAACCCGGAGCATGCTGGTGGCCGCGGTGTGTGCTGGCCTCATCTGCACTGCCTGCACGGAGGCCGGGGGCGCGCAGCCGGGCCGCACCGCCGCGCCGGCCGTTACCGTACCGGCCGCCGCGCACCTTGGCCGGCCAACGGTGCTGGCCCGGCACCTCGCCGTGCCGTGGGCGATCGCCTTCCTGCCGGATGGGGACGCGCTGGTGACCGAACGGGACAGCGCGCGGCTGCTCCGGGTGACCCCTGGCGGCCAGGTGGCCGCAGTCGGGAGTGTCCCGGGTGTTGCCCCGTACGGTGAAGGCGGCCTGCTCGGCGTGGCGGTCTCCCCGTCGTTCCGCCAGGACCGCCTGGTGTACCTGTACCTGAGCACCGGCACCGATAACCGGATCGTCCGGTTCCGCTACTCCGGCGGCCGTATCGGGCCGCTGCAGGCCGTGCTCACCGGCATCCCGCGGGCGGCCATCCACAACGGCGGTCGGCTGGCGTTCGGCCCAGACGGCATGCTGTGGGCGTCCACCGGCGAGCACGGCCAGCCCATGCTGGCCCAGGACCCGAATTCGCTGGGCGGCAAGATCCTGCGGATGACCCCGGCTGGCCGGCCCGCGCCGGACAACCCGCTGCGCACTCTGGTGTGGAGTTACGGGCACCGCAACGTCGAGGGCCTGGCCTGGGACGGGGCCGGGCGGCTGTACGCCACCGAACTCGGCCAGGACCACCTGGACGAGGTCAACCGGATCGAGAAGGGGCACAACTACGGCTGGCCGGTCATCGAGGGGGCCGGCGGGCGCGGCCGCTACACCGATCCTGGCGTCACCTGGCCACCGGACCAGGCGTCGCCCGCGGGCGCCGCGATCAGCGACGGCAGTCTGTGGGTGGCCAGCCTCCGCGGCGAGCGGCTGTGGCAGATCCCGCTCGGTCCCGGCGGTCAGCTGGGTGCCCCGGTCGCGCATGTCACCGGGGAGTACGGCCGCCTCCGCGAGGTGGTGCGCGCGCCGGACGGATCGCTGTGGTGCACGACCAGCAACCAGGATGGCCGCGGCCAGCCGCGGCCCGGCGGTGATGTGATCCTCGTCTTCCGGCTCCGCTGACCGCTACCGTCGGCTGCGGCGCGACCTGTGCAGCTTGACGCCCATCACCACCAGCGCCGCGGCCAGGACCACCCACGGCGCGAGGATGAGCAGGTCGCTACCGGTCATCGCACCGCTCCTGAAATTTTGCTGAACGCCCTTGCCGGGTTACTGCCGCCAGTCAACCGGCTGCCGGCGCGATCAGCGTGCAGCCCGCGTGGTGGCTGTGTGGAGGCGGGCCGTCAGGGGAGATAGCCATGCTGCTGCCAGAGGGCGGCCGCCGCGGGATGCATCGGCACATCGAACGGGGTGTCCGGGGATTCCCGCACCATCCGGTCCAGCGGCAGCGGTGGCTGGTGCACCCCGCCGAGTCCCACACGATGCTGTCCCGCCGGCTGACCAGGGCCTGGCAGAACAGCCCGACGAGGGCGTCCGGCGTGTCCGTGCGGCAGTAGATGGGCCAGCCTCAGGTCCTCTTGGTCGAGATAAGCTCGGCCATGTCGCGGGCGGTGTGCTCGATGTCGGCCAGCGCACCTGTCCGGACACCAGCTCGCCCCGCCGGGAAGGGTCAGCAGCCATTGGTAAGCCTGCTCGCCGAGTGATGGCCCGTCGCTCGGCTAGCAGGTCTAGCAAGTCGTCCAGCGTCATGTTGTCAGCCGACCGGGTGCCAGTGGTAGCGCCCGCTCTCCAACTCGCAGATGATCGTCTTGGCGTCCCCGGCCACGCCAGTCATGCCGGCGTCGGCCGTGGGGCAGTACTCCCCGGGCTCGTAGCAGTTGCCGCTCGGCGTGGTGGGGTGGCAGCCCGCCGGCGCAGGTGCAGCGGACGACGGGGGCGCGGCCTGGCTGGGCGGAGGCGGGGCGACATGCCCGGTGACGGTCAGGCTGGTAACCGGGTGAATCTCCAGCCAGCCGTGGTTCTGGTCCAGCACGTAGGAGCCAGTGACGGTCACCTTGTCGCCCACCGAGGGGACGGTGAGGTTGTGCGGGACGCCCCGGCAGGCGGCGGCGGCGTCGGCCTGGGTGACACTGCCCTGGCAGATTTCCTCCAGCACCAGGTCGCCGTGCTCGTACTGGTCATTGGTGGAGTTGACCAGGGCGGGCCGAGTGGCCAGCCGGATATGCAGGTCCCCGTCCGGCTCCCAGGCCAGCTCTTTGACCGTGCCGTGCACTGTCTTACAGCGCTGTATCAGGCGGAGCCGGTCGGGGTGGTAGATGTGCGCCCAGAGCCGGGTACCGCACGCGGTGCGGTGAGCCGCAGCCAGCGCGTGATGGTGGCGGAGGTGATGCGCCGGAGAGGTGTGCGGCGCGCCGCTGGCCGGGGTGGCCGGGGCCGAGCTGGCCGAGCTAGTAGCGGGCTGGGCCGCAGGCTGGGCATGCGCGGCTGGCGTGCCGCTCCCGCACCCGGCCACTGCGATACCTGCGGCCAGCAGCGGTGCTGCCAGTAGTGGTGTGTGTCTGATCTTGATGTTCATTGTGGACCGCCCCCGCGGTGTATTCAGCTGTCTCAGCTGGTCTGCTGGATGCTGGCCGCAGTGATGACGCCCCCGGCCACGGTGTAAGTGCCCTGGTAGGTCTTGACCGAGCCGTCCGTCTGGGTGGCAACGAGCCCTGCATTCACTGTGGTGGAATTCCACTCGCTGACCGTGCTGAGCGTGATGCTCGCAGTGCTGGCGTAGCCAGCGACCCACTGGCCGTACGGCAGACCACCGATGTTGTCACCGCCGAGCGCCCAGGCCCCGGCGTAGTCGTGGTTGGTGATGTCCTGGTAAAACTGGTCAACCACAGCCCCGGCGTTGACAGGCTGAGCAGGGGCGGGTGCAGGGGCCGGTGCAGGTGGCGCAGCCGCGGCTGCGTGGTGCTTGTGGTGATGTGGGTGGGCGGTCACCGTCTGCGTCACGGTGACTACTGGCGCAGGACGGGCAGGCGTACTGGTATTAGCCACGGGCCTGGCGGCTCCCGCGCACCCTGCTATGAGCCCTGCTGCCAGCAGCGGTGCGGCCAGCAGGACGGACCTACGTAGCGTCTGTCCCTGGTGGTTGTGGGGGTTGTGCATTGTGGTCATCTTCTTTCCGGGTAACCCAGGTCCCGGAGCTGCCACGCTTCTGGGGCACGACGAACGTGCCCTTTTTCGGCGTAGTGACCACAAGGCCGTCGGCAGCGAGCGCGGCTAGCGCCTGCCGCACTGTTTGTCTGCTCACACCGAAACGCTCGGCTAGCTGGAGCTGACCGGGCACGCGGCCCGTCAGCCGGCCTGCCTGAATGTCGCGCCTCAGCGCGCCGGCGGCCTGTACCCACAGCTGTTGTGGCGAGTCATGGTTCAGCGGCTCGTCGATGTCCACGGCTTGCAGGCTATCCGCCGTCACGCGGGCCTTCCCTGATTTCGGTTGTCTAACGGAAATGTGTCTTCTTCCACTGTCCACTGTACCTCATCTGGGCCTTCTGGGCTGTCTGGAATTCCTGGGCTCCCTGGGGCGCTCTGGGCCGTCTGGGCTGGAGGCAACTTCGCTGCCGCCGATGAACATCTACGAGAACGGGGCGGGCCATACCGCCGCGCTCAGCGCGGACCTGGCCTACTACCCGGTGCATGGCTCGTTCCCGTCCGGAGTCACCCGGCCGGCCCACCGCCGCACCGCAGTACGCCTGCGCCGGGACGCCGGGCGCCTGACGTGACCCCGTGCCCGCCCGGCGGCCGCGTCAGCCAGCGGCGCGGCCGAAGAGATCGGCCGCTACCGCCTCGTGCACGTCCCGGCAGAGCCGCTTGATGGCTGTGTTGTCCCGGCCGAAATGAACGCTGTTGGCCAGCAGGACGACCCAGCCGCCGCTCGGCGCGTCGAGAGCCAGGCTGGTCCCGGTGAAGCCGGTGTGCGTCACGGCCGACGCAGGCCAATGACCGCCCAGGATGTCGTAACGGTCCCCGGTACACACCCAGCCCAGCCCGCGGCGGCCACCCAGCCCGGCGGTGTGGCAGGTCTCGGCGGCGCGGCGCAGCCAGGCGGGGACCGGGCCGTCCGCCGCACTGACCCACCAGCCGGCGAACCGCGCCAGGTCAGCCACGGTCGAGAAGAGGCCGGCGTGGCCAGCGATCCCGCCCATCAGCCGCGCGTTCTCGTCGTGCACGATCCCGGTCCAGGAACTGCCGTCGGCCCGCCGTTCGGTGGCAGCGAAGCGGTCCGCCGCGGCGGCCGGGGTGAACCCGGTGCTGGCCAGGCCGAGCGGCTCGGTGACCAGCCGCCGGACCGCGGCGTCGAGCGGCTCGCCGGTCACCGTGGCGATGATCTCGCCAAGCGTGATGAAGCCCAGATCGGAGTAGCGGACCTGGGTCCCCGGCGGCGCGCTGAGCGGGGTGGCCAGCAGATCCTGGAGCAGTTCCGCCCGGGTACCGCACCACTCGAAGAACTTGCGGGTGTCGGGCAACCCGGCCGTGTGGGTGAGCAGGTGCCGGACCGTGACCGAGCCTTCCCGGCAGGCCACGAACCCGGGCAGGTAGCGGGTCACCGGGTCGCCCAGGCCGAGCTCACCCTGGCCGGCCAGCGCGAGGGTGGCGGTGGTGGTGGCCACCACCTTGGTCAGCGAGGCAAGATCGAATACGGTATCCGCGGACATGGCCCGGGAATGGTCCGGGGTGCTGTCGGCCTGGCCGGCTACCCAGCTGGCCAGCGTGGCCGGCCCACGGCCGACCGCGGCGACCACGCCGGGGATGTGCCCGCCGTCCACTGCCGCGCCGATGATCTTCGCGGGGTGGGGGAATGTGTGGGAGGGGTTGTAACTCATGTACGGTTCTCTTAACAATTCTGGCATATCGTAACAGCCAATGGACGAATTCCCTGATGCCGCCGCGCCGACCGAGCAGCGGAACTCGCGGACGGTGGACATCGACCTGCTGCCCACCCGGGCCGTTCTAGCGTTGCTGAACCAGGAAGACGAGCTCGTGCCCGCCGCGGTGCGGCCGTTGCTCGGCACGCTGGCCGGGATAGTGGACGAAGCGGCGGACCGGATCCGCCGGGGTGGCCGGGTGCACTACTTCGGCGCCGGGTCCTCCGGGCGGATCGCGGTACTCGACGCGGCGGAACTGATACCCACGTTCAGCCTGACGCCGGGCACGGTCAGCGCGCACCTGGCCGGCGGCGACACCGCGATGACCCACGCGGTGGAGGGCGCGGAGGACGACGACGCGAACGGCCGTGCGGATGCCGCCGGGGTGACCGGCACGGACCTCGTCATCGGGGTGAGCGCGAGCGGCCGGACTCCGTACGTCGTGGGCGCGCTGGCCGCCGCGGCCGAGTCTGGCGCATTCACCGCGCTGGTCACCTGCAACCCCGACGCGCCGCTGCGGCCGCTGGCCCGGGCCGTGGTGGCCGTGGAAACCGGTCCAGAAGCCATCGCGGGGTCCACCCGGCTCAAGGCGACCTCAGCCCTCAAGCTCATCCTGAACAGCTTCTCGACCGCGCTCATGATCCGTCTGGGCAAGACCTACTCCAACCTGATGGTCGAGGTCCAGGCGGTGAACAGCAAGCTGCGCACCCGGACGCTGCGCATCCTGAGCGATGCCTCCGGCGCGGACGAGGCGGCCTGCGCGGCCACGCTGGCCCAGGCCGACGGCGACCTGCGGGTGGCCATGGTGATGCTGCTCGGCGGCGCGCCCGGGACGGTGGCGCAACAGGCGCTCACCGCGGGCGACGGCGGGGTCCGCGGCGCACTGCGCAGGCTGGGGGCTCCAGCGCCGGCCGCCCCGGTCCACGGCGGCGGGCAGCGGATGGCGGCGGAGATGCGGCAGCAGCCGGCCGTGCTGCGCGCGCTGGCCGCCCGCGCGGACGAGATCACCAGCCTGGTGGCCGGCCTCTGCCCGGCGCCGGCCGGGGTGCTGGTGTTCGGCCGTGGCGCCTCGGGGCACGCCGCCTGCTACGGCCGCGCGGTGCTGCAGGCCAGCACCGGACTGCCGGTCGGCCTGCTCAGCCTGGACGAGCGACCGGCGCCGCGCGCCGCGAACCCGGAACCCGGCTACCGCGGCTACTTGGCCGTCGCGGTGAGCCGGTCGGGCCAGACCCCGGCGGTCGCGGCGGCGCTGGACCGGCTGCAGCGTGCCGGAGCCCGCGGCATCGCGATCACCAATGACCCGGACAGCCCGCTGGCCGGCGTCGCCCAGTCGGTGATCGGCCTGGCCGCCGGGCCGGAGCGGGGGCCGGCCAGCAAGACGGTGACCGCGCAACTGCTCGCGCTGGCGCTGCTGGCCCGGGCGCTGAACCCGCGGGCGGTCAGCGCGGGCGCGCTGCAGGCGGTGGCCGACCAGGTAGCTGGCGCGCTGGATGACGGGCCCGCGGCCGGCCCGGCGGCCGCGCTGAGCGCGGCGCGCGGCGTGGTCTGCCTGGCCGACGGCCCACTGCAGGCCGCGGCCCAGGAGACGGCCCGCCAGCTCACCCAGGCCACGGGGGTGCTGGCGGCCGCGCAGGCGGCCGGCGAATTCGACCCCGGCGCCGCGGCTGCGTTGGCGCCTGGGCTCGCCGTACTGGCGTTCGGCAATAGTGGGCCGGCTGGGCTCGGCGCGCTGCGTGCTGCGGCGGTCCGCCGTGGCGCCGACTGGTTCGGGCTCTCGCCCCAGCCGGACGCGGCGGTGCGGCTGCCCGCCGGGCTGCCGGACTACACGCTCCCGCTGGTGGCCACGGTGCGCGGGCAGCAGCTGGCCTGGGCGGCAGCCCGGCTGGCCGGCCGGGACCCGGACCAGACCGGCGAGCCGCGCGCCTGACAAACCCGGCGCTGTTACGGTTTGGGTAAGGAAATTCCCTCGTCTACCCAATCAACGTAAGATCTTTACTTAACGGACAGCTCCACTCTCAGGGAGCGGCGCTAACGGCCGCGGCTGGCGCGGGCGGCGCTCTCGCTTGGCCTGGGCCGCGGCGAACGTCCGCTCCAGCGCGTCCATCGTGCTGGGCAGGTCGCGCTGGGCCAGCATGACGAACAGGCAGTCCACCACAGTCAGTTGCGCGATCCGGCTGGTCATCGCGCCGGACCGGAACGCCGTCTCGCGGGCCGCGGTGAGCAGCGTGAAGTCGGCCACCTCGGTGATCGGCGACCACGGGAAGTTGGTCACCGCGACCGTGGTGGCGCCGTGCGCCCGCGCTTCGGCCAGTGCGTCGATGGTGTCCACCGTGGTGCCGGTGTGCGACAGGCCGACCGCTACGTCGCCCGGGCGGCGCAGCGCAGCCGAGGAGATGGCCATGTGCGGGTCCGGCCAGGCGAACGCCGGCTTGGCGATGCGCTGCAGTTTCATCTGCAGGTCCATGGCCACGAAGCCGCTCGCCCCGACGCCGTAGATGTCGATCCGGCCGGCCGCGGCCAGACTGTCGACCACGTTAACCAGGGTGCCCGTGTCGAGGCGGCTGGCCGTTTCGGTGACCGCGGCGGCGTCCGCATAGGCGATCTTCTTGGTCACCGTGACCGGGTCGTCGCCCGGGTCGATGTCGCTGGACGCAGCGGCGACGGCCGCCGCGTCGTCGTGCGCCACCGCTCCGGCCAGGGCCAGTCGCAGCTCGGGATAGCCGCGCAGGCCGACCGCCCGGCAGAACCGCACCACGCTGGTGGCCGACGTGCCGCACGAGCGGGCCAGTTCCGAGATGCTCCGCCAGGCCACCCCACCCGGGTCATCCAGCACCGCCTGGGCCACCCGCTGCTCGACCGGGGCCAGGTCCGGGAGCAGCGAGCGGATCGTGATGAGGATGCCTACGTCGAGGTCGGGTCCGCCCTGACCCGGCCCGGCCCGCTCACGGCGCCGCCGCCGGGACGTCCTGCCCCCCGAGCCAACTGCTTCGGCTGTCATCGTGCCCCCTCCGGACCGGTACCGCGCCCTATGTCACGTTACCGCCTTCCCGCATCCCGGACCGAAACCGTGACATCTTCACCGCCGCCCCGGTCATCGCCTGGCTGCGGCTGGAGTGGTATGTCGACGGCGGGCCCGCGTTTTCGCGCGGGCCCGCCGGAGGCCTAACGTTAGACCGCGCGGACCTGGTCCGCTTGCAGGCCCTTGGGTCCCTGCCGGGTGGTGTATTCCACCTTCTGGTTCTCGGTCAGGCTGCGGTAACCGTCCATGTCGATGGCCGAGTGGTGCACGAAGACGTCGGCCGTGCCGTCGTCCGGGGCGATGAAGCCGAAGCCTTTGTCCGGGTTGAACCATTTCACGGTGCCTTGCGCCATTCTGCTGTCTCCTTCAAGGACAAGCCCGGCTCCGCACGGTCGTGCGGACCGGCTGCTGGTTGCCCGCCATCGGAGGAAGGAATCCATAGCCAGACGGCGAGACGCCCGCTGCCGAAACTGCGGGCGCCTTAACGATCGCAAACCGTCGACAACAACTGGCAGGTTACAACGATCGGCGAGTCGTTGGGGCCGGACCCGGCCGGGATGGGCGAGGGGCTAGTTGCGGCCGGCCATGACGCCGCCGTCGACGTCCCAGATCGCGCCGGTGACCCAACTGGTGGCGGGGGAGAGCAGGAAGGTGATGGTGTTGGCCAGGTCGCGGGCGGTGCCGGTCCGGCCGAGTGGGTGGAGGCCGTCGAAGCTGTGCAGGGTCTCGTCGAGCTTGTCTTCAGGCACGAATCTCTGGTAGATCGGGGTGGCCACGACGGCCGGGGCGACTGCGTTGACCCGGATCTTGTAGGGCCCCAGCTCGATGGCCAGGTTGTTGGTCAGCGCGTGTAGCCCGGCCTTAGCCACCGAGTAGGCCGACGACGGGGTGGCCGCGATGGCCTTGTGGGCCCACATGCTGCCGATATTGACGATGGAGCCGCCACGGCCGTGATCGACCATGCCGCGGGCCACGGTCTGGGTGAGAAAGAAGATGGCCCGGTCCAGCTCCAGGTAGGAGTCGTAGAACGCGCCGTCGTGCTCAAGGAAGGTCTTGGGGATGAACAGCCCGGCCGCGTTGACCAGCAGGGTGGCGTCGGCGTGCTCGTCGGCCAGTTGCTGGCAGACCCGCTCTACCTGCATGCGGTCGGTCAGGTCGGCGGTGATGCCGTAGGCCTTGCCGTTCTTGGACAGGGTCTGGACGGTGTCCTCGACCTTGGCCGGGTCTTCGCCGATTATGACCGCGGACCCGCCAGCGGCCACCACGTCAGCGGCGGTCTGGCGGCCCATCCCGCTGCTGCCCCCGACCACCACCAGTTTCTGCCCCTCGAACATCGGCATGGCCTGCGCCGTGCCCATCTGGTCACCGTTATGCTCCGGGCCCTCGAGCCAGTTCACGCTCATCGACGTTCCTTTCTGCTACAGGTGCACGGCAAGCCGGTTGCTTGCACTCGGGCCAGCCTGGCCGCCCGGCCCGGGCCGCACACCGTCAGCCCGGACATGCCTGACGGCCCATTCGCGGATCAGCACTCTTGACGGTGTGCGCCGTCCGGGACCCGGTGCCGGTGGTGGCCATCCCGGCCGGAACCGTGAATCCGGTCAATATCGTTGAGCGGGTCTGATCGTTGTTTCCGCTCTGCGCCGCGGACTGACCGGGGGCTGCCCGATGGAACGTACCGCACCGATGTCCGCCGCACCGCTGCCCGCGTCCGGGGGTGAGTCGGTGGCAGAGCGCGCCCGCGGTCTGGCCGCGGCGCGCCGCCGGGCCACTGCGTTCCTGGCCGGCACGACGGTGCTGTTTGCCGTCGTGACCGCGGTCGGTGCGCACGGGGTCCTGCTCGGCTACGTGCAGGCCGGCGCGGAAGCCTCCATGGTCGGCGGCATTGCCGACTGGTTCGCGGTGACCGCCCTGTTCCGCCATCCCCTGGGCCTGCCGATACCGCACACCGCGCTGATCGTCGAGCGCAAGGACCAGTTCGCGGCCACCCTCGGCCGGTTCGTGCAGGAGAACTTCCTCAGCGCCGACGTGCTGGCCGAGCGGATCCGCTCCGCACGCCTGGTGCCCCGGCTGGCGGGCTGGCTGGCCGACGAGGCCAACGCCGCCCGCTTCGCCGGCCGCGCGGCCGATCTGGTCGTCACGGTGGCCGAGACGCTCCGCGACGAGGATGTCCAGCGCATCCTCACCGCCGAACTAACCCGGGCGGTAGATGCCGTCGAGGTGGCACCACTGGCTGGGCGGGCGCTGCGGGTCATCATTGCCGGTGGGCACCACGCTGAGTTCTTCAACGCCATCCTGTCCGGTGCCGACGGCTACCTCGCCAGCCACTATGAGGAGCTTCGTGAGGTGTTCGAGGCCGAGTCGCCGCGCTGGGTGCCCGACGCGGTTTACCGGCGGGTGTTCGACCGGCTATACGACCGGCTGCGCCAGCGGCTGGTGGCGATGGCCGCCGATACCAACGACCAGGCGCGGCAGCAGTTCGAGGAGTGGATCGCTGGGCTGCCCGACCGCCTCGAGACCTCCCCGGAGCTGCGTGAGCGCGGCGAGCGCATCAAGCGCGACGTGCTGGGCAGCGCCGGTCTGCGGGACTGGTCCTCGTCGCTGTGGCAGAAGGCCAAGGAGGGACTGCGGATCCAGGCCGCCGACCCGGAATCCGAGCTGCGCCGCCGGCTGGCCGACGCGCTGGTGGCGGCCGGACGGCGGCTAGGGTCGGACCGGCGCCTCCAG
Organism: Streptosporangiaceae bacterium; assembly: GCA_036497945.1. GTDB lineage: Bacteria > Actinomycetota > Actinomycetes > Streptosporangiales > Streptosporangiaceae > RYN-230. The sequence goes on along the minus strand of DASXIN010000103.1, from coordinate 14,368 downwards.
GAGGGCCTGGACCGGGCGATCGAGTCCGGCGCCAGGGGACTGGCCGATCAGTTCCACGACGAGCTCGCCGGGCTGGTCACCGGGACTATCGAGCGATGGGACGCCGCCGAGACATCCAGCCAGCTGGAACTGCTCCTCGGGCGGGATCTGCAGTACATCCGGATCAACGGCACAGTGGTCGGCGCGGCCGTCGGGCTGGTCTTGCACGCCATCACCCAAGCCGTGTCTTGACGTGAAATAACGACATGAAACTAGGCCGCCGCGGCCAGACCAGCTCAGGCGCGCGCCTGGTCGGCGGCACCGGGCAGGCATGGGCGTTAAGCAGGAAAGAAGTTATCGACGTTACGGTCCCGGTCGTGCTTACCGGGCCACGAAGCCGATCGTGACCGGGGCAGAGCCGGCCTCGGCGCCGGTCCCGGCCTGGACCGGGATGATGTCCTCGAGGAACCCGTACTCCTCGCGCAGCCCGGCCGCCGCCGGGTCGTCGCGGATCGCCCGCCACCAGCGCGCGAGGCCGGCCCAGCCCGGCGCGCTGAGCGCGCCGCCGAATCGCTGGACGGAGAGCGCGGCGCCCAGGTTGGCGAAGCGCAGCCGGTCGGCCAGCGGCCACCCGGCCAGCGTCGCGGCGACAAACCCGGCGCCGAACACGTCGCCCGCCCCGGTGGCGTCGAGCACGTCCACGTCGAGCGCCCGGATCGAGGCGCTCTCACCGGTCACGCCATCAACCGCGAGCACGCCATCCCCGCCACACGTGATCACCGCCACCGGCACCAGATCCGCCAGCTTGGCCAGCGCCGCCTGCGGAGTGCCGGCCCGGGTATAGGCCATCGCCTCCTCGGCGTTCGGCATGAACGCATGGCAGAGCGGCAGTTGCCCGAGTATCGCCTCGGCCGAGTGGGCCGCCTCATCCCAGCCGGCGTCGGCGAACACCAGCGTGCCCCGGACGCGCGCCTGCTCCAGCCAGCGCTGCCGGTCCGGGCCCAGCTGGGTGACGACGGCCCGGCTGCGCGGCGGTTCGCCGATCAGCTCGTCCGCGGTCAGTGGCGGCATATGCCCGTGCGTTACCAGCGCGCGGTCGCGGGCGTACGCAAGCGACACAGTGACCGACGAATGCCAGCCGGCGAACCGGCGGGACCGGGACAGATCGACCGCCTCCTGGTTGGCCAGCACGTCCCAGCAGTAGCTGCCGTATACGTCCTCACCGAAGGCGGCGGCGACTGAGGTGCGCAGGCCGAGGCGGCTCAGCGCGATCGCGAAGTTGGCGATGCCGCCCGGGCCCGATCCCATGCCGCGCGTCCACACTTCGGTGCCCAGCCGCGGGGGCTGATCGAGGCCGGTGAAGACGATGTCGAAGAACATCTGGCCCGCGAGGAAAACGTCGAATACCTGCGGTGCGTTTGGCGGCGGTGCGTCTGGCTGCGGAGGAATGGTCACCCAGGTCTCCTCCAAACCATGAACGCCCAGCCGGCGACCACGCGGCAACGCCACATCGACAGAGACGATCAAGGGTAGCCGGCGAGCGCCCCGACGGGCCGCTGACGAACACGACGATGATCGAGGTGAGCCGGATCCGTCCGCCTCTTCGAGGCTGGCGTCCGTGGCTGCTCGTCGCGCCTGGCACGGCCGGACGGCGTCAGGCCGCCCGCACCGCCGGGGTCCGCGGGGCGACACCCAACGTAACGCCTGTGCTGGTGACGAAGGCCAGCAGCAAGACCCCGGACACGTACACCGCTGAGGCAAGGCCCTGGGCGAGCAAGACGTAGCCAAGGCCGGACACCGCCAGAGACGCGGCCAGCAGGAAGCCAAGTGGCGCCAGCCAGCGGGCAGCGCGTGCGAGGTCCCGCCGTGCCTTTCCGGGCAGGGTCATCAGGGTGCCTGCGCGGGCATGGCGGCGGGCAGCGGCTGGTTGTCGGGGCGGTGGTCGTCGGGGTCGATGGCGCGCATGATGCGCCGGCCGATCTCGCGCAGCTGCCGGGACTGGGTCTTGGTCAGCGGGTCGAAGACCAGGCGGCGGACCTCCTGGACATGGCCGGGCGCGGCCTGGGTCACCTTCGCCTGGCCCTGGCCGGTCAGGGTGGCCAGGGTGTAGCGGCCGTCGGCTGGATCGGGGGTGCGGCGCACCCAGCCGCGCTGCTCCAGCCGAGCGACGACCTGGGACAGGCGCGGCAGCGAGCCCTCGGCCAGCGTCGCGAGATCGCTCATCCGCAGGGTGCGGCCGGGCGCCTCCGACAGCAGGGCCAGCACCTGGTACTCGAAGTGGCTGATCCCGGCGTCGCGGCGCAGCTGCGCATCGAGCGCGGCCGGCAGCCTGACCAGCGCGCTGGCCAGGGCGCGCCAGGCCTGGCTTTCCTCGGCGTCGAGCCAGCGGGGCTCCTGCGGGGCGTCCATGAGGACAGGATAACTTAAAAATTGAAGTGATCCAGTGCTCTGATGACTTGCACCATGAAGTGATATGAAGGTACTGTCAGTTAACGCTTTAAGTCAGTAGAGCGCCTCGTCCTCGTTGATGCACCAGAGCCGCTGGTGCCGTACATCGAGCGCGGTCGTCCAGGAATGAACCCATCGGAAGGAAGAAATCATGATCACCACTGTCAGTCTGAGTGTCGCCGCCCTGACCATCGACTGCGCCGATCCCGCCGCCCTGGCGGACTTCTGGGGGAAGGCCCTCGGCCGCCCGGTCAGCCCGGGCGCGGTCGCCGGGGACACGGCGGTCGACGCCGCCGGCCCCGACAGCGGCCCCCGGATGATTCTGCACAATGTCCCCGAGCCCAAGGGGATGCATCTTGTCCTGATCACCGACCACTACGACGAGGAGATCGAGCGGCTGACCGGCCTGGGCGCCAGGCCGCTCAACGAGATCAAGCTCCCGGCCGTCCGCGCGGGCGGTGTGACGTTTAGTGTGTCGCAGACCACGTTCGCCGACCCGGAGGGCAACGAGTTCGATCTGGTGATATGGCAGCAGCAGCCCGAGTAGGTGCCGAGTCCGAGCACTAACTGAGGCCCTATCGATGATCTTGGATCGACGGCTAGCTTCGGCGGTGACCCTCGATCCAAGATCATCAAATTGGCCGAAGGAAGCAGCTGTGAACTACCAGTGCTTCATCCGCCCCGGATCAGAGGCACGTGAAATCCAGCCAAGAGTGGCAAACAGGATACGCTCGGTTAATGCGGTTCGGGGTGCTCGGACCTCTTGAGGTCCGGGCCGATGGCGAGCAACTCGCCATCAGGGGGGTCAAGGAGCGGCGGCTTCTCGGGTTGCTGCTGTCTCGCGCCAACAGCGTGGTTCCGGTCGACAGCATCTTCGAGGCGTTGTGGGGGACGGAGCCTCCACCCAGCGCCGCGAAGTCGGTGCAGGTGTATGCCGTCCGGGTGCGCAAAATGCTGGAGCCGGATGGCCGGCCAGCCGAGGGCTCCCTCGTCTCACGCCGCGGGGCCGGGTACATGCTGCGTGCGGCTCGCGATCAGGTGGATGCGCTGCGGTTCGCTGATCTGGTGGCCCGGGCCCGCGAGGCCGCGGACGCGGGCGCGCGCGATATCGCTGCGCAGGTGCTGCGTGAGGCGCTGGGGCTGTGGCGTGGATCCGCCTACGCGGATTTCCAGGACACATTGTTTGGCGCCGCGGAGGCGGCACGCCTGGAAGAGATGCGCCTGGCCGCTGTGGAGGCCCGCATTGATGCCGACCTATCACTGGGCCGCCACACCGAGGTGATCGCCGAGCTTGAGGGTCTTGTGCGGGAGCATCCGCTGCGGGAACGGCTGTGGGCGCAGTTGATGATCGCGTTCTATCGGGGCGGGCGGCAAAGCGACGCGCTGCTGGCGTTCCGGCGGGCCCGCGGCGGTCTGGTTGAGGAGATCGGCGTGGAGCCGGGGCCGGAGCTGCAGGCGCTGGAGACCGCCGTTCTGGCGCACGATCCCGGTCTGGCTGCGCCGGACCCGCGCTCGTTGGGCCCGCCGGAGCTGCCCGCGGGGCTGCGCGGGATCGGCCCGGCGTTCATAGGCCGCGATTCGGCCCTGGCCTGCCTGTGCGGGTTCTGGGCCGATGCGGAGCGCGGGCGGGGTGGTGTGGTGCTTGTGTCGGGGCCGGCCGGGAGCGGCCGTACCCGGCTGGCGGCCGAGCTTGCCCACTACGCGCACGGGCGCGGCGCGGCAGTCCAGGTGGTCGGTGAGCACCCCGGGCCTGACGGCGGGCAGGCCTCGCCTGACGGCCTGGTGCGGTCGGCGGCTGGGCGTCCGGTCCTGCTCATTCTTGAGCATGTGGACCAGTCAGGTCCGGCCGCGGCCGCACTGCTGGAGGCGGCGGCCGAGGCCGCGCCGCGGCTGCGCCTGCTGGTCGTCGCCACCTCCGGGCCGGAGCCTGCGGATGCCCGATTGCACGCGGTTGATCGGGCCGACGGTCGCGCCCGGCGGCTGGCGTTGCCGCCGCTGGATGCCGCCGATGCCGCGTTGATCGTCGAGCGCTATCTCGGCTCGCGGGCCGAACCAGGTGTGGTGCGGGACATCGTCGCGCACGGCGCGGGGCTGCCGGGGCGGCTGCATGAGCTGGCCGCGGCCTGGGTGGAGGCGGACGCGGCCCAGCGGGTTGCTGGCGCCGTAGGGCAGGCCCCCGCGGCCCGGCAGGCCCTGTCGGCGGTCCGCGCCACGGCCCGGGAGGGGCTGCTTGACCTGTACCGGGCCAGACAGGAGCGGGCCGCGCAGGCCGGTGCGGGCGCACCAGAGGGCGAAGGGGTGCTGTGCCCGTACAAGGGCTTGGCCAGGTTCGAGAAGCAGGACGCGGCGATCTTTCATGGCCGCGAGGCGCTGGTCGCCACGCTGATCGCCCGGCTCGCTGACACGCCGCTAGTCGTGGTGGCCGGCCCGTCCGGGGCGGGCAAGTCCTCGCTGGTCCGCGCGGGCCTGCTGCCCGCGCTTGCGGCCGGGGCGCTGCCGGGCAGCGGAAAGTGGCCGCAGCATGTGCTGTCGCCGGGCGCGGCGCCCCGGCATGAGCTTGCGCCGGTGCTCGCCGGTCGGCAAGCCACGGCCACGGCCGCGGTCGTGGTGGTCGACCAGTTCGAGGAGCTGTTCACCGCATGCGGCGACGAGGGCGAGCGGGCGGGCTTTGTCGCCGAGCTTCTCGGCCTCCTTGAGCCGGGCTCCGCACCTGCGCGGGTGATCCTGGCGGTCCGCGCGGACTACCTGGGATCGTGTGCTCAGTACCAGGAGCTGGCGTCCCGCGTCGCGGACGGCGCGGTCCTGGTCGGGCCGATGAGCGACGACGAGGTGCGGCGGGCGGTCGAGGGGCCGGCCAGGTATGCGGGACTGGAGGTCGAGCCCGATCTCCTCGATGCGGTCGTCGAGGATGTGCGTGGCCGCCCGGGTGGCTTGCCGCTGCTGTCAACGGCGCTGCTGGACACCTGGGAGCGCCGCCGCGGCCGCACCCTCACCCACGCTGGCTACCTGGCGGCGGGCGGGGTTTCCGGCGCGCTGGCCCGGCTTGCCGATTCGGCGTACGCCCGGCTGGCGCCGGCCGAGCAGGAGGCGGCGCGGCGCATCCTGGTCCGGCTCGCCGACACCGGCGAGGCGGGGCTGCCGGTGCGCCGCCGGGTGCCGCTGGCCGAGGTGGCCGCGCCCGGCGATAAGGCGGCGCGGCGCGCCCTTGATGTTCTGGTCGACCGCCGGCTGCTGACGGCCGGGGACGACACGGTGGAGGTGGCGCACGAGGCGCTGCTGTCGCACTGGCCCCGGCTGGCCCGCTGGCTGGAGGAGGACGAGCAGGGCCGGGCCCTTCGCCGGCACCTCGCGCCCGCCGCCCGGGAGTGGGCCCAGTCCGGCCGACCTGACACGGAGCTATATCGGGGAGCCCGGCTGGCCGGCGCCCTGGACTGGGCGGGCGGGCACGCCGGCGACCTCAACGCCGTCGAAGAGGAGTTCCTTGCGGCGAGCCGCGCGGCGGCCGATCGCGAGCTGCGGGAGCAGCGCGAGCGCGCCGACCGGGAGACACGAGCGCGCGTCCGGGAGGCCCGGGGGCGCCGTCGACTGCGCGTGGTGCTCGCTGGCGTCGTGGCGCTGCTGCTTTTCTCCGCCGTGGCCGGCGCCCTCGCCGTGCAGCAGCGCGGTCAGGCCCGCGCGGCGCAACACAGAGCCGAGGCGGCGCACCGCAGCGCCGAGGCGCGGCGGCTCGGTGCCCGGGCGCTCAATGAGCCGGATCTGGACCGCTCGCTGCTGCTGGCGGCGGCCGCCGTGCGCACCGACCCATCGCTGGAGACCGAGGGCGACCTTTTCACCGTGCTGCAACGCAGTCCGCACGCCCTCAGCCAGGTCCGCTTCGGCGGCGACGGGCTGCTAGGTGTCGCCGTAAGCCCGGATGGCCACACCCTCGCCGTGAGCGGCGACAACGGCACGCTAGTGTTCTGGGACACGCGGACGATGCGCCGGATTGGTAGTCCCGAGCAGATCGGCGCCATGAGCGGGGGAATCGCCTTCTCGCCGGACGGCCGGTTGGTTGCCGTTTTGACGGTCAACACGAATACGAGTGACTTCAGACTCGAGGTTGTGGTCTGGGACCTCGCCCGCCGGAGTATCCTGCGCCATCTGCCCCTGCCCGGGAACTTCAATGCCTCGGGAGCATCTCTGACGTGGGCACGCGACGGCCGCGCGGTGGCGGTCGAGTCGGGCACCGGGCGGGTCATCTTCTACGACGTGGCCACCGCGACCCAGACAGGCAGCGTCGGTGTCCCCGGGGCCGGGTCCGGGGGGCCTGCCGACGTCTACGCGGCCGGTGACGACATCTTCGCCATCGCCCGGTCCACGCGGGACGCGATCCTGGTCGACCCGAAAACGGCCCACATCGTCCGCCGGATCACCCTGCCCGTCGCAGCTGACTCCCGGGTGGCCGTCAGCCGCGACGGCCACACGCTCGCTGTCAGCGGCAAGAACGGAGCGGCGTTCTTCGAGGACCTGCGCACCGGGCAGGTCCGGAGCGGTATAGGCGAGCACGCCGGCAAAGCCGCCACCATGGTCTTGTCCCCCAACGGCCAGACAGCCGCCTCGCTCCATCCAGACGGAGCCGTCACGATATGGGATGTCAGAACCGGCCAGCCCCGGCTCACCCTCGCGGGGCACAGCGGCTCAGTCACCGATGGCGCCTTCACACCCGATGGGCGGACCCTGTACACCGCGAGCCTGGATACATCGGTCATCGCCTGGGACATCGCCGGGAACCGGTCCTTCGGGGTCACCCGGCCCAGCACCGCGCAAAGCCCCTTCAGCGCCGGAAATCTGGGCGCGCCCTACGCAGGGTGGTCAGCCAACCGCCACTGGGCTGTGATCGGCTTTCAGACCGGTCTGATCGCGACCATCGACGTGGCGACGGGCACGCTGACCACACGGGGCAGGCCGGTGAAGGGCCTTGAGGATCTGGCGCTGTCACCCGATGGCCACTACGCCTACCTCTCCTCGACCGGCCCGCTGATACGGCGATGGAATACCACAACGGGGCAGGTGGACAAGACGTCCACGCTGGGCGACCACTTGGCTAAGACCGTACTCGGCGTGTCGCCCGACGGCCGGCGGCTGGTGGCATGCGAGTCCCCTTCGGGGTCAACGGCCTATTGCTACTTCGCCGACGCCGGCACACTGGAACGCGTCGGCCCCGGCATCAACCTGGGCTTCGGCCCTGGCACGGCCGCATTCAGCCCGGACGGCAGGCTTGTCGCACTCGGCAACGCCTTCGACCAAGGGTTCAGCGTCCTGACGGTCCCCAATGGCACGGTCACCTGGGCGAAGGGTTGGCTGGCCGGGGTTCGGGTCATCGGGTTCTCACCGGACGGGCACCGCCTGGTCATGGCGTCAGATCATGGGCAGATGGCCACCTTCGACGTGGCATCGGGCCGCCTGCTCGCCGGTCCCGTCGTCGCCCAATCCGGCCCTGTCCTCACCGCATCGTTTGCCCCGGACGGCCGGACGATCCTGACATCCGGCACCGACGGCACAATCCGGATGTGGGATGCGGCCCATCTGCGCCCCGTGGCCGAACCCTTGAACCTGCTTCCCGACGAGGGGGTGTTCGCGGCCTACACCCCCGATGGCAAGGAAATTCTCGGCCTGGACCCCGCGGGCCGCGTCACGGCCTGGCCCGCCACCGTGGCGGCCTGGCTGAGCCGCGCCTGCTCAATCGCCCGCCGGGACTTCACCCCCCAGGAACGCGCGCTGTACTCGATCACACCTGCAAGCCCCAAGCCCTGCGCCTGACCCGCGCCGGGGGACCCGCCCTTCGACGGGTCCCCCCACCGCCCATGCCGCGACCGGCACCGCGCGGGCGCTCACCCACCCCGGGCTTGCCCCCCAGCCTTCCGCACGATCTCGCGCTTGACCTGAGCGAGTTGTTTCATATCGCGAAGCTGTTGCCAGCCGGCCCGTGCTTCGCGCAGGCAGCGGCTAGCCGCTCGATGAACCAAGCGGTCTCGCCGCCGTAAGCGTGCGTAGCGTGCAGCCTGGTCGCGATCTCGACGTAGGCCAGACCGCTGATGCGCAGGTCCGGCCATCGCGAGCCGGCGAACTGGGCAGCGATCTTCGGGTATTCGCTGGCGGCAACCTGGTGAGCGCCCAACACGGATGAGCAGCCCGCTAGGCCACTGTCCGGTGACAGGGCAGGCCGGGTGCCGCCAAGCCCACCGCGCGCTTCATCTACGCTTGATCCGCTGCGCTGCACCTGGTGCTGCACGAACGGCTTCCCATGGCTTCCCTGGCCGGACGTCCCGGCAACGGAGCCGCATCCGGCGAGCGCCAGGCCCGCGGCGAACGTCCCGATCACCAGCTTGGTTCGCGTGATCATGGCTATGGTCCTTTGCTTCGGCGGCCGCCGGTCGGCCGCGCAGAGCCAGCAGAACCCGTCACGGTTGCGGTTCGGCTGCTATCTGGCTGCAACCGTGCGCAACCCAGCGTCACGGCGCGATGTGGTGCGGAAGGGCCCAGGTCTCGATCCGGCCCGGCAGGTCAGCCCGACTCGCCCCAGGCGCCAGCCGTGGACCGGGACGGCGCACCGGTGGTGTGTACCTCGGTCACGTAGGCGCTTTGGTCACCGGCGATGCCGGGCGGTGCCTCACCGAACTGGGCGTTCTGGGTGATTGCTGGCCGGCGCGTGAGGGCGATCGGCTGTCGCAGGCCTGAGATCGCCGGGATCGTCATCGTCATGCCCGACCCTGAGCTGCACCTTTACTGCGCCGGCTGGGGGTGTCAGCCTGGACGGGTGAGGCTGAGGATCAGGTACTGCAGCACGCCCACGGGCCGCGTCGCATACTCGACGGCGGGCGCTGGGCCGGCGCTGTTGTGCGACTCGGGCTGGATTACTGATCTGCGCGGGCAGCTGGAGCTGTTTTCCTTCGGCGCCTTCATCGAGCGCCTGGCGGAGCGGTTCACCGTGATCCGCTATGACAAGCCTGGGTGCGGCCTGTCGGACCGGGACGGGATCGACCTGTCGTTCGATGGGCAGGTGGTCGCGGCGCTAGCGGTGGCCGATGCGGTGGGCGCCGGCAGCTTCAGCCTGTTCGGGGCCTCGCAAGGCGGCCAGGTCGCGGCCGCGATCGCGGCGAGATACCCGGACCGGGTCGAGGCGCTGGTGCTGTACGGGATGTGCGCCAGCGGCAGGGACCTGGCGCCTGCCGAGGTCCGGAAGTCGGTCGTGGCACTGGTGCGGGCCCATTGGGGCCTGGGGCTGAAGGCGCTGGCCGGGGCCTTCGTCACCGATCCCACCGATGAACAGATGGAGGCGTTCGCCCGGTTCCAGCGGGCCAGCGCCTCGGCCGCGGTGGCTGCCCGGCTGCTGGAGGTCTACTACGACACCGACATCAGGGCCCTGCTTCCGGCGGTCCGGGCGCGCACGGCGGTGCTGCACCGCGAGGCGGACAAGGGCACTAGGTTCGAGCTCGGGCGTGAGGTCGCCGCGCTGATCCCCGGGGCGACGCTGATCCCGCTACCGGGTTCGAGCCACCTGTTCTACCACGGCGGCTGGCCAGCGGTTCTCGAGACGATGGTCGGCTTCCTGCGCGAGCCTGTGAGCACGGGCCCGCGGCTGACCGGCCGTGAGCTCGAGGTGGCCGAACTGGTCGCCGGGGGGCTGACCAATCAGTCCATCGCCAGGCGCCTGTCTATCGCGCCGCGGACAGCCGAGGCGCACGTGGAGAACATCCGGCGCAAGCTGCAGGTCCACTCCCGCGCGCAGATCGCGGCGTGGGTCACCGAGCACCGGCTGCGCCCCGGCCCGGCTCGGTAGTTCACCCGACGTCACGCACCGAGGACGAGCGCCGCAGCAGGGCAGACAGCGGATTCGTCGGCAGTTCACCCGATAGCCGCCCTGGGCCGGGCGGTCCTAGCGTCAAAGCATGTACAAGGACACGCTCTGCCCAAGCCATCTCCCTCGCCAGCCCAGGGCCAAGACCGGCACCGGGACGGGCACCTCAGCAAACGAGCCCGGTTCCTGGCGTCCGGGCGGCCGGCCGTGCACCGAAGTCCAGACGACGCCCCTGCGGGGGGACGACATGAGTGCACCAGCTGGCGTTGCCGCCGCTGTGGATGAGGGGCTGGCTGCCGCCGTGCGCGGTGTGACCGCGGAGGCGCAGGCGGCCATCGTCATGGTCTGCCGTGACCCTGGCGCCCGAGAGATCCTGCGCCGGGAGCTGTTCAAGCGGTATGGCGGCGACTATCAGATCGTGGTCTGTGGCCGGCCCGGTGAGCTGGCACCATGGATGCGGGACCTGCGGGCCGCTGGGCTGCCGGTTGCGCTGGTCATCGGCGCGGTGGGTGCGCTGGACCCAGATGGCATCGAGGTGCTGGCCGCGGTCCGCGCCATTGACCCGACGGCACTTCGGGTGGCCGCGGTGGGCTGGGGTGACTGGCAATCGGTGCGGTCGGTCTTCGACGCGGTCATCCTGGGCAAGATCGACCACTGGGTGACGCGGCCGGTGCAGACCCCGGCCGAGGAGTTCCACCGCCCGGTTACCGAGTTCCTGAGGGAGTGGGGCAGCGGGCGCGGCGGCGGCTTCGAGGCGGTGCAGGTGATCGGCGAGCAGTGGTCCGCACGGTCTCAGGAGCTGCGTGACCTTTTCTCCCGCCACCGGGTCCCGGCCGGCTTTTATGACGCCACCTCCGAGCGCGGCCAGCAGATGCTGCACGAACTCGGCCTGGAGTCACCGGAACTGCCGGTTGTCGTGCTCCGGTTCGCGGCTGAGCGGTCAGCGCTGGTCGATCCCTCCAACCTCGAGATCGCCGACGCCTTCGGCGTCATGACACCGATCCCGCCTGAGGAGGTCTTCGATGTGGCCGTGGTTGGCGCAGGTCCGGCCGGGCTCGCCGCGGCGGTCGGTGCGTCCTCGGAAGGCCTGCGGACCGTGGTTGTCGAGCATGAGGCCGTTGGCGGGCAGGCGGGGACCAGCTCGATGATCCGCAACTACCCTGGCTTCTCCCAGGGCATCAGCGGTGCCAAACTGGCGCAGGAGACCTGGCAGCAGGCCTGGACCTTCGGCACCACGTTCCTGTACATGCGCCAGGCCCAGAGCCTGACGGAAAAGAACGGCCGCTACCAGCTGGTGTTGTCCGACGGCGGCGTCCTGACCTCGCGCACCGTGATCATCGCCACCGGCGCCAGCTACCGGCGGCTCGGTGTCCCACGCCTGGAGGACCTGCAGGGCCGGGGTGTCTTCTACGGCGCCGCAGTCAGCGAAGCACCGGCCATGCGCGGCCGGAACGTGTTCGTCGCCGGAGGCGGCAACTCCGCCGGGCAGACCGCGCTGCACATGGCCAAGTGGGCCGACAGAGTGACGGTCCTGGCCCGCGCAGAATCGCTGGCCGACAGCATGTCCGACTACCTCCTCCGCCAGATCGGCGCCACCCCGAACATCGATGTCTGCTACCGCGTGCAGGTCGCCGACGGCACCGGCACCAGCCATCTCCAGTCGCTGATCCTGGAGGACACCGCCTCCGGGGCGCGGCGAAGCGTCCCAGCTGATGCTTTGTTCGTCCTCATCGGCTCGCAGCCGCGAACACAATGGCTCGGCGACAGCATCGCACGCGACCAGCAGGGCTTCATCCTCACCGGCCCGGAGCTGCCAGCCCGCACCAGCAGCCGCTGGCCTCCCAGCCGCCCGCCGCTACCACTAGAAACCAGCCAGCCCGGGGTGTTCGCAGCCGGTGACGCGCGCCGGGGATCGGTCAAACGGGTCGCCTCTGCGGTCGGCGAAGGCGCCGCCACCATCCCCCTGGTACACCACCACCTGGAAACCATGGCGGTCGCATCAGCCGCTGCCTATCCACGTGACGGCCTGTTGAGGAAGATCTCGTGAGCACAGTTTCGGCGTTAGGCGTGGCCTGCCCGCCTGGCCCTTCAGCACCCACAGGGCGCCGTTGACCCCGTGGACCGGGACGGCGCACCGGTGGTGAGTACCTCGGTCACGTAGGCGTCGATTACCTGCTGGCCGGTCGCGGCGGCTATTGATACCCGGTGATGGCCGTCGTTGACGAAGTGCAGGCGGCCGACGCGGTACACCTCGATCGGCGGGATCGCCGCGCCGCGCCGCGCCGCGCCGCTCCGCTAGCGCGAGCTGCTCCCAGCGGAACCGCACCCGGTTGGTGGTGGGGCGGAAGCGGCGGTCGAAGTCGCGGCGTGAGCTGGCCGTGCCGACGATCGTGTCCAGCCGTATCGTCTGCAGGCCCAGCCGCCGCTGGCCACGCCGGCCGAGCGCGCCGAGGATGCCGTCGAGCGTCAGGAGGCGGTCGCAGCGGCGGGGCTGACGGCGCAGGCGGTGGGCTAGCGCGGCCAGCACCTGGCGGCGCCTGGCCCGCAGGAACTCGTTCTCGACATCTGCGCGCGGGAATCCGGTATCGAGCATTGGGCTCGCCTTCGTGTGGGTGACCTGACCCGGGGTCAGGTGACTGCGTTTGGAGCGGTAGCCGCACCGGCGACACTGTCCGGCGCCGACTGGATGCCGCTGAGTGCCAGGTCGATGACATGGCGCACGGACTGGTCGTTCAGCGGCGCATGGCCGTGCAGCAAGCGGTGGCAGAGCGGGCCGCAGAGCAGGTCGAGCGCCACCTCGATCTTCGTGTCGGCGGGGATCTCGCCGCGCTCGATGGCGCGGCGGAAGATCGCCCGGCCCTGGTCACGGCGTGGCCCGACCACCCGCTGCCGGTATTCGGCGGCGAAGCCGGGGTCGGTCTGGGCCTCGGTGAGCAGGGCGGCGATCACCCGGCCGTAGCGGCGGCGGCTGGCCAGCCGGCTCCACGGGCCCAGCAGGGAGAACAGGTCGCCGCGTAGCGTGCCGGTGTCCCGGGGATCGGGGCGGGCGGCGGCCCACTCGGTATACAGCGCGTCCAGGGCCAGTGATTCCTTGGTGGGCCACCAGCGGTAGATGGTGGCTTTGCTGACCCCGGCCCGCTCCGCGACGGAGTCCATGCTCACCGCGGCCAGACCGCGGTCCAGCAGGAGTTCTGCCGCCGCGGCCAGGATCGCCGTGTGTGCCTTCTCGCTGCGTGGCCGGCCACGCAGCGGGGCGCCGGGCGCCCCGCCGTCCGCGCCTGGCCGTCCACGCGGGCTCACTGCACTGTTTCGATTTCGGCGATGTCCTGGTCGGTGAGCTCGAGGCCTGCGGCGGCGAGGATCGGGTCGACCTGGTCCGGGCGGCGGAAGCCGGTGATCGCGCCGTCCACGGCCGGGTTGCGCAGCGTCCAGGCGACCGCGACCGCGCCGGGGGTGACGCCGTGCCGGTCCGCGACGGCCCGCAGCCGGGCGGCCAGGGCGAGGTGCCGGCTGAGCTGCGGCTCGGTGAATTTCGGGTCGGTCTTGCGCCAGTCGTCGGCGGGCATGGCGGCGATCCGCTCCCGGGTGATTCCCCCGGTCAGCAGGCCGGAGCCCATCGGCGAGTAGACGATCACGCCGATCCCATCGCGCTCAGCGAACGGCAGGACGTCCGCCTCGGCCGCCCGGTCGATCAGCGAATACGGCGGCTGCAGTGTCTCCACCGGCGCGATCGACTGGATGCGGCGCAGCTGGCTGGTGTCGAAGTTGGACACGCCGATGTGCCGGACCAGGCCGCGCTCCTTCAGCGTGGCCATGGCCGCCCAGCCTTCCTCGATGTCCTCGTCCGGGACCGGCCAGTGGATCTGGTACAGGTCGATGGCGTCCACGCCGAGCCGCTGCAGGCTGCCTTCGGCCTCGCGCAGGATCGAGTCGCGCTTGAGCACGTGCTGCACATGCCGGGTGCCGTCGTCCAGCAGCGAGTTCTTGGTGAAAACGTACGGCTGCTCGGGCAGGCCCTGTAGCGCGCGGCCGACGATCTCCTCGGAGCGGCCGAAGCCGTAGGCGGCCGCAGTGTCGATCCAGTTGACCCCGAGCTCCAGCGCC
>DASXIN010000102.1:0-35671 GCA_036497945.1 Streptosporangiaceae bacterium | reverse complement strand
GGGTGATGCCGGGCAGCAGCCGGCCGTCGGCGGGCGGGGTGACCAGCACGCCGTCCAGCACCGCGAAGATGTTGCCCCGGTCGGTCTCCAGGACGTCGCCATTGCCGTCCTCGATGAGCAACTGGTCGTCCGGGCCAAGGCGGGCCGCGCCGGCCCGGTCGGCCAGCAGCCGGCGGTCCAGCCACTTGTGACCGCCCAGCCCGCCCGGCACGGTGACCGGGTGCAGCGCCACCGTGTCCAGCACCGGACCCACCGGCACCACCTCGATGCTGACCTGAAGCGGGCCGCCCACCGGCCGCGCGGTGATACGCAGCCTGCCCGACGGCTGCTCGGCCAGCCGCGCGGCCAGTTCGGTGCGCAGCCCCGGCGGCAGCCGCTTGCCGAACAGCCGCCAGCTGCTCTCGCCCAGCCGAGCCAGATGCCGGTCCAGGTCATGACCCGCCCCGTTAGTTACTCGCAGCGACGTGAACACGCCCACGGCGGGCCGCGGCCGCAGCGCCGGCGGCGGAGCCGCCTTGCCCGGTTCGGCCGGCCGGGCCGGTGGGCTGGGTGACTCGCTGGCACTGGCGTTGAGTGCGTGGATCAGTGGGTTGGCCTTGACCATGCACTCGCGGTACTCGGCCGCGTCGTCGGAGCGGGCGGTGATGCCGCCGCCGCTGCCCAGCCAGACCCGGCCGGCCGCGAACTCGAACGTGCGGATGGCCACGTTCAGCTCCAGGCCGGCCACCGGGCTGCGGTAGCCGATCGCCCCGGTGTAGACCTCGCGTGGCGTGGCTTCGAGCTGGTGGATGAGCTCCAGCGCGCGCACCTTGGGCGCGCCGGTGACCGAGCCGGGCGGGAACGCCGCGGCGATGAGCGGCCCGTCGCCCACCCCGGCCGGCAGCGTGCCGCGGACGTCCGAGACCAGGTGCCACACCCCCGGGTGCGCCTCGGCGCGCAGCAGCGCGGGCACCTGCACGCTGCCAGGCCGGCAGACCCGGCTCAGGTCGTTGCGCATTAGGTCGACGATCATCACGTTCTCCGCCCGGTCCTTGGCGCTGCGCCGCAGCGCCGCGCGCTGCCGCCGGGCGGCCTGCTCCCCGGCAGGCCGGGCCCGGGTGCCCTTGATCGGCCGCGACCACACGTCGGTCCCGCTGCGGCGCAGGAACAGCTCCGGGGACAGGCTGGCCACCGCCCCGTCCGGCGTGCGCAGGAACGCGGCGTACGGCGGATCCAGCCGGGTGACCGCGTGGCAGAACGCATCCAGCGGATCGCCGCGGAACCCCGCGTCGAGCCGCAGGCAGATGTTGGCCTGGAAGATGTCGCCGCGCCGGATGTAGCTGACCGTCTCGCGGACAGCGGCACGGTGCTCCGCGACCGACGGGGTCAGCCGGAACGTGCCACAGGAATAGGCCCGTGGCTGGCCGCCGCCCAGGTCCGCGCGGCGGGACAGCTCCTGGAACCGGTCCGCCAGCGCGGCCGCGCGGCCCGGGGTGCACAGCGCCTCGAACACCCACCGGCCGGTGCCCCGGTCCCGGCGCAGTACATGGTCGTAGTAGCCGAACCACCAGGCGGGCAACTGACCCGGCGGACCGGGCGCGGGCGGCACCGGCAGGAACTGCCCGGTCAGCCCGAAGCCCAGGTAGCCGATCCAGCCCCCGCCGAAGGCAACCCCGGCCCCGGGCCCCGCCGCGTCCGGCAGCGGCGTGTCCAGCACCTCGGCAACCGGCCCGGGGGCGCCGCACACCCGCACCGGATCGGCGGCCACGATGTCGCTGCCGCCCGCCCAGGTCCCGAGCAGCGCCACCGGGTGCGGGTCGTCCCGCACCAGCCGCAGCACGTCGGCTGGGCTCAGCGGCCAGTCAAGGGGCCAGCAGACCTGGTTCGGCATCGGTCTCCGCCCTCCCCTGCTCGGCGAAAGCCCAGGCTACATAGGCCGCCCAGGTGCGCCAGCCACGCCCAGTCAAGGGGCTCAGTGCGCGGGACCAGTGCCCGGAGAGGGCCGGGCGGCCAGCCCGCTACCGGCCAGCCAGCACCTCGCGCGCCGCGCGCTCGCCGGAGCGCAGCGCGCCTTCCATCAGGCCCGCCCAGGCACCGGCGGTGTGCTCGCCCGCGAAATGGACCCGGCCTACCGGCGCGGCGGTCAGGTCCGCATCGCCCGGGGCCACCGCGATGGTGTCGGCGGTGTACGACTCACCAGCCCAGGGGTCGTCGTTCCACGTGGTCAGCAACGCCCCGGCGGGATCGGTGTCCAGCTCCGGGCGCAGCCCCGCCACCTGCGCCGCCCAGGTGCCGGGACCGTCGGCCACGGCCAGCGCGGCCAGTCCCGGCTCGGTGCCGGCGAACGCGTGCAGCACCGGCTGGATCTGCCCGGTCGCGTCGGCCGCGGTCCAGGTCCAGAACCGGCCCGGCACGCTCTGCACCGCCGAACCCGCCACCGGCCGGTTAACCGACATATGTAGCTTAGCGTTGTGCGCCAGCCCGCTGCGCTGCCAGGCAGCCCGCTGCCGGTCCGGGACGGCCGGCCCGATCGGCAGGCCGCGCAACACGGCCATCGGGACCGCGACGACGGCGGCGTCCCCGGTGGCCACGCCATGGTCGGTGCGCACCCGGACGCCACGGCGGTCATGTTCCACCGAGCGGACCGGGCTGCCCAGCCGTACCGCCGAGCCAAGCCGGCCGGCCAGTTCCTGGGCCACCCGCTGGTTGCCCCCGGGCACCCGCCAGGTTGGCCGCCTGCTGAAGCTGCCGGTCACGGTCCCGGCCACGGTGGCAGCGAGCAGGTCGGCGCGGACGCCCCCGGTGGTCTCGATCCGGGACAGGTAGGCGGCCAGCGCGGCGGGCGGACCGGCCCAGCCCGCGGCCACGGCCCCGAGGGAGGTACCTGGCGGGGCAGCCGCCGCCGCCGCGGCCACCCAGGCCGCGCAGTCGGCGAGGTGCTGCGCGGAGACCGGTTCCCCGCCGCGCGGTTCCCGCTCGTAGTAGGACATCACCGTCTCGGCCAGGTCCAGGCCGACCTCGCCGAGCACGCCGCGGAGCACGTCGTACCCGTCCAGCACGAACTCGCCGCCCCGCTCGATCACGGTCCGCGGATCACCGGGGACGAGCTGCTGCGACCACACCCGGCCGCCGACCCGGTCGCGTGCTTCCAGCAGCACCACGTCGCAGCCACCCTGAGCGAGCCGCCACGCCGCCATCAGCCCGGCGAATCCCGCCCCGACCACCACCACCCGCATGCCTGCCTCCGAGCGCTCTAGGCGGTAGGGGACGATGACTGAGAATAGGATTCTGCTATGGCGCAGAGGGCGGATCCGCCAGCGGGTACGGACGCTGAGGAGGACGCCTGGAAGTAGCGTGCCGTGGAGCGCTCCACCCGGGCGGCGAAGCTCCGGGCCGAGCAGCGGGTCCAGCGGTTCCTCGACGCCGCACAGGTGATCATCAGGGAGAAGGGCAGCACCGACTTCACCGTGCAGCAGGTCGTGGAGCGGTCCCGCCAGTCGCTGCGCAGCTTCTACCAGCACTTCGACGGCAAGTACGAGCTACTGCTGGCTCTGTTCGAGGATGCCCTGCGGCAAGCCACCGAGCAGATCCGCGCGGCCGCGGCGGGGCCGACGGACCCGCTGGACCGGCTCGGCGCCGCGGTGCAGCGGCTGTTCGAACTGTCCCATCCCGACCCGGCCGCGCCGCGCCCACTGTTCATCGAACTGGCCCCGCAACTGCTGGTCTCCCATCCCGCCGAGGTGCGGGTCGCGCATGCGCCGCTGCTCGTGCTGCTGACCGAGCTGATGGAGCAGGCCGATGACACGGGCGCACTGCGCCCGGGCACCAGGCCCGGCCGGATGGCCGCGCTGACCATGCAGACGGTCATGTTCATCGCGCGGTCCAGCGACGCCGCTGACGACGGGACGGCCGATCCACTCACCGCCGGCGAAGTGTGGGATTTCTGCGCCCGGGGCTTCACCCAGCCGTAGCGGATATCGCGCTATGACGCCGCCGGGTCGGTCGCGGGCTGGGCCAGGGCGGCGGTTTGCTCCGCGCATATCTCGGCCAGTGCCTGCGGGGCGATCCGGCACAGGCCGGGGAAGTTCAGGTAGCCGTGCGGCATGCCGACATACTCGGTGAGCCGCATCGGCGCCATCCACACTCCCTCCCTTCCTGGCCGTCAGCTCACCGGGAGCAGCACGGCCGAGGGGTGCCCCGGGTCGTGGTGCACCTCCTGGTCGGCGACCCGCAACGTACTGGCGTTAAGAAGTGGTTCCCCGGTGCCCAGGTTGCGGGCGTACCGCGGGAAGGCGCCGCTGGAGACCTGGAGCCGGATCCGGTGACCGGCCCGGAACCGGTGCGCGGTCGGCCACAGCCGCACCGTGGCGCGGCCGAGCTCGTCGGCCCCGGACCGGCTGACCAGGCCATCGCACACGTTCCGGGACCGGCCGCCCGGGTCCACGTCACACAGCCGGACGAACACGTCCGCGTGGGACAGGCTGGACCGGAACCAGATCTCGGCGCTGACCTCGCCGATAACCTCGACGTCGGCACTGAGCCGGGCGGTGGTGTAGCTGAGCACGTCGGGCCGGGCTTCCAGCCGGGTGTTGTCTACCCGGCCGCCGGCGCGGGACATCAGCACCCCGCCAACCGCCGGGGTGGGGTCGGCCGGGTCGTACCGGTATCGGTCCGGGAGCGACTCCCCTGGCGGCTCGCTGGACAGCCCGCCGTCCGGCTGGAGGTGGAAGCGCCGCGGCTGGTAGCCGGGCGGCGGCCAGGACGGGAAGTCCCGCCAGGCTTCCTCGCCCATCACGTACAACCGGACCGGCGGGCGGTCCGGCGGCGGCTCGCCGCGCGCGTGGGCCAGCCCGAACTCGAGCGCCTCGCGCACCGGCATGGGGTCTTGAGCGATGTGCGTCCACGGTCCGACGGTGAGCCGGGCCGGGCGGCCCGCCTGCTGCAGCGCCTGGAAGTCGCGGAGCTGGCCGGGCAGGAAGATGTCGTACCAGCCGCCAATCGAGCTGACCGGCACGGTGACATCGGCCACCCGGCTGGAGTGGTCGATCCCGGCCCAGCGCGGGGCGTCCGCATCGCGGGCCAGCACGTCCTGGATGTAGGCCGAGTGCCGCCCGATGGCGGCCACGTCCGCCTGGCCCAGCGGTAGCGTGTCCAGCGCCCGGCGGGTCCGCCGGCCGCTGGCCAGCCCGCGCAGCATGGCCCCGCGGCGCTCCTGGCCGGCGACCGTCACCTCCCAGCTAAACGGCGTCTCCAGGGTCAGGCCGTCCTTGCGGAGGAACTCCAGGGTGAGCGCCGACTCGGTCACGTGCGGGATCATCGCCTTAACCTCCGGCGGCAGCCGGTCGGCCACCGCCCACTGCACGTAGCCCAGGTAGCTGGGCCCGAGCAGCACGATGGAGCCGCCGAACCACGGCTGCTTCATCACCCAGTCCAGGGTGGCCAGGCCGTCCTCGCGTTCCTGCCGCATCGGGTCGAACGTCCCGCCGGAGCCGAACGTGCCCCGGGTGCTCTGCATCAGCACCTGATACCCGCGTTCGGCTAGCGGCCGGGCCATCCCGGTGCCGATCAGCCCGCGCCGGCCATACGGGCTGCGCAGCAGCGCGACCGGTAATCCCCAGCCCCGGATCTTCGGCGCCCACCGGTCGGCCAGCAGAACGGCCCCGTCCGGCATCGGTACCTCGAGGTCTCGCTGCACGGTCAGGTCGCGGGTCTGCGGTGCGCCCAGCCGCAGCGCGCGCTCGACGAGATAGCTGTTCAGGTTCACCGGCGCGGCTCCTTGGGGCGGGCGGCTTGCTGGGATAGTACGGCGAATCTTTAGAGTTCGCCGGCCGCACCGTGCTGGCGTCGATCCGCCCGTCCGGCCCGCCAAACGCTGACCGGCATGACGCTGCCCTACCAGGACGCCCACGCGCTTGTGGACGCCGCCCATGCCCGTGTCTTGGACCTCGGCAAGGGTCCTGGTAGTCGCCCGAGATCATCGACAGGCGCTCGGCCAGCCGCCGGAACACACGCTCGCTGATTTTCTCCCCGGAGTCTTCGATGGCCCGGCGTGCCTGGACCGGTACCAGGCCACACGGCGGTCCGGAACATCTGCCGGGTCGGTGGCCTCGGCCAGGGCACGGCGTGTATCAGGTGGCTGGCTATCTTCTCCATTCTTGTTGAGCGGAGAGGCCGCCGGGCCGCTGGCGGGGATGGTGTCTGGCGCGCGGCGGTCACCGGAGGCGGAAGCGGGGACCTTGATGCGTTCAATTATCGTCGAGGCGGGGCCGACCGGGCTGTATACGGCGGTCGCGCTGGCGCGGCGCGGGCACCAGGTCACGGTGATCGATCGTGATCCCGGGCCAGCCGACAGCCAGTCGTGGGACCGCAAGGGCGTGATGCAGTTCCATCACCCGCACTTTTTCCGTCAGCAGGTCGTTGATGCGCTGGTGGCTGAGATGCCCGAGGTTTGCCAGGGTCTGCTGGCGGCCGGGGCCATGCCGGCCGTCCTGCCTGGCCAGCCCGGCGTTCCGGCCGAGCTGCACTGTCGGCGCCTCACCTTCGAGCGGGTGCTGCGAGAAGCCGCCCAGGCTGAGCCCGGGGTGTGGCTGCGTACCGGCCAGGTCGATGGGGTGTGCGCTGAGCGAGGACGCGTCGCCGGGGTAAGGGCAGGCGGCGGTCTGGTCGACGCTGATCTGGTCATCGACGCGGGCGGCCGCGCCGGACGGCTGACCCGGGACGAGCTGGCCAGCCTAGTCACTACAGCAGCCAGCTCCCGCAGCTATCCGGGGGAGGACACAGCCACGCCCCCGCACGGCTCTGAGCACGCAACGGCACGCTGTCCCCGGAACACGCGAGTAACCTGCCTCGCTGCACGGGCGCAATTGCCGATGAGCGAGCCTTCATCACGAAGTGCCGCATATGCCACAAGTAGGGCGTGGGCTTCCCCTCCTTAGCGTGGACACATTGATCACGACCCGGTTTCAGGGAAGTCCGAAGTGCCATAAAGGCAATTGACATAAAGCAGCATCCGGAGCGAGCATATGCGGAGATGGAGCAGAGGCGGCGCCGAAAGGCCTGTCACCTCGATTACGTCGGCGATAAGTGCTGTTACGCAGAGTAACGGCCAGGCCGACGGCCATCGCGGGGGGAAGTAGGTGGGCGTCGTGACAGCCCTAGCAGAACAGGTTCCTATCTTCAGCCCGGCTGAGCAGAGTCTGCTCTATAGCCCGGCGGAGCAGAGTCTGCGCACGAGCTTCTACTCGGGCGCGCCCTTGGACCTCACCGCCACCCGATCACAGTCCGGGCGTGACGGTAGCCCTATCCATGTCACCAGGCCGGCGATCCGCGCCTGGGTGATCCGCGACCTGCTACTGTCCAATGTCCCTGTGGCACCTGGCCAGATCCGCCAGCTGAATGTCACCGGAGCGGCCATCCAAGGTGAACTCGATCTGCAGTTCGCGAAGACCGATTGCCCGCTCCGTCTTGAGAAATGCGTATTCGACAGCCCGGTAACGCTGTACGAAGCCCATCTGCGGTCGGTGTCGCTGCGCGGCAGTACTGTCCCAGGGATCGATGCCCGGCACGTCAGGGTCACCGGAGATCTGAACCTCGACGATGTGCACCTCACCGGGTGCCTGCGGCTCGGCGGCGCGCACCTGAGAGACGATCTTCACCTGGCGGCCGCCACGATCGAGGGCGGCGACGGCAACAATGCCGTGCTCGACCTGGACAACATCGAGATCAAAGGCAAGATCGAAGCGCCTGGGCTGACCGTCCGCGGCATGGTCAGCACAAAGGCGGCCACCGTGGCCGGTCCCTGGCGGATGCCGCGAACGCGCATCCTTGCCGCCGCGAAGGCGCCTTCCGGCGGCACGCGGGACGCGCTGGCGTGGAACGGCGAGGGCATGCGGATCGAAGGCACCCTGGACGCATCCGGTCTGCACGCATCGGGTCAGGTCCGCTTGGTCGATACCCAGGTTCTCTGCCTGGTTTTCCGCGACGTGAAAATACGAAACTCCCGCACCGCCGCCCTCATCCTTGACCGTCTCGATTGCCGTGGCAGCGTATTCTGCGACGGGCGAAGCTACCTGACCGGCGGCATGCACGCGATCGGGATCCAGGCCGGCGCGACCCTGTACCTGGGCGCTGGGATGGCCAAGGCCCCGGCCGAGGGAGCGGCCGACGACAGGAAGCACGCTGTCGATCTCCGGCGGGCGAGGATAACCGGCGAGCTCAAATGCATGGCGGGCTTCCGCGCCAGCGGCGCGTGTAATCTCGCCGACGCTCACGTCGGCGGGCGCGTGTCCTTTCCCGGTGCCAGCCTCCGGCCGGTGGACGGCGCCGAGGGGCAGGTGGCGTTCACCGCTGATGGTGCGCGGATGGACAGCGACCTGTCCCTCGAAGAGAACTTCTCCTGCCGGGGCCGGATAAGCCTGCAGAATGCCCGGATCGGCGGCGGACTCACCGTCCAGCAGAACGAGCATGATGGCTATTGCACGCTGACCGCGGAAGGGCTCTCCGTCTCCCGTGACGTCAGGCTGGACCTGGCCGGCTCGGTCGATCTCAGCGGGGCCGACATCACCGGGGATCTCACCCTCGACCTGAAGCGCCTGAAAGGCGATGACAGTGGTGCGGCAGCGGACCTGAGCGCGGTGACCGCCGGCGTGCTCACCCTGACCGGCAAGCCCACGAGGGGGTTCCTGGACCTGACCCGGGCATCGGTCAGCCTCCTCTGCGACACCCCGCGAGATTGGCCAGACGGCAGCCGTATCGTCCTTGAGGGCCTCGAATACCGAAACATCACCACCAACGACGGCGACAGGAAGAATCACGATTCGAATCGCCTGGAGTGGCTGAAGGCGGGAACCCGGTGGACCCGCGGAGCGGAGGGCCAGTACGAGGACGTCGCATTCACCCCTCAGCCCTACCAGCAACTCGCGGCGTATTACCGTAATTCCGGGGACGACAACCAAGCACGCCGTGTCCTGCACAAGATGTACTCCAGGCGCAACAACAGCCTACACAACTGGCGGGATCCCGTTATCAAGCTATGGAATAGCGCGCAGGGTCTCTTCGTCGGATACGGGTATTCCCCGGAGCGCGCATTTGGCTGGCTCCTGCTATTTGCGGTGGGCGCCGCGTCGTTGTTCGGCTGGGTGGGCAAGGTCCATACCGGTTTCGCGCGTGAGATCATCATGTCGCTCGGCCTGGTGCTGCCCGGCACCGGCTACGGCCAGATCGATCCATGGAAGGCGACTGGCACCGCAAGCCACGTGATAGCAGGCCTGCTTGTCCTGTGGGGCCTGGTGCTCGGCGCGACCGTGATCGCGGCGCTGGCCAGAGTCATCAAGCAGTAGGTAAAACCAGGCGGAGGGAATGAGATGAGTTATCCACCTGATTACAGGAACGGCCCGGAGCCCGGCGGATTCGCGGGCATCGCCAACGGGATGGGCCTCGTGGCGCTCAGCGACATCCCGGAGGAGTTGACGCAGCAGGACCGGGACGCCGTCATCGCGGCGGGCCGCGAATTCGCGAAGGAAATCGGCGATAACGACCCCTGCCTGGTCATAGCGGGGCAGTTCACGCCACTCGTCCGCGCCAACCGTCTGGCCGAGAACCAGGTCATGAAGAACTGCATGGACGCCTTCGGGTATCCGAACGGGGAGGTGCGCAGGATCAATGTCCTACTCGACTCCCCCGGCGGCTCGCTCGACAGCGCGTACAAAATAGTCCGCTACCTGACCTCCTACACCAGTGAACTGAACGTTCATGTTCCCAGGCGGGCAAAAAGTGCGAGCACGCTGCTCGCCCTGGGCGCCGGACACATCTACCTGTCACAGTTCGGCGAACTCGGCCCGTTGGACACACAAATTTTCGATCCGCGCAATCCCGTCGCTTACGTCTCAGCACTCGACTGTTACCAGAGCGTGGACTACGTTCGGATGTTTGGCGTCAGCGCGATGAGCAAGGCGCTGAGGCAGCTGAGCGCAGACACCGGTGGTCAGGTCACCCTCAAGGACCTGCTTGGCACGGCGTCCGACTTTGCCACCGGCGCCATCAGCTCAATGCTGACAGGTGTCAGGGCACTCGATTTCGGGGCGTGGGGACGCAGCCTGAAGATCGGCGAACGGTACGCCCAGATACTCCTGGAAGACAACCACACCAGAGACGAGGCGAGCAGAATCTCCGAACGCCTCGTCTACAGCTACACCCATCACCTCTTCCCCATCGACTATCGCGAGGCACGCGCCATCGGGCTCCCTACCGAACTAATGAGCGATAGGGCCTATCACACCGGCCTGGACGTGGTGGAGAAGTGCAAGAACAACGGGTTCATCGGCTTCATCAGTCCCCACGAGCTGGAGAAGGCACAGGCGGCGGAAAAGGCGGCTAGTTCCGGCGATGCGCCCGGGACAGCAGGGGCAGGTGATGAGAACGGGCACGGCGCCCCAGCTCAGTCGCAGAGCGCCATGGCAGACACGTCCGGAAAATACATCGACAACCCTGAGGACTACCGGAAGTAACGCGTCTGCCACGACCCGGAGCTGACTGCCGTGCGGCCGGCTAGGTAGTTCGGCGGCGGAGCAGGGTGGAGATGGTCACCGCGACGACCAGGACGCCGCCGGAGAACACCGGGGACACCCGTCGTGGAGCAGCGCGGCGACCTCGACGTGGCCATCGCCGCCAACGGCGGCTTCGCCGCCTCGGCCGACCACCCGCTGCTCACCGAGGAAGCACAGCACGCCAAGCTCCGCCTGGTCGAGACGGTGGCCCGCTACTACTGGGGCAACGAGATCTAGTGGTCCGCATAAAGCGATCGTCCGCATCAGCCTGAACGGTCGGGCATCGGCTCGGCCAGCGCGGCCCGCCACTTGGGCGGGTCGAAGGGGTCGGCAAAGTACTGGGTCTCGTGGGCGACGAGGTCGCCGGAGAACTCCATGATGCTCACCGAGTCGGAGGGCACGCCGTCGTAGCTGATCACGCACTCGCTCACCCAGACGTCCCCGTTGCCGCTGATCCGGCGCACGGTAAAGTGCCGCTCCGCCGGATGGCCACCGCGTTGCGCCGCAATGGTCGCGCGGCCGCGGAACCGTTCCCCGGATTGCGGGTAATCCAAGACCGCGTCCGCCGCGTAGATGGCGTGCTCGGCCGCGCTGTCCCCCTGCTCGGAGGCCCGCCAATGCTCCATGATCCTGGCCCTGACCTGGGCGTCACCATCCATCGTCTGGCTCCTCAAGTCCGGCGGGTGGGCTCCACGTCCACACCTGGGATCGTCACTGCCTGCCCAGCTCAGCACTGCGGCCCTGGCGGGTCAAATAGGCGTCTGTCACCAGTGGCATGGCTACCGTCACGAATAGTCCTCTTGGGATCCGTCATGCTGCGGGGACCGCAGCGCCGCCAGGCGTTCCCGCTCGACCGACAGCAGGCCGAGCGGGTCACTCACTGCGGAGCCACCGGCGAATCGCTCGGGATCAGCAGTTAGGAACCTACGCAGCTGCTTCCGCACAATGCTCGCTTGCTTGATCATCGGGTTACGTTCCTTCGTCCGCCAAAGGGTTGTCTTCCGGGTAATCCGCCGGCGTAGCGTCATCGCCTGCCCGGTGCCGGCCGGAGCGTGCGCGGAGGATTCCATGACTCCACCGTGCGCCTGTCACCAGGACCGGCGCCACGACCGGCTTCCTCGCTGCTGGTAGGCGCAGCCTCCTGGCACGTAACGTGAAAGGCGTTGAGCTGCTGATTACGGCGCTATGCCAGTGCAGGGCTGCACCGGAGTCACCAGGTGTCCGCGGGCACCGCGCCGCCCAGCCAGGTGGCCACGAGCTCCAGGGCCAGCGGCAGGCCGTCCAGCCGACGGCACAACTCGGTCACCGCCGCCGCGTTGTCGTCCGTCAGCTCGAACCCGGGACGGACATCGCGAACCCGCTCGACGAACAACCGCACCGCGGGTGCCTGCGCCAGCGCCGCCCGGCCGACGCCGGCCGGGAGCACGCCCAGCGGGTCCACCCGCCGCTCCTGCTCCCCGCGAATGCGCAGCACCACCCGGCTGGTGACCAGCACGGGCAGCCGGGGCGCCCGCTGCAGCAAGTCGGCCACCACCGGCGCAGCGCCGAGCACTTGCTCAAAGTTGTCGAGCACGAGCAGCATGTGGCGGCCGGCCAGGCCCCGCACGAGAGTGTCCAGCGGCCGCTCCTGGCCTTGCCCGACGAATCCCAGAGCCGAGGCGATTGCCTCCGGGACCGACCGGGGATCGGTGACCGACGACAGGTCGACAAACGCGACGCCGTCCTTCCATTGCGGCCTGGTGCGTTCCAGCACCGCCAGCGCCAGCCGGGTCTTGCCGATCCCGCCGGCACCAGTCAGCACGACCAGGCGGTGGTCCGGCGCGCCCAGCAGCCCGGCGAGCTCGCCCACCTCACGGTCCCGGCCCACCAGCACAGTGACCGGCGACGGAACCAGGTACTCCCGGCCGCCACCCGGCCCGGCCTCAGCGAAGCGCTCGGTCAGCAAGGTCGCCAAGTCGTTGAGCAGCAGTTCGCGCAGCTCCCTGGCATCCGCGAACGCTTTGTAAGCGAGGTCGCCCTCGGTCTTGATCTCGTCAAGCATGTGGCGCAGGCCAGGCTCTATGCCCGGAGCCGGGCGCTTGACGTACAGCAGCCGCGGCATGCGCGCGGCCAGGCGGAACTCATCCTCCAGACCCGAGATGGTCATGCCCGGCCCGACCCAGCCATAGCGCTGCCAGTAGATGCCGACGAAGACGTCGGACTGCTCCAGGTAGGCCCGGTACACCTCCTGCGCCGGGTGCGGCCGCGCTCCCGACTCGAACATCACCGGGGCAAGCCGCAACTGCTCGATCGCTTCCCGAGCGGCACCCCGCTCAGTGTTCAGCTCCCCCAAGGTCGACGACACGAACACGCGCAGCCTCTGGTCCGGCGTTCGGATATCGGTCGGCCGCGAGTCGCTATCAGCCATCGGCGTTTCCATCGCGGGCCCCCATAGAAATGCCCGGCAACCTGCGAGCCGCTCAGCCGGTCCGGCCCCGCGGCTGGCCATGCGGAACCAGGCGCTGATACGTATCTGATCGGGCCATTGACCCACGGTACATGTGGTGCGCTTTTGTATGGCCAGGTCGAGAGGCTTGCCGGGCCAACGGTCGTCATGTAGGACGGGCTGCATGCGTGCGATCCGCGCTCGCCACGCCTACGACGGCGAATCATTTCTGGGTGCCGGAGCGACCGTCTTGGTTGACGACGGCTTGATCATCGGTGTTGAGTCCTATGGGTTTCAAGTTCCCGGGGACTGCTTGGTCACTGGCTATGAAGGGACGCTGCTGCCGGGCTTGATCGACGCGCACGCTCACCTCGTCGCCGACAGCGGAGACTCGGCCCTGGACCGGGTGGCAGGCTACTCGGCCGAGGAAATCGAGGAGGTCATCTCCCGGGCGTTGCGGGATCAGCTCTTGGCGGGTGTGACTACAGTCCGCGACCTGGGGGACCGGCGATTTTGCGTCCTTGACCGCCGGGACCGGCAGCAGTCCACCGCCGCGATCGAGCCGACGATCCTCGCCTCTGGGCCACCCTTGACAAGTAAATGGGGCCACTGTCACTACATGGGCGGTGAAGTATCGGGGACCGAGGAGATCATCGGTGCTGTCGCGGAACGGGTGCAGCGGGGCGCGGACATCATCAAGGTGATGGCCTCTGGCGGTGTCAACACTCCTGGCACCGATGTGATGCTTACCCAGTTCACCACCGGTGAGCTTCAGCTAATCGTTGACCGGGCTCACGCAGCCGGTGTGGCGGTGACTGCGCATGCGCATGGAACACCTGCCGTAGAGCAGGCGGTCGCGGTCGGAGTCGATGGCATCGAGCATTGCTCCTGCGTGACCGACCACGGATTCGGGCAGGTCAGTGAGGAGACGGTCGCGGCCCTGGCGCAAAGCCGCATCGCGGTCTGTCCCACCATCGGCGTCGACGCGCAGCTGATGAAGTCCCCGCCGCCGGCGGTGAAAGCGATGATGGCCCGGATGGGGGTGACGGCTGAACAAATGCTGCAGGCCCGGTGGGACTTCGTGGGCCGGCTGCACCGAGCCGGGGTGCGCCTGGTGTCCGGGGCTGACTCCGGCATCGGGCCAGCCAAGCGGCACGGCGTGCTCCCGCATGCCGTGTGTGAGCTAGCAACCTTGGGACTAAGCGTCACCGAGGCCCTAGCCACGGCGACCTCCGGTGCGGCGCAGGCGTGCGGGGTCAGCGCGCGCAAAGGCCGGCTCGCCCCTGGCTACGACGCCGATCTTCTCGTCGTGGATGGTGATCTTGAAATCGATGTGACCGCCTTGCTCCGGCCCCGATCGGTGCTGCTACGCAGCCTGCCCGTAAGCGTCTGACCGAGGACAGCGCCTCAATCTCGACGGTCCGGCTGCTCACGATCCTGGTAGTGGTGCTGGCCGGGCTGGGCGTGCTGAGCACGGTGCTGATGCTCACCCGAGATCGGCAGCGCGATCACTTAACCGCGGCCATCGACCCCGCCTGCGCAGTCAGCGACGGATCATGCCTGGCCTGCACGACCGCGTAGCTCACTGCCAAGGCCACCAGCAGCGCGGCCCACCATGGGCGCACTACCCGACCTGGACGGTGGGCGGCGAGTCGAGTGGGCGGAGTTCGTCGGCGTAGCAGACCGACACGCGGCGCAGCACGCCACCGCCATCGATGGTGTACTGACCGAGCCGCCACAGCGGGGGTGAGTAGGCGTGCAAGGAGACGGTCTGCTCATCCTCATCGGTAAGCCGGTGAATATGGTCAGGCCCGAAGGAGAATGAGCAGCCTTCGCCAATGGCCTTTTGAACGTGCACGCCCCCTATACGCGGGTTGGACTCCGTGAGCGCGCCCCGCACCACGCGGACCGCTCCGGATGAGACGTCGTGGTCGTGCCAGCCGGTGTCGTTTCCGGGAGACCAGCAGATGAGCCAGATGTCTACGTACTCGTCGCGGTGGATCGAGGCGTAGTGCCGCCGTCCCCCGGCGTAGCCAACCTGGTCGCTCCACAGATCCGGGCGGGCAGCCAGGCTCTCGACGAGTTCAGCTAGTTCGCGCTGGTCGAGATACCGGGCGGGTAGTGCGTAAAAGGCCATTGCGGTCACTCCTCTCCTTACTCCTGGACGGTCAGATCCCGGCCTCCCGGGGGCAGCCGGTCGCCCAGCAGCAGCCGGGCCGGGTTTGTCACGCGGATGGCGTGGCGGGCAGCGTCGCCGAGGCCAAGATCGGGGGCCGGCCGTGCATACGGCCGGTCCGAGCCAAATACGAGCATGTCAACGCCGAGCACACGAAGTACCGAGTCGGCGGCACGGTTGCCGTAGCTGGACGTTTCGACGAACATGTGCGAATCGAGCACCCCCCGCGCCAGCGGGTCGGCTCCGCCACGAGCGGCCAGGCGCTCACCATGCAACGGTCCAAGACCTGCCAGCGCAGCGAAGCAGACCCGCAGCCGCGGGTAGGCCGGCCGGCCATGCGCGCGGAACGCGAACCATGCCGCGTGCAGCTGCTGAACGTAGGGGACGAGGGCAGCCCACCACGCCGGGACCGCCTCCCCCGCCCGCGCCGCAGTTCCCGGATGGATGCTGTCCGGCCCCGGTCCGGCAACCGGCCCGGGGTGGATGAAGAGCGGGAGGTCCCGTTCGGCGAGCACATCGAGCAATGGGCTGCACCGGCGGTACCCGGACTCGTCAGCGACCGCCGTCGCCGGCAGCTGAAGGCCGGCCAATCCTCGGTCGAATTGCTTGGCGAGACCGGGCGCGTCGATCGCCGTCAGGCAGGCCGCAGCCCAGCCGGCGAACGGGGCGCCCAGATGGGTGACCCCGTCGTGGTAAGCGGCAAGGAGTGGCTCCGCGTCCTCGGGGCTCAGGTACTCGATGCCGAGTGGGCTGGACAGGCCAATGACCACGAGGTCAACGCCGTCGCGGCCCGCTTGTGCGGCCCGCCGTCCGGCGTCGTGGTCGGCGGGGCTCACTTCGAAGGGCGGTTCACCGGAGGTAAGCAGCGTCCAGCCATCCAGCCGGGGTGGCTGTGATCGCCGGCGCAGCTCCTCGACGAGCCCGCCCGGCCAGAGATGCTGGTGGATGTCAACGTGCACGGCGCTCTTCCGCTGATCGCTGGGCCTGCCGTGAGGCGGTTACCTGGCGGGCCGATGGCCCGGTCCGGCACTAACTGATCCAGGGTCCTGAAGCGGTTCACTTATCCGCTTCAGTGAACCGCTTCAGAACCCGTGGCGTCAAGCTCCTGCCCGCCGGCGGGCCGCCGGGCCGGCCGCGGCCACTAGGCTTTGTCACGGCCTTGCGAGCTGGCACGGCGGCCCGCGACAACTAGGCTGACCCAAGGTCGGCAAACCCTAGGCTGGAAACGGTGCCGCAGCAACGCAAGCGCGCGACGATCCGCGAGGTGGCAGAGGTGACAGGGCTGTCACCTGCCGCCGTGTCCTACGCCCTGCGCGGCATCCAGACCTCCGGCGAAACGCAGGAGCGGGTCCGCCGCGCCGCTGCTGAGCTCGGCTACAACGTCGACCGCATCGCGCGCGCCCTGGCCAGCGGCCGGACCGGCACGGTAGGGCTGCTCTTCGGCTCGCTAGAGGATCTGTGGCAGCAGCTGCTCGGCGTCGGTATTGGCAGCGCGCTGCTGGCCCGTGACCACTACGCCCTCCTCGTGGACGCGGCCGGCGACCCCGAACGGCAGCTGCTTCTGGCCGACCAGCTTCGGGACCAGCGGGTGGACGGTCTCATCGTGCATCCACTCGACCCGTCGGATGAACGATGGTCACAGCTGGCCGAGAGCCTGCCGATCGTGTCGATCGGCGACGCATTGCCCGGTGGCCGGGCCGCCGGGGAGGTGGTCTTTGACAACCGCTCCGGGGTCACACTCGCCCTGGAGCATCTGCACCACCTTGGCCACCGCCGGATCGGGGTGCTGACTCCGACCCAGCCCAGCACGCCGGACCGGCCAGCCGACATCTACGTCACCGCAGCAGCCGATCGGCTCGGCCTCGACGCCAGCATCGTCAGCTCGCCCCTGGCTCTCACAGCAGCAACCGAAGTGGCTCGAGAGGCGCTGTCGAAGACCGACCGGCCAACGGCACTGTTCTGCTTCGCGGACTCCATCGCCTATGGCGCCTATGCGGCCGCCCGCGAACTCGGCCTGCGCATCCCGGACGAGATCTCGGTCTCCGGCTACGATGATCACCCGATGTCGAGGCTCCTGACACCGCCGCTCACCACGGTGGACTGGAACATCGACCGAATCGTCCGGGCCGCTGTCCGGCTCATCCTCGCCGCGATCGAGCGAAAGCCCTACCGCCGCCGCACTGTCCAGCCACCCCATCTGCGGGAGCGCGGCTCCACGGGACCGCCCGGGAAAAGCGCATAGCCCTGGTCGCTGGGATCGGTGCACCGATCGACCCGATATGCAGCCCTCGTCCGATCGAGACCGCGGTCCGGTTGAACGCAGCACCTGGAAGGGGTGCCGATGAACGTGCCGATCGGGTTGAACCGTCCCGGCTCGATGATCGCGGTGCCGAGGAACAGCGAGATGCCTTCCAGCAGCGTGCCCATGCCCAGCGTGACCACGATGGTGTTGACCCCGGCCACGACCACCAGCACGCCGTTGACCACGCCGACCAGCAGCGCGGCCAGCACCGCGACGATGGACGCTGGCAGCGGTGCCCACCCCGCTGGACGGTTAGTACGCCGGGGCGCTCAGGAGCGGGCCGGCTCTTTGTGCACCGACGCCTGGTAGATCTGCTCGATCGACGCCTCCAGCTGGGCATTGAACTGCTCGTCGGTCTGGCTTGCGGTCAGCCCTTCAAGCAGCGCGCGGGAGAAGCTGGCGATGAGCGTGGGATCGCGGGCCAGCAGGGCGCACGCCTCGTCCCGGCTGTAGCCGCCGGACAAGGCGACGATCCGCAGCACGCGCGGATCCGCCGCCAGCTCGCCGTACAGGCCAGGCCGGGTCGGGATGGTGAGCTTCAGCATCACCCGCGCGTCCGCTGGCAGCGTCTCGACGTGCTTGGCGATGGCGTCCCGCAGCAGCGCCTCAGCCTGCTCCTTGCGCGGGCTGGAGATGCTGACTTCGGGCTCGAGGATCGGCACCAGGCCAGCCGCCCGGATGCGGCTCGCGTAATCGAACTGCTGATCCACGATCGCCGCGATCCCGTCTTCATCGGCGTCGTTGATCACCGACCGCATCTTGGTACCGAAGATCCCATGGCGCTGTGCACGCTGCAGCAGGTCATCGAGGGTATCCATCGGCTTCATGAGCTGCACACTGTCCTGCTCAGCGGCCAGCCCCTTGTCGACCTTCAGGAACGGCACCACGTTCTTCTCATCCCACAGATACCGCGCCGTGGGGACGCCGTTGACGTCCCGTTCCATGGTCTGCTCGAACAAGATCGCCGCGAGGATGCGTGAGCCGTCAAACGCCGGGCTGGTCAGCACCCGGGTCCGCATGGCGTGCACCAGGTCGAACATCTCGGCCTCGGAGCTGTACTGGTCCCGCTCGATTCCGTAGTGCGCCAGCGCCTTAGGTGTGCTGCCGCCGCTCTGGTCCAGGGCCGCGAAGAAGCCGTGGCCCGTCCTTACCTTCTCGAACTGAGTCGTGTCCACGCTTCGCATTCTGGCACCTGCCGTGCCAGGCCTGTCCAGGGCCAAAGGCCATCCTGTTCCAGGCCGTTCGGCGGTTCATAGAGCCAGCTCAGCGGCGGGCTTCGGGGGTTCCCGGATGCATCCTCAGCGGCGAGGGAGACATGGACCGGCTCGTGCCTGGGGCGCCGCACTCCATGTACTGGGAGACGCCCGCGCTGTTCAACGACGCCCTCGGCCGGTTCCTGGCCGGCGTCTACGCCACCCAGGCGGCCGCTACCTGACTTCCGGGCCGGCTGCGGCCCGTGGGACGCTACTCCGGTGACTGAGGTGCTGGGCCCGGGCGAGGGTCATGCGCGGTTCGAGGCCCGCGGCAGCGTCATGTATGTCAAGGCGCTGGCCGGGCTGGACGACGGCGACCTGTCGCTGATGGAGCGCACGCTGCCGCCCGGCGGCCGCCGTCCGCCCGCGCACCGGCACACCAACTGCTCGGAGGCGTACTTCGTGCTCGACGGCCAGGTCCTGGTCACCGTCGAGGACCAGGACCTGGCGGTCGGCCCGGAGGGGTTCGTGCTGGTGCCGCGGGGCACCGCGCACACGTTCGGCAACGTGTCCGATCAGCCGGCCCGGCTGCTAGTGATCCATGCCCCTGCGATGGATGCCTATTTCGCCGCGCTGCACGAGCTGTGGCACCGGGACCAGCCGCCCTCGGCTGACGAGGAACGAGCCCTGATGGCCCGGTTCGGTATGGAGCGGGCCTGACCCGCTACACGGGGCCAGCCACCCCGATCAGGTTGCCCTCGGGGTCGGTGAAGTGGCCGACCACCAGGCCGGTCGGTGCCCGCTCCGGGCCCAGCTGGCGCTTTCCGCCCAGGCTCTTGGCCCGCTGCAGGGCCGCCTCGACGTTGGGCACGCCGACGTAGAACAGCACCTGGCTGTGGTAGTCCGGGCCACCACCGACGCCACCGGGAATCCCGGTCCCGTCCGGGGTCGTGTGGCGGTTCACGAAGCCGTAGTTGTCCGGCTCGGACACCGCCGCCGCGACCGGGGCGCTGGTGTCGAACTCCCAGCCGAACAGCTCCCCGAAGTAGCTCCGGAGCCGGGCCGGGTCCGTCCCGATGATCTCGAAGTGCACCACCGGCAGTGCCATGGGTTCTCCCTTCCGCTGGCCCCCGCCTCGCAGAGATGACGGCCGCCGCGGCGGAAACTCATCGGCGGCTAGCCGGGCAGCCGGCCGGCACCGGCGGTTCGGCCTGGTCGAGCTGGGTGCGCACGGCCACCAAACGTCACTGGGACTATCAGTGCGGTGACTTGTGCCCCGCGGGTGGGGCATAACTCACCGCGCTCCGGAGGTTAGGGTGCGGTCCATGAGCGGAGTGCTGCGCTGCGCGGTCGGCGTGCCCAATGTGGGCCCGTTTGGCGACCCACGGCTGCTGGTCGAACTGGCCGTGGCGGCTGAAGAGCACGGCTGGGATGGCTTCTTCGTCTGGGACCACCAGCTCTGGCACGACCCGAGCTGGGACGTCGCCGACCCCGTGGTGGTGATCTCGGCCATCGCGGCGCGCACCGCCCGGATCAGGATCGGCATCCTGGTGAACGTGCTGGCCCGCCGCCGGGTGGGCAAGGTGGCCCGGGAGTCGGTGACGCTGGACCAGCTGTCTGGTGGGCGGCTGGTATTCGGGGCTGGGCTCGGCGCGCGGGCCGAGGAGTTCACCGCGTTCGGCGAATCGGGGGACGCGAAGGAACGGGCCGCCCGGCTGGATGAGTCGCTGGCCCTGCTGGACGCGCTGTGGCGCGGCGAACCGGTGACGGAGCACGGTGCGTACCTGACCGCGGAGGACGTGACGATGCAGCCACGCCCAGTGCAGCAGCCCAGGATCCCCATCTGGTGCGGCGGCCGGTGGCCGAACAGGGCGCCATTCCGCCGCGCCGCCCGCTGGGACGGCGTGATGCCCACGCACCGGGATTACGGCCTGGGTGAGACCATGCCACCGGACGAGCTGCGGGCGGCCCTCCGGTATACCCGCGAGCAGCGCAGCACGGACGGTCCGTTCGACGTGGCCCTGGAAGGTCGCACCGACGGCGCTGTGGCGGACCGCGGCGCCGGGCACGTGGCCCCGTACCTGGACGCCGGGCTGACCTGGTGGATCGAAGCGCTGGGCTGGTGGCGCGGCACCCCCGCGGACGCGCTGGCCCGGATCCGCCAGGGCCCGCCCGTTACCGGGTGAACGCGCAGAACTCGTTGCCCTCTGGGTCGGCCAGCACGTGCCAGCGGACCTCGTCGTCCGGCTCGCGCAGCACGGTGGCCCCGGCCTGGACGAGCGGCGCCAGCTCAGGCACCGTGACATCCCAGTGGATCCGGTTCTTCACCCGCTTCGGCTCCGGCACCGCGGCGAAGTCCATGGTGCGGATCGGCATGCGGGGCACGTCCTCCAGGGTGAACCAGCCGTCGTTCCTGGTCACGTCCACCCCGTAGACCGTGCCCCACCAGCGGGCCTGCGCTTCGGCGTCGGCGCAGTCCACCCCCAGCCCGTGCAGCCGCTCGGCCGGCATCTCGGCCCGGAGGAACGCGCAGAACTCACCCCCCTCGGGGTCAGCCATGACCGTCCAGGTACGCGTGCCGTGCTGCGGCTCCAGCACGGTCGCGCCGAGCGCGGCCAGGTCCGCCAGGTCCTGCGCGTAGACGTCCAGGTGCACCCGCTGCTTGACCGTCCTGGCTTCGGGGACCCGGTTGATCCAGATCGTGTGCTCCGGCGTCGGCCCGCGCAGCACACCATCCCCGTCCGCATCGGCCTCCCAGCTACGGCCCAGTACGGCCGCGTAGAACTTGCCCAGCCCAGCCGGGTCGACCGCGTCCAGGCACAAGTCTTTGAATCGCGCGATTGGCATGGGACGAACGTAACTCGCGGCACCGACAGGCCAGCCAGCCGGCCGCCGGTCAGGTTTCCTGGCTGGCCAGGTAGGCGCGCTCTCGGACTGCGGCGGTGGCCACCGGGTCATGCACCTGCTTGATCTCTGCGGCGTCCCGATCAGTGTGCTGCTCGGTGGTGTAGAAGCGGATCTCGTGGCCGTCGGGGTCGTGGCTGTGCGGCAGGATCCAGCCGATGGTGGCGAAGTGCACCCCGGCGTGCTGCTCGCCGAGTGCGGTGAGCCGCTCGGCCAGCGATTCGAGGGCGGCCTTGGTCGGCACGCCGATGGCGAAGTAGTCGAACCCAGCGGCGCGGGCGGCCAGCTCCGGGTTCAGCCGCAGCCCGAGGTCCGGGCCGCCATTCGGGTGTGCCAGCGCCAGGCCCATCACCGCACCGTCCTCGATGAACTCGGTGGCCAGCCGGTAGCCGAGACGGCTCTCGTACCAGGCGCGGGACCGGTTCAGGTCGCTTACCGGCAGCTTGACGTGATGCACCCCGTCGAGTTCAGGTGCGGCAGTGCTGGTCATGACATCCCCCCGGAACTAGATACAGCGAAACTGCATGTTTGCAGTTACACTGCAACACTATGACGGATGATGTCAAGAGCCTGCGCGCGGCGCGGGTGGCCGATACCGAGGAACGCATCCTGGCCGCCGCCCGCGGCCTGTTCCTACGGGATGGCTACGCGGCCACCACGCTGGCCGCCGTGGCCGACGCGGCCCGGGTCGGCCATCGCACGGTCTACGTGCGGTTCGGCACCAAGGCGGCGCTGCTCAAGCGGGTGGTCGACGTGGCCGTGGCCGGTGACACCAGGCCGATCGACGTGATCAGCCGGGACTGGTTCCAGACCGCCCTGACCGCGCCGACGCTGGCGGAGCGGGTGGCCGCCTGTGCGAGCGGGTCCAGCGCCTTGATGGCCCGGGCCGGTGATCTCATCGCCATCGCCCAGCAGGCCGAGCCGGTCGAACCGGCCATCGCCGCGGCCGCGCAGGCGGCCCGGGAGGCCACCCGGGATGCGGTCCGGTTGTTCTGCACCCGGCTGCGCGACGACGGGCTGCTCCCGGATGGCTGCGATGTCGGCTGGCTGGCCGACACGGCCAGCCTGCTCAGCCAGGCGCAGACCTACCTGCTCGGCCAGGACACGCTGGGCTGGACCAGCGACCAGTACCAGCACTGGCTGGCCAGCACGCTCGACCGTCTCATCACGGCCGCCGGGCCCGGCCGGTAATCAGCCAGCCAAGTGGCCGGCCAGCAGCGCGGTCCCCGGTCCATCGGCTAACGATGAGTTAGCCTGCCCACCTGGGTCATATAACTAGCGCCTTGACCGCGACTCTGTGAAGGGTGGCCCCGCCATGCCCGAGTCCCGCCCGACGGCTTATGGCCTAGCCGTGCGGGGAGCACGGCTGTACTGCGAGCAGCGCGGCAGCGGCCCGCTGCTGCTGCTCATCGGCTCGCCGATGGACAGCACCGGCTTCGCCGGGCTGGCCGACGCGCTGGCCGACCGGTACACCGTGGTGACCTACGACCCACGGGGTATCAGCGACAGCAGCTCCGCCGACCCCGATCAGGACGTGACCCCCGAACTGCAGGCCGAGGACGTGCACCGGCTGGTCACGGCGCTGGGCGGCGGACCGGTGCATGTCTTCGGCAGTAGCGGCGGGGCCGTCGTCGGGCTGGCGCTGGTCACCGCCCACCCAGACCAGGTACGCACCCTGGTCGCGCACGAACCGCCGGTCATCGAACTGCTGCCCGACCGGGCGGAGCGACGCGCCGAGATCCACGGGATCTACGACACCTACCGGGCCGACGGGCCGGACAAGGCGATGCAGAAGTTCATGGCCCACACCGGCCTGGGCGGTGGCCCGGCCGGGCCACCGCCCGGCGCACCGCAGTGGCAGCCGTCCCCGGAACAGATCGCCCGGATGCGCGCCAGCACCGGTCATTTCCTCGCCCACCTGCTCCGCCCGACCACGGACTACCAGCCGGACGTCGAGGCGCTACGGGCGGCCGCACCGCGCATCGTGGTCGGCGCGGGAGCTACCTCGGCCGGGCAACTGGCCAACCGCACGGCGGTGGCTCTCGCGGCCGGGCTGGGCACGCCCGTGGTCGAGTTCCCTGGTGACCACGGTGGGTTCGCCGCCCTGCCCGAGCAGTTCGGTCAGGTGCTGGACGGGGTACTTCGCTGAGCTAGCCGAACGTGAAGACGTGGGCCTGCACGCCGGGGTCGGGAAAGATGATCTCGAAGGTGCGGTCGGTGATCCGCCCATACTGGCGGATGAGCTGGTAGAGCCGCTGCTGCCGGGCCGTGCCGTTGCCCTGGTCGTCCACGTCGATGCCGTGCGCGGTGCCGGGTGGCTGACCGTCGAGCAGCACCCGGAACGGCACCGCGGCGGCTGGATCCGGCGGCCCCATGACGAGGTTAAGGTCACGGGCGTGGAACCGGCAGGTGATGCGCCCGTCGGCCGCGTTCAGCGTGGCCGCCTGGTCGGCCATCGTCCAGTTCCCGGAAAGCGCCCACTGGTTGAGCAGCAGCCGCGCGGGGGCGGTATAGCCATGAGCCCGGCCTGGTACCGGGCCGCCGGGAGAGGCCAGGTTCTCGGCTCGCTCATAGCTGAGGTAGGTCTCGGGTGATCCCAGCGTGTCCCAGTCCGCGGCGGCGGCCACGCCACCCGCGTCCACTGAGACCAGGTCACCACGTGCGACGGCAGACCCGGCCTCGGCCAGGAGTTGCTGAATAATCATTTCTGACTGGCCGTAGGCGCCCTCACCGAAGTAGTGATGCCGGAGGTTTCCCTGCGCGTCGGCGAAGTAGAGGGCGGGCCAGTAGTGATTGTCGAAGGCACTCCATACCGCGTAGTCGTTGTCGATGGCGACCGGGTAATCGATCCGCATCTCACGTAGCGCCCAGCGGATGTTATCGACGTGCCGCTCGAACGGGAACTCGGGCGTGTGCACGCCGATCACCACCAGCCCCTGACTGGAGTACTTCTCGGCCCAGGCGCGGACATAGGGCAGGGTACGTATCCAGTTGATGCAGGTGTAGGTGCAGAAGTCGACGAGGACGACCTTCCCGCGCAGGCCCGCCGGGGTCAGCGGCGGTGAATTGAGCCACCCGGTCGCGCCGTCGAAAGCAGGCAGCTCGCCCTCGACCGGCAGCCGGACCGAGGCCGCGTGCAGCCCAGCGGGTACGCGCCAGTGTGCCTCCATGACCACGCCCTCCCGGTGGCTGGATGTCTCGGCCATCGGCCCCCGGCCGGTGTGCTCAGCGTAGCGTCCCGGACCGGTCAGGAATCGAGAAGCACGGGCGGCGGAGCCCCCATTAGCGTGACCGGCATGACTTCCATCGAATCGATCATCCTCGAAGTAGCCGACCCCACAGCCGCCGACCGCTTCTACACCGCCGCCTTCGGTCCGGACATTCCGGTGCACCTGCGCGCCTCGCAGGCACCGGCGACCGGCTTCCGTGGGTTCACGCTGTCGCTCACCGTGTCGCAGCCAGCCACCGTCAGTGGCCTCATCGACGCCGCCCTCGAGGCCGGCGCCACGCCGCTGAAGCCGGCCGCGAAGTCGTTCTGGGGCTACGGCGGCGTCATACAGGCCCCGGACGGGACGATCTGGAAGGTCGCGACCCAGGCGAAGAAGGACACCGGTCCGGCCACCCGGCAGATCGACCAGATCGTGCTCCTGCTGGGCGCCGCGGACGTGGCCGCGAGCAAGCGTTTCTACGTTGCCCACGGCCTCACCGTGGCGAAGAGCTTTGGCCGCAAATACGTCGAGTTCGCCGGCCCTTCCAGTCCGGTGAAATTGGCGCTCTACGGGCGCCGTGCCCTCGCCAAGGACGCCGGCGTCTCACCCGACGGCACCGGATCGCACCGGCTCATGATTGGCAGCGACGCCGGCCCGTTCACCGACCCAGACGGGTTCGCGTGGCAGGCCGCACCGCTCTCAGCCAACCGCCCAGGATCAGCCTGACCCAGGCTCGAGGTAGAAGATCACGGCGGAGCCGTCGTTGCGCACGAACCCGCTGGCTTCCCCGGCTGCCTGGCGTGGGGTTGCGTTCAGGAACGCGATGGCGGCCTGCTCCCCATCTGGGCCGGGGAAGTCTTTGGACTGCCAGGCCTGCACGGTGCTTTCGCCCAGGCTGCCGGGCTCCAGCCAGAGCAGCCCCACTGCGCCGTTGCCGCGTGGCGTCACGCTGGCCTCGCCGCGGCCCTGGCGAAGGGGCTCATTCAAGAAGGCAACAGCAGCCTGCTCTCCGTTCGGGGCAGCGAACTCTTTGGATTGCCAGGTCTGCGCGTCGCTCTCACCCAGGCTGCCCGGCTCCAGCCAGAGCAGCCCGGCAGTGCCGTCATTGCGGAGCGTCGCCGAGGCTTCGCCGGCCCCCTGGCGAAGGGGCTCATTCAAGAAGGTAACAGCGGCCTGCTCCCCATTAGGGGCAGGGAACGCTCTGAACTGCCAGATCTGATCCGCCATTTCAACACTCCCCCTGATCCTGGTGGCGCACAGCCAGCCGTCCGGGCCGGATGATCTCCCACGCCACCTCAACTGCGGTCAGTACTACAGAGGAGCGCGCTGGCCACTTGATACCGATCGCCGTCAAATGGCCCTCTCTCCTGGCGCGCGCAGCCGCACCCGCGGATCGAGCAGGTGAGCCTCCAGCCATTGCCGATCCACGAGCACCCCCTCGCCGAGAGCAAGCCCTGGCCTCGATGCAGCCTTCCGTGTCGCCTTCATCTGAACCTCCCCGCGATCCGGGTGTCTTCGGGGACAGTTCTACAGCGGCGCCATTGCCACAACGTTGCGGCAATATTGGCGAAACCTTGGCGGCGGCTTTGGTGGCGTCCCGCGCGCCGGCGAGTTCAACCTGGCCTGATCGGTCAGTCGGCGGCCAGTTCCTCCAGCCAGTGCTGGCTGGCCCGGGCGACCCGCGGCGGCACACCCAGTTCCTCCAGCAGCTCACTGGCGGCGGCCATCTCGTGCGCGCGCCGGGCGGCGTGCTGGTAGCTGCCCTGCTCCAGCCGTTTCGCCGTGTCAGCGTCGGCGGCGGCCAGTTCGGCCGCGATGTGCTCGCGGAGCCAGTCCGCCTGGCCGGCCGCCTCGGCGGCCCGCAGCGCCTCGACCACCGCCACGGCCATGCCCTTGTAGAAGACGCTGCGCAGCAGCTTGCGGGTGGCGGCCGTGCCAGGCGGGCCGGGCAGCACGCCGACTGAGGCGCCGCAGCCGCCGAGCAGGCTGGCCACCCGGGCCGCGGCCGGCCCCGAGGCCAGCATGGGGGTACCCAGCCCGCGCGGCGGCACCGGCGCCATGATGGCCACGTCGGCGAACGGCACCCCGGCCTGCTCGGCCAGGCCGGCCAGCCGCTGCTTCAGCCCGGCCGCCGCCGTGTTGAGGTCGGCGTAGACCGTGCTCCGGTCCAGGCCAGCCAGCGCCTGGCGCAGTGCGTTCTCAGCTTCACCGGCGGTGGTCAGGCTGAGCACCAGGTCCGCGCCGCGGCAGGCATCCGCGTCATCCGCCGCGGGCTCGACGCCGGGCGGCGCGGGCACGGCCGGGTCGAAGCCGCGCACCCGCGCTCCGGCGGCGGCCAGGTCCCGGGCGAGATGGCCGCCCGCCTCACCCAGGCCGAGGACAGCCACCGTGACCGGCGCGGCGGGGCCGGCCGTCATCCGGGGATGCCGGGCTGCCCGGCGGCCACATCCACCGGCGGCGTGCCGTGGGTGTGGAACGTCTCGATTGTCTTCAGCCCCCACGCCTGGCCCTTGGCCCGCTCTTCCCGGCTCCAGGAAATAGGCCGCCAGTCCGGGGCCAGCACCAGCCGGGCGCCGGCGTTACATAGTTCGATCCGGTTGCCGCCCGGCTCCCAGACGTAGAGGAAGAACGTCTGCTGGATGGCGTGCTTGTGCGGGCCAGTCTCGATGTGGATACCGGCCTCCAGCATCACGTCCGCCGCGCGCAGGATGTCCTCCCGCTGGTCGGTGGCGAACGCGACGTGGTGCAGGCGGCCGGCCGAGCCGGTCCAGTCGCTGGTGTACACCAGGTCGTAGCTCTTGTCGGCCACGTGGTACCAGACCGCCGACGGGACCCCGTCATCCAGCACGATCTGCTCGGTGAGCTGGGCGCCGAGCACGTCCGGGAGGAAGCGGCTGACCGCGGGGATGTCCGCGGCCAGGTAGTTCACGTGGTCGAGCCGGCGCACGTTGGCGCCCCGGCCGGGGAACGGCGCGGCCTGGTTCTTCAGCGCCGGGCGCTGCCCCTCCGGCGCCACGTACCACTCGGTCTCCCAGTACAGGGCCATCTCGTGGCCATCGCTGTCGGTAAAGAGATAGGCGGGGCCGATGCCCTGCTGCCCGTCGGTCCAGCCGATGCCGTGCCCGCTGGCCTCGATGGCCTGCACCCGGCGCTGCAGCGCGGCCGGGCTGGCCGCGCGCAGCCAGGTCCGGCCGATGCCGGACGTGGCGCTCTCCGTCACGCACACGGTGAACCGCTCGTAGTCATCCCAGGCGTGCACGTAGCTGCGCGGCCCCTCGCGGGCGACCTCGGACATGCCCAGCAGCCGGACGAAGAAGTCCACGGTCTGCTCGGGTACCGCGGTGCGCAACTCCACCGCGGACACGTGGGCGATGTCGCGGCACCGCTCAGGTGGTGGGGTCTGCTGATCACCGGTCATGGCATGCTCACCTCCTGGCGCCGGCGGCACGCCCGGCGCCTTCCGTTCCGGCCCAGGTCCGGCTGGCCTGGTCGGGTGGCAGGTCGCTGAGCGCGTCGATGACGCTGGTGATGTGGTCGCGCATGGCCGCCCCAGCCGCGGCCGGGTCACCCGCGACGATGGCCGCCGCGATGCGCTCGTGCTGGCCCAGCGACACCGCGGGCCGGCCGGGCACCAGGGACAGCGCGAACTGGTGCCGGACCAGTTGGGCGCGCAGCCGCTCGATTATGGCGGTGGCTGTGTCGTGCGCGGCGATCGTCCGGATCAGGCTGTGCAGCCGGGCATTGGCGTCGCTGTAGCGGAGCAGTTCGGCGGCGGCCACCGCGTCGCGCATCTCCTGGATGATGTCCGCCAGCTGGGCGGCCTGGGCCGGGGTGACCCGCTCGGCGGCGCGGGCCGCGGTCAGGCCCTCGATCAGCCGCCGCACCTCGGTGATCTCGATGGCCTCGGCCAGCGGGATGACCCGGACCCGGGCGCCCCGGTGCCGCTGCAGCTCCACCAGCCCCTCGCTGGCCAGCACCGGGATGGCCGCGCGGACCGCGAACCGGCTGCAGCCGAACCGTTCACACAGGTCCACCTCGACCAGCCGCTGGCCAGCCGCGAACTCGCCGTCCAGGATGGCGTCCCGCAGCGCGTCCAGGACGGCCACGTCGTCGGTCACCTGGGCTCCTCCCCCGGCTCGGCCGACACGTACCGGACGCCGAGCCGGTCCAGCACCAGGCGCAGGTCGTACCGGTCCAGGCCCAGCTCACCCTGGGCGAACGCGGCCCGGGCCGCGTCCTCCCGCTGCACCCGGAGCCGACCCGCCGGCGCCACCTCGGCGGCCAGCGCCCGCGGGATGCAGACCACCCCGTCGTCGTCGGCCAGCACCGCGTCGCCCGGGTGCACTACCACCCCGCCGACGACGATCGGCACGTTCACGCAGCCCGCGGTGGCCTTCAGCGTGCCCTGGGCGCTGACGTGCTGGGACCAGACCGGGAACGCGGCCGCGGTGATCGCCGTCACGTCGCGCACCCCGGTCGTGGTGACCAGGCCGGTCACCCCCCGGGCCACCAGTGAGGTGACGATCAGCTCGCCGATGAACCCGTCGCTGGACGGCGAGGTGGTGGTCACGACGAGCAGGTCGCCCGGACGGGCCTGCTCCACGGCCGCGTGCACCATGAGATTGTCACCCGGCCCGCACAGCACAGTGACCGCGGTGCCCGCGGCCTGGGCGCCGGCCCAGGCTGGCCGCAGCGTGGTGCCGAGCAGCCCGGACTTGCCGGCCGCTTCGTGCACGGTGGCCACCCCGAGCTGGCCGAGCTCGGCGACCACGGCAGGGTCGGCCCGCGGCGGGTCCACCACGATGACGGGCTTCACGCCAGCACCCCGCTGACCTGCGGGAAGACCCGCTGGTAGGCCTCGG
Organism: Streptosporangiaceae bacterium; assembly: GCA_036497945.1. Taxonomy (GTDB): domain Bacteria; phylum Actinomycetota; class Actinomycetes; order Streptosporangiales; family Streptosporangiaceae; genus RYN-230. Next base: position 6,077 of record DASXIN010000102.1, on the reverse strand, counting down.
CGTAGCGGATCGACGCGGGGCCGCCGTTGCGCACCGCCTGCACGGCGCGGCGTTCGGCCAGCGCGCTGTAGTAGCGGACCAGGTGCTCCTGCGAGGCCATCGCGGCCATGGCCGCCGTCTTGCGGCTGAACACCGGGGTGACGTCGACCAGCACGTCCGGCCGGAACTCACACATCTCCGGCTGATGCGGCTCGAACCGGAACACCGGCGGGGCGCCGAGCGGCGGATGAGCGGATTCCCGGCCGAACGCCTGGGCGATGGCCCGGGCCCGGATCGTCAGGTCGGCCGCCACCGGATGGTCGTAGTTGTACGGGTCGGCTTTGGCGTGGGTGAGGATCACGTCCGGGGCGGTCGCGCGCATCAGCTCGGCCAACTCCAGCAGCGTCTCCTCGTTGTCCGGCAGCGGGTAGTCACCCTTGTCCAGGAAGTGCATGACCGCGCCGAGCGCGTCACCCGCCGCCTGCGCCTCGGCCTGCCGGATCTTTTTCACCTTGTCCAGGGTCATGCCCGGCTGCTTCCAGGCCCCCGGCGACTCGCCGCGCTCGCCGAACGACAAACAGACCACGTGCGCCTCGGCGCCGGCCTCGGTGGTGAGCGCGATGTAGCCGGCTGCCCGCCAGACGAAGTCGGCCGCGTGTGCGCTGACCACGAGCAGCCGCCGGCCAGTCCCGGGCGCCTCCCCTCCGGCGGTCACCGCGACTCGTCCGGCAGCTCCGGGCCGGCCAGCGGCCTGCTGTTGGCGACGATCATGGTGGCGATCTCCTCGTCGGTGAATCCGGACTTCTGCAATTCAGTGCGCGCCGTGGACGTCAGCATGACGGCCCGGAGGGGCGGGGCGCCGGCACGCAAGCCTCCGACGTCGGTGACAGAGGGTCAGCTAATTTTGGCGACAATTTTGTAGGTGAAGACGCGGGCCACGTTAGGGCGGCCGGGCCCCGGCGGTCAAGCACAATGCGCGGGCTGGCCGGGAGGGGCCAGCCCAGCCACCCGACCGGGAGCGCCCGGCCTAACCGGCCGGCTGGATCAGCCGCAGCGACAAGAGCGCGGTGAGTTGTGCCCGTCGGCGGGGGCACAACTCACCGCGCTGATGAAGGTCAGGCGTCGCGGCGGCGGAGCAGGTAAAACGCCGCCGCCAGCAGCAGCGCCGTCCAACCGCACAACACGGCGAACCCCTGCCAGGGGGTCAGCACCTGATCCGCGCCCTGCTGGGCCTGGCCCAGCATGGCCCCGGCCACCGACGGCAGATAGTCATGGACGTGCTGGCCCCAGCTGCCGGGCAGCAGGCTGGCGATGATCGGCAGCACGAACACCACGCCGATGGCGGTGCTGATACCGGCCGCGGTGTGCCGCAACAGCGTGCCGATGGCCATCGCGAACAGCCCGAGCACGGCCAGGTACAGCCCCGCGCCGAGGACCGCCCGGGCCACCCCGGGATCGCTCAGCGCGACCGGGGCGTGCGAGTGCAGCAGGGCCGACCCGGTGAAGAACGAGCCGAACGCGGCCAGCTCGCCGACGATCAGCACCAGCAGCGCGAACACCACGCCCTTGGCGGCCAGCATCGGCAGCCGCCGGGGCACGGCCAGCAGCGAGGCGCGGATCGTGCCGGTGGAGTACTCGGCCGAGATGATCAGCACGCCGAGCGTGCAGATGACCAGCTGGCCGAAGAACAGGCCGGTGCCCAGGATGGTGGCCACCGGGTCGGCCATGGTGGCCGCCCGGTCCGCAGGGTCGGCCTGCGACCAGTTGGCCGCGATCAGGCCGGTGATCAGGCTGGTGAAGCCGACCGTCACCACCACGAAGACGATGACGGACCAGACGGTGGACCGGACCGAGCGCAGCTTCGTCCACTCGGCCAGCAGCAGCTGGCCGAAGCGCTGGACGGCCCCGGCCTGACGGCTGGCGGGCACGGGCGGGCTGGTGGTGGTGGTCACCGGGTGCCTCCTTCCGCCGCGCCGATCAGTGGCTCAGCCGTGGCCTGGTACTGCACGCTGTGCGAAGTCCGTTCGAGGAACGCTTCCTCCAGCGAGGCCAGGCGGGGCGTCAGCTCGTGCAGCACCAGCCTGGCCTGGGCGGCCAGCTCACCGATCCGCGGGGCAGCCAGCCCGGTCACGCTCAGCGTGCCGTCCTGGCCGGCCTGACCCGTGCCGTCGGCCAGCTGCCCGCCCGCCGCGGTGATCAGGCCGGCCAGCCGGGCCGCGTCCGGGGAGCGTACCAGTACCGACCGCTCCGAGCCGCGCTCGATGAACTCCTGCGTGCTGCAGTCGGCGATCAGCCGGCCCGCGCCGATGACGATCAAGTGGTCCGCAGTCACCGACATCTCGCTCATCAGATGGCTGGACACGAGCACGGTGCGGCCCTCGGCGGCCAATTGCTTCATCAGGTTCCTGACCCACTGGATGCCCTCCGGGTCGAGCCCGTTGACCGGCTCGTCCAGCAGCAGCACGCGCGGGTCGCCGAGCATGGCAGCGGCCACGCCCACCCGCTGGCTCATGCCGAGGGAATAGCCACCGGTGCGTTTATGCGCTACGTCGGTCAGCCCGACCAGGGCGAGCGCCTCGGCCACCCGGCGGCGCGGCAGGCCCTGGCTCTGGGCCAGGAACAGCAGGTGCTGGTAGGCGCTGCGGCCTGGGTGCGTGGCCTTGGCCTCGAGCAGCGCGCCCACCGTGCGCAGCGGCCGGGCCAGGTCGGCGTACCGCCGGCCGCCGATGGTGGCCGAGCCGGTGTCGGCATGGTCCAGGCCGAGCACCAGCCGCATCGTGGTGGACTTGCCGGCCCCGTTCGGCCCAAGGAAACCGGTCACCCGGCCGGGCTGGACCCGGAACGACAACTGGTCGACCGCGAGCTTGTCCCCGTAGCGCTTGCTGAGGTCGGTTACTTCGATCATGCATCCTCCCGGTAGGTGGCTCTCCAGGACTCTGCCTATCCGGCGCAGTTGGCGTGATGGTGGGTTCGGCGTGGAGCCGGTGTGGAGACGGCCGGGACCGGCCGCCGCCGCACGTCGGCGGCGGAATGGCCTGGAAGATAACTGCAGAAAACTCGGGAGTTCCGTCGCCGGAGATTTCTCGAAGCCGCCTGAAAGGAGGCTCTCAGCACGCTTTCATGGCCGGCCCAGAAAAACAGTTAAGCCACGGTAAAGCCTGGTTACCGAAGATCCACAGCATGCCTATTACTGAATCCATACCGGGGACCCGGTTGGCCGAGCAGACCGGCCGGATCCTGGGCGCCGCCCGGGTTGAGATCGTGGTCCCGGTGCGCAACGAAGAGCATGGCCTCGGGCCGAGCGTCCGGCGGCTGCGCGGGTACCTGGATGAGGCGTTTCCGTGCTCCGCCCGGATCACCATCGCGGACAACGGGAGCACCGACGGGACCTGGGCGCAGGCCCGGGCGCTGGCGGCCGAGGTCCGCGGGGTGCGCGCGGTCCAGATCGACCGGCCCGGCCGGGGCGGTGCGCTGCGCTCGGTCTGGTCGGCCAGCGAGGCTGACGTCTACGCCTACATGGACGTGGACCTGTCCACCGACCTGAACGCGCTGCTGCCGCTGGTCGCCCCGTTGCTGTCCGGGCACAGCGACGTCGCGATCGGCACCCGGCTGGGCCGCGGCGCGCGGGTGATCCGCGGCCCCAAGCGGGAGATCATCTCCCGCTGCTACAACCTGCTGCTGCACGCCACGCTGGGCGCCCGGTTTTCCGACGCGCAGTGCGGGTTCAAGGCGATCCGTGCGGACGTGGCGCGCGCGCTGCTGCCGCTGACTGCTGATACCGGCTGGTTCTTCGACACCGAGCTGCTGGTGCTGGCGGAGCGGGCTGGGCTGCGCATCCACGAGGTCCCGGTGGACTGGATCGACGACCCCGACTCCCGGGTCAACGTGACCGGCACCGCACTGGCTGACCTGCGTGGCATCGTGCGGCTCGGCACCGGGCTGGCCCGCGGCTCGATCCAGGTGCCGGCCCTGCGCCAAAGGGGGGCGCCGCTGTCTGGACTGACGAGCGAGGGACGAGCGAGGAGGGAAGACGGCGGGTCTAAGCCCCCCGGAGGCGCCAAGCTAGCAGAGCTCGTCCGGTTCACCTTGGTCGGCGTGGCCAGCACGGCGGCGTACGTGCTGCTCTACCTGCTGCTGCGCGGCGTGCTGGCCGCGCAGGCGGCCAACGCGATCAGCCTGCTGCTCACCGCGGTGGCCAACACGGCGGTCAACCGGCGATTCACGTTCGGCATCCGCGGCCGCCAGCATGCGGCCCGGCACCAGGTGCGCGGCCTGATCGCGTTCGGCATCGGGCTCGCGCTTACCTCGGCCGCGCTGGCCGCGCTGCACGCCAGCGCCGCCCAGCCGGGCCGGGCGGCCGAACTGACCGTGCTGGTCGCGGCCAACCTGACCGCCACGCTGGTCCGCTTCATCCTGTACCGGGGCTGGGTCTTCCGGCACGGACGGCAGGGTGGTGCCCGGTGAACGCGATATCCACCGAATCCAGGCCGGCCCGGCGGCATGCCCGTGCCGCGGGACAGCGCAGCTGGGCTACCCGGCTGGTCCGGGGCCGGCCGGACGACCCGGCCTGGGCCCGGCCCGCGCTGCTCGGCCTGCTGCTGGCCACGGCCGTGCTCTACCTGGCCGGGCTGAGCCGCAGCGGCTACGCCAACGAGTTCTACGCCGCCGCCGTGCAGGCCGGCACGAAGAGCTGGAAGGCGTTCCTGTTCGGCTCGCTGGACTCCAGCAACTTCATCACGGTGGACAAGACCCCGGCGTCGCTGTGGGTGATGGAGCTGTCCGGCCGGGTCTTCGGGTTCAGCTCGTGGAGCCTGCTGGCGCCGCAGGCGGTGGAAGGTGTGGCCGCGGTCGGCGTGCTGTACGCCGCGGTCCGCCGCTGGTTCGGCCCGCCGGCCGGGCTGATCGCCGGCGCCGTGCTGGCCCTCACCCCGGTGGCCACGCTGATGTTCCGCTTCGACAACCCGGATGCGCCGCTGGTGCTGGTCATGACGCTGGCCGGGTACACCATCACCCGGGCCATCGAGTCCGGCCGGACGCGCTGGGTGCTGCTCACCGGGGCACTGCTCGGCCTGGGCTACCTGACCAAGATGCTGCAGGCCTTCCTGGTGCTGCCCGCCTTCGCACTGGCCTACCTGTGGGCGGGCCAGCCGGCGTTGGGCAAGCGAATCTGGCAGTTGCTGGCGGGGGCGGGCGCGCTGGTCGCGGCGGCCGGCTGGTGGGTGGTGATCGACCTGCTCACTCCGGCCGCCGGGCGGCCGTACGTCGGCGGCTCGACGGACAACAACATCCTCCAGCTCACCTTCGGCTACAACGGGCTGGGCCGGCTCGACGGCACCGGGAACTCGCCCGGCGGGGCGGGCGCGGTACGTCGGCTCGGCGAGGGGGCGGCCCGGGTGGGCGGCAGCGGGGGCCGGGCCGGCGGCCCGCCGTCCGGCGGGGGCGGCGGCAATTCGCTGTTCGGCGGGGCGACCGGGATCACCCGGCTGTTCCAGGCCGACATGGGCAGCCAGATCAGCTGGCTGCTGCCCGTCGCGCTGGTCATGCTGGCCGCCCTGCTATGGCTGACCTGGCGGCGGCCGCGGACCGACCGGCTGCGCGCCGCGGCGCTGCTGTGGGGCGGCTGGCTGGTGCTGACCGGCCTGGTATTCAGCTACATGTCCGGCATCATCCATCCGTACTACACGGTGGCGCTGGCCCCGGCCATCGGCGCGCTGGTCGGCATCGGCGCGGTCGCGCTGTGGCGGATCCGGGACCGCTGGTCCGCCCGGGCCGTGCTGGCGGGCACTCTGCTGGTCACGGTCGGCTGGGCCTGGGTGCTGCTCGGCCGCAGCCCGGACTGGATGCCCTGGCTGCGGGTGGTCATCGCGGTGGCCGGCGCGGCCGCGGCAGGCTTGATCCTGGCCAGCCCCGGTCGGCGTGCCGCCAACCCGTGGGCCGCCCGCACTCGGAGCGCGGCCGCGCTGGTCATCGCCCCCGTCTCGCTGGCCCTGATCGCTGGGCTGGCCGGGCAGCTGGCCTACAGCATCGACAGTGCGGCCACCGCGCACGGCGGGTCGATCCCGACGGCCGGGCCGTCCGTGACGGGTGCCGCCGACGGC
>DASXIN010000101.1:0-40682 GCA_036497945.1 Streptosporangiaceae bacterium | reverse complement strand
TTGGCCCCCGCCCGGGGGCCACAACCCACCGCGCTGACGCCTTACTGGTTTCCTGGTAGGAGAAGCGCTCCTCGTGCCACGGGTCGGCCGAGCTGTGGTAGCCGCGTTCCTCCCAGAAGCCGCGCCGGTCCTCGGTCAGGTACTCCACGGCGCGCACCCACTTGACGCTCTTCCAGCCGTACAGGTGCGGAACCACCAGCCGCATCGGGAACCCGTGCTCCGGGAGGAGCGGCTCCCCGGCCACCGCGATGGCCAGCAGGGTGGTGTCCGCGGCGAAGTCAGCGATCCGGACGTTCGCGCTGTACCCGTAGTCGGCCCACACCATGACGTGGGTGACCGGGCCGGCCGGCGGCGCCAGCCGGAGCAGTTCGGTGGCGGCGATGCCCTCCCACGGGATATCCGGGATCGTGCACTTGGTCACGCAGTGCAGGTCGGCGGTGACCGCACGGCGCGGCAGGGCGCAGATGCCCGCCCAGTCCCAGCGGTGCTCGGCGCCGGACTCGGTCACCCCGGTGACCCGGAAGTCCCACTTCTCCGGGCGGAACCTGGGCACCGGCCCGTAGTGCTGGACGAGCCAGTCCGGCCGGACCTGCTGGCCCGGCGGCAGCCGCCGGCCGCCTGGCGCCTCGCCAGCATCGGCTGGCGCCTGACCCGCACCGGCTGCGGCCTGACCCGCACCGACTGGGACCTGGCCAGCACCGGCCAGCACCTGGCCGACGACCGACGGCCCGGCGGGCGGCTCACCTGACCCCGCGCCGCGCGCCCCCTGCTGGTTGGTGACTGCCCGGCCGATGTCCGGCTGACCCATGCTCATCCCTTCTGGCTGCCTGCGCCTTCTACCTTCGCACGCGGGCGAACACCGGTGCGGGCCACCCCTGCCCCGGCGATGCGCTAGGCTACCTACCGTGCGTGAGCAGTTTTGGTTTTGGTATGGCTACCGGCCCGGCACCCGGACGGTCGCCCGCCAGACCATGCGCTGACGCGAGCGACTTCCAGGAGCCCCGGGCCGAAGGCCCGGGGCTTTTTTGTGTCCAGGACAAACAAGCAGCAGGAGGAGCCCAATGGTCGTGGTCATGGCCCCAGATGCCACCCAGCAAGATATGGACGGGATCGTCGAATTGGTCCGTGGCGCGGGCGGCGAGGCGTTCATCACCCGCGGCGTTTCCCGCACCATCGTCGGCCTGGTCGGCGACGTGGACGAGTTTGGCGCGCTCAACCTGCGCAGCATGCCGGGAGTGAGCGATGTGGTGCGCATCTCGGTGCCGTACAAGCTGGTCAGCCGGGAGCATCACCCGAACCGGTCGGTGGTCCGGGTGGGCGGGGTGCCAATCGGCCCGGATACGCTCACCGTGATCGCCGGGCCGTGCGCGGTGGAGAGCCCGGAGCAGGCGCTGACCGCGGCCCGGATGGCGAAGGCGGCGGGCGCGTCGCTGCTGCGCGGCGGTGCGTTCAAGCCGCGCACCTCGCCGTACGCCTACCAGGGCCTAGGCGAGGCCGGGCTGAAGATCCTGGCCGAGGTGGGCGCGGAGACCGGGCTGCCGACGGTGACCGAGGTGATCGACCCGCGGGACGTGGACCTGATCTGCGACCACGCGGACATGCTCCAGGTCGGCACCCGCAACATGCAGAACTTCGCGTTGCTCCAGGCGGTCGGTTCGGCGGGCAAGCCGGTGCTGCTGAAACGCGGTTTCTCGGCCACCATCGAGGAGTGGCTGATGGCCGCCGAATACATCGCCCAGCGCGGCAACCTGGACATCGTGCTGTGCGAGCGGGGCATCCGCACGTTCGAGAAGGCCACCCGCAACACCCTGGACATCAGCGCGGTCCCGGTCGCCCAGCGACTGTCGCACCTGCCGGTCATCGTCGACCCGTCGCACTCCGGCGGCCGCCGCGACCTGGTGCTGCCGCTGACCCGGGCGGCCATCGCGGTCGGCGCGGACGGGCTGATCATCGACGTGCACCCGGAGCCGACCGCGGCGCTATGCGACGGCGACCAGGCCCTGCTGGACGCCGACATCCGCGAGCTGGCCGCCATCGCGGCGCACCTGCCGCCGCTGATGGGCCGCACTCTCACCCCGCCCCTCTCCCCCGCCGAAGCCGCGGCCCGTACCCCGCTGCCGACCCCAGCCGGCTCCTGAGCCCGCACCCCGCCCCGAGCCAGCCCCGGCCGCCTCCTGAACCCATCACGATTCGGTATGCCCGGCACCACCGGCGAATTGCCGGGTCTATGCTGACCCGCGCCCAAGCCAGCCAATGGGGAGCCCAGCATGAACCGACGGATCGCCTTCGCCACCGGATTAACCACCGCGGCCGCCTTGGCCCTCGCCGCCACCCTGCCCGCACAGGCTGCCAGTCCGCCTCCCTGGAGGATCGTTTCACAACGCCATTTCGGTGCTAGTGACGCCTACAACGGCTTGGCGTCCGTGGTGGTGACCGGCCGGAACAACGCCTGGGCGCTGGGCGGTACCGACCTCAGCGGAGCCACCAAGGGGACCCCGCTGGCCGAGCACTGGAACGGCAGCAACTGGCAGCGGGCCGCGTTGCCGGCCGGGCTGAGCAACGAACTCGGCGCGGCCAGCGCGCCCCGCGGGAACGACGTCTGGGCCGCCAGCGTACTGGGCGAGTACGTGCTGCACTGGACCGGCGCCAAGTGGGTCGTGGCCAGGAAGTGGAAGGTCAGCGGGCTGTCCGAGGAACTGACCGGGGTGACCGCGTTCAGCGCGAGCAACGTCTGGGTGTTCGGCGGGCCGGGCGCCTATCCCGGGCTCGGCACCTGGCACCTGCACGGGACGACCTGGACCCACCTCACCACCGCGCCCGCGGGCGGCATCACGGCGGCCAGCGCGGTGTCGGCCCGGAACATCTGGGCCTACGGCGCCAGCACGACCGCGCCGGACGCCATCATCGCGCACTACAACGGCACGACCTGGCGGCAGGTGACCAGCCCGGCCTTGTCCAACCTGCAGTTCACCGGGATCGTGGCGCTGTCCGCGGCCAACGTCTGGGCCACTGCGATCAAGGGCGGCATCGCCAACAAGCCGGTGCTTGTGCACTTCAACGGGACACGCTGGCAGCGCGTCGCGGTGCCGTGGCCGCTGAACGTGTTCCGGGCCACCGCTGACGGCCAGGGCGGGCTGTGGATCGTGGGCGACACGGTGTCGACCAGTACCCAGCGCACGTACGTGCTGCACCGGTCCCGCTCCGGCGCCTGGTCCCGGTATCTGCTGCCGGCCGGGTCGGGGTTGCTCTCCGTCGCGCGGATCCCGGGCACCACGTCGGCGTGGGCGACTGGGGACACGCCCCGGTCGGCCGGTGGCGGCTACGCCGCCATCTGGGCGCACGGATCGGTCGGCTAGCCGGCCACCTTCACCCGCAACGCCGGGGCGGGCGGCTGACGGCGGCCGCCCGGTACTGGCGTTGGGCAGGAAAAGTTCAGCTGTGGTCCGGCCGGTACTGCTGGGCGATGCCGCCCAGTTCCTTGGCCAGATCCGCGGCGTCCAGCCGGGCCTCCAGCCGCCGCAGGTCATCGATCCGGGCCCGGGTTTCCACCTGGCGCGGGGTGAGCAGCGTGCAGCAGTCCTGGTCGGGCAGCTCGGACAGGGCAAGGGTGCGGATCCGGCGCGCTTCAGCCATGATCTCCAGCTTGTCGAGGCCGATCAGCGGGCGCAAGATGGGCAGCGCGACCGCGTCGTCCAGCGCGGTCAGGTTGGTCAGCGTCTGGCTGCTCACCTGGCCCAGCGAGTCGCCGGTGACCAGCGCGGCCGCGCCGAGGCGGCGGGCCAGCACCTCACCGGTTTTGAGCATCAGCCGGCGCTGCGCGACGATCTGCAGTCGGCTCGCGCCGGACGAGGCCAGCTTCTGTTGTGCCTTGCCGAACGCCACTACCCACAGCCGGGAGTCGCACTGGAAGCGGTCCAGCTGGTACATCAGCCCGTACGCCTTGTACACCGACTCGGGCCCGGTCAGCGGCATACCGGAGAAGTGCAGGAAGTCGCAGCGCAGCCCGCGGCGCATCATCCGGTACGCGGCCACCGGCGAGTCGATCCCGCCGGACATCAGCACCAGGGCCCGGCCGCTCATGCCGACCGGCAGCCCGCCCTGGCCGGCCGACCCGTCGGTGTAGACGAACACCTCGTGGTTGTCCACCTCGACGCAGACGGTGAAATCCGGGTGCGTCAGGTCGACCGGGTAACCGTAGGCCTGCTGCACCCGGGTGCCGATCTGCTCGGCCAGCTCGGCCGAAGTGACCCGGAACCGCTTGTCCCGGCGCCGGGCCCGGACCGCGAACGAACCGGTCCGGCCGGCCGCCAGCGCGACCGCCGTGGCCATGACCAGTTCCGGGTCCTTGGCCACCCGGACCGCGCGGCAGACCCGGGCGATACCCATCACGTCCCGGGCCCGCTCGGCGATGGTGTCCATGGCCGCCTCGGCGGCCGGGCCAGTCGGCGGGCCGTGCTCGGCGGCCAGCCGGAGCACGATGACGCCGTTGCGGTTCCACACCCGCACCACAGGGCCGACGTCGCGCAGCGCCCGGCGGAGGTTGGCTTGCAGCAGCCGCTCGAAGTACTGCCGGTTGCCGCCTTTGAGGACGATCTCGCCCACCTTGAGCAGCACGCAGGGCTCACCTGTGGTGCTGAGGTCAGGCGGCACGGGGCCGGTCATCGCGATTGCCGACATCTGTCCAGTCTGCCAGCATCGCGGGCCGCCGCGGTGCCCCGAACCAGCCGAATCGGAGGTACGGTGCCGGCATGATGGTCAAACTCATGGTGCTGTACGCCCACCCGGCCGACCCGGACGCCTTCGACCAGCACTACCTGGACGTGCACATGCCGCTGGTCCGGGCGATGCCAGGGCTGCAGCGGGCCGAGTCGGGCCGCGTCGATGCCCCGCTCGACCGCGGCGAGCACTCCTGGTACCGCATCGCCGAGCTGTACTTCGCCGACCGGGCCGCGCTGGACGCCGGGTTCTCCACGCCGGAGGGGCAGGCTACCGCCGCCGACTACGGGAAGATCGCGCCGCCCGGCTCGCGCATGTTCATCGCGACCGTCGACGAGTAGCACCTGTCGATCCTGGCCCGGCCCGTTCGACTAGCTAACAGAGCTCGACTACCTGACGGAAGCCGGAAACGGCCACGGATGACGGAGGTCACCATGAGGTACCTGTTCCTGCTGTACGGCCCGGATGAGCCGCTGCCCGCCCCGGGCAGCCCGGAGGGCCAGCAAATGATCAGTGACTGGCGGGCCGCCACCGAGGCGATGGCCCAGGCCGGGGTGCTGATCGACTGCGGGCCGCTGCAGCCGGCCGCCACCGCGACCACCGTCCAGGTGCGCGACGGTGAGACGCTGCTCACCGACGGTCCGGCGGCGGAGATCAAGGAGCAGTTCGGCGGCTACACGCTGATCGACTGCGCCGACCTGGACGAGGCGCTGCGCTGGGCGGCCACCGTGCCGACCGCGTTCAACGGCAAGGTGGAGGTGCGCCCGGTGGTGCAGATTCCGCAGACCACGGAGGTCTCCGGCTGAGCGAGCAGTACGAGGATGTGTTCCGCGCGCACTGGTGGGCGGCGGTGGCCACCGTCGCCCGCCTGGTGGGCGACCTCGAGGCGGCCGAGGACGGGGTGCAGGACGCCTGCGCCGCGGCGCTGCGGCAGTGGCCGGCCGAGGGTGTGCCGGGCAACCCACGGGCCTGGCTGACCAGTGTGGCCCGGCACAAGGCGACCGACCGGCTGCGCCGGGACAGCCGCCGCGGCACGGTGGAAGCGGCCGCGGCACGCGGCAGCGGTGGCCCGGCGGCCGAGCTGGACTGGGTGTCCCAGGCCGACGACGAGCTCGGCCTCATCCTGGCCTGCTGCCATCCGGCGCTGGACCCGGCAGTGCGGGTGCCGCTCACCCTGCGCACGGTGTGCGGGCTGGCCACGGCGGACATCGCCGCCGCGTTCCTGGTCCCGGAGCCGACCATGGCGCAGCGTCTGGTCCGGGCCAAGCGCAAGATCCGCGACGCGGGGATCCCGCTGCGGGTGCCACCGCCGGCCGAACTGCCAGGCCGGGTCGGCGGCGTGCTCCGGGTCGTCTACCTGGTCTTCACCGCGGGCCACAAACCGGTCAGCGGGGACACCCTGGTCCGCGGCGACCTGTGCGAGCAGGCCATCCGGCTGGCCCGCGCGCTGGCCGGCCTGCTGCCCGGCGACCCCGAGGTGGCCGGGCTGCTCGCGCTGCTGCTGCTCACCGACGCGCGGCGGCCGGCCCGGGTGAGCGACACCGGCGACCTGGTGCTGCTGGCCGACCAGGACCGGTCGCGCTGGGACCGGGCCAAGATCGCGGAAGGCGAGGCCCGGCTCAGCCGGGCGCTGCGGTACGGCCGCCCGGGCCGGTATCAGCTGCAGGCCGCGATCGCCGCCTGTCATTCCTGCGCCGGGTCGGCCGCGGACACCGACTGGCGGGAGATCGCCGCGCTGTACGGCCAGCTGCTACGTTTTGAGCCGACCCCGGTGATCGCGGCCAACCGGGCCGCCGCGGTGGCCATGGCCGAAGGACCCGCGGCCGGGCTGGCCATGCTCGACGAGGTCAGCACGGACCGCCAGCTGGCCCGCTGGCCGCAGCTGCACATCGCCCGGGCCGAGCTGCTTGGCCGGCTCGGCCGCGCGGCGGACGCCGTGTCCGCCTACCGCACCGCGCTGGACCTGGCCCCGGCGGCGCCGGAACGGGCCTTCATCAGCCGCCGTATCGAGGAGCTGAGCAGATGACCGGGACCCAGGTGCGGGCGGCCACCGAGGCCGACGTGGCCGCTATCGCCAGGGTCGCGGTGGCCACTGGGCAGGACGAGGAGTGGGCCGGGTCGGATCCGGCCTACCTGGACTGGCTGCTGGCCCACGGCCGGTTGCTGGTCGCCGTCCGGGACGGCGCGCTGGCCGGGTTCGGCGCCACCCGGCGGATCGGCGCCGGCCCGGACGCGGTGAGCATGCTGTGCGACCTGTTCGTGCACCCGGACGCGCACGGTCAGGGTATCGGCCAGGCCATGCTGGCGCAGCTGTGGCGGGATGAGCCGCGCCGGATGACGTTCAGCAGCCTGCACGCGCACGCGCTGCCGCTGTACACCAGGTTCGGGGTGGATGCCTGGTGGCCGCTGCTGTATGTCACAGGCCGGGTGGCCGCGCTGCCCGCGCCGGGCGGTTGGGCGGGCTCGTCGGTGGCGGCCGGCGGCTGGTCAGTGGCGGCGGGCGAGCCGGACCAGGTCGCCGCGCTGGAGCAGGGCTGGACCGGGGTGGACCGGGCCGCGGACCACCGGGCCTGGGCGGCCCGGCCGGACGGCTTCCCGGCCCTGGTGCTGCGGGACGGCCGGGTGCTGGCCGCGGGCACCGTCGCCGGGCACGGGGACGAGTACGGAATCGTGCACCTGGCGATGGCGCCCGAAGTGACTGACGCCGACGCCGCCGGGGCGGTGCTCACGCTGCTGGCCAGCCTGGACGCGCCGGCCGGCCGGGCCCAGGTTTTCCTGCCCGCCCCGCACCCGGCGGTCCGGCCGCTGCTCGAAGCGGGCTGGCGGGTCAGCGACATGGACCTGTACATGGCGTCCGAGCCTGGCCTGCTCGACCCGCGGCGCGCGGTGCCCTGCCCTAGCGCAGCGTAACCAGAGCGGGGCGGCCCGTCCTGTCCCTGACCGGGCTTGCCAGCCCTTACCCAGGGGATGCCATCATGCTCTGTGTGGCTAAGCAAACGATTCAGGTGCCACTGGAGGACCACGAGTACGAGCTACTCAGGGTGACCGCCGGGGCGGCGGGGCGCAGCGTGCCGGAGTACGCCCGGGACACGCTGCTCGGCGCGGTATACGCCGAGGCCGGCCGCCGCCGGGAGGAACTGCTGCGGGTAGCCCGGATCAGTGCGGCCCTGAACAAACGCCTAGCCCAGTGATCTACTTCCTGACCACCGACGATGCGCTGGAGGTAGCCAGCCTGGTCACCGGAGAGCCCGCCCGGGTGCGCGACTTCACCGATCTCACCGCGGCGCTGGCCCGGCCGCAGCAGACCGCCAACGGGCGGGACGTGTACCCCGGCATCTGGGACAAAGCGGCCGCGCTGATGGAGGCGCTCGGCCGCAGCTACGCCCTGGTCGACGGGAACAAGCGGCTCAGCTGGAACGCGACCTGGTTCTTCCTCGGCGTGAACGGCCACCCGCTGGCCGAGCCGCTGGACGAGGACGCCGCTCAGCAGTTCATGTATGACTTGGTCCGGGGCAGGCTGACGGTGGCCGCCATCGCGTCCGGGCTGCGCCAGTTCGCGGCCTGACCCGTTATTGCGCGGCCTGACCCGTTACTGCGCGGGCTGACCCGCTACTGCCGGGCCAGGTTGGGCGCGCCCTGGCGGAGCACGAACTTCTGGATCTTCCCGGTCGCGGTCTTCGGCAGCTCGGTGACGAACGTCACCCCGTGCGGCGCCTTGAAGTGCGCCAGCCGGTCCCGGGTGAACTCGATGATGTCCGCTTCGGTCGCGGTTTGGCCGTCCTTCAGCACCACGAACGCGTGCGGTGTCTCGCCCCACTTCTCGTCCGGCAGCCCGACGATGGCGGCTTCCTGGATGGCCGGGTGGCGCAGCAGGGTGCCCTCGACCTCGACCGAGGAGATGTTCTCCCCGCCGCTGATGATCACGTCCTTGATCCGGTCCCGGATCTCCACGTACCCGTCCGGGTGCACCACCGCGGCGTCCCCGGTGTGGAACCAACCGTCGCCCATGGCCCGCTCGGTGGCCTCCGGGTCGTGGTAGTAGCCGTCCATCACGACGTTGCCGCGGACCACGATCTCGCCCAGGCTCTGCCCGTCCGCCGGGACCTCGGCGCCGTCCGGGGTGATGACCCGCAGCTCACCGGAGGTGATCAGCTCGACCCCGGTGCGCGCCTTCTGCACCGACCGCTCGGCCGGGCTGAGCTTCTCGTGCTCGGGCAGCGGCGCGCACACCGTGATGAACGGCGCCGTCTCGGTCAGGCCGTAGACCTGAGTGACCTCCCAGCCGAACTGCTCTTCGAGCCGCTCGATGGTGGCCGCGGCGGGCGGGGCGCCGGCGGTCACCACCCGGATGCCGGGCGGGACCTGGCCGCGCACCTCGGCGGGCGCGTTGGCCAGCGAGATCAGCACGGTGGGGGCAGCGCACAGGCTGCCTATCCGCTCCTGCCGGATCAGCTCGAAGACCGCCTTCGGGTCCACCTTGCGCAGGCAGACGTGGGTGGCCCCGGCGGCGGTCACCGTCCAGGGGTAGGTCCAGCCGTTGGCGTGGAACATCGGCAGCGTCCACAGGTACCGCTCTTCAACCGCGAGCGGCAGGTGCAGCAGGGTGCCGATGCTGTTCATGGCCGCGTTCCGGTGGGTGATCATCACGCCCTTGGGCCGGGCCGTGGTGCCGCTGGTGTAGTTGATCGTGAGCAGGTCCCGCTCACCGATCTCCGGCCGGGTAAAGTCCGGGCCGGTCGCCGCCACCGTGGCCGCGTAGTCGAGCCAGCCGTCCCGCACGCTGTCGAAGGCCACGAAGTGCTTGACCCCGGGCAACTGATCCCGGATCCCGTCCACCGTGTCCAGGTAGTCCCGGTCCACGCAGAGCACGCTGGCCCCGGAGTGGTTCACGATGTAGCTAAAATCGTCGGCCGCCAGCCGGTAGTTGATCGGCACCAGCACGGCGCCGATCTGCGGCACCGCGTAGAAAGAGGCCAGCTGGGCGTGCGTGTTCGGGGCGATGGTGGCCACCCGGTCGCCGGGCCGGACGCCGAGTCCCTGCAGCGCGGCTGACCACCGGTCACAGCGGTCGAAGAACTGCTCATAGCTAAGCCGCAGGTCACCGTCCACCACCGCCTCCCGGCCGCCGTGCAGCCGACGGGTCCGGCGGGCGAAGTCGAGCGGGGTGAGCGGCGTTTCCATCATGCGCCTCCACGGTGACGCGGTCGTCGGGCCGCGCGGCCGGCCCAGCCGGGCGTCACGCGCTATTCCGAACCGTAGTCCGCCAGGTCAGCTCGTGCCATCGGGCAGGTCGGCCGGGTGGGTGACCGCTATCTCGGTCATCGTGCCCGGGAAGTCGCGCTGGTTGTTGGTGATGAACCGGTCGGCGCCCAGGCCCACGGCGGTGGCCAGGTGGATCGCGTCGGCCGCTTTCAGCCGGTACCTGGTGGCCAGGGCGGTCGCGAGTTCGGCGGTGGCCCGGTCGGCCGGACGCAGATCGAGCCGGGCCAGCAGGCCGGCCAGCAGGCGGACTTCGTCCGTGGCGCCGTCACGCAGCGGTTTGCCGAGTACCTCCGGCAGCAGTAGCACCGAGCCGGTGCCTACTACTGCTCCGGGGGCCGCCGATCGGAATAGGGCGGCCACCCGCTTACCGAGCGGGTGACCGGGCACCGCGGCGTAGATCAGCACGTCGGCGCCGAAGGCGTCCATCAGCGGGCATCAGCGGGCATCTCGTCCGGCCCTGATCTGGCCGATCAGCTCCTCGGCACGCTCAGCGGTCAGCCCGGGGCCCTCCGGCAGCGGGGTGGCGGCTGCGTCGGTGAGCAGTTCGTGGATCCGCGCCGCATCGTCCAGCACCACCTCCGCACGGCGGCTGTGCAGGATATCGGGGCGAACCAGGACGGCAACCGGCTGGCCGTGCCGGGTTATCGTCACCTCTTCACCGTTCTGAACGCGGGACAGCAGCTGGGGTAGTGCCGCCCGGGCCTCGGACACGGACATCGACGTCATGCCGAGAATTGTACCCTGCTGTACATGGACGTACAAAAGGGGCTTTCACCGGCCACACCGGGCAGCTGTACAGCTCAGCCGCTGGCCACCGCGCAGAGAATGCGGTTGTCGCCGGCCTGCCAGAGCGTGCCGACCTCGCTGAACCCGGCCGCCAGCAGCCCGTCCACGTGGGTGGCCAGCCAGCCGGACGGCGAGCCGTGGTGTGCCGCGTCCAGCGCCAGCCGCTCCCGCCGGGCGGCCAGCTCGGCCAGCTGGGGATCCGCGGCCACCGCCGCCCACCAGCCGGACCACGTCTCGGCGTGGCCGAGCGGGAAGCGGCGCAGTTCGGCCCGCTCGGTCAGCGCCTCGCTCAGCTGGGCGATCACCGGCCCGGTGTGCTCGCCGCCGGTGAAGTGGTCCCCGTCCAGCAGCAGCCCGGCAGGCCGCAGCACACCAGCCAGTTCCGCGTACATAGCGCGCAGCGCGGGCTCGGGCAGCCAGTGCAGCGCGGTGGTGCTCACCGCCACGTCGGCCGGGCGGTCCAGGCCGAGTTCTGCCGCCCAGCCCGGCGTGCGCAGGTCGCACTCGGCGAACCGGAGCCCGGGCCGCCCGGCGTAACCGGCCCGGCCCAGCGCCAGCAGCAGCGGGTCGGCGTCGATGGCCACCGCGCTGGCCGCCGGGATCCGGTCCAGCAGCCGGACCGACAGCGAACCGGGGCCGCAGCCCAGGTCCAGCACGAGCGGATCGGGGCGGCCCGCCCCGGCCTCGACCGCGTCGATCAGCGCGGTGAAGCGCTCCTCCCGGTCTGGCAGATGATCCTGCTGCTGAAGATCCCACCGGGCGATCCAGGCCTGCGCGGTCTCCGGGGCCAGCTCGGGCAGCCCGGTCACCACAGGTCGCCGCCGGTCAGCACGTAGAGGAACGGGACCAGCGGGACGAGGCCGAAGATGGCCCAGGCCAGCTTGCCGACGGTGGACAAGTCCGGCCGGTCGGTCAGCAGGTCGATCCACATCAGCACGACGGCCACCGGATGAAGCAGGCACACCAGGAGTTCCAGAAGCTTCTTCACGAGCTACGCATACCCCAGCGGCGGCTGGCTATTCGGCCACCTGGCCGACCGGGCCCGGCCGGGCCGGGCCGGACCCCGCATCAACTGCCGCAGGCTGGCCGTCTGGCTCACGGTCTGGCCCGGTAACCGGGCCGGCCAGGCGGCTGTCCTCCCGGCGCAGCCCGGCCGGCAGGTAAGCGGCCCCGGGACCGCCCGTCCGGGCGGTGTCGCCGGGGTTGGAGATGGCGCACCGCTGCAAGGACAGGCAGCCGCAGCCGATGCACGAGTCCAGCCCGTCGCGCAGCGCGACGAGCGCGTCGATCTGGTCGTCCAGCCGCTCCCGCCAGCCGCGGGACAACCGGGTCCAGTCGGCTCGGGTGGGGGTGCGGCCTGCGGGCAGCGAGGCCAGCGCGTCGGCCACCTCGGTCAGGCTCAGCCCGACGTTCCGGGCGGCCCGGATGAACGCCAGCCGGCGCAGCATGCCGCGCTCGAACCGGCGCTGCCCACCCGCGGTCCGGCTCGCGGCCAGCAGGCCGAGCCGCTCGTAGTACCGAACGGCCGACTCGGCGAAACCGCTGCGCCGGGAGATCTCGCCCACGGTGAGCAGATCGGTGGTGTGCATCCAGCCCCCTGGCCCAGTTTGACATGAAGTTGACTTCAACTACGAGTATGGCAGCAGTCGACAGATCTGGAGACGTGCATGCCTACTGCCGTGATCACCGGTGCCTCGATGGGCCTGGGCCGGGCCACCGCGCACGCCCTGGCCCAGCGCGGCTGGTCCCTCGTGGTCGATGCCCGGCGGCCCGACGTGCTGGCCGGCGCGATGCGCGGGCTGGCCGGCGTGACCGAGCTGCCCGGCGACGTGACCGACCCGGCACACCGAGCCCAGCTGGCCGCCGAGGTGCACCGGATGGGCCACCTCGACCTACTGCTGAACAACGCCAGCCGGCTCGGCCCCAGCCCGCAGCCGGAGCTGGGCAGCTACCCGCTGGACGAGTTCAGCCGGGTGTACGCGACGAACGTGTTCGCCCCGCTGGCCCTCATCCAGCTGCTGGCCGGCCCGCTGGCCGCGGCGGCCGGGACCATCGTCAACGTGAGTTCCGACGCAGCCACCGAGGCCTACCCCGGGTGGGGCGGCTACGGCTCGGCCAAGGCCGCCCTGGACCAGCTCACCGCCATCCTGGCCGCCGAGCAGCCGTCGTTGCGCTGTTACGCGTTCGACCCCGGTGACATGCGCACCGACCTGCATCAGCAGGCCTTCCCCGAGGAGGACATCTCGGACCGGCCGGAGCCGGAGGTGGCGGCGGCCGCACTGCTCCGGCTGATCACCGAGCGGCCGCCCAGCGGACGCTACCGGGCCGCCGACCTCAGCGTGCCGGCGGTGTCCCAGTGAGCGCCATCCGGCGGCCGGCCGGTTCCCCGCCGGAAGCGCGCGGCCTGGCCCGGGACGGGGTCCGGCTGCTGGTCGC
Organism: Streptosporangiaceae bacterium; assembly: GCA_036497945.1. GTDB lineage: Bacteria > Actinomycetota > Actinomycetes > Streptosporangiales > Streptosporangiaceae > RYN-230. Next base: position 27,482 of record DASXIN010000101.1, on the reverse strand, counting down.
CACCCCGGACGGCGTGCTGCACGCCCGGTTCGCCGACCTTCCGCGCTACCTGGGCCCGGGTGACCTGCTGGTCGTGAACACTTCGGCCACCGTGGCCGCGGCCGTGCCGGGGCGGCGCGGCGATGGCCGCGCGGTGCTGGTGCACTGGTCGGGGCGGCTGGCCGACGGGACTTGGCTGGTGGAACTGCGCACCGAGGAGCCGGCCCTGGGCCGGGTGACCGATGCGGCGGCCGGGGAGACGATCATGCTGCCCGGCGACGCCACGGTCACCCTGCAGTACGCGTTCCCGGGCCGTGGCCTGGCTGGCCCGGCCCGGCCCGGTCCGCGGATGTGGGCCGCGGCGGTAGCCGGGGACGTCGCGGCGCTGGAGGCGCGGCACGGCCGGCCGGTCCGGTACAACTACGTGCCGGACCCGTGGCCACTGTCCGCCTACCAGACCATCTTCGCCCGCTCCCCCGGCAGCGCCGAGATGCCCAGCGCGGCCCGACCGTTCACCGCGGAACTGGTCACCGAGCTGATCTCGGCCGGGGTGCTGCTGGCCACGGTGACGCTGCACGCCGGGGTGGCGTCGCTGGAGACCGGTGAGGCGCCGCTGCCGGAATGGTTCGAGGTGCCGCCCGCCACGGCGGACCTGGTGAACCTGACCCGGGCGGCCGGGCGCCGGGTGGTGGCGGTCGGCACGACCAGTACCCGGGCGCTGGAAAGCGCCGCGATCCCGGGCGGCCGGGTGCGGGCCAGCAGCGGGCTGACCGAGCTGGTCATCGGACCGGCCCGGCCGGCCCGCGTGGTCACCGGCCTGATCACCGGCTGGCATGACGAGGGCGCTTCCCACCTGGAGCTGCTCACCGCGGTGGCCGGGTCCGAGCTGGTGCGGCTGGCCTACCGGGCCGCGGAACAGGCCGGCTACCTGTGGCACGAGTTCGGGGACAGCTGCCTGCTGCTGCCGCCGTTGTCCAGCCGGGGCACCCGGCAGGCGGCCTGACCGGACCCCGGCTGTCCCGGCCGGCCAGCTCAGCCTGAGCCGACCGGCTCAGCCGCTGGCCGGCCGGGGGGCGAGCCACCGGGTGATGCAGCCGAGCAGCTCGTCGGTGTCCACCGGCTTGGTCACGTAGTCACTGGCCCCGGCGACCAGCGCCTTGTCCCGGTCCCCCGGCATGGCCCGCGCGGTGACCACGATGACCGGCAGTTCGGCGAACTGCGGCATCTCCCGGATCGTGGCCGTCGTGGAGTACCCGTCCATCTCCGGCATCATCACGTCCATCAGCACCAGGTCGATACCGGGATCGGCGCGCAGCGCCTCGATGCCCTGCCGCCCGCCGGGGGCGTGGCTGACGGACAGCCCGTACAGCTCGAGGACGCTGCTGATGGCGAACGCGTTCCGCAGATCGTCATCCACGATCAGCACCTTCTTCCCGCGCATCTGCTGGTGCGGCCCAGGTTCGGCCCGCAGGGCGGCCAGGGCCAGTTCGTCCGGGTCCAGCACGCTGCCCGGCTCATCCGGCTCCGGCACGCCGCCCAGCTCGTCGGCGCCGGCCCGTCCCTGGGCGCTGGCCAGCCCTTCGGCGCTGGCCAGCCCTTCGAGGCTGGCCAGCCCGACGGAGGTGGCCAGCCCGTCGGCGGCCCCCCGGTAGACGACAGGCAGGAACAGGGTGAATGTGCTCCCGCTGCCCGGCTGGCTCTGCGCGGTGATCCGCCCGCCGAGCACGGCGGCCACCTCCCGGCTGATCGCCAGCCCGAGCCCGGTGCCGCCGTAACGGCGGCTGGTCGTGCCGTCGCCCTGCTGGAACGCCTCGAAGATGGTCTTGAGGCTGTCGTCGGAGATGCCGATCCCGGTGTCAGTCACCGAGAACGCGACCACGTCGTCCGGGCCGCCGACCCGCGGCCCGGCCAGACCGATCCGCAGTTCCACCGTGCCCTGCTGGGTGAACTTGACCGCGTTGGACAGCAGGTTGTGCAGCACCTGGCGGAGCCGCTGCCGGTCGGTGACCAGCTCATCGGGCACGTCCGGGGCGATGCTGACCGCGAAGTGCAGCTCCTTCTCGGCGGCCAGCGGCTCGAACACGGTGCGCAGGTCTTCGGCCAGCGCGCCGAGCGCGAACCGCTCCGGGTGCACATCCAGCTTGCCTGCCTCGACCCGGGACAGGTCCAGGATGTCGTTGATCAGCAGCAGCAGGTCGGACCCGGACGAGTGGATCACCTTGGCGTACTCGACCTGCTTGGCGGTCAGGTTCTCAGCCGAGTTCTCGGCCAGCAGCCGGGCCAGGATGAGCAGGCTGTTCAGCGGGGTGCGCAGCTCGTGCGAGACGTTCGCGAGGAACTGCGACTTGTACCGGGAGGCCATGTCCAGCTGCTTGGCCCGCTCCTCGATCTCCTGCCGGGCCTGCTCGATCTCGGCGTTCTTGATCTCGATGTCCCGCTTCTGCCGGGCCAGCTGAGCCGCCTTGTCCTCCAGCTCGGCATTGGACTGCTGTAGTTCCTCCTGCCTGGCCTGCAGCTCCCCGGTGCGCGCCTGCAGCTCGCCGGCTAGCCGCTGCGACTCCTGCAGCAGGTGGTCGGTCCGCGAGTTGACGATGATCGAGTTGACGATGACCCCGATGGTCTCCATCAGCTGCTCCAGGAAGTCCTGGCGCACCTGAGTGAACCGGCTGAACGAGCCAGCTTCGATGACGCCGAGCACCTGCCCCTCGAACACAATGGGCAGCACGATCAGACTGACCGGCGCCCCGTCACCCAGCCCGGAGGAGATCCGCACGTAGCCTGGCGGCGCGTCGTCCACCACGATCGGCTTCCGGGTCTTAGCCACCTGGCCGATCAGCGACTGGCCGAGCCGGAACTGGCTGGGCGCGGCCAGGTCGGCCGGCAGCCCGTACCCGGCGATCAGCCGGAGGATGGCGCCCTCGCTGGTGTCGTTCTTGATGAAGAACGTGCCGTGCTGCGCGCCGACCAGCGGGATCAGCTCATCCATGATCAGCTCGGCCAGCGTGGGCAGGTCCCGGTGCCCTTGCAGCAGGCCGGAGATCCGGGCCAGGTTGGTCTTCAGCCAGTACTGCTCCTGGTTGGCCTTGGTGGTCTCGCGCAGCGACTGCACCATCGCGTTGATGTTGTCCTTGAGCTCGGCCACCTCCCCCTCGGCTTCCACGCTGATGGACCGGGTCAGGTCCCCGGTGGCCACCGCGCTGGTCACCTCGGCGATGGCCCGCACCTGCTGGGTAAGGTTGCCGGCCAGCTCGTTGACGTTCTCGGTCAGCCGCTTCCAGGTGCCGGAGACCCCTTCCACCTCGGCCTGCCCGCCGAGCCGGCCGAGGCTGCCGACTTCCCGGGCCACCCGGGTGACCTCGGCCGCGAACGAGGACAGCTGATCCACCATCGTGTTGATCGTGGTCTTCAGCTCCAGGATCTCCCCGCGCGCGTCCACGTCGATCTTCTTGGACAGGTCCCCCTGGGCCACCGCCGTGGTCACCAGCGCGATGTTGCGCACCTGGCTGGTCAGGTTGCCCGCCATGAAGTTCACCGAGTCGGTCAGGTCGCGCCAGGTGCCGCCTACCCCCGGGACCTGCGCCTGGCCGCCCAGGCTGCCCTCGGTGCCCACCTCGCGGGCCACCCGGGTCACTTCGTCGGCGAACGCGGACAGCTGGTCCACCATGGTGTTCAGCGTGCCCTTGAGGGCCAGCATCTCGCCCTTGACATCTACGGTGATCTTCTGGGTCAGGTCACCCCGGGCCACCGCGGTCGCGACCTGGGCGATGTCGCGGACCTGCCCGGTCAGCTTGTCGGCCATCGCGTTGACCGACTCGGTGAGGTCCTTCCAGGTGCCCGCGACCCCCGGCACCTGCGCCTGGCCGCCGAGCTTGCCCTCGGTGCCGACCTCCCGGGCCACCCGGGTCACCTCCGAGGTGAACAGCGCAAGCTGGTCGGTCATGCTGTTGAACACGTCGGCGATCTCATCCATCAGCGGGTCACCGGTATGTGGCAGGCGGGTGCTGAAGTCCCCGCCGCGCACCGCGGTGAGCCCGTCTAGCAGCTGTTGCAGCCGCGGATCGGCGGGCTGGCTGCCTAGCGCGGCCTGCGCCATGGCGGACTCCTCGTGATCCATCGCAGTTATATGCACCCGGCTGGCCGTTCCATGCCAGCTGACGAGGCTAAAAATAGGCCTTAGGGACACGCCTCGCCCGGTAGCCTGGTCAATCAAGCCGCTTAAATCTCCCGGAGGGTCAGCTACGTGACAGCCCCGAGCGGCACAGACTTGGCGCGGTTGACCGCGCTCATCGCGCGCCAGCGGCAGGAGCTGGACGGACTGCAGTCCGCAGCCGCCGCCCGGTCCGTGGTGGACCTGGCCCGGGGGATGCTGATGGAGCGGCTGGGCTGCTCCCCGGCCGAGGCTCAGGAGCAGCTCGAGCACCTGTCCGCCGAGTCCGGCACCAGCCTGGCCGACCTGGCTGCGCAGGTCACCGGGCAGCCGTCTCCGGCCCGGGCCAGCAACGGCCATCCGGCCGCTGCCCGCCCCAGCCCGGCCCGCCCGGCCCCGGCGGCCAACGGCGCGCCGGGCGGCGGGCTCAGTGGCGGGCTGGCCACCGCGGCCATGGAGACCGCGGCGGACGGCACCGGCATCGCCGCCGCGCTGCTGGAGGAGGCGCTGGCCGCGGTGGGCGTGACCGCCGTGGCGGTGTGGCTGGCCGAGCCGGACGGTGGCCTGGAACTGGCCGGGCAGGCCGGCTTCGCGGCGCGTGACGCCAGCCGGTGGCGGCGCATCCACCCGGATCTGCCCACCCCGGCGCTGTGGGCGGCGGACGACGGCACCGAGACCTGGTGGCCCGCTGGCGCCCCGGACGGGGCCCGCCACCCGGACCGGGCCAGCTCCCCAGGCGTTACCGGCACCCCGCTGCTCGGCAGCTGGCCGAGGGGCGCGCGGGCGGTGCTCCCGCTGCCTGGTCCCGGGGCCCCCATCGGCGCGCTGGAAATCTGCTGGCCCGGACCGCTCAGCGGATTCAGCCGGCCGCTGCGCCACCAGCTCGGCACGCTGGCCGAGGTGTGCGCGCAAGCCGTCGGCACCCGGCTGCGCACCGGTGGGCTGGCCGCGGACCAGCGCGCGTCGTGGGCCTTCAGCTTGCTGGACGGGCTGCTGGGCAGCGCCATGTACGCCAAGGCGGTGCGGGCCGGCGGCCAGGTCACCGACTTCTTGATCAGCTACCTCAGTGAGGGGTTCGCCGATCCGGCCGGCCGCCCGGCGGCGGACATCGCCGGCCGCCCGCTGCTGGAGATGTACCCGGACGCCGCGCTGGCCAGCGGCCTGTTCGACCAGGCGGTCCGGGTGCTGGCCACCGGCCAGGCCGAGCACATCTCTGGCGCGGTGTTCAGCACCCCGGTGGGCGACAGCACGCTCACTCCGATGCTGGAGGTCCGCATCGCCCGGCTGTACGACGGCGTGGTGATCGCCTGGCAGCGAACCGACGACGTCGAGCGGCTGGGCGGGCTGCTGCACCAGGCGCAGCGGCTCGGCCGGATCGGCGGCTGGGAGGAGAACCTGCTCACCGGGGATGTGCTGTGGACCGAGCGGACCTACGCACTGTTCGGCCGCCGGCCCGCTGACCCGGTCCCGATCGGCCAGCTGACCGCGCACGTCCCGGCGGACGACCAGGCCGCGGTGCAGAGCTTCCGGCACACCCTGCTGCGGGACAGGCGGGAGGCGGCCGCGGTGTTCCGGATCATCCGCGCCGAAGACGAGAGCGTCCGGCAGATCCGCGCCTTCGCCGAGCCGATCGTCGACCAGACCGGCACCCTGATCGCGGTACGTGGCGCCTATCAGGACGTCTCCGCGGACTATCACACCCAGGTGGCCTTCGCCGCCACCCGCGACCGGCTGGCCGACAGCGAGGAACGCGTCGCCGAGGAGCACCGGCTGGCCATCCGGCTGCAGCAGGCCATTACCCCGCAGGTCGCTGCGCCGGCCGAGCTCCCCGGGCTGGACGTGGTCGCACGGTATCGGCCCGCTGGGCCGGGCAACCTGGTCAGCGGCGACTGGTACGACACGGTGCCGCTGCCCGGCGGCGACGTGCTGCTGGTCGTCGGGGACATCGCCGGGCACGGCATCGACGCGGTCACCGGCATGGTTGCGCTGCGGAACTGCCTGCGCGGCCTGGCCATCACCGGCGCCGGGCCCGCCGCGCTGCTCGGCTGGCTCAACGAGGTGGCCTGCCAGCTGACCGACGGCATCATCGGCACCGTGGTGTGCGGCGTGTTCCGCCCGGCCGACCGGACGCTGCGCTGGGCCCGGGCCGGCCACCTCCCGCCGCTCCTGGTCCGCGCGGGGGTGGCCAGCGAGCTCGAGCTGCCGTCCGGGGTGCTGGTCGGCGCCGACCCGGCTAACCGCTACCAGGAAGTGACCACCGAGCTGGTCCCGGGCGACGCGCTGCTGCTGTACACCGACGGGCTGGTCGAGCGCCGCCACGAGGCCATCGACGATTCGCTCGAGTCGCTGCGCCGCCTGGCCAGCCAGCCGGTCCAGGACATCGGCCGCTTCGCCGACTACCTGCTGAACAGCTCACGCGCCGATACCAGCGACGACGCGTGCCTGGTCGCCGTCCGGGTCCGCTAACCGAAGAAGACCTCAGCTTCCGCGTACCGTTCCGGCGGCACCGTCTTGATCTCACTGGTGGCCTCGGTCAGCGGCACCCGCACGATGTCCGTGCCGCGCAAGGCAACCATGATGCCGAACGCCCCATCGTGTACGGCGCCGATGGCATGCTCGCCGAACCTGGTGGCCAGCACCCGGTCGAACGCGGTCGGTGTGCCGCCGCGCTGGATGTGGCCAAGCACCGTGCAGCGGGCTTCCTTGCCGGTCCGCTTCTCGATCTCGTTGGCCAGCAGCTGCCCGATCCCGCCCAGCCGCACGTGCCCGAACGAGTCCAGTCGCCGGTCAGACACGGTCACGTCGTCCTCCGCGGGGATGGCGCCCTCGGCCACGACCACGATCGGCGCATACCGGGTCTCGAACCGGTGCTGCACGTACGCGCACACCTTCTCGATGCTGAACGGTTTCTCCGGGATCAGGATCACGTTGGCCCCGCCGGCCATCCCGGCGTGCAACGCGATCCACCCGGCATGCCGCCCCATGACCTCGCAGATCAGTGCGCGGTGGTGGCTCTCGGCCGTGGTATGCAGCCGGTCGATGGCCTCCATCGCGATGTTCACCGCGGTGTCGAAGCCGAACGTGTAGTCGGTCGCGCCCAGGTCGTTGTCGATGGTCTTGGGCACGCCGACCACCCGGACCCCGGCCTCGTACAGCCGGGTCGCGGCACCCAGGGTGTCCTCGCCACCGATCGCCACCAGGGCGTCGACGCCGAGCGCGGCTAGGTTGTCCTTGATCCGCTCCACCCCAGACCGGCCGCCCGCGCTGGCGCTGTCGGCCAGCGGGTTGGTCCGCGATGAGCCCAGAATCGTCCCGCCTCGCGGCAGGATGCCGCGTACCGCCTGCACGTCCAGGGGTACGGTATCCCCCTCCAGCGGCCCGCGCCAGCCGTCCCGGAAGCCGACGAATTCGAAGCCGAATTCGGGGGTCCCCCGGCGAACCAGCGCCCTGATGACCGCATTCAATCCTGGGCAGTCTCCGCCGCCCGTCAACACTCCGAGTCGCATAAGGGCAACACTAGTCCCCATGAGCGTGCTCGCCATCGACGCTGGGACAACCGGCGTAACCGCGTTGGTCGTGACCGAGGCCGGCCTGGTGGCCAGCCGCGGCTATCAGGAGTTCCGGCAGTACTTCCCGCAGCCGGGCTGGGTCGAGCACCTGCCCGAGGACATCTGGCAGGCCACCCTCACGGCCTGCCGCCAGGCTCTGGACCGAGCCGATGGCGCTGCGGTGACCTGCATCGGCATCACCAACCAGCGGGAGACCGCGGTGCTCTGGGACCGGGCCACGCTGGCCGCCCCGCGCCGGGCCATCGTCTGGCAGGACCGGCGGACGGCCCGGATCTGCGCCGAGCTCCGCGAGGCCGGGCATGAGGCGCGGGTGGCCACGCTGACCGGGCTGCGCCTGGACCCCTACTTCACCGGCACCAAGCTCACCTGGCTGGCCGAGCACGAGCCGGCCACCTGGCAGGGCCTGGCCGACGGCACGCTGGCCGCGGGCACGGTGGACGCCTACCTGATCGCCCGGATGACCGGCGGCGCGCGGCACGTGACGGACGCGTCCAACGCCTCCCGCACGCTGCTGTTCGACATCCAGGCCGGCCAGTGGTCGGCCGAACTGTGCGAGCTGCTCCGGGTGCCGCAGCGCGCGCTGCCCGAGGTGGTGCCGTCCACCGGAGTCGCCGCGGAGACTGACCCCGGCGCGTTCCTGGGTTTGGCCCTGCCGGTGGCCGGCATCGCCGGCGATCAGCAGGCCGCCTTGTTCGGCCAGGCCTGCTTCAGCCCGGGCGACACCAAGTGCACCTATGGCACCGGGTCGTTCGTGCTGGCCAACACGGGCCGGTCCATCGTCCGCTCGGAGGCCGGCCTGCTGTCCACGGTGGCCTGGATGGACGGCGCCGGTGAGCTCAGCTATGCGCTGGAAGGCTCGGTGTTCGTCACCGGCGCGGCCGTGCAGTGGCTGCGGGACGGCCTCGGCCTGCTGGACGACGCGGCGCAGAGCGAGGCGCTCGCGCGCAGCGTGCCGGACTCCGCGGGCGTGGTGTTCGTGCCCGCGCTGACCGGGCTGGGCGCGCCGGACTGGGACCCCGACGCCCGCGGCGCGGTGTTCGGCATCACTCGCGGGACCACCCGCGCGCACCTGGTCCGGGCCACCCTGGAGGCGATCGCGTTCGAGGTGCGCGACGTGGCCGACGTGCTGACCGAGGCCACCGGTCGGCACGGCCGGGCGCTCCGTGCGGACGGCGGGGCCAGCGCCAACAACCTGCTCATGCAGATGCAGGCGGATCAGCTCCAGCTGCCGGTGGAGCGGCCGGTGGTCGGCGAGACCACCGCGCTCGGCGCCGCGTTCCTGGCTGGCCTGGCCACCGGGACTTGGTCCTCGCGGGACGAACTGGCCGCCACCTGGCGGCTGGACCGGCGTTTCGAGCCCGGCCCCCGCCGCGACGCGGACTACGCCCGCTGGCGGCGGGCGGTAGACCGGGTCAAGGGCTGGGCCAGCCTGGAGGACTAGCGGTCAGCCCACCCTCAGCGTCCGGCCTAGGCCGCGGTAGTCGGCGTCGAACTGGTTCAGCAGCCCCTCCAGGCCGGTGCTGGCCACCGTCTGCTGGTACTGGCTGACCGAGGAGGCGGTGGACAGCCGCTGGAAATCAGTGCCGATCTGGTCCGCGTCCGACTGGACGGTGCCGGCCGCCGCGGTGGACGCCGGGGTAGGCATGGAGATGCCCTGGATATCCGAGCCGAAGGTGCGGAACGACTGGGACATCTGCGAGTCCACCCGGTTCACGCAGCTGAGCTTGCCGCCGCACCCGGATACCTTGGAATCGAAGCTGCCCACGGTGGTGCTGAGCTTGGCGTACGCGGTCTGCACCGACGCCGCCGCGACGGCTTTGCTCACCGTGTTGTTGGACGACGCGGCGACGACGATCAGCACCACCCAGAGCACGGCGACGAGCACGCCGATGGCCAGGAACATGCCGACTAGGCCCTTGGCCGTGCCGGACAGCACCAGCCGCCAGGGCTGGTCCCCGCCCAGCCACCCGGTGACCGCCGCGGGCTGCGCATACCCCGCAGGCTGCGCATATTCCGGCTGGCGGTAAGCAGGCTCCGGATAACCCGGACCAGGCTGGCCATACCCGGCAGGCGGCTGGTATTCCGGCTGCCCATACCCAGGCTCGGCATAGCCGGGAGCCGGCTCGGCATAGCCGGGAGCCGGCTGGCCGTAGCCCAGCACAGGCTGGCCGCTGGCAGGCGCCGGATACGCCTGGTCGGGCTGGTCGCCGAACAGCCCCCACGGGTAGCTGCCGGTCAGCAGGAAGATGTAGCCGGTGTACCGGAAGTAATAGCGCTGACCAGCCGCGATCGCCTCGTACAGCGGCCTGGGCATCTGCCCGGCAATAAGCACGATCAGCCAGGTCACGAACATGACGATCGTTTCCATGCCGAGCACGACCAGCGAGGAGAGCAGCGCGGCCGGGATGGCCAGGATGATCCGGAACAAGACGGCCAGCCGGTTCAGCGGTCCCGGCCGAAGCAGGATCTGCACTGGGTAGTCCGCCTCGCCCAGCTCGAACGGCGGGTACCGGTCGGTGAGCAGGAACAGGTACCCCTGCACCCGGACCAGCCAGCGCAGGTACCCGGACAGGAACTCGCCCAGGCCCACCGGTAGCCGGCCCAGGACCAGCGCGGCGAACCAGCAGATGATCACCACGACCTCGGCCGCGATACCCAGCGCCCACAGCACCACCAGATGCGGGATGGCCAGGATGATCCGGACCAGCACGGTCAGCCGGTTCTGGGGGGCGGGCTCGGCGAAGGCGACGAGGATCTCATCGGGAGCCCGGCCGGCGCCGCCGGTCGCTCCGGGGGGAGTTGCCGTCCCTAGCGGCATGTCAGTCATGAAGCCAACTCCTTAATCAAGGGCCGTAACCTTAGCGTCTGCTGACTGGCCGGGAAAGCCGGTTGAGCCGACACGCCGCGGCGGCTCACGGATACCCACGGGGGTCTGTGGGATAGCTGGTGAACCCGGGATGTACAACGGGTATGGCGGGCATGGCGTTACGGGGATGGAGACGCGGCACCATGGTGAACCTGGAGCTGTCCTGGCAGGCAGCGGCGGTGACTGCAGCGTGCCTGGGCGGCGCCGGGGTGGGCGCGCGCCGGGCGGGCCGGCCACGGGTCAGGTCCGCGGCCGGCTTCCTGACGGAGGCCGCCGTGCTGCTCGGCCTGTTCGCGCTGTGGCAGCTAGCCGGCAGCTATGCGGTGATGGGCCCGGACGGGGCCATCGACCGGGCGAAATGGATCTGGCACGCCGAACGTGTCGTGCACCTGCCCAATGAGGCCGGGGTCCAGCAAGCCTTCCTGGGCCACCCGCCGATCGTTCAGGCACTGAACCTGTATTACGCGGGACTGCACTTCGCCGTCGTCATCGGCTGCCTGCTCTGGGTCTATATCTGGCACCGGCGGCAGTACCCGCAGGTGCGGACCACGCTGGTGCTGTTCACCGCGGGCGCGCTGCTGATCCAGCTGGTGCCGGTGGCGCCGCCCCGGATGCTGCCCGGTGACAACATGATCGACACCGCGGTGCAGTACGGCCAGTCGGTCTACGGCTCGGTGGCCGGCTTCAACGCCGACCAGCTGTCCGCTATGCCCTCGGTGCATGTCGGCTGGGCGCTGCTGGTGGCCCTGCTGGCGGTGCAGTTGTCCGGCAGCCGGTGGCGCTGGCTGGCCCTCAGCTACCCGGCCCTCACCCTGCTGGCCGTGGTGGTCACCGCGAACCACTTCTGGCTGGACGGCATCGCCGCCGCGGTGCTGCTCGCGCTGGCTCTGGTCGTACAGCGGGCCGGGCGGGTCGCCAGGCGCCGGCTGCTCGCCGGGTGGCGGGTCCGCGCGGAGCAGCGCCGGGCTAGCCGCCCGGATGGCTCTGTGTCGCCGCGTGTGCCAGCCGCTCGGCCTTGACCTCGGCCTTCAGCCGCGTCTTGGCGTGCTGTGCGTCCTCGTCCACGTACTCCTGATGGGCCAGGTCCATGATCGCGTACATGATCTCGTCGGTCACCGCGCGCAGCACCAGCCGGTCGGACTCGAGCCCGGCGTACCGGGAGAAGTCCAGCGGCTTGCCGTACCGGACGCCAGGCCGGAAGCGCAGCCGGGGCAGGTGTTTCCCCGCTGGCATCAGGTCGTAGGTGCCGAACATGGCGCACGGGACGACCGGCGCGCCGGACTCCAGCGCCAGCCGGGCTACCCCGGTCTTGCCCCGGTAGAGCCGCCCGTCCGGGGTCCTGGTGCCCTCCGGGTAGATGCCCAGCAGTTCGCCCTGGGCCAGCACACGCAGCCCGGTGTTCAGCGCGCGCTCGCTGGCCAGGCCGCCGGCCCGGTCCACCGGGATCTGCCCGACGCCGCTGAAGAACGCCTTGCTGACCAGGCCCTTGAGCCCACGCCCGGTGAAGTACTCGGACTTAGCCAGATAGGTAACCTTGCGCGGTAGCGGCAACGGCCCGAAGAAGTGATCGGCGAAGGACAGGTGGTTGCTGGCGATGATGGCCGGCCCCTCCCGGGGGACGTTCTCGATGCCCTCGGCCCAGGGCCGGAAGATCAGCCTCAGGAAGGGCCCGAGGATCGCCTTGACCACCCAGTAGAACACGCCCCCATCGTGCCACGAGATGGGCCGAAAGCGGATGCCCCTGTTGCGGTGCAGTAGGCCGCGCAGCGTGCGACGATGCCAGAGCGCTGAGTCAGCGGGCCGGCGCGGGGAGGACGATGAAGTCATGCCAGTCATGCCGGGCGCGGAACCCTACTTCCACTCCGGTGGCCGCACCGGTGTGCTGCTCTGCCACGGATTCACCGGCTCACCTGCCTCGCTGCTGCCGTGGGCTGAGTACCTGGCTGAGGCCGGGCTGACCGTGTCGCTGCCCCGGCTGCCCGGGCACGGCACCACCTGGCAGGAGATGGCCCGGACCCGGTGGGAGGACTGGTACGCGGAAGTGGACCGTGGCTTCGAGGAACTCCGCGGGCAGGCCAGCGAGATTTTCGTGATGGGGCTGTCCATGGGTGCCTGCCTCGCGCTGCGGATGGCCGAGATTCGCGGCCCCGCGGTGAGCGGGCTGGTCCTGGTCAACCCGTCGGTGGCCGCGGACACCAAGCTGTTCCTGCTGGCCCCGGTGCTGAAGCTGGTGGTGCCGTCGATGCCCGGCATAGCCAGCGACATCAAGAAGGAAGGCGTCACCGAACTCGGCTACACCCGGGTTCCGGTGCGCGCCGCGGCCACGCTGCCCGCGCTGTGGAAGTTGACCCAGTCCCGGCTGGGTGAGGTGACCCAGCCGGTGCTGATCTACCGCAGCGCCGTCGATCACGTCGTCGGGCCAGCCAGCATGCGGGTGCTGCGGGCCGGCCTGACCGGTACCCAGGTGAATGTCCGGGATTGCGCCGATAGCTACCATGTGGCCACCCTGGACAATGACGCCCCGGCCATCTTCGCCGGGAGTCTGGAGTTCGTCCGCGCGCACTCGCACGCGGAGACGGAGTAACGGGGAGGGGGTACGGGGTGGCGGCCGGCGCAAGCGGTGAGGAGTCCGCCTGGCACGACCTGATCGCGAACTTCACCGTCGAGCCCGACCCGGCCGGCGGCGAGCCGCCCTGGCCGGAGCGGGAGAACTTGGCCGCGGCGCCAAACGCTGACCCGGGGCCGGACACGGATCCAGCCTTGATGCTGGACCTGACCGACGACACCGACCCGGAAATCGACTTGGGCACCGGCCTGGACGGCGGCGCGGATGGCTACGGCGGCCAGGGGCGGGGCCGCGCTGACGGCCCCGTACTGGACCCGGGGCGGCCCGATCCTGGTACGCGGTCCGGCCGGCGGCCCAGTGAGCCGCGGATCATCCGGCCCGCCAGCGCGGTCCCGCCGCCCCCGGCCGCCGACGAGGAGAACTTCGTCCCTCCGGTGCCACCGCCGCTGCCCTCGCTCGACCCGGTGGCCAAGGGCGCCTGGGCCGCCCTGTTCGGCGGGCCGGCCTACCTGCTGATCGCCACCATGGCGGGCTGGGCCATGCCCGACTGGGCCGCGTTCCTGGCCGTAGCGGCGTTCGTCGGCGGTTTCGCCACGCTGGTCATCCGGATGGGTGACCGGCCGCCGCGCGACTCCGGCCCGGACGACGGCGCCGTGCTCTGACTGTTAGAAGTCCCGCGGCCCCGGGCCGCCCAGACCGCCGTTATCGGAGTCCGGCCGGCGTCCGGTGTCCTGCCTGCGCCGGGCGCGCAGGATCAGCCACATCGCCACGGCCAGCACGATCAGCAGCAGGATGATCGGGCCGAACGTCTTGATGTGCCAGATCAGCAGGCTCCAGCGCCAGAACAGCCGCCAGATGAACAGCCGGAAGATGAAGTGAGCCAGCCCGCCCACACCGAGCGCGGCATGGCCACTGAGCGCAGCGTGGCCGGCGAAATGCCCGCCCGCGGGTAGTACCAGCGTGTGCGCAGCCATGCCTAACTATGCCACGCGATCCAGAGCACTCGCGCCGGGCGCGGCTGGCGCGAGCGCAGCCGCGGGCAGCCGGCCCGCCAGCCAGCCCAGCACCAGGACGGCCACACCGCGACCGACCTTAGTGAACCGGCTAACCGCCGGAGCTGGGGGCCGGCTGGCGGCGGCGCAGCTGCCGCACCTCAGGCACGCCGAGCACGGCCGCGGTCAGCAGCACGATCAGCACGCCGCCCGCCGCCAGCACCACCGGCGTGCCCAGGGCCAGCGCCAGCGGCCCGGCCACCACGGTGCCGACCGGCGACAGCCCCCAGCTGCCCATCGCGTCGTACGAGGACACCCGGGACAGCGCGGCGGGCGGAACCTCTTGCTGCATCGCGGTCGCCCAATTGACCTCGAACACCTCGATGCAGGCCCCGGCGACGAACGCCGCGACCGCGATCACCGGTACCGCGAGCGGCACGGCCAGCGTGAACAACAGGCCCGAAGTCGGCGCCACGCTCAGGCTCCCGATCAGCAGCATCCGCCGCGGCCGGAGCCTGATCATCCCGAGCCCGCCCAGCACTGCCCCGGCGGACTGGGCGGCCAGCGCGATGCCCCAGCTGTGTGCGCCGCCGAGCTGGTCGTGCGCGACTACCGGGCCAAGCACGTCGATCGCCCCGTCCCACACCGCGACCAACAGCGAGAACTCCAGCACGATGACCCACAGCCAACGCCGCGAGGAGAACTCCTGCCAGCCCTCGCGCAGCTCGCGCAGCATCCGGCTGGCCTCGCCGCGGGGCAGGGCTGGGATGCGCATCCCGATGAGGAGCAGCGCGGCCACGGCGTAGCTGGCCGCGTCCAGGACCAGCCCCCAGCCCGGCCCGGCCACCCCGACCAGCACACCCCCCAGTGCCGACCCGATGATCAGCGCGGTGTTCCGGCCGATCCGGTCCATCGCATTGGCCTGCGCCCGCTGCTGCTCCGGGACCGTCTGCGGCAGCAGGCCCGCGGCGGCCGGGAAGTAGAAGCCCAGCCCGATGCCGCGGACGGCGGCCAGCGCCATCAGCTCCCAGACCTGGGCCCGGCCGCTCAGCACCAGCGCGGCCGAACCGGCCTGGGCCAGCGCCTGCAGCACATTCGCGCCCGCCATCACCTGCTGGCGCGGCAGCCGGTCCGCGATCACCCCACCGAGCAGCAGGAACACGATTACCGGCAGCATGGCCGCGGCGGTGACGTAGCCGACATCCGCAGCCGAGCCGCCGATGCTGAGCACCGCGAACGGGATCGCCACCAGCGCGATCGCGGTGCCGAACGTGGACACTACGTCGCAGGCCAGCAGCAGCCGGAAATTGCGGCTCGCCAGCGCCCCCCGGACCGGCCGCACCACCCCCGGACTGCTGCGTTAGTCGGTGGGCTTGTCCGGGATGGGCTCGTCCGGTGTGGTGCTGGTGTCCGCGGCCGAGCCGGTGGGCGGGGCCGGCGGCTGCTTCGGCTCCGCTGACGGCTTCTTCGGACCGGCTGACGGCCGCTTGGGCGCCGACGAGGCCGGCCTGGGCCCGGTCGGCCGGGAGCGGCCGCCGTTCGCCGCGGGCCGGGACCGGACATCCGGCTCGTCGGTGGCCTCGTCCCACACCTCGTCCGGCGGCTGCGCCGTGGTGTCGCTCGGCCGGGTCTGCCGGCCCGCGGCGGACACCGCGGCCTCGAACGCGGACATCGCGTCCTGCATCACCGCGCCGACCGCGTCGGCGGCGGCGGCTACCCCGGTGCCCAGCCCGGGACCTGATTCCCGGAGCCGGCGCCTGGCCCGGCAGATCGGGCACCAGGCGCACTCCGGCGCCTCGTCGGAGGTCGCGGTTTCCCACACATCGGCGGTGCTCTGCTTCCCGCCGCCCAGCGCGGTGCGGATCTGGCCGCTCAGTTGCCGGGTCACGCTGCGCGCGCCGGAGCGGACCAGCCAGCGCTGAAGATCGCCAATAGGGTCGTTGCCTGACTGCCTGGCTGGCTCCGTCACGTGCTGCCTTCCTTCGTTGCTATGTCCGGCACCGGCCTGGGCGGCTACGGCGCGGCGCCCGCTCCGGCCGCCCGCAAGCCCTCCACCCGGGCTTTCAGCCCTTTCAGCGCGGTGTCGATAATGATTTTTTCCGCCCGGCGCTTCAGCATGCCGGGCAGCGGCATCCGGACGTCCACACTCAGCTCGTAGGTCACCTCGGTGCCGGCCGGCTGCTTGACCAGAGCGTAGCTGCCGCTCATAGCACTAATGACCGACCCGGGTTCGGCCAGGTCCCAGCGCACACCGGAGTCACCGTCCCAGTGGTAGCCGAGCACGTAGCTGTCCTTGATCATCCCCGCGTCCAGGCTGAACCGCACCCGGCTGGGCCGCCCGTCGGCGTCCCGGCTGACCACCTCGGCCGACCGGACCGCGGACGCCCACTGCGGGTAGGCGGCGAAGTCGGCGATCACGGCCATCACGTGCTGCCGGTCCGCGCCGATCGAGATGTTCGACGTCGTCCTGTCGCCCATGCTCGGAGCGTACCGCGCCGGCCCAGGGGCCACCGTCCGGCCGCGCCGCGCCAGCTAACCGGCCAGCCCGGCTACCAGGCCAACAAGTACGGCATACCGGTCGCCCGGAAGTGTCCCACGTTGACGCATTCGGTCCGCCCGATCCGGACCCGGCGGGCCAGCGGCTGGTGCACGTGGCCGAACAGGGCGTACCGGGGCTGGGTCGCCTCGATGTGCCGGAGCAGCGCCTCGCTGCCCCGCTCCACCCGCCGGGCCACCGTGTCGTAGAGCAGCTGCGGCACGGCGGGCGGGATGTGGCTGCACAGCACGTCCACCTCCCCAACCGCCGCCACCTTGGCCGCGAACGCCTGCTCGTCGATCTCGTAGGGCGTGCGGTAGGCCGAGTACAGCCCGCCGCCGACGAAGCCGAACGTCCAGCCACCCAGCGTGGCCCGCTGCCCGTCCAGGACGTGGTGGCCGGGCCGCAGATGCGGCGCCCACAGCTGGGGCAGGTCGACGTTGCCATAGGTCAGGTAGGCGGGCTCGGGCATGGCCGCGAACAGCGCGGCGTACTGGCTGGACGCGGCCTGCTCGACGTGCCCGGACGGGTCACCGTCCAGCTGGGCCCACAGCTCCCGGGACATCCGCCGGGCCTCGTCGAACCGCTTGAGGTAGCGCAGCTCGACGAACCGGCGGGCCTGCTCCGCGCCGAACAGGTCGGCGAACATGCCCTGCCCGTGATCGGCGTAGTCGATGAACAGCAGCAGATCACCCAGGCAGATCAGCGCGTCCGCGCCACCCGCGCCGGCCAGCGCGTCCGCGCGGCCATGCACATCACTGACCACGTGAACCCGCATGAGCACAAGGTACAAGCCAGGGCTAGCCGGGCTTAGCCAGCCGGTACGCTGAAATTGCTACCAGCTGGTAGCTATTGGCGCAGTACCGGGGTACGGTCCATGTCGTTCGGCGATGAACCTGACCGGCAGGAGCTGGCATGCGTGAATACAGCAGTCCCGCGGTAGCGGAGATCTCCCCCACCGCGAACCTGGCGGACGTGGTCTTCGAGCGGGCGGACCGCGAGCCGCAGGCGGTGGCCATCCGGCGCAAGGACGCGGCGGCCAGCGGGGCCTGGCGGGACGTGACCACAGCCCAGTTCCGCACCGACGTGACCGCGCTGGCCAAGGGCCTCATCGCGGCCGGCATCGGCACTGGGGACCGGGTCGCGCTGCTGTCCCGGACCCGGTACGAGTGGACGGTGGCCGACTACGCCATCTGGTCGGCCGGCGCGGTCACCGTGCCGATCTACGAGACGTCCTCCGCCGAGCAGGTGGAGTGGATCCTGGGCGACTCGGGCGCCCGGGCGCTGATCGCGGAGACCCCGGCCCACCTGCAGGCCAACAGCGAGGTGCTGGGCCGGCTGCCCGGCGTGGAACGGATCTGGCTGATCGAGGGACCCGACGCGGAAGGAACGGCCAAGCAGCTGGACGGCCTGGCCGCCGAAGGCGCCGAGATCACCGACGACGAGCTGGCCAGGCGGCGCGCGGCCCGGCAGGCGGCCGACCTGGCCACCATCATCTACACCTCAGGGACCACTGGCCGGCCCAAGGGCTGCGAGCTCAGCCACGCGAACCTGCTGGCCAACGTGCGGAACGCGATCGGCGCGCTGCCGGAAATCTTCACAGAGCCCGGCCGGGCGGCGCTGCTGTTCCTGCCGCTGGCGCACTCCTTCGCCCGGATCATCCAGGTTGGCTGCCTGGAGTCGGGCACCGTGCTCGGGCATACCGCCGACGTCGCCCACCTGGTGGATGACCTCGGCACGTTCCAGCCCACGTTCATCCTGGCCGTGCCGCGGGTGTTCGAGAAGGTCTACAACGGCGCCGAACAGCAGGCCGCGGCCAGCGGGCTGAAGAGCCGGATCTTCGCCGCCGCCGCGCGGTCCGCGGTGGCCTGGAGCAAGACGCTGGGCAGCACGGGCCAGCCCAGCCCGGGCCAGCAGAGCCTGCGGCTGCGCGCCGAACATGCGCTGTACGACCGGCTGGTCTACGCCAAGCTGCGCGCGGCCACCGGCGGCCGGGTGCGGTACGCGGTGTCCGGCGGCGCCGCGCTCGGTGAGCGGCTCGGGCACTTCTTCCGCGGCACCGGGATCACCGTGCTGGAGGGCTACGGGCTGACCGAGACCAGCCCGGTGATCAGCGTGAACCGGCCCGACGGCAACAAGATCGGGACGGTCGGGCCGCCCATCCCCTCGGTCAGCGTGCGGATCGCCGATGACGGCGAGATCCTGGCCACCGGGCCCAACGTGTTCGTCGGCTACTGGCACAACGAGGCGGCCACCAAGGAGATGGTCGACCCGGACGGCTGGCTGCACACCGGCGACCTGGGCGAGCTGGACGAGGACGGCTACCTCCGGGTCACCGGGCGGAAGAAAGACATCATCGTCACCGCGGGCGGCAAGAACGTGGCCCCGGCCGTGCTGGAGGACCGGCTGCGCGCGCATCCGCTGGTCAGCCAGTGCATGGTGGTCGGTGACGGCCGGCCGTTCGTGGCCTGCCTGGTCACCCTGGACGAGGAAGCCATCGGGCCGTGGCAGGCCCGGCACCCGAACCTGGCCCACGCCTCGCTAGCCGAGCTGGCCGAGGCGCCGGAGCTGATCGCCGAGATCCAGTCGGCGGTGGACGAGGCCAACAAGGCGGTGTCCCGGGCCGAGTCGATCCGCAAGTTCCGGGTGCTCCCGGTCGACTTCACCGAGCAGAACGGCTACCTGACGCCGTCGCTCAAGGTCCGCCGGGGCGTGGTGGCCAAGGACTTCGCCGCGGACATCGACGCGCTCTACGAGTAGCCAGCCGATCAGCCAGCCAGGATCTGCTCCAGCCGCTGCGCCACCAGGTCCCAGCGCCACTCCCGGTCCACCCAGGCCAGGCCCTTCTCCCCCATGGCCCGGGCGCCCGCCGGGTCGGCCAGCAGCTGGCTGATCCGGTCGGCCACCGCGGCCACGTCGCGGCCGGGCACCACGTAGCCGGTCTCGCCGCGGAGCACGGCGTCCGGCGCGCCGCCGGAGTCGCCCGCCAGCACCGGCAGCCCGGTGGCCGACGCCTCCAGGTACACGATGCCGAGCCCTTCCACGTCCAGCCCGCGGCGCCGGGTCCGGCACGGCATCGCGAACACGTCCCCCGCGTCGTAGTACGCGGGCAGCTGAGCCGCGGGCACCTGGCCGGTGAACAGCACCGAGCCGGCCACCCCGAGCTGGCCGGCCAGCCGCCGCAGCCGGCCGTCGGCCGGCCCGCTGCCGACCAGCAGCAGCGCGGGATCGCCGCCCGCCGCGCGGACCGTGGGCCAGGCGCGCAGCAGGGTGTCCTGGCCCTTGCGGTTGACCAGCCGGGACACGCAGACCACGACCGGCCGGCCGCCCAGGCCGAGCCGCGCCCGGATCTCGGCCCCGCCCGCGCCGGGCCGGAACGCGGTGGTGTCCACCCCGGGAGCCAGCCGGGCCATCCGGGCCGTGGCGGCCGGGGACAGCGCCCGGGCCAGCCGGACCCGGAAGTACTCGCCGAGGTAGGTGACCACGTCCACCGAGTCGCCAATCCGGCGTAGCAGGGTGCGCGCGCCGGGCAGCGCGGCCCAGCCGGCCTCGTGGCCGTGGGTGACGGCGACGATGCGCCGAGCGCCGGCCTTGCGCAGCGCGGGGGCCAGCAGGCCGAGCGGTGCGGCCGCGCCGAACAGCACCCGGTCGCAGCCGTGCTCGGTCAGCGCGCGGACGGCGCGGGCGCGCACCGTGGGCACCGGGAGCATCAGCGACGTGGGATGCCGCAGCACCGGGAACGGCTGCTGCCGGTCGAACTCGGCGGCGCCCGCCCAGGCAGGCGCGTACACCACCACGCCGCCGGGCGGCAGCCGGAGGGCCAGCGCGTGCACGAACGACTGGATGCCGCCCGCCCGCGGCGGGAAGTCATTGGTGACGATCAGGACCTTAGGCATCAGGCAGTGATCTTATCGGCCGTCCCGGGTGCGGGTGCGCAGCGCCGTCCGCGGGCGGCGGCCAGAGAAGTGGCCGGGGGAAAGCCCGGTGCCCCCGGGACACAGTCCAGGGGGCACCGGATGAATCTCAGCGGCGCAACGCGGCTCAGGGCCGTGCGGCGCTGTCCAGGTTGGCGCTGTACCAGCCGGACAGCGCCACCTTCTCTACGCTCTGGCCGGTCTGCGGCGCGTCGATGATGTAGCCATTGCCCACGTACATGGCCTCGTGGCTGTCACCGCTGAAGAAAAGCACGTCGCCGGGCTGGAGGTTAGAGGTGGACACCGCGGGCAGCGCGGCCACCTGCTCGTACGTGGTGCGCGGGATGGACACCCCAGCCGCCGCCCAGGCGGCCTGCACCAGCCCGGAGCAGTCGAACGAGCTCGGGCCGGTGGCGCCGTAGACGTACGGGTCGCCCAGCTTGGAGTAGACATAGGCGACCGCCCTGCCCGCCGCGCCGCTGACCGGGACGGGGTTCGTCGCGGTCGTGGTACCGCTGCCGCCCAGCGACGAGCTGGTGACCTGCTGCTGCTGGGCCGCGGTCAGCGTGGCCAGGATGGCCTTCTGCTGGTCCAGCGTCTTGCCGATGGACTTCTTCCGGGCCAGCCGCTGCGACTCCAGGGTGGCGATGCCGTGCTCCGCCCGGCGCGCCATCTGCTGCGCGCTGGCCAGCTGGGCGGCCGTCGCGATGAACTGCTTGATCTGCGCCGACCGGTCGCTGGACAGCTGCAGCAGGAGGGACGCCTGGTTCAGCACGGCCTGCGGGTTGTCCGAGGTCAGCATGGCACCCATCGAGCTCATGGTGCCGTTCTCGAAGGCGGTGGACGCGATCGACGCGATCTGCTCACGCATCGAGCTGAACTTGGCCTGGTCCGTCTTGACTTCACGGTTGACCAGGTTCAGCCGCTGCTGGGCGCTGGCCAATTGCTCGGCCGACTGGTCGTACAGCTGCACGGCCACGTTCTCTTGGGCAGTGAGCTTGTTGACCATCTTCTGCACCTGATGCATGGTCGGCTTGGGCGCCGCCCCGGCCGTGCTGGCCAGCGTGGCCAGGGCCCCGGCGGTGGCCAGGCTCACCCCGGCGGCCACTCCGCAGCGCACCGCCTTGCCGTGCGCGAGACGCACCGCGCGGTCACGTTTACCCCGCCAGCCGCCGCGTTCACCACCTGGACGCGTACTCACCTGCGTGATCACGCTCCTTCTTCCACCCCGCCTACCGGGTGAGCTGACGGGTTCGGGCTGTGGAAGATGCCCTACGGCCCGGCCGCATTGCGGCCCGGCCGATTCACCCCTGAAGGACCCGTGGCCCGGGCGGTGGCCCGGCGAGTTTCTCCGGTGGGTCCCCGGCTCTCCGGCTGGCCAATGGCCAGCGCAAAGACTCGGCGGTGACCGGACGCCGCCACCATAGTGATGGCTGGGGAGCGAACCGATCGGGGCTGACACTAGCGAAGCCGGTGCGGTGAATTCCACCGCTTCGCGAACTCCGGTGATCTAGCCGACCCGCAATAGGTGTTTCTGTTTCCGCATATCCGCCCCGGGCTCAGGCCACCCGGCCGGACCGCCGCGGTCCGGACGACCGGGCCACCGGGCGCAGCCGCAGCGGCGAAACCAGCCGCGCGTCGGCCAGCACGCGGAGCGCGCGCTGCTCCGCCGCATCCAGGTCAGGCTGCGGCTGGCCGGGGCCGAGCAGCGCGGTGACAACGCAGTCCGGGCAGGCGATGCCGCGCATCTCGCACCGGTCACAGTCGATCAGCATCTGTCCTCCTGAGGCTGGCTCCCGGGCCTGGTCAGGGCCAGAACCGGTCGTCGCTGAGCACCCACCGGGGGTACCTGGGAGACACGCTAAGCGGGGGCACTGACACTCCGCGCGCAGGCCGTCCTGGGCGACCTGATACGAACCCCAGGCACCGGCCACACCGGCCAGCCTGGGATGATTCCGGCATGCCCGCCGACAACGCCCGCCACGCTGACCTGCCCAGGGACGAAGACCGGCGGCGGGAGCAGGCCGCCTCGTTCGGCGCCGCGGCCGCCGCCTACGAGCGCGGCCGGCCGCCGTACCCGGCCGAGGCCATCGACTGGCTGCTGCCGCCCGGCGCGACCCGGGTGCTGGACGTCGGCGCGGGCACCGGCAAGCTGACCCGCCAGCTGGCCGAACGCGGCCTGGACGTGGTGGCCGTCGAGCCGCTGGACGGCATGCGCGAGCAGCTGGCCCGCGCGGTACCCGGCGTGCCGGTGTACCCGGGCACGGCCGAGGACATCCCGCTCCCCGACGGCAGCGTGCAGGCCGTGCTGCTGGCCCAGGCCTGGCACTGGGTGGACCCGGCCCGCGCGGTCCCCGAGGTGGCCCGGGTGCTGGTCCCCGGCGGCCAGCTCGGCCTGGTGTGGAACATCCGGGACGAGCGGGTGGACTGGGTGGCCCAGCTCGGCCGGATCGTCCATGACCCCGGCGAGGCGGACGGCAGCCGCGGCATCACCAGCGTCCGCAACATCACCAGCCCGCCGTTCGGCCCGCTGCAGCGGCATACCGTCGACTGGACGCACCGGCTGACCAGGGACCAGCTCGTCGACATGGTCGCCTCGCGCAGCTACATCATCACCATGCCCGCCGCACAGCGCGCCGCGGTGCTGGCCCAGGTGGCCCGGCTGGCCGACACCCACCCGGCGCTGGCCGGCCGGGCCGAGCTGGAGCTGCCGTACCGGACCGAATGCTTCCGCGCCAGGCTGAGCTGGCCCCCGAGACCCCTTCTACCCAACGCCGGCCCCCCGCACTGACCTGCCCAGGCCGGCGTGCCTGGGGCGGAATGTCGGTACCCGGGCCTACCGTGAGCATCGTGATCCTCTGGGACTGGGTGGCAGCGGTCCGGGCGCGGCTACGCCAGCCCTGGGCCGGCCGGCGCGCCTTCGACGCGGTCGAGTTCGTGATCGTCGACCTGGAGACGACGGGCTGGTCACCGGAGGACGCCGGGATCACCGAGATCGGCGCGATCCGGATGAGCGGCGGCCAGATCCGCGCCGAGTTCAGCACGCTGGTCAACCCAGGCCGGCCCATCCCGCCGGACATCGTGGCGCTGACCGGGATCAGCGACGAGATGGTCGCCTCGGCGCCGCCCGCCGCCGAGGCGCTGGCCAGCTTCCTGGACTTCGCCCAGGGCGCGGTGCTCACCGCGCACAACGCGCCGTTCGACATCGGCTTCCTGGCCGCCGCCTGTGCCAGCTGCGGGCTGCCCGGGCCAGCCGGGCCGGTGCTGGACACGGTGGCGCTGGCCCGCCGCCTGCTGGCCACCGGCGGGCTGGCCGCCGACGACGTGCCCAACTGCAAGCTGAGCACGCTGGCGGGCTACTTCGGCGCGCCGCCCGGCCCGCAGCACCGGGCGCTGGCCGATGCCCGGGCCACCGCCACCGTGCTGGCCGGCCTGCTGCGGATGTTCACCGCGCGCCGGGTGCGC
This sequence comes from Streptosporangiaceae bacterium, assembly GCA_036497945.1. Taxonomy (GTDB): domain Bacteria; phylum Actinomycetota; class Actinomycetes; order Streptosporangiales; family Streptosporangiaceae; genus RYN-230. The sequence goes on along the minus strand of DASXIN010000101.1, from coordinate 3,448 downwards.
ACCGTCGAACGGCTGCTCGCCGAGCAGGAGTACGCTCTGCTGTCGGAAGCTCCGCGTGATTCAGACCCCAGCCACGGCCAGGTCGGCACCGCATGCACCGGCCGCTCGCCCGGGCCTGGCGGCCCGGGCGCACTAGCCGGTCCTGAATAACGCTCGGGGCCGAGCTACCGGAAGGCTGCGAGAGTGGCGCGCGAGGAGGCATCAGGTGATCACCGCGATCGTGCTGGTGAAGGCTGACGTGGCCCGCATCCCGGAGACGGCCGAGATCATCGCGCAGATCCCCCAGGTCTCCGAGGTGTACTCGGTGACCGGCGAGTTCGACCTGGTGGCGCTGGTCCGGGTGCGGGCCCATGAGGAACTGGCCGACGTCATCCCGGGCGCGGTGAACCGGGTCGCCGGGGTGACCCACACCGAGACGCATATCGCGTTCCGCACCTACTCGCGGCACGACCTGGAGGCCGCGTTCTCGCTGGGCTACGAGGCGGACTGAGCCGCCAGCCGCTGGCTGGCCGCCACCCAGCGGTCCAGCAGGCCAGCGGCCGCGCCGCTGTCCACCGCGGCGGCCGCCCGGGCGTACCCCTCGGCGAGAGCCTTGTCCAGCCCCTCGGCCCCGGGGACCCCGGCCGCGGCGGCCAGCGCGGCAGCGGCGTTAAGCAATACGGTGTCGCGGACGGGTCCGGTCTGGCCGGCCAGCACCGCGCGGGCCACCGCCGCGTTGTGTTCCTTGTCGCCGCCGCGCAGGCTGCCCGGCTCGGCGCGGGGCAGGCCCAGCACCGCCGGGTCGAGCGTGGCCCGGGACACCGTGCCGTCGTGCACCACCCACACCGTGGACGTGGTCACCGGGGTCAGCTCGTCCAGCCCGTCGTCGCCGTGGAACACCAGCGATGAGCAGCCGCGGCCGGCCAGCACCCCGGCGATCACCGCACCGCCGCGCGGGTCGGACACCCCCACGGCCTGGGCGCGGGGCCGCGCCGGGTTGCACACCGGGCCGAGGAAGTTGAACACGGTGGGCACGCCGAGCTCGCTGCGGGCGACCGAGGCGTGCCGGAACGACGGGTGGTAGAGCGGCGCGAACAGGAACGCGATGCCGGTTTCGTCGGCTAGCTGGGCGCTGGCCTCCGGCGGCAGGCTGATGGCCACGCCGAGCGCCTCGAGGACGTCGGCCGCGCCGCAGGCCGAACTGGCCGCGCGGTTGCCGTGCTTGACCACCCGGACGCCGGCCGCCGCCGCGACGATCGCGCCCATGGTGGAGATGTTCACCGTGTGCGCGCCGTCGCCGCCGGTGCCGACCAGGTCGACCAGCGGGCCTGGCACGCTGATCGGGGTGGCCCGGCCCAGCATGACGTCGGACAGGCCGGCCAGCTCACCGGCCGTCTCGCCCTTCATCCGCAGCGCCACCGCGAAGCCGGCCACCTGGACCGGGGTGGCCGCGCCATCCATGATCTCGTTCATCGCCCAGGCGGCCTGGTCCGGGCTGAGCGTGTCTCCGCGGATCAGCGCGCCGATCAGGCTGCGCCAGGACATGGTCGGTTGCATCGCCGCCCCTTTGCCCACGCCGGCGCTAAGCCTGGGTGGGCAGCTGGCCGTTGGCCTGCTGCCGCATCAGCCCGGCCAGCGCCGCGGCGAATGGGACCGGGTCGATCGGGTGGCTGGTCACCGCGTCCGCGCCGGACCAGGTGGCCAGCCAGCCGTCGTCCGCCCGGCCGACCACGAGCAGCACCGGCGGGCAGTTGTGAATCTCGTCCTTGGCCTGGCGGCAGACACCCATGCCGCCGGCCGGCTGCGCCTCGCCGTCCAGCACCATGACGTCCGCGCCACCAGCGTCGAGCAGGCGGAACAGGGCTGGCTCGGTGGCCACCGGGATGATTTCCGCCTCGGGCACATCCGGCGCGGGGCGGCGGCCGATGGCGAGCCGCATCCGGGCCCGGGTGTCCGCATCATGACTGTAGACAACGACCTTCATAGAACTGGATGGTACCGACACGGGGGGTCGGCCGACGCTCGCCTACGGGTTGTCGTAATAATGACCCCGTGGCCACCGCATCCGTAGCCGAGAAAGTACCCACCCCCAGGCCGCCATCAGCCCGGCCGAACCTGGTCAGCGTGGGTACTATCATCTGGCTTTCCTCGGAACTCATGTTCTTCGCGGCGCTGTTCGCGATGTACTTCACCATCCGCTCCGTGGACAAGGGCGAGGGCCTGCGCTGGCCCGGGGCTCACCTGGACCTGACCCTGGGGTCGATCAACACCACGGTGCTGCTGCTGTCCAGTGTGACCTGCCAGCTTGGCGTGTTCGCGGTCGAGCGCGGCCAGGTCGGCCGGGCCGGCCGGATCTGGCAGCCGGCCCGCTGGGGACTGCGCGAGTGGTACTGGCTGTCCCTCCTGATGGGCCTGTACTTCGTGCTCGGCCAGGGCTACGAGTACCTCAGCCTGATCCGCGACCAGCACCTGACCGTGTCGTCCAGCGCCTATGGATCGGTGTTCTACATCCCGACCGGTTTCCACGGTCTGCACGTGACCGGCGGCCTGGTCGCCTTCCTGTTCGTCCTGGGCCGCACCTACGTGGCCAAGCGGTTCACCCACGAGCAGCAGGTCACCGCCATCGTCGTCTCCTACTACTGGCATTTCGTGGACGTGGTCTGGATCGCGCTGTTCACCACGATCTACCTAATCCAGTAACCGCCCTCGCGACGGATACCTGAGCGAGGCGGAACACATGCCGAACCAGAAGAGCACAGACCAGAAGATGAGGGCTCCATTGAGCTGGATCACCGCCCGGCGGCGGCGCCCGGTCGCCGGATATGCCGTTGTGCTGCTTGGGCTCCTCGCGATAGGCGGGGGGTACGCGGCGGTCACCGCCAGCAACAGCCCGGCCAGTGCGTCCTCCCCGGCGGCCAACTCAGCGCAGATCGACCAGGGCCGGCAGATCTTCGTGCAGAACTGCTCGAGCTGCCACGGGCTGGACGCGCAGGGCACCAGCACTGGCCCCAGCCTGATCGGGGTGGGCTCGGCCGCGGTGTACTTCCAGGTCAGCACCGGCCGGATGCCCGGCAAGGACATCTCGGCCGAGATGGACCGCAAGCCCCCGGTGCTGAACGAGAGGGAGACGCGCGCGGTCGGCGCCTATATCCAGTCCCTGGGCGGGGGGCCGACGATTCCCTCGCCGGCGCAGGTGAGCACGGTGGGCGCTGACGCCGGCCTGGGCCAGCAACTGTTCACCGAGAACTGCTCGCAGTGCCACAACTTCGTCGGCGCGGGCGGCGCGCTGACCTACGGCAAGTACGCGCCCGCGCTGACCGCGTCCACCCCCACCCAGATCTACACGGCCATGCTAACCGGCCCGGAGGCCATGCCGGTGTTCAACGACACTACGATTACTCCTAGTGAGAAGCGCGACATCATCGCGTACATCACGCAGACCCGGAGCGAGCCCAACCCCGGCGGGTTC
>DASXIN010000100.1:0-36320 GCA_036497945.1 Streptosporangiaceae bacterium | reverse complement strand
CTGTGATGGATCGGGCTGCACCGATGTCGATGTTTGACTACGACGCCAGGCCGGTGACTCCGTTGCCCGTCCTGGTCGGCACAACGGCCTCCCGGGGCGCGTACGCGATCCGTGATTTCCTGAGCCGCAATGGTTCACCGTTCGAGTGGGTCGACGCCGACCAGCCCGATGCGGTGCGGGCGGTGCTGGGTGTCGCTGAAGTGGAGCCGTCGGCGCTGCCGCTGTGCATCCTGCCGGATGGGTCGCGGCTGGCAGCTGCGACGGTGGAACAGGTCGCCGCGGGTCTCGGCATGGTCGCGGCCCCGTCGCTGTCGGAATACGACCTGACGATCGTCGGAGCGGGGCCGGCCGGCCTGGCCGCCGCGGTCAACGCGGCATCCGAGGGCCTGCGCACGGTGGTCGTCGAGGCGGTGGCGCCGGGCGGCCAGGCCGGTACCACGTCGATGATCGAGAACCTGCTGGGTTTTCCCAACGGCATCAGCGGCAGCGAACTGGCGACGCGCGCGGCGGTGCAGGCGCGCCGGTTCGGCGCCGAATTGCTGCTGGCCAGGCCCCTGGTCAACGTGTCGGCCGATGGGCCGGGTTACCTCGCCGAGCTGTCCGACGGCACGCTGATCCGCGGGCGGGCGGTGCTGTTCGCCAGCGGAGTCGAGTGGCGCCGCCTGGACGTGCCCGGGATCGATGACCTGCTCGGCGCGGGGGTCTACTACGGGGCCGGGCCGAGCGAGGCGCTGGCGTGCACGGGTTCCCGGGTCGTCGTGGTGGGGGGCGGCAACTCGGCGGGCCAGGCGGTCGTCCGGTTCTCCCGCTACGCGCGGCAGGTCACGTTGCTGGTTCGCGGCGACAACCTCGGCGCGTCGATGTCGCAGTACCTCATCGACCAGGTGACGGCTATCTCGAATGTTGAGGTGCGGGTGCGCACGCAGGTGGTGGGCCTGGAGGCCGATGACCGCCTCCGGGCGGTCATCGTGCACTCGAGGGACAGCACCGAACCGGCGCGGTTGCCGGCGGATGCCTTGTTCATCTGCATCGGCGGCACCCCCCGCACCGATGGGGGCACGGGGGTCGGGCTGACCGCCAACACGGCCGGGTACCTGGTGACTGGCAGCGATGGCGCCGCTGATCCGGGCGCCCGCTGGCCACTGCCCAGGGAGCCGCTGCCGCTGGAGACCAACCGGCCCGGCGTGTTCGCCGCAGGGGACGTGCGCTGCGGGTCGGTCAAACGCTGCGCAGCGGCCATCGGCGAGGGATCCATGACGGTGGCGCTCGTCCACCGGCGGCTGGCGGAGGTGGGCGGTGACTGAGCCGCCCGCGGTGGCGAGCCCGGACGCCGCGGTGTCCTCGGAGTTCGCTGAACTCGCCTCCGACGAACAGATCGCCACAGCCGCGGCGGCACTCGAACGCAACGGCATCCGGCCGCTCCGCGCCGCCACAGGTGCCGACGCGCGCGGCCTGGTCGGTTCCCTCCTCACCGGCGGCGCCGAGGTATACAACAACACCTCCCAGACACTCGAAGCCATCGGCGTCGCCGACGACATCGAACGGTCCGGCCGCTACCAGCCACTCCGGCTGCGGCTGTACCGGATGGACCGGGAAATGCAGCGGCGCGAGATGCGCACCCTGGCCGCGTCGCCCGACTACGTCGTCGGCAGCGTGCACGCGCTAACCGAAGGCGGATCACTGCTCATCGCGTCCGCCAGCGGCAGCCAGCTGGGCCCGCTCGCGTCGGGTGCGGGACATGTGATCCTGGTCATCGGGGCCCAGAAGATCGTCCCCGATGTCGCAACCGGGCTGCGGCGGATCTATGAATACTGCTACCCGCTCGAGGATGCCCGGGCCCGGGGAGCCTACGGAGTGCCCAGCGGGGTGAACAACATCCTCATCATCAACAAGGCGGTCGCCGCCGGCCGGGTCACCGCGATCATCGTCAACGAGCGCCTCGGCTTCTGATCACCTTCATGGTGCCAGTGCCGCCAGCAAGGTGGGGGTGCCGAGCACCTGGCCGGAGGCCGGCTTGTTTTGCTCATGCCACCCGGGGGAACCCGTGTACGTGAGCAGCCGGGCTGGGACGGGATTTCCGTGTCGGCCTTGCTCCGAAGAGGGGCGTGCTGTCACCAGCCTTTTAGTACATATGAGCGAACACCGAGGTGGGGCATGACTACGCGTGACACTCCATGGCGGGACGGCACGCCGTGCTGGGCGGACCTGGGTGCGCCGGACGTAGCGAAGGCGAGAGAGTTCTACAGCGACGTCTTCAACTGGACGGTCCAGCCCGGGGGGCCGGAGAGCGGCGGGTACTCGGTAGCGGAGCTTAACGGCCGGGGCGTCGCCGGCGTCGGCCCGAAGATGAGCCCGCCGGAGGCGCCCACGATGTGGATGACCTATCTGGCGACATCGGACGCCGACGCGACCGCCGCCAAGATCAAGGGCGCCGGCGGCCAGCTGGTCATGGAAGCGATGGACGTCATGGACGTCGGCCGGATGGCGGTCGCGGTGGACCCGGCCGGTGCCGTGTTCGGCATCTGGCAGGCCGGTGCTTTTCCCGGGGCGCAAATCGTGAACGAGCCCGGGGCGATGAGCTGGAACGAGCAGATGAGCAGAGACTTCGAGGGCAGCAAGGCGTTCTACGCGGCCGTCTTCCACTACGAGTACGGCGACATGAGTGGCGACGGCTTCAGCTACGCGACCGTCAAGGTCGACGGCAGGGACGTCGGGGGCATCGGCGACCTTCACGCCGGCGTGCCGGCCGGCACCCCGGCCGGCTGGAGGGTGTACTTCGGCGCCGCGGACACCGACGCGTCGGTCGCCCGGGTGCAGGCCAACGGCGGCTCGATCATCCGCGAGCCGGTAGACCACCCGTACGGCCGGATGAGTACGGTCGCCGACGACCAGGGCGCTGTCTTCTCGCTGCTCGCCGTCACGCCCGGGTAAACAGCGCAGGCCGGCGGATGATCTCACGGCCCAGCCGTGCATGAAGGCGGCATGAATCCCCGGCCTGCCTCGCTGCTCCGGACGTTGGCGCGAACGGCCTGCACTAGCGGCAGGTTCAGCCCCATCGCGTCGATGGTCGGGGGAACGCGGCGCCGGAAACGCGACCCTGGTCCCGCCGCTGCCGTCGGGCCAGCCGGGGCGATCGGACGGACGGGCCGTTGTCCCCGCTGATAGCCGTGGTGGCAGCCCTCGGCTCCTCGCTGGCGTACGCGATAACGGCCGTCACCGAGCAGCTCGGCACCCATCGCGTCCAGAGCCGCCGGGCGCTGTCGCCTGAACTGCTGCTGGACCTGATCAAGCAGCCGCTGTGGCTGGCGGGAGTCGGCGCGAATGTGGCCAGCTTTGCCCTGCAGGTCGTCGCGCTGCGATTCGGGCCGCTCGCCCTGGTCGAGCCGATCCTGGTGTGCGACCTGATATTCGCCGGCCTGATCAGCGCGATCCTGAGAAAGCGCGCGGACCTGGTTACGGGCGTGGGAATTGTCGCCTGCGCGGCCGGAGTCGTCGGGTTCCTCGTCATCGCCCGGCCGTCGGCAGGGCAGCAGACAATCGGCCCCATCCAAGCGCTAGCACTGCTGGCCGGGTTCGCGGCGGTGCTGGCCGGCTGCCTGGCCGTGGCCCGGTGGAACCGGACGGCGCGGCCGCTCGCGCTCGCACTGGCCTGTGGCGCCGCCTACGCAGTCACGGACTTCTCGATCAAGCTCGCGACCGCCGAATTCAGCGGCGGCCTGGCCGATCTGTTCACCCACTGGCCGATCTACGCCGTTGTCATCATCGGCCCGATCGGCTTCGTGCTCAACCAGAACGCCTTCCAGGCGGGCACCGTGCTCGCGCCGGTCCTCGCCGTCATCACCATCACCGACACGATCGGCGACATCGCCCTGGGCTGGCTCTTCCTGCACGAGGAACTCGCCAGCGGCCCAGCGGCGATCGCGGGTCAGGCAGCGTCGCTGCTCGTGATGACCGTAGGGATCGTCGTCCTCGCTCACCGATCCCCGCAGGCCGCTCGGCAGCAGGACCAGACTGCCCGACCCGCCGATCCGGCGGCCAGCGGGCCGAGTTCATCAGGCAGCTAATCGCTGGGCGCGCTGGGCTCCCCGCCAGGTGCGAGCTGGCGGAGCACGGCGTGCACGCTGGACGTGTCGTCGTCGCCGTGCCCCTGGGCCAGTGCGGCCTGGTAGAACGCGGACGCCAGGCTGAACAGCGGGGTGGGGCTGCGCAGCTCGGCGGCGAACGCCGCGATGATCGCGATGTCCTTGTCGTAGACCTGGGCCCGGATGCCCGGCTGGGTGTAGTCCCGCGCCGCCATGGCCGGCCCGCGCACCTCGAACATCCGCGAGCTGCCCGCCCCGTCGCCCACCGCGGTGAGCACCGTGGCCAGGTCGAGGCCCGCCTGCTCGGCCAGCACCAGGGCCTCGGCGGCAGCCAGGTTGTGCACCGTGACCAGCAGGTTGGCCACGATCTTGAGCTTCATCCCGTTGCCGAACGCGCCCACGTCGTAGACCTGCCGGGTCATCGCGGCCAGCACCGGCCGGGCCCGGGCCTTGGCCGCCGCGGCCCCGCTCAGGTAGGCGACCAGGTCCTTGCGCCGGGCCTGGGCGCCGGTCCCGCTCATCGGGCAGTCCAGCAGGATCCCGCCGCAGCCAGCCAGCGCCCGCTGCCCGGCCGTCTTGTCGGCCAGCGCCAGCGTGCTGGTCTCCAGCACGATCAGCCCGTCCGTCCCGGCACCAGCCCCCGCGGCCCCGGCGCTCCCGGCAGCCTCGGCGGCTCCCGCGGCCAGACCGTCCAGCACCTCGGCCAGCGCCGCGGCGCTGGGCAGCGAGGTCACCACCAGCCCGGCGGACGCGGCCACCTCGGCCGGGGATTCCGCCACCTCCCCGCCGCGCGCGGCGTGCGCGTCCCGCGCCGCCGCGGCGACGTCGTACCCGATGACCCGATGGCCTGCCTCGATCAGGTGTGAGCTCATGGCCGAACCCATCACGCCCAGGCCGACGAACCCCACCGGCCCGGTGACACCTGCCGGCTGCGTCATGGCAACCTCCCAGCCAGACGTCCGCCCCGCGGACATTGCAGCACATCCCGGCCGCCCGCCGGGCGGCGGCAGCCGTCCTTGACGTGCCCAGCCGGGCACCGCGACACTCCACTCCATGCGGGCAGTCGTGCTCGACCAGCCAGGCATCGGCGTTAAGCAAATAAGAGCGCCGGAGCCGGGGCAGCGCGCGCTGGTGCGGGTGAGCCAGGCGGGCCTGTGCGGAACTGACCTCAAGATCGCCGCCGGCGAGATACCGGTCGCGCTGCCCCGCGTGCTCGGCCATGAGATGACTGGCTGGGTGGCTCAGCCGGGGGCTCGCGGCCTGCTGCCGGCCGGCTCCCCGGTGCTGGTCAATCCGGCCGTGTTCTGCGGGCACTGTGCGCTTTGCCGCGGCGACCTGCCGCAGCTGTGCCGGTCCGGCGGGCTGCTCGGCCGGGACGCCGACGGGGTGTTCGCCGATTTGGTGGCGGTGGACGAGAGCTGCCTGCACCCACTGCCGCCCGGCCTGCCCGCGTCCGGGGCGGTGCTGCTCCAGGTGCTGTCCACCTGTGTGCACGCGCAGTCGCTGGTCACCGTCCGGCCAGTTGACACCGCGGTGGTGGTCGGCCTAGGGGTCAGCGGGCTGCTGCACGTCCAATTGCTCCGCGACCGCGGCGTCCGGGTCATCGTCGGGGTGACCAGGTCGGCGGCCAAACGCGAGCTCGCCCGAAGTTTCGGCGCCAGCCAAGCGGTCGCGCCGGACCAGGCGGACGAAGCGGTCGCCCAGGCTACCGGCGGCCGCGGCGCGGACCTGGCCATCGAGGCGGCGGGCAGCCAGCCCAGCCTGGTCCAGGCCATGCGGCTGGCCGCGCCGGGCGGGACCGTGCTGGTGTACGGGACCACCGTGCCCACCGCGGACGGCCTGCCGACCTACGACTGGTACATCAAGGAACTGACCATCCGCAGCACCCGGGCCGCCCGGCCGCGCGACTGCGACCTGGCCATCCGGCTCTACGCGGACCGCCGGGTGGACCTGGCCCCGCTGGTCACCGCGCGGTTCCCGGTCGAGCAGGCGGCGCAGGCGCTGGCCGCCTGCGCCGCGCCGGGCCAGCTGAAAGTGGTCCTCGACGTGGCCGACCAGCCGCCGTGACAGGCCCCCGTGGTGGCAAGCCCCGTGGTGGCAAGCAGAGGGGAATGAGCCTGGCACGAGTCGCGTTATCGATTCCCGGGCCGCCCGCCGGGCGCTGTAAGCTATGTGGGCTTCCAGCCCAGCGGCGGAGTAGCTCAGTCAGGCAGAGCAAGCGGCTCATAATCGCTGTGTCGCCGGTTCAAGTCCGGCCTCCGCTACCCAGGTAAACTCGTCCGTACCGCCCACCCAGAGAAAGGCACTCCATCGTGGCTGCCACCGACGTCAGGCCCAAGATCACCCTGGCCTGCCAGGAGTGCAAGCACCGCAACTACATCACCAAGAAGAACCGGCGCAACGACCCGGACCGGCTGGAGCTGAAGAAGTACTGCCCCAACTGCCGCTGCCACCGGCCGCACCGCGAGACCCGCTAACCGCCGGGGATGCCCGTCAACCAGGACTTCGTCGGCCGGACATTCCCGGCCACGAAGCCCTATGAGGTCAGCCGGGTAAAGATCGCCGAGTTCGCCGACGCGATCGGCGACCCGAGCCCCGTCTTCCGGGACCAGGACGCGGCCGTCGCCGCCGGGTACCCGGACGTGATCGCGCCGCCCACCTTCCCCATCGTGGTGACCATGGCCTCCACCGGCTCGGCCGTGGCCGACCCCGCGCTCGGCATCAACTACGCCATGGTGGTGCACGGCGAGCAGCGCTTCGAGTACTCCCGGCCGCTGCGCGCCGGTGACGTGGTCACCGCGCAGTCCACCATCGAGAGCATCCGGGAAGTCGGCCGCAACGTGATGATGACCACCCGCACCGAACTGCGGACGGTGGACGGGGAGCACCTGGTCACGGCGTTCTCCACCCTCGTGGAACGGGGCGCGTGACGATGACCGCCCAGGTCAAGTACGCCGACGTCGAGGTGGGCAGCGAACTGCCCGCGGCCAGCTTCCCGGTGACCCGGCTCAGCCTGGTCCGGTACTGCGGTGCGTCCGGCGACTTCAACGTGATCCACTGGAACGAGCGCATCGCCAAGGCGGTGGGCCTGCCCAACGTCATCGCGCACGGCATGTTCACCATGGCCCAGGCGGCCCGTTACGTCACCGACTGGACCGGCGACCCGGGGTCGATGACCGAGTTCGGCGTCCGGTTCTCCGCCCCGGTCGTGGTGCCCGACGACGACACCGGGGCGACCATCGAGGTGACCGGCACCGTCGAGGAGAAGCTGGACGGGAACCGGGTCGCGGTGGCCCTCACCGCCCGCTCCGCCGGGGCCAAGGTGCTCACCCGCGCCCGGGCGGTCGTCCGGCTGCCCTGACTTCTCCATGCCACCCGTCCGTGACCAGGTGCTGCTGGCTGGCCTCACCACACTCGGGGTGGGTGGGCCCGCCCGCCGGTTCGTGCGGGCCAGCACCGACGCCGAGCTCATCGCGGCGGTGCGCGCCGCGGACCAGCGGGGGGAGCCGCTGCTCATCCTGGCTGGCGGCAGCAATCTGGTGATCGCGGACGCGGGCTTCCCCGGCACCGTGGTCCAGATCGCCACCCGCGGTATCGAGCAGGAACCGGACGGCGCGGAAGCGGTCCGGTTGACCGTGGCGGCGGGCGAGGACTGGGACGGCGTGGTCGCGTACTGCGTGCACGCCGGCCTGGCCGGCCTGGAGTGCCTGTCCGGCATCCCCGGCCGGACCGGGGCCACCCCGATCCAGAACGTCGGCGCCTACGGCCAGGAGGTAGCCGAGGTCATCACCGCGGTCCGGGTGTACGACCGGCTCACCGGCGAGGTGACCGAACTGGCCGGCGCCGACTGCGGATTCGGCTACCGGACCAGCATGTTCAAGCGGGACAGCAGCGGGCGGCGGGTCGTCCTCGGGGTCACCTTCCGGCTGCTGCCCAGCGCGCTGTCCGCGCCCATCCGGTACGCCGAGCTGGCCCGCGCGCTGGGGGTGCCCGAGGGTGACCGGGCCCCGCTCAGCGCCGTGCGGTCGGCCGTGCTCACGCTGCGCCGGGGCAAGGGCATGGTGCTCGACCCGGCCGATCCGGACAGCCGCAGCGCGGGTTCGTTCTTCACCAACCCGGTCCTGGACGACGCCCAGTTCGCCGCGCTGCAGAAGATCGTGGCCGAGCGGTCCGGCGGCGACCTGCCCATCCCGCAGTTCCCGGCCGGCCCGGGCCAGGTCAAGGTGCCCGCCGCCTGGCTGATCGGCCAGGCCGGGTTCGCCAAGGGGCACCCGGGAACGCGCGGCGCGCGGATCTCCACCAAGCACACGCTGGCCCTGGTCAACCCGGGCGGCGCCACCGCGGCCGACATCGCCGGCCTGGCCCGGGAGATCCGCGACCAGGTGCGCGACGAGCTAGGCGTGGACCTGGCCTGCGAGCCCGTCCTGGTCGGCCTCACCCTCTGACCCAGGCACGGCCCGCGACATCAGCCGCCGTAGCGGGCGATGCGCCGGGACATCCCCCGGAAGCCGCCGTGGCCCATCCAGCCGCCCTGGACCGGGCCGGGCGACAGCGCGCCCCCGGCGGGCAGGTCGGCCGGGTCGACGCCAACCCCGAGCAGGGTCCGGGTCACCGCCTGCGCCGTGTCCAGCAGGTCGTCGAGTGCACGGACCAGGTGCGTACCGGTCACGGCAGGCAGCGCGGGGTCGTCCAGCAGCGCCTCCAGCACGCTGCGCCGGATCAATTCCTTGAGGAACGACGCCGTGGTGCCGTCGGTGCGCTCGACGGCGGCGGCCACGTCGGCCTCGGTCAGCTCCAGCGGGACGCTGCGGCCGTAGAGCCACAGCAGGCGTTCCCGCGCCGTGGCGTCGGGCAGCGCGATCTCCACGGCCACGTCGACCCGCCCGGGCCGCGCGGCCAGCGCTGGTTCCAGCAGGTCGGCACGGTTCGTGGTGAGCAGGAACAGCAGGTCCGCGTCCGGCGCGGCGCCGTCCATGGCGTCGAGCAAGTCGAACAGGACCGGGCTGGACGCCGGGCCGTGCGAGCGTTCCTCGGCCACCAGATCGACGTCCTCCAGCACGACCACCGCGGGCAGCAGGTCGCGGGCCAGGTCGGTGACCGCGCCCACCGCGATCAGCGAGCGGCCGGTCAGCACCAGCCGGGTGTACCCGTCCATTTGACCTAGCAGGTAACGGGTGGTGTGCGTCTTACCGGTGCCGGGCGGCCCGTACAGCAGCAGGCCTCGCTTGAGGTGCTGCCCGGCGGATAGCAGCGCCTCCCGGTGGCTGGCCACACCCAGGGCATGCCGTTCGACCCGGACCAGCACGGTCTGGGGCAGCACCACATCGTCCCGGCCGATGCCGGGGTGCCCGGTGAAGCTGAGCACGACCCGCCCCATCGGGTCCAGCGACACGTCCAGCAGGTGACCGCGATAGACGTTGAGGTCGGCGCGGAGCTGGTCCAGTTCGGCCAGCAGGGCCTGCGCCACCTCAACCGGCAGGCCCGCGACCTCCATCTCCAGGCTCGGGTGATGCTCGGCCGGACCCTGGATCATCAGTACGTAGCGACCGTGCCGATCGGTGACTAGCAGCAGGGCCAGGCGCAGGCACCCCAGCGTCGTCCCGGGCCCGTTCGGCAGGTCGGCCAGGGCCGGCGCGGTCAGCCGCAGCGGCGGCATCCCCTCGCCCGCGACAAGTTGCTGCAGCGACAGGCCGCCATAGTTCGGCGGCATCGCGATGCCCCGCACCTCCACCGTCCGCCCGGTGCGTGCGGACCATGCGTCGACGGCGGTCTGCAGGTTGACGTGTTCGAACGGGGGCAGGTCACGGGCAACCACAGACTGGTGCCTGCCCTCGGCCCCCAGCCAGTCGCGGGCCAGCACTGAGACCTCGTTGTCCTCCCGGGCGGCCGTCGAATGGACCCAGTCCAGGAAGCCCCGGAACGCCGCCGCGAACTCTCGGGCCTGATCTGCAGGCGACTCTTCGGTCATGCCACGACCTCCGCTCCTGCGGCCGCCGCGCACGGCCGGACACGAGCCTATCCACCGCCTCCAGATGGCTCGCTCAGCGCGGCAGTCAGCGCACCAGCCCGCTCAGCGCGATCGTCGCCAGCGTGCCGGCCAGCAGGAACGGGCCGAACGGGAGCTGGGTCTTCCGACTGGCCCGGCCGGCCGCGATCAGCGCCAACCCGGCCGCGCCGGCCAGCAGGTAGCCCAGAAACAGCCCGGCGACCAGCGCGGGCAGGCCGAGCCAGCCCAGGTAGAGGCCGAGGATCCCGGCCAGCTTCACGTCCCCCCAGCCGAGCCGGTCCGGATAGATCACCGCCTGCAGCAGAAACAGCCCGAGCGCGATGACCAGGCCGAGCAGCGCGCCGAGGAAGGGCCGGCCGCCGCCGGGCAGCAATAGCGCGGCCAGCCCGAGCAGCGCCAGCGCGACCGGATAGGACGGCAGCGTGAGCCGGTCCGGCAGCCGCCGCCGCCGCGCGTCAGTGACGGCCAGCACGGCCCCGACCACGGCCAGGTAACTGTAGGCGGGCAGCGCCGGGCTCAGCCCAAACCGCACCACCATGATGCCCAACGCCGGTGCCGCGCTGGCCGCGATCGCACCGGTCACGGCCGCCCGGGGCCGGTCAAGGCGTGCGCCGCCCGCCGCCACGTCAGCCGCCGCCGTTGATGCTCTGGATCTCCGCGACGAGGAACGGCGGCGTCTGCCCGGTGGTCAGGATGGCCGGCATCCGGTTCGGCCCGGGGCCGTTGAGCACCCCCGGACCCCAGCTGACCGACCAGCGCATGGTCGCGCCCACCAGCGCGGCCGGGGCCGGCGCCGACCACAGCACGCCGCAGTCCGGCGGGGCGCCGGCGCCGGAACTCGCTGGGGCGCGGCCGATCCGCAAGTGCGAGCCACCCGGCCCGCAGCCTGCCGAATACGGCATGCCGTGCCCGCTGCGCACGGTTACGCTAAACGCCCCGCGCGCGGCCAGCTGGGCCCACACGCTGACCGTCTGGTTGCCCAGCGTCGCGGTCACCTCGTAGGCGCCCGGCCGCCCGGTCACCGCGCTGACCGGCTGGGTCCGGGCCCAGACGTAGCTGGCCAGGTTCACGTAGCCCTTGGCGGCCGGGTTGGTGGTGAGCGCGGGCGCCGGGATCGTCATGTGGTTGTAGGCGTAAGCGGCCAGCGTGCGCAGCGGCACCGGCGGCTCAGCCGGCGTTATGCCTGGTGCGGCCCAGGTGAACAGGGGGAGGGTGCGGCATACCTGCTGAGCCGCGGCGGACGCTGCGGGGTTGACCGGGAGCTGCCACCAGAAGCCGGCCGGCACCGGATGGTCCTTCAGGAACCGGCGGGCCTGCTGCACCGACCCGAACACGCCGAACGGGGTGGACGGGGTCACGAAACCGAAGTTCTGGATGATGTAGCGGCTGCCGGTGGCGGTGTCGCCGATGGACTGCCACAGGCACGGTGGCGGCGGAACGGCCAGCGGGACCTGCGCGGTGCCGGTCGCGCCGAAGTCGCCCTTGAGCGCGATCAGGTTGCTCAGCAGGACCGAGCAACTGCTCCCGGTGCAGCCCACACCGGAACCCGCGCTGGCCGGCCCGGCCAGCGCCAGCGGGGCGAGCAGCCCGGCCAGGAGCAGGCCAGCCGGGAGCAGGCCGGCCGGGAGCAGGCCGGCCAGCGCGGCGCGCCGGGTCATGGCTTGCACTCCCGCGCCTGCGGAAAATAAATGACCGGGTTGACGGAGATCACCCGCCAGTGCCCATTCCGCACGGCCAGTACGTCGGTGTTCAGGTAGTAATGATGATCGGCCGGGCCGTGGTCCGGAACGATCTTTCCGGTGGCCAGGCTGGTGTTGGCCGACCGCGCGTTGTCGAAGCATTCGGACACGTCGATGGCACCCGGTTCGGTGGGGTCGGGAAATGCGGACAGGTGCGCGAAGATGATCGTTCCGGTGAACGATTCGGTGGTCACGTCCGGCTCGGCCAGATTCGATTCGAGCGCGCTGAGCACCGGTCCCGAGACATAACCGGCCCACCGGTCGTCCCGGTTCCCGCGGTATTCCGCGTAGAGGTAGGCGAGCAGGAAATCCTTGGCCACGATAACGGCCGGGACTTCGCTGTGGACGGGGGGCAGCCAGCCGGGCATCACGATGTGCACGTCCGGGCCGAACGGGGGCCAGGCGAGCAGGTCGCGGCCGGTGGCGCGGCCGGCCGTCCCGGGCGCGGCGCCAGTCGTCCGGGCCGCGTGGCCGGCCGCCGCGGCCGCGGTCGCGCCCGCCGGATGGAACGAGCCCGGCGCCGGCCCGCAGCCGGCGGTCAGCCACCCGGTGGCGGCCAGCAGGGCCGCGCTCAGCCCGGCCACCCGTACCCGGGCGGTCCCTTCTCGCCGCATGCGCTGCCTCCGTTTCACCGGCTGCCAAGATGGCGCGAACTCTACCAATAACGGTTCTTCCGGCGAGGCTCGTTAGCCAGGCGGTAAGCATTCCGCAATTGTTGAAAGACGTTAGTACTAAGTTGCTAATCAATATTGGATGTCGAGCCAAACGGTAGCGCTGTCTCACGACAAGGTGAGTTTCCTCCTTATCTGCCCTATGGATAGCGTCATGTGGCTTTATGGTGAAGCACGGCAGGCACGCTTATCGCAAGGAGATCGTCGAGGAATGCCACACGACCGGGGTATGGTGCCGCGCGGCTTGGCGGGCGGCGCCGACCAGCAGCCGATCTGGGCGGAGCCGACCGCGCCCGCCGCGCGTCGGCTGCCGAGGCGGCCACGAGAGCGCAGGCCGGCCCTGGCCGCGCTGGCCGTGCTGCTCATCCTGGGTGGTGCCCTGGCGACTGGCTTCCTGGTGCTGCAGAGCGGCCAACGGGTCACCGCGATCGAGATCTCCGCGCCGGTCGGCGCGGGCCAGCGGATCCCGCTGAGCGCGATGCAGCCGGTGCAGATCGCGGCGGGCACCGGGCTGGACTACGTGCCGTGGGACGAGGCCAGACAGGTCACCAGGTTCTTTACGGTCAGCGCCATCCCGGCCGGCACGCTGCTGACCCGGGGCATGGTCGCGGCCACCGGGGCCTCGGTGGCCGGCAAGGCCGTGCTCGGGCTCGCGCTCAAGGACGGGCAACTGCCCCGCGGCCTGCAGGACGGCGATCGCGTCGCCATCTACCAGGTCAGCGACGCGCAGGAAACCTGCCCGGGCGGATCTGGTGGCCTGCTCACCGCGGACGCGGTGGTGCTGACCGTAGGCGTCCCGGCCGCCACATCGGGCAGCCAGGCCCAGGCCGACGTCGAGGTCGCGGTCAACCCGGCGGACGCCGGTGCGGTCGCGTGCAACGCGGCCAACGGCATCGTCGGCATCGCGGTGCTGCCGGGCGGGGGCGGCGGCGTGGGACTCGCCCCCGCGCCGGGTAAGACGACAACCCCGCCGGGCGGGGGGACCGGTTCTGCGTCGGCGTCGCCCGGTGCCGGGACCGGCTGACATGGCGCTGATCGCGGTGGCCGCGGACAAAGGCGCACCCGGCGTCACCACCACGGCCACCGCGCTGGCCGCGGTCTGGCCCCGGCCCGTCGTGCTGGCCGAGTGCGATCCGGCGGGCGGCGACATCGTCTACCGGCTGCCCGGTGCGCACGGCGGGCGGCTCGACCCGCGCCGCGGGCTGCTCAGCCTGGCGGTGGCCGCCCGACATGGCCTCGGGCCGGCCCAGGTCTGGGAGCACGCGCAGCGGCTGCGCGGCGGGCTCGACGTGCTGGCCGGGGTGACCAACGCGGAACAGGGCAGCGGCATCGAGCCGCTGTGGGGCCCGGTCGGTGATCTGCTGGCCACGCTGCCGCAGGCTGACGTCATCGCCGACTGCGGCCGGCTCGGCCCGGACGGCCCGTACTACGAACTGCTCGCCCAGGCCGCCATCGTGATCCTGGTCATCCGGCCCAGCCTGGGTGAGGTGCTGCGGCTGCGCGACCGGGTGGCCGCGGTGGCGCTGGCCGTCGGCCGGCGCGGCGGGCGAAGGGCCCAGATCGGGGTGCTGGTGCTGGCCGACCGCCGCCGGTTCCGCCGCGCGCTGGCCGAGGTGGGCCACGCGGTGGGCGGCGCGAACAGCCCCGTCGGCCTGGTCGGCGGGATCGCCTACGAGCCGAAGAGCGCGCAGCGGCTGCGCGGCGAGTGGGGCGGCCGGCTGGACCGGTCCCTGCTGATCCGGACCGCCCGGGACGTGGCCGCCCAGCTGGCCGGCGAATGGCTGCCCCCCGGCCTGCCCGCCAGTAATGGGGCAGCAGGCGCTGGGCCAGTGGGAGCCCGGCCGGTGGGCGCCCGGCCCGTGGCGGCCAGGTCGGCCGGTGGGGTACCAGCTGGCCGCCGTGGGCCGGGCTCAGCCGCCGGGACGCACGACACGAGAGTCTGGGTACCCGGTGCCCGGGAGCCGGCCGCCCGGGGGTCTGGGTGGCCCGCCGCCGTGGCACCAGCAGGCCGGCCGGGTGCGGACCGGGGCGGCCCGCCCTGGCCCGACCCGGCCTGGCCGGACCCAGTGGGGCAGGCGCTGCCCCGCCCGGGGCCTGCCTTCGAGCCGCTGCCCGGCCCGCTGGCCGGGGCCGAACTGGCCGCAGCCGAGCTGACTGCGGCGCAACTGGCGGCCAGCCAATTGACCACGGCCGAGCTGACCGCGGCCCAGGTGGCCGCGACCCGGCTGGCCGCGGCCCAGGCCTTGGCCGCCCAGTCCGCCCCCGTACCGGGCAACCCAGTGCAGGCAAGCCCCGCGCAGCCGGACCGGGCCTGGCGGAGCGCGCGCCGGCCCAGCAATGGGCGCGGCGCGGGCCGGGGGGCCAGCCGGGGCCGCCACGCGGGCGGGCCCGCGCAGCCCGCGGCCAGTCCCGAGGCGGCCGAGCCCAGCGCCGACCGGGCCCGGGCCCGGGGGTGGTGACGGCGTGGACCACATCCTGGTTAAGCGGCTGCGCGGTGAGGTGGGCGACCGGCTGGCCGAGCAGCGGCGGCTGGACGCGGCGGCGGGCCTGGCCCCGATGTCCGGGGAGGACGAGCGGCAGTTCGCCCGCGCACTCATCACCCAGGTGCTGGAAGACCACGCGCGTAACGAGATAACCGCGGGCCGGGCGCCGCCGAACGCGCCGGAAGAGGAGGAGCTGGCCGCGGCCGTGCACGCGGCCCTGTTCGGCGTAGGACGGCTGCAGCCGCTACTGGACGACCCGCACCTGGAGAACATCGACATCAACGGCTGCGACCGGGTCTTTCTCAGCTATGCCGATGGTCGTGAGGTGCTAGCCGAACCGGTGGCCGAAACCGACGAGGAGCTGGTCGAGCTGGTCCAGGTGCTGGCTGCCTACTCCGGGCTGTCCAGCCGTCCGTTCGACACCGCCAACCCACAGCTTGACCTCCGGCTGCCGGACGGTGCCCGGCTGTCCGCGGTGATGGATGTGACGCAGCGCCCGGCGGTGTCCATCCGCCGCGCCCGGATGGGCAAGGTATTCCTGGCCGACCTGGTCGGCAACGGCACGCTGCTGCCCGAGGCGGCCACCTTCCTGGCCGCCGCCACCGCCGCGCGGAAGAACATCATGATCGCGGGGGCGACCAACGCCGGGAAGACCACCCTGCTCCGCGCGATCGTCAACCAGATCCCGCCGGGGGAGCGGCTGATCACCGTGGAGCGCGCTCTGGAGCTGGGCATCGATCACGTCCCCGAGCTGCACCCGAACGTGGTCGCATTCGAGGAACGGCTGCCGAACTCCGAAGGTCAGGGCGCCATCTCCATGGCTGACCTGGTCCGCCGGTCGCTGCGGATGAACCCGAGCCGGGTCATCGTCGGCGAGGTGCTCGGCGACGAGATCGTCACCATGCTCAACGCGATGTCGCAGGGCAACGACGGCTCGCTGTCCACTATTCACGCGAACTCCTCGGTGGAGGTGTTCAACCGCATCGCCACCTACGCCCTCCAGTCGGCCGAGCGGCTCCCGGTGGAGGCGACCCACATGCTCATGGCGGGGGCCATTGACTTCGTCGTGTTCCTCGAGAAGCGCAACGACTATGCCCGGGGCGGCCGCCTGCACCGGTTCGTGAGCAGCATCCGGGAGGTCACCGGGGTGGATGGCCGGGTGCTGTCCAACGAGGCGTTCAGCCCGGGGCCGGATGGCCGCGCGGTGCCGCACGCCCCGGTGTCCTGCCTGACCGAATTGACCCAGCATGGCTACGCACCGGCCGGAGGTGGCTGGTGAACAGCCTGTTCGCAGCGGCACCGCTGCTCGCCGTCATGCTCGGCGCGATGGTCGGCGGCGGCCTGTTCCTGCTGCTGGCCGCGCTGCGCGGCGGGCCGGCCCGGCCGGGCGGCAGCCGCGCCGGGAAGCTCGACCGCCAGCTGCGCGGACTGGCTGGCCCGCGGGGTGCGCTGGCCCTGCTGGCCGGCCTGCTGGTGCTGCTGCTCACCCGGTGGGTGGTCGGCGCGATCGGCGTGGCGCTGCTCATCCTGGCCTGGCGGACGCTCGGTGGGGCGGCCGGGGAGCGGCGCGGCATGGCCCGGCTGGAAGCGCTGGCCACCTGGACCGAGTCGCTGCGCGACACCATTGCCGGTGCGGTCGGCCTGGAGCAGGCGATCCCGGCATCGCTCCGGGCGGCTGGGCCATCGCTGCGGGACCCGCTGGCCCGGCTGGTGGACCGGCTGCACACCCGGATGCCGATGCCGGACGCGCTGCGCAGGTTCGCCGATGAGCTGGACGACCCAGGTGCCGACCTGATCATCGCCGCGCTGATCATCAACGCCAGGCTGCGCGGCCCCGGGCTTCGTGACCTGCTCGGTGCGCTGTCCGCCTCGGTCCGCGAGGAGCTGGACATGCGGCGCAAGGTCAACGCGGAACGCCGGTCCACCCGGCGCAGCGCGCAGATCGTGGTCGGCGTGTCGGTCGGCCTGGCCCTCGGGCTGGCCGTGTTCAACCCGGGCTACGTGCACACCTACGACAGCCCGCTGGGCCAGTTGGTGCTGGCCGTGGTGGTCGCGCTGTACGCGGGCGGTTTCGTCTGGATGCGCCGGCTGGCCACGTTCGAGACGCCGCAGCGGCTGCTGCTCGGGCCCGGCCCGGCCGTCCCGGATGGCGCGGAACGCGGCGCCGCTGGCTCGGGAGCGCCGTCATGACCGTCACCTTCCTGGCCGGAGCCCTGGCCGGGGCCGGCTTGTTCCTGTTCCTGTTGGCGCTGGTGCCCCGGCGGGCCAGCCTGGCCCGCCAGGTGGCCACGTTCGACGAGCCGCATCCGCCGCTGCGCCGGACACCAGTCAGCGAGCGGGAAAGCCGGGTCGGCCGGCGGCTCGGCCGGGCGCTGGCCGCGTTCTGCGCCGAGCAGGGCTGGGAGTTCCCGTCGCTGCGCGCCAACCTGTCCATCATCGGCCGGTCGTTCGAGAACTTCCTGGCCACCAAGGTGCTGCTGGGGCTGTTCGGGCTGTTGCTCGGTCCCGTCCTGCTGCTGTTGTTCGGGCTGGCTGGTGTGCGCATCCCGGTGGTGATCCCGGTCTGGCTCGGCCTGGCCGTGGGCGGTGTCTTCTTCTTCCTGCCTGACCTGGAGGTCAAGCAGCAGGCCGATGCCCGGCGCCGGGACTTCCGGCACGCGATCGGCGCGTTCCTCGACCTGGTCTCGATGAACCTGTCCGGCGGCCGCGGTGTCCCCGAGGCGCTGATGGCGGCCAGCGAGATCGGCTCCGGCTGGGCGCTGTGGCGGCTGCGCGACGCGCTGGCCAACGCCCGGATCACCGGGCAGACGCCGTGGCAGGCGCTCGGCGCGCTGGGCGAGGAGGTCCGGGTGGACGAACTGCGCGACCTGGCCGCCGCGCTCAGCCTGGTAGCCGACGACGGGGCCAAGGTCCGCGAGTCGCTGACCGCCCGCGCGGCCAGCCTGCGCCGCCGGGAACTGGCCGATCTCGAA
Source organism: Streptosporangiaceae bacterium (assembly GCA_036497945.1). Taxonomy (GTDB): domain Bacteria; phylum Actinomycetota; class Actinomycetes; order Streptosporangiales; family Streptosporangiaceae; genus RYN-230. The sequence continues at coordinate 18,366 of DASXIN010000100.1, read as the reverse complement.
GGCCGGGCGGGCGAGAAATCCCAATCGATGCTGGTCGCCCAGATGCTGCTGTGCGCCGGATTCCTGATCTTCCTCACCTACCCGGTGGTGGGAGTACTGCTCGGTACCTGAGATTGGAGGACGCAGATGGGAAGCATGCACGCCAGGCTCGATTTCCTGTGCGCATTCCTGGGCACCCACCTCACCCGGCTGCGCGACGCCCGGCAGCACAACGACCGTGGCGCATCCGCGGTTGAGCTGGCCGTCATCACCGCGGTCATCATTGGTATCGCCGGGATCGTGCTGGCCGCCATCCATATCTTCGTGACCAACGAAAGCGCCAAGATCAGCGGCGGCTGATGGCGGGGCGACGTGCGAATACCAGGCCGGCCGACGGCGGCCAGCGCCGAGCGTGGCTCCAGCGCGGTCGAACTGGCCGTGCTGGCCCCCGCGCTGATGATGATCTGCATGCTCATCCTGCAGTTCGGGCTGTGGTTCAACGCCCGCCAGACCGCGCTGGCCGCGGCCCAGGCGGGCGCTCTGGTGGCCCGGGAGCAGGCGGCCAGCAACCCGGACTGGGCCGCTGCGGCGCAGGGCGCCGCGGCCAGCTACTACGACAGCCTGCACACCAGCCTGCTCGGCCGCCTTACCGCGCACGCCTCCGGCAACACCCGGACCGCGGTGTTCGTCACGGTGAGCGGCCCGCTGGCCTATTCGGTGTTCGGCTTCTTCGGGCTGAACCTGACCATTTCCGCCACCGCGGGCGGCCCGGTCGAATGCTTCAGGCCGCCTGGGCGCATCGGCTGCGGATGATGCGCGGGCAGCGTGGCTCCATGTCGGTCGAGCTGGTCATCGTGGCGCCCGGCCTGATCTTGCTGCTCCTGCTGGTCGGCGCGGCCGGCCGGGTGGTGGAAGCGCAGGGGCACCTGGACGGCGCCGCCCGGGACGCGGCCCGGGCGGCCTCGCTGGCCCAGTCCCAACCGCAGGCCGGCCAGGCCGCACTGCAGGCCGCTCAGGCCGATCTGGGCCACACCAGTTGGTGCGCGGCCGGCAGTGTGCAGGCCCAGGTGGCCGGGTTTCCCGCGGTCGGCCAGCCGGTCCAGCCGGGTGCGGCGGTGAGTGTGACGGTGACCTGTGACGTGAACATGAGTCCGTTCGGCCTGCTCGGTTTCCGGCCAACCGTCCTGTTCAGCAGCCAGGCGGCAGCCCCGCTGGACGTCTTCACCTGCCGGGCACCGGGATGCTGAGCGGGGGGTCGCCCCGCTGGGTTTTTGCCGCGGCGGCGTGCGGCCGCTCGGCGCGAAGCGGCGATCGGGGGGTCCGGGGGGTCGCCCCCCCGGGTCAGCAGGGCTCGGTGGCCGTGTTCACCGTGATCTTCGCCATGGCGGTGATTCTGCTCACCGCGCTGATCGTGGACGGTGGCGTGGCCATGAACGCCAGGGAACGGGCCGCGGACATCGCCGAGCAGGCGGCCCGGGCCGCGGCGGGCGACATCAATGTCGCCGCGCTCCGCAGCACCGGAGTGGCCACCATCGGGCCCGGCGCGTGCACTCTGGCCGGCCAGCTGGTGCAGCAGTACGCACGCGGGTCCAGCGCCGGCGTGGACGCGGTGACCAGCGCCGCGATGGACACCTGCACGGTCGGCCCGGACACCGCCACCGTCCAGGTCACCATCACCACCCGGCCGCTCATCCCCGGGGTACTGGGCGAGTTCACCGAGACCGCGCAGGAGAGCGCCACCGCGCAATGCGGGATCAACCAGGGAGCACTCTGCTGATGCCACCGATACCGGGCAGCCGGCGGCCGGCTCGCCGCCGCACCCTCACTGACCTGCTCATCGGGCTGCTGGCCACGGCGGCCCTGCTCGCCCTCACCGCCGGGGTGCCGTTGGCCCTGGTGGCTGTGTTCGGCCTCCCGGTGCCGCACTCGGTGCCCTCGCTGTCGGTGCTCACCCACCAGCTGGACGTGTTCAGCATCCTCCGGGTGCTCTCCGTGGCCGTCTGGCTGGCCTGGCTGCAGTTGGTCTGCTGCGTGATCGCCGAGGTCAGGGCGGCGGTGCGGAACGCGGGCATGCCGGCCCGGGTGCCGCTGGCCGGCGGAACCCAGGCCCTGGTGCACCGGTTGGTCACCGCCGCGCTGCTGACGTTCGCCGCGACCGCCGCGCTGTCCCCGGCCCTTACCCAGCAGGCCGGCCCGCAGGCCATCCACCAGGCGCAGCCGGCTCGCCCGGCCCCCGCTGCGGGTGCTCCGGCCGGCACGGCCGTCGGCCGCCACGCGGCCAGCGCGCCGGCCCTGGCCAACCCGCCGGTGCTGGCCGGCCCGCCGCAGCTGGCGCATTCGCCGTCCGGGGCGCACATCCGGCACGGCACGCACCCGGACCCTGGAGCGCACCCGCCGCGGGCCGCGCACCCACCGGACGAGAATCACGCACCGCCCGGGGCCCGCCCGCTGCGGGCCGAGAAGATCTACGTGGTGCAGCCGCCGGCCGGCCGGTTTCACGAGAGCCTGTGGGAAATCGCGCAGAAGTTTCTGGGCGACGGCCGCCGGTACCGGGAGATCTTCGAGCTGAACTCCGGCCGGATCCAGCCCGACGGCGCCAAGCTCACCAACGCCAGCCTGATCCGCCCGGGCTGGGTGCTGCACATGCCGCGCGACGCCCATGGTCCCGGGATCGAGGCGGTCACCGGACCGGCCCGCCCGGACGCCAAGCCCGCGGTCCCGCCCGCCGACGGCTCGCCCAGCACCCCAGAACCGGCCAGCTCAGCCGCGTCGGCGAGTCCGGCGGCGTCGGCCAGTCCGGCCGCGTCGGCCCCCGGCGGGCCCGCGGACCACCCGGCGGCCCAGCCCGGCGCGGGACGGCACCGGACGGACGGCCAGCGCGCGGCCCGGGCCGACGCCGGGCGGCACCGGGCGCCTGACCGGCCTGCGGCCAGCCCGGCCGCTGCGAACGGCCGGGCCGTCTTCCCGGGGCCGGATCGTCCCGCCCGCAGCGACCCCGGCGGCGTCAGCCGGCCGGACGCCACGCCCTGGTACCCACACGAGCTCGCGGCCGCGTCCCTGCTGGCCAGTGCGGTCCTGGCCGCCCTCGGGCGGCGGCGCCGCGAGCAGCTGTGGCAGCGGGCGTTCGGCCGGCGGGTCCTGGGGCCCGACCCGGAGCCCGCGCTGGCCGAAGCGGCCATGCGGTCCGCTGCCGACGAGCCATCCAGCCAGCTGCTCGATACTGGCCTGCGCTACCTGTCGCACGCGCTGGCCCGGTCCTGGCGCACCCCGCCGACCGTGTTCGCGGCCCATCTCAGCCAGGAAAACCTAGATCTCTGGGTGGCCCCGGCCGACCTGGACGCGCCCGTGCCGTGGACGGCGGTGGGCGATGGGCAGGTGTGGCGGCTGCCGGCCACCGCGCTGCCGCTGGTCGAGCTGAAGGAAGCTAGCGAGGAGCCGCAGCTGTTCCCCGGCCTGGTCACCATCGGCACCGACGGCACCGGGCGGGTGCTGGTCGACCTGGCGGCTGCGCAGGGGCTGATTTCGGTCACCGGCCCCGAGCCGATGGTCACCGCCGTGCTGTCCGCGATGGCCGTGGAGCTGGCTACCAACCGCTGGTCGGACGGGATGCGGCTGACCCTGGTTGGGTTTGGCCCGGACCTGGCCGACATCGCGCCGGACCGGGTGGAGGCGGTGGACTCGCTGGACGAGGCGCTGCCCGCGATGGAGGCCCGGGCCGCCGCGGCCGCCGAGGCCATGGTGGCCGCGGGCACCGGGCGGGGCGGGCCGCCGGCCGTCGATCCGGCCGCCTGGCCGCCGCACTACCTGATCAGCGCGGTTCCGCCGACGCTGGGGCAGCGCCCCCGGCTGCTCGCGCTGGCCCAGGCCCGGCACGAGTCCGCGGCTGGCTACCTGCTCGCCGGCGACATCCCAGGTAGCTCCTGGACCTGGGAAGTCACCGCCGAAGGACGGCTGCTGGCGGGGCTGCTCGGCCTCGATGTGCAGGCCCAGCTGCTGCCTGCGCGGCAGTACGACGCGGTCATGGAACTGTTCGACACGGCGGGCCGGCTCGAGGGTGCCCCGCTGGGCCCGCCCGCCGCGGATGCGGCGCCGCCCGAACAGCTGGACCCCGGCCGGGACATGCCGGTGGACATTGGCATCCTCGGCCCGATCTCGGTGCGCGCCCCCGGCGTACTCGAACCGGATCTGGTGGGCCTGGTCACCGAGGTGGTCGTGTTCCTGGCCATGCACTCCGGTGGGGTGCACCGCAACGCGGTGGAGGCCGCGATCTGGCCGCGCGGGACCGACAGCCAGGCACTCGACGCGGCGCTGGCCGCGGCCCGGGACTGGCTGGGCACGGATAGCATCGGCCGCCCCCACCTGGCCGAGGACGCGGCCGGCCGGCTCCGGCTCGGTTCTGGGGTCCGGGTGGACTGGCACGTGTTCCGCGCCCTGGCCGGCAGTGCCGGGCTGGCCCCGCTCGGCAGTGCGGCCGAGGCCGGCTACCTGGTAAGGGCCCTCGACCTGGTGCGCGGGCAGCTGCTCGACGGGCGCCCGCCCGGACGGTACGCCTGGCTGGCCACCGGCGACCTGGAGTACGAGGCCGCCGCCCAGGTGGCCGACGCCGCGCACCGGCTGGCCGAAGTCCGGCTGGTCGCGGGCGACCCCGAGGACGCGATGGACGCGGCCCGGGCCGGGCTGCGCCTGGCCTTCGACGATGAGCTGCTCTGGCGGGATCTGCTCCGCGCCGCGCAAGCGGCCGGCCGGCCGGACCTGATCCGCGCCGTGGTGGACGAGCTGTGCGCGCGGACCGCGCTGGACGAGGTGCTGCCCCAGATGGCGCCGGAGACCGAGGCGCTCATCGATGAGATCTTGCCCTCCTGGCGGTCCTCGGTGTCCTGATAACGCCCTGATCGCCCCCGGCCAGCACGCAGGCCAACGTTTTACCCGGAGGTTAACCGGGAACGGCCGGCCTGTGGGGTTCCCGGTCACGGCCGTCGTGGCGGCCCTCGCCAACGCGGTCAACGACGGCACTGCCGCGGTGCTCGAGCAACGCAGCACCAAGCAGGTCAGCACGCGGCACAATCCGCTGTCGGTGCGGCTGATCCTCGACCTGCTGCACCGCCCGCTCTGGCTGATCGCCATCGTGCTCAACATCACCGGCGTCATCCTGCAGATCGTCGCGCTGCACTACGGTGAGCTGGCCCTGGTCCAGCCGATCCTGGTCTGCGATCTGATCTTCGCGGCGCTGATCGCATCCGCGTTCCGGCACCAGTGGCCGGACTGGGAAATCCTGCTTGGCGTGCTGTGCTGCGCCGGCGGCCTGGCCCTGTTCCTGGCCGTGGCCCGGCCGCACGGCGGCGTGGCCACCGTGCCGCCGGTGGACGCGATCCCGCTGGGGATCGCGTACGGGGTGGCGCTGGCCGGGTGTCTTGCGGTGGCTGCGATGGGCCCCGCCGCGCTACGGGCGATCATGTTGGCGCTGGCCTGCGGGATCTCCTACGGGGTGACCGCGTTCGTGCTCAAGCTGCTGTCCGGCGGCTGGCACGGCGGGCTCAGCCACCTGCCCTACCAGTGGCCGCTGTACGCCGCGGTCATCGTCGGCCCGCTTGGCTTCCTGCTCAACCAGAGCGCCTACCAGGCCGGCATCCTGGTCAGCCCGGTGCTCGCGGTGATCACCGCGGTCGACCCGCTGGTCTCCATCGCGCTGGCCGTCGGGCTGCTGGACGAGACGATCAGCAGCGGTCCGCTGAACATCACCCTGGAGGTGGCCGCGCTGCTGGTCATGATCTCCGGGATCGTGATCCTGTCGCGCCGCGCGCCGCACGTGGCCGAGCAGGCCAAGGCGGCTGCCCGGCAGCACCCGCTGTCCGCCGAAGAGCCGTTGAGCTAGCCGGGACTGGCCAGCCAGGTGTCGATGCCGGCCAGCAGCCGGCGGGCGGTGTCCGGCGGGGCGACCGAGCCGCGCACCGACATCCGGGCCAGCTCGGCCAGCTGATCGTCGGCCAGGCCATGCGCCCGGCGAGCGATCTCGTACTGCGCGCCCAGCCGGGACCCGAACAGCAGCGGGTCGTCGGCCGCCAGGGCGACCGGCACGCCGTCGCCGAGCAACGTGTTCAGCGGCACAGCCGCAGCGTCTGCGGCCACGCCCAGCGCCACGTTGGACGCCGGGCAGACCTCCAGGATGATCTTTCCGGCCGCCAGCCGTTTGGTCAGCTCGGCGTCGCCTGCCGCGGCCACGCCGTGCCCGATCCGGTCCGCGTGCAGGGCATCCAGGCAGGCCCGGACGCTGTCCGGCCCGCACAGCTCACCGCCGTGCGGGGTGAGCAGCAGCCCGGACCGGGCCGCGATGCGGAACGCGGCCGCGAACTCGGCCGCGCCGCCGCGCCGCTCGTCGTTGCTCAGCCCGAACCCGATCACCCCGCGGCCCGCGTACTGCGCGGCCAGCCGGGCCAGCGTCCGCGCCTCCAGCGGGTGCTTGGTCCGGTTGGCCGCGATGATCAGGCCGATGCCCACCCCGGTCGCGGTGGCCGCCGCGTGTGCCGCGTCGAGGACCAGCTCCACCGTGGGGGTCAGGCCGCCGAACCGCTGCCCGTATCCGGACGGGTCGATTTGGATCTCCAGCCAGCCGGATCCCTCGGCCCGCTCGTCCTCCGCGGTCTCGCGCAGCAGCCGCCGCACGTCCTGGGGGGTGCGCAGCACCGACCGCGCGATGTCGTACAGCCGCTGGAACCGGAACCAGCCGCGCTCGTCCGCCGCGCTCAGCCGGGGTGGCCAGGCGCGGGTCAGTGCCTCCGGCAGGTGCACCCCGTGCTGCGCCGCCAGGTCAACCAGCGTGGCGTGCCGCATCGCGCCGGTGAAGTGCAGGTGCAGGTGCGCCTTGGGCAGCGTGGCGATCGGCCGCGGCATGAGCGCGCCCGGTCGCTCAGTGCGCTTCGCTGAGCAGCTTGCCCATCCGGCTGATCCCGTCGGCCAGATCGTCGTCGCCCAGCGCATAGGACAGCCGGAAGTAGCCTGGCGTGCCGAACGCCTCGCCTGGCACCACCGCCACGTCGGCGTGGTCCAGGATGACCTCGGCCAGCTCCGCCGACGTGGCCGGGCGGTGGCCGGCTAGCTCCTTCCCGAGCACCCCCTTGACCGAGGGGTAGCAGTAGAACGCCCCTTCCGGCAGCGGGCACACCACGCCAGGTATCTCGTTCAGCATGCTGGTCATCGTCTGACGGCGGCGGTCGAACGCGGCCCGCATCTCGGCCACCGCGGACAGGTCACCGGACACCGCCGCGAGCGCCGCCGCCTGCGCCACGTTGGACACGTTGGAGGTGGCGTGCGACTGCAGATTGGTGGCCGCCTTGATCACGTCGGCCGGGCCGATCATCCAGCCGACCCGCCAGCCGGTCATCGCGTACGTCTTGGCCACCCCGTTCAGCACCACGCAGGTGTCCGCGATCTCCGGCGCGGCCACCGGGATCGAGGAGAACTGGGCGTCGCCGTACACCAGGTGCTCGTAGATCTCGTCGGTAACCACCCACAGCCCGTGTGCCGCGGCCCACTGGCCGATCGCGGCCACCTCGTCCGGCGGGTACACCGCGCCGGTCGGGTTGGACGGGGACACGAATACCAGCAGCTTGGTGCGCTCGGTGCGGGCCGCTTCCAGATCAGCAACGGACACCCGGTAGCCGGTCCGCTCGTCGGCCAGCACCGGCACCGGGACGCCGCCGGCCAGCTGAATGGCCTCCGGGTACGTGGTCCAGTAAGGCGTGGGCAGCAGCACCTCATCGCCCGGGTCGAGCAGCGTGGCGAACGTCTGGTACACCGCGTACTTGCCGCCGTTGGTAATCAGCACCTGGCTGGCTTTGACCTGGTAGCCGGAGTCGCGCGCGGTCTTGACCGCGACCGCCTCGCGCAGCTCGGGCAGCCCGGGGGTAGGCGTGTACTTGTGGAACCGGGGCTCAGCGCAGGCCCGCTGTGCAGCCGCCACGATGTAGCCGGGGGTCGGGAAGTCGGGCTCGCCCGCCCCGAACCCGATGACCGGCCGGCCCGCCGCCCTGAGCGCTTTCGCCTTCGAGTCCACGGCCAGCGTGGCCGACTCGGCGATGGCAGAGACACGGGCGGAGATACGCGGGTGGGCTGAAGTCATGACCCCATGGTGGCACCTCACCGATAGTGACCGCACCGCGATTACCTGGAGCCGGCCCGGGGCCAGCCAGGCCCGCCGGGCCGTGGCGGCGATAGATTTCAACGCCTTGCCCGGCATGGTTCGACGGCGGGCCCGCGGCAACGTAGACTTCAGCGACCGGTGGTGGTCCACCCGGTGACGGCTGCGCGCCCGCAAGGGACGGCAGGCGCCTCCAGGCGGCACCCAGGTAGCAGAGGGCAGTAGCTCAATTGGCCAGAGTCCCGGTCTCCAAAACCGGTGGTTGGGGGTTCGAGTCCCTCCTGCCCTGCGTAAGCGGCCCGCGCCCCGGCGTGGGCTGGTGGTATCAGCTGGTACACCAATCAGCGTTGCTCAGGTGAGGACATGGCGACTCAGACGCGTGGTGAGGTCACCAAGGGCCCCAAGCCCGGCGGGCCGGCCAAAGACAGCCGGACTTCGCCTGCGCTCTTCGTCCGTCAGGTCATTGCCGAACTGCGCAAGGTGATCTGGCCGACCCGCCATGAACTGATCACCTACACGACCGTGGCGCTGACGTTCGTAGTCATCATGGCGGTGATCGTGTCGCTGCTGGACCTCGGCTTCTACCACCTGGTGACCGCGGTCCTGGGCTGAGCCGCCGGGGCGGCTGCGGCCAGGTGCCAGAACCGGGGACGGCGTCGCCAGCTGGTCCTGGCGCTGGGAGGCCAGGACGGGCCGAGCCAGGGTAGGCCGGGGGAATGCGCCGCCAGCCAAGAGCGGAGAGAAAGAGCTATCGTGTCCGAGTTCCAAGTGCACGTCAGTGATCAGGCGGACGACCTGACCGAGGCGGCTGCCCCGCCCGATGAAGCGGCGGCCAGCCCGGCCGAGGCTGAGCCCGAAGCCGCGGCGGACGCAGCCGCCGAAGACCAGCCCGACGCCGAGGCTGAGGCTGACGCGGCTGAAGTTGACGCGGCGGATGAGGCTGGCGCGGCTGAGGACGAGGCCGAGGCGGCTGAGGACGAGGCTGACGTGGCCGAGGCTGAGGCTGAGGCTGACGCGGCTGAGGACGAGGCTGAGGCTGACGCGGCGGATGAGGCTGACGCGGCTGAGGACGACGCGGGCGCCGCGGTCGAGGACGACGACCCGGTCGCCATGTTCAAGGCGGAACTGCGGCTGCAGCCGGGTGACTGGTATGTGGTGCACTCCTACGCCGGGTACGAGAACCGGGTCAAGGCGAACCTGGAGAGCCGCACCCAGTCGCTGAACATGGAGGACTACATCTTCCAGATCGAGGTCCCAGTGCACGAGGTGACCGAGATCAAGGGTGGCAAGCGGCAGCAGGTCTCGGAGAAGGTGCTGCCCGGTTACATCCTGGTCCGGATGGATCTGACCGACGAGTCCTGGGCCGCGGTGCGCAACACCCCCGGGGTGACCGGCTTCGTCGGCCTGTCCAGCCGGCCATCGCCGCTGAGCCTGGACGAGGTGGCCTCGCTGCTCGCCCCCGAGCCGGAGCAGAAGGTGACGCCGGCCGAGGTGCGCCGGTCCTCGGTGGAATACGAGCCCGGCGAATCCGTTACCGTGATGGACGGCCCGTTCGCCACGCTCCCCGCCACGGTGAACGAGGTCAACCCGGACACCCAGAAGCTTAAGGTGCTCGTCTCCATCTTCGGCCGGGAGACCCCGGTCGAGCTTTCCTTCGATCAGGTCGCCAAGATCTGATCCGCGTCAGCCCAGGTAAGGAACAGGACCCGTACAGATGGCCCCACGGAAGAAGAAGATCGCTGCGGTTGTCAAGGTGCAGCTGCAGGCGGGCGCGGCTACCCCGGCGCCGCCGGTCGGCACCGCGCTTGGCCCGCATGGCGTCAACATCATGGACTTCTGCCGGCAGTACAACGCCGCGACAGAGTCGCAGCGGGGCAATGTCGTCCCGGTGGAGATCACGATCTACGAGGATCGCTCGTTCTCCTTCGTGACCAAGACCCCGCCGGCCGCCGAGTTGCTGAAGAAGGCCGCGGGCGTGGCCAAGGGCAGCGGCGAGCCGCTCACCACCAAGGTGGGCTCAGTGACCGCGTCCCAGGTCCGCCAGATCGCGCAGACCAAGATGCCCGACCTCAACGCGACCAGCATCGAGGCGGCCGAGAAGATCATCGCCGGCACCGCCCGGTCGATGGGGCTCACCGTCAGCGGCTGAGCCGAAACCCAGTGGCAGGGCCACGCGCTGGCCCACCGACCACGACCTCCGCATCAGTACCAAGGAGAAAGTTATGAAGCGCAGTAAGGCCTATCGTCAGGCCGCCGAGTTGATCGACCCGGACCAGCTGTACACCCCGGCCGAAGCGGTCAACCTGGCCAAGGAGACGGCCAAGACCAAGTTCGATCCCACCGTCGAGGTCGCCCTGCGGCTCGGCGTGGACCCGCGGAAGGCGGACCAGATGGTCCGCGGCACGGTCAACCTGCCCAACGGGACCGGTAAGACGGCCCGGGTGCTGGTGTTCGCCACCGGGAACCGGGCCGACGAGGCCCGCGCCGCGGGTGCGGACTACGTCGGCTCCGACGATCTGATCGAGCGCATCCAGGGCGGGTTCCTGGACTTCGACGCGGTCGTCGCCACTCCCGACCTGATGGGCAAGGTCGGCCGGCTGGGCCGGGTGCTCGGGCCGCGCGGCCTGATGCCCAACCCCAAGACCGGCACGGTCACCCCGGACGTGGCTAAGGCCGTCACCGAGATCAAGGGCGGGAAGATCGAGTTCCGGGTGGACCGGCACGGGAACCTGCACTTCGTGATCGGCAAGGCATCGTTCCCGGCCACCGCGCTGGTGCAGAACTACGCGGCCGCCCTGGACGAGGTACTCCGGCTCAAGCCGTCCGCGGCCAAGGGCCGGTACGTCAAGAAGATCGCGATGACCACCAGCATGGGCCCGAGCATCCCGGTGGACCCGGCCAAGACTCGTGGCCTCACCGAGGAACTCGAGGAGGCCCCGGCCAGCTAACGGCCCTAGCCCGACCCCGCAAGCCCGTCCCGCAGGCCTTCCCGGCCGGTTGGGGCGGGCTTGCCGCTTCCCATGACCCCAGCACTCTTTAGCGCGGTGGATTGTGCCCCACCCGCGGGGTACAACTCACCGCGCTGATGCCGGAGCGCCCGAAGGGCGCTGACCGGCCCGTGGCGGCGGGCTGCGGCGCAGCTGATTTGGCTGGTACCGGCGTTAGGCAATATGGTGGGCACGAAGCCAAAGACCGTCGGTCGTTGCCGCCTGCCCGTCAGGTGGTAGCCGAAGGACCCGCGTCAGCGGGCGGCCCGCGCAGGCGTCCGAGCTGAACCACCCGGCCAGTTGCTGGCCGGTGGTGTCCACGCCCTGGTGCCTGCGCCGGGGCGTTTCGCATCGCACCCTCCTTCCTGACCGGCGACGGAACAGGAAAGGAGGCCCATGGCGAGGGCGGATAAGGTGACTGCGGTCGCCGAGCTCACCGAGCGATTCCAGAGCTCGGAGGGCGCGGTGCTGACCGAGTACCGCGGCCTGACCGTGGCCCAGCTCGCCGAGCTGCGCGGTTCGCTCGGGGAGAGCGCCACGTTCACGGTGGTGAAGAACACGCTGACCAAGATCGCCGCGAACGAGGCGGGCGTGGCGGGCCAACTCGGCGAGCTGCTGTCCGGCCCGTCGGCCATCGCGTTCGTCAAGGGCGACGTGGTCGACGCGGCCAAGGGGCTCCGCGACTTCTCCCGGGCCAACCCGCTGCTGGTGATCAAGGGCGGGGTGCTCGACGGCAAGGCGATCTCGCCCGCCGAGATCGAGCGGCTGGCCGACCTGGAGCCGCGCGAGGTGCTGCTGGCCAGGCTGGCCGGCGGGATGAAGGCCTCGATGTCCAAGGCGGCCGCGGTGATGAACGCGCTGCCCGTGCAGATGGCTCAGCTGGCCGACGCGCTGCGGGTCAAGCGGGAAGCCGAGGGTGGGGCGGCAGCCGTCGCGGATGCCCCCAGCACCGATGCCCCCAGCACCAATGGGGTCGGCACCGATGGGGCCAGCACCGACGAGGCCAGCACCGACGAGGCCAGCGCCGAGTAGTCGGCGGACCGGACACCACAAGCAGACTGAAGGAAAAGGAACCCAGCAATCATGGCGAAGCTCAGCACTGACGACCTGCTCGACGCGTTCAAGGAGATGACCCTCCTGGAGCTGTCCGAGTTCGTGAAGCAGTTCGAGGACACGTTCGACGTCAAGGCGGCCGCCCCAGTCGCGGCCGTCGCGGCCGCGCCGGCCGGCGCGGAGGCCCCGGCCGAGGAGGAGAAGGACGAGTTCGACGTCATCCTCGAGGGCGCGGGCGACAAGAAGATCCAGGTCATCAAGGAGGTGCGCAGCCTGACCAGCCTGGGCCTCAAGGAGGCCAAGGACCTGGTGGACGGCGCGCCCAAGCCGCTCCTGGAGCGGGTCAACAAGGAGGCCGCGGACAAGGCCAAGGCCGCCCTGGAGGGGGCCGGCGCCACCGTCACGGTCAAGTAACGCCGCTCACCCGGCGCTCGCTGTGCCGGGCCCGCGCAGCCGCGTGGGCCCGGCACACGTGTGTCCGGACGTGTCCGGACCTGGCCTGGGCCTGGGCCGGCGCACGCCACGTCTCCGGTCGGTTACGGGACCCGGGAATATTTCGCGAGCGGAACCGTTATGCTTACCCAGGAGTACACCGACTCACACGCAGGGCCGAATGTGGTGTTCGTCACGTCACTCAGATGAGCAGACCACGTGGCGTGGACTTGACGTTTTGCCTCGAAAGAGCCATGCTGCGGAGCAACCGTGAACCTCATATTGAGATACAGTTGACGAGCGGTGTAGCTGTAGGCTACACTGCCAATTTGCGCTGCACTCTTGCGTCCTCGGCATCCTCGACCCCCCGCGGCGTCCGCCGCAGGGCGTTTTGCGTGCGTGCGGTGATATTCGGCCACAAGCTCGGAAGGACCCCTGTTGGCAGCATCGCGCAGCGCCTCCGCCGCCAGTACCGCCCCTCGTCGCGTTTCCTTCGCCCGCTTCAAGGAACCTCTTGAGGTTCCTGGCCTCCTTGCCCTGCAGACCGAGTCTTTCGACTGGCTGCTCGGCAACGAGCGCTGGCGTGCCCGGGTGGATGCGGCGCGCGAAGCTGGTCTGAAGGAGGTTCCGGAACAGTCCGGTCTCGAAGAGATCTTCGAAGAGATTAGCCCGATCGAGGACTTTACGGGAACCATGTCCCTCTCGTTCCGTGATCACCGGTTCGAGCCGCCCAAGTACTCCGTGGAGGAGTGCAAGGACAAGGACATGCACTACTCGGCCCCGATGTTCGTCACGGCCGAGTTCATCAACAACAGCACGGGCGAGATCAAGAGCCAGACCGTGTTCATGGGTGACTTCCCGCTGATGTCACCCCGGGGCACGTTCATCATCAACGGCACCGAGCGTGTCGTGGTGTCGCAGCTCGTCCGTTCCCCCGGCGTGTACTTCGACCGCCAGGTGGACAAGACGTCCGACAAGGACATCTTCAGCTGCAAGGTGATCCCGTCCCGCGGCGCTTGGCTCGAGTTCGAGATCGACAAGCGGGACAGCGTCGGGGTCCGCATCGACCGCAAGCGCAAGCAGAGCGTGACCGTGCTGCTCAAGGCGCTGGGCTGGGACGACGCGCGGATCCTGGAGCGGTTCGGCGAGTACGAGTCGATGCGGGCCACCCTGGAGAAGGACCACACCACCGGCCAGGATGACGCGCTGCTGGACATCTACCGCAAGCTGCGCCCGGGCGAGCCCCCGACCAGGGAGTCCGCGCAGGCGCTGCTGGAGAACCTGTACTTCAACCCGAAGCGCTACGACCTGGCCAAGGTCGGCCGGTACAAGATCAACAAGAAGCTCGGCCTCGGCCTGCCGATCCGGCAGGGCACGCTGACCGAGGACGACATCGTGGCCACCATCGAGTACCTGGTCCGGCTGCACGCCGGCGAGGACGAGATGAAGGCGGGCGACGTCGTCATCCCGATCGAGACCGACGACATCGACCACTTCGGCAACCGCCGCCTGCGCACCGTGGGTGAGCTCATCCAGAACCAGGTCCGGCTGGGCCTGGCCCGGATGGAGCGGGTGGTCCGGGAGCGGATGACGACCCAGGACGTCGAGGCGATCACGCCGCAGACCCTGATCAACATCCGCCCGGTGGTCGCCGCGATCAAGGAGTTCTTCGGCACCAGCCAGCTCTCCCAGTTCATGGACCAGACCAACCCGCTGGCCGGCCTGACGCACAAGCGCCGGCTGTCCGCGCTCGGCCCGGGCGGACTGTCCCGGGAGCGGGCCGGGTTCGAGGTCCGTGACGTGCACCCGTCGCACTACGGCCGGATGTGCCCGATCGAGACGCCGGAAGGGCCGAACATCGGCCTGATCGGCTCGCTGGCCTCGTACGCCCGGGTGAACGCGTTCGGCTTCGTCGAGACGCCGTACCGCAAGGTGAAGAACGGCAAGGTCACCAGCCAGATCGACTACCTCACCGCGGACGAGGAGGACCGGCACGTCATCGCCCAGGCGAACACGCCGCTGGGCCCGGACGGGGAGTTCGCCGAGCGCCGCATCCTGGTCCGCCGCAAGGGTGGCGAGGTCGACTACATCGGCCCGGACGACGTGGACTACATGGACGTGTCGCCGCGCCAGATGGTGTCGGTGGCCACCGCCATGATCCCGTTCCTGGAGCACGACGACGCCAACCGGGCGCTGATGGGCTCCAACATGCAGCGCCAGTCGGTGCCGCTGCTGCGCAGCGAGGCGCCGCTGGTGGGCACCGGGATGGAGTACCGGGCCGCGACCGACGCGGGCGACGTGATCCTGGCCGATAAGGCCGGGGTGGTCGAGGAGTCCTGCGCGGACTACGTCACCGTGGGCAACGACGACGGGACCCGCAACACCTACCTGGTGGCCAAGTTCCGCCGGTCCAACCAGGGCACCTGCTTCAACCAGAAGCCGGTGGTCAGCGAGGGTCAGCGGATCGAGGCCGGTCAGGTCATCGCGGACGGCCCGTGCACCGACGAGGGCGAGATGGCGCTCGGCCGGAACCTGCTGGTCGCGTTCATGCCCTGGGAGGGGCACAACTACGAGGACGCGATCATCCTGTCCCAGCGCCTGGTCCAGGACGACGTGCTGTCCTCGATCCACATCGAGGAGCACGAGGTCGACGCCCGGGACACCAAGCTGGGCCCCGAGGAGATCACCCGGGACATCCCGAACGTCTCCGAAGAGGTGCTGGCTGACCTGGACGACCGGGGCATCATCCGGATCGGTGCCGAGGTCGTCACAGGCGACATCCTGGTCGGCAAGGTGACGCCCAAGGGCGAGACCGAGCTGACCCCGGAGGAGCGGCTGCTCCGGGCCATCTTCGGTGAGAAGGCGCGGGAAGTCCGCGACACCTCGCTGAAGGTGCCGCACGGCGAGTCCGGCAAGGTGATCGGCGTCCGGGTGTTCACCCGGGAAGACGGCGACGAGCTGCCGCCTGGTGTGAACGAGCTGGTCCGGGTGTACGTGGCGGCTAAGCGGAAGATCACCGATGGTGACAAGCTGGCCGGCCGGCACGGGAACAAGGGCGTCATCGCCAAGATCCTGCCGATCGAGGACATGCCGTTCCTGCCCGACGGGACCGCGGTGGACATCGTGCTCAACCCGCTCGGTGTGCCCGGCCGAATGAACGTCGGCCAGGTGCTGGAGACCCACCTCGGCTGGGTGGCCAAGTCCGGCTGGCAGGTCACTGGGGATGACGCGGACTGGAAGGAGCGGCTGCGCTCGATCAGCGCAGACGCGGCTGAGTCCGGCACCCCGGTAGCCACGCCGGTGTTCGACGGCGCCCGCGAGGAGGAGATCACCGGCCTGCTCGGCAGCACGCTGCCGAACCGGGACGGCGACCAGCTGGTCGGCGCCAGCGGCAAGGCCCAGCTGTTCGACGGCCGTACCGGGGAGCCGTTCAAGGACCCCATCTCGGTCGGTTACATCTACATCCTCAAGCTGCTGCACCTGGTGGATGACAAGATCCACGCGCGGTCAACGGGCCCGTACTCGATGATCACGCAGCAGCCACTCGGTGGTAAGGCCCAGTTCGGTGGCCAGCGGTTCGGGGAGATGGAGGTGTGGGCCCTGGAGGCCTACGGCGCCGCCTACGCCCTGCAGGAACTGCTCACCATCAAGTCCGACGACGTGCTCGGCCGGGTCAAGGTCTACGAGGCCATTGTCAAGGGCGAGAACATCCCGGAACCGGGCATCCCCGAGTCGTTCAAGGTGCTGATCAAGGAGATGCAGTCGCTGTGCCTCAACGTGGAGGTGCTGTCCAGCGATGGCGCGGCCATCGAGATGCGCGACACCGATGAGGACGTCTTCCGCGCCGCGGAAGAACTCGGCATCGACCTGTCCCGGCGCGAGCCGAGCAGCGTTGAAGAGGTGTGAGAGCGTGCCGGGTAGCCCGGGCCTGACCGCCCGGGCTGCCCGGGGGCACCGCTCTCATCCGAACTACCCCAGGGGAAACACACGTGCTTGACGTCAACTTCTTCGACGACCTGCGTATCGGCCTGGCGACCGCTGACGACATCCGGCAGTGGTCGCACGGCGAAGTTAAGAAGCCGGAAACCATCAACTACCGCACCCTCAAGCCAGAGAAGGACGGGCTCTTCTGCGAGAAGATCTTCGGTCCGACCCGGGACTGGGAGTGCTACTGCGGCAAGTACAAGCGGGTCCGCTTCAAGGGCATCATCTGTGAGCGGTGTGGCGTGGAAGTCACCCGGGCCAAGGTGCGCCGGGAGCGGATGGGCCACATCGAGCTGGCCGCGCCGGTCACGCACATCTGGTACTTCAAGGGTGTGCCCAGCCGGCTCGGCTACCTGCTCGACCTGGCGCCCAAGGACCTGGAAAAGGTCATCTACTTCGCCGCGTACATGATCACCTACGTGGACGACGAGTCCCGCGGCCGGGACCTGCCCAGCCTCGAGGCCAAGATCTCGGTGGAGCGCGGCCAACTGGAGCAGCGCCGGGACAGCGACATCGAGGCCCGCCAGGCCAAGCTGGAGAAGGACCTGGCCGAGCTGGAAGCGGCTGGCGCCAAGGGCGACGCCCGGCGCAAGCTGCGGGAGAGCTGCGACCGCGAGTGCCGCCAGATCCGGGACCGCGCGCAGCGCGAGATCGACCGGCTGGATGAGGTCTGGACCCGGTTCAAGAACCTCAAGGTCCAGGACCTGGAGGGCGACGAGCTGCTGTACCGCGAGATGCGCGACCGGTTCGGCCGCTACTTCCGCGGCGGCATGGGCGCCCAGGCCATCCAGGAGCGGCTGGCCAGCTTCGACCTAGAGGGCGAGGCAGCCAACCTGCGCGAGACCATCCGCAGCGGCAAGGGCCAGCGCAAGGCGCGCGCGCTCAAGCGGCTCAAGGTGGTGTCCGCGTTCCTGTCCACCCGGAACAGCCCAATGGGCATGGTGCTCGACTGCATCCCGGTGATCCCGCCGGACCTGCGGCCGATGGTTCAGCTCGACGGTGGCCGGTTCGCCACCTCCGACCTGAACGACCTGTACCGCCGGGTGATCAACCGGAACAACCGGCTCAAGCGGCTGCTCGATCTCGGCGCGCCCGAGATCATCGTGAACAACGAGAAGCGGATGCTGCAGGAGGCCGTGGACTCGCTGTTCGACAACGGCCGCCGCGGCCGGCCGGTGACCGGTCCGGGCAACCGCCCGCTCAAGTCGCTGTCCGACATGCTCAAGGGCAAGCAGGGCCGCTTCCGGCAGAACCTGCTGGGCAAGCGGGTGGACTACTCCGGCCGTAGCGTCATCGTGGTCGGCCCGCAGCTCAAGCTGCACCAGTGCGGCCTGCCCAAGGAGATGGCGGTCGAGCTGTTCAAGCCGTTCGTGATGAAGCGCCTGGTCGACCTGAACCACGCGCAGAACATCAAGTCGGCCAAGCGGATGGTGGAGCGCGCCCGCCCGGTGGTCTGGGACGTGCTGGAAGAGGTCATCACCGAGCACCCGGTGCTGCTCAACCGGGCACCGACGCTGCACCGGCTGGGCATCCAGGCGTTCGAGCCGCAGCTGGTCGAGGGCAAGGCCATCCAGATCCACCCGCTGGTCTGCACCGCGTTCAACGCGGACTTCGACGGCGACCAGATGGCGGTGCACCTGCCGCTGTCCGCCGAGTCGCAGGCCGAGGCGCGGATCCTGATGCTGTCCACCAACAACATCCTCAAGCCGGCCGACGGCAAGCCGGTGACCATGCCCACCCAGGACATGGTGATCGGGATCTACGCGCTGACCCGGGAGGAGAAGGAAGCGCCGGGCC
>DASXIN010000099.1:0-15147 GCA_036497945.1 Streptosporangiaceae bacterium | reverse complement strand
GGCAGGCCTGGTCCTTGAGATCATGGTGTATGCCACAGAATTTCCTTTACCCGCAGCGTGATCAGCCGTTGCTGATGCCGGTGGACATGCGCGAGTGGCTGCCCGAAGACGACCTGGTGTTCGTGGTCCTGGACGCGGTGGCCACCTTGGACCTGGGCGCGTTCCGCCGCCGGTACCGGGCCGATGGGCACGGCCGGGCGGCGTTTGACCCCGAAATGATGGTCGCGCTGTTGCTGTATGGCTACTGCCAGGGCGAGCGGTCCAGCCGGGTGATCGAACGGCGGTGCGTGCGCGACGTGGCCTACCGGGTGATCGCTGGCGGGCTGCGTCCCGATCACGCGACCATCGCCCGGTTCCGGGCCCGGCATGAGACGGCGCTGGGTGGGCTGTTCAGCCAGGTGCTGCGGCTGCTGGCCGCCGAGGGCATGGTGTCGCTGGGCACGTTGAGCCTAGATGGCACCAAGCTGGCCGGCAACGCGGCGCAGAGGGCGAGCAAGACGCTGCCGCAGATCGAGAAGCTGCTCGCCGAGGCGGCCAAGGTGGACGCCGCCGAAGACGCCCAGCTGGGCGATAACCCGCAGCTTGTGACGCCGCGGGCGCTGGCCTGCCGGGCCCAGCGCCGGGAGCGGCTGGCGGCGGCCCGGGACCGGCTGGCGGCCGAGGACGCGGCGCGCCGGGCAGCGCAGCGGGCCAAGCAGGAAGCGTGGGACGCGGCCGTGACGGCTGGGAAACGGCGCGGCGGCCGCCGCCCGGGCGACGAGCCGCGCAAGAACCGGGCCGGCACCGAGCCGCGGGCAAACACCACCGACCCGGACGTGCGGGTGATGCGCAACAAGAAGGGATACGTGGCCGGCTACAACGGCCAGCTCGTCGTCACCGGGCAGCAGGTCATCGTCGGCGCAATGCTCAGCCAGCACCCGGTCGACCGCACCCTGCTCCACCCCCTGCTTGACCAGACCCGGGAACAGCTGGCAGCAGCCGGGATCGGGCCGAAGCTGCGTACCGTGCTCGCCGACGCCGGCTACGTCACCGAGGAAAACTTCGCCCGCGCCGAGCAGCAGAAACTACGGCTGCTGGCCCCGCTGACCAAAGACCCTGCCACCCACCGCACCGGCAACCCCGCGGGGCGCCGGGACCTGACCAAACTGCCGGCCACCGCACGGGCCACCCGGCGGATGCGCCATCACCGCGGCCGCGCCGACTACAAACTCCGCGCCCAGACCGTCGAACCGGTATTCGGCCAGATCAAGACCTGCCAGAAAATGACCACGATGTCCCGCCGCGGCTTTGACGCCTGCCATAGCGAATGGCTGCTCGCCGCCACCGCCCACAACCTGCGCAAGCTACACTCCCACCGCCTCACCGCGTAACGCCGGGTCCGGACCGCGGGCCCAGATACGCGTATCGAGGCGGCAACCGGGCTCGACAACCCACCCACATCACGGCTGCCCGAGACTTTGAGCGACAGGCTGTAATATGCAGGCCGTTGTCGCCATCATGCCGTGGACGTCCATGATGGTCGGAACGCCCACGGCGTCCGTGCGCCCGGTCTTCGGGGTAGTCAGCGCCGTGTCCAGGCCGCTGACCGCTAGGCCCCGACGAAGGCCGGCGGTCAGCCCCCGCCAGAAAGACCATCGCGAGCGCCTACCAGCTCTGACCGAGCCCCGCGCGCCAGGGGCGGAAGTCGTACCTCCCTGCGCGGCGGGGTTCCGGGCGGGACGGGCCGCCCCGCCCGGTCCGTTATTCGGCGCGGAGTGTGAAGGCGGTGCGGGTGCGGGCAGCCCAGCTGGCCGGGCCGAGCGCGCCGGCGACCGCGATCAGCAGGCCAGCCAGGGCGAGCAGGAGGAACTCCCATGGCTGGTACACCGACAGCAGTGACGGTGGGATGCCGGAGTTCGCCGCGCTCGCCATGACCGGGACCAGGCCGTGGTGCAGGGCCACCCCGGCGGGCACCGCTACGACCCCGGCGAGCAGGCCGGTGACGGCGACCGAGCAGATGATCATCACCAGGGTCTGCAGCGGGACCATCCCGACCGCCTTGAACACGCCGATGGCGTGTGCCCGCTCCCTGATCTGGAGTGCCACGGTGTTCAGCACGCCGAGCCCAGCGACGATGATGATCACGATGGTCAGCATGGTGACAAGGGTGACCACCGCGACGAGATGAGTGCCGCCGGTGTTGACGGTGACCGCGAGCGAGCTGCCAAGGGCCGCTGACAGCATGTTGGCGTAGGCCTGCGCATCGGTGCCCGGTTTGAGTGCCACGCCGTACTGCGACGGTCCGGCGGCCGGGTCCACCTCATGTAGGGTCGCGGCGCTCAGGAACATGTCGGGCTGGTTACCCGGCTGGAACACCTCGCCGGCGATCGTCACTGTGAGATGGCGGCCGCCAGAGGCCAGCGTGTACGTGGAGCCCACCTTGGTCCTGGTGTCGGTGAGGAACAGCGTGTTCACGTCCACCTGATCAGACCCGGAGTACAGGTGCCCCGAGACTGGCGCGAGTCCTGCCCAGGCCGGGTCGCCGCCATAGGCGGTGACCTCCACGCCGGCGGGCACCGCGGGCAGGCTCAGGTGGTCCTCTGTGATGGCGAGGTCGTGCAGCGTGCCGGGCTGGGCGGCCAGCGCCGCCGCGGCGGCCTGCTGCTGCACGGCGGTCAGCGCCCGCCCGACGACCACGCTGTGGCTGGTGCCACTGGAGCCCGCGCTGCCGCCGGGGCCGTTCAGGGCTCCGGGAGCCACCGAGCCCGGCGGCACGGCCGTGACCGAGACCGGGAGGGCAGCGTGCCGCGAGCCGTCGGTGATCGCCCGGTCCAGTGAGGCGCCCAGTCCCAGGCCGAACGTCACCGCCACCACGCCGAACAGCACCGCGAGCCCGGTCACCAGCGTCCGGCCGGGACGGGCGGACGGTGCCGCGAGCCCGAGCGTGACCGCCCGGGGCAGCATGATCAGCCGGGCCAGCGCCCGCTGCGCGAGGTACCCGTGGGCTGGTCGCGGGGCACGCCCGGTCGCGATCGCCGCGACCGCGCTCAGCCGTCCCGCGCGCAGCGCCGGGAGCACCGCGCCGGCTGCGGTCAGCAGCAGGACCGCCAGCGGCACAGCCGCATCGGCCCAGAGCGGGACGCCGAGCACGCCGACCTGGTAGATCTGCGCGTTCTGGCCGAGCAGCGGGATTGCCAGCAGGTTCCCGCCCACCACCCCGGCCACGCAGCCGGACAGCGCGGGCACCGCCACCATGAGCACGTAGCAGGCCACCACCTGAGCGGGGGTGAAGCCGACCGACTTCAGCACGCCGATCCTGGTGGTCCCGGCGATTACGGCGCCGCTGACCACGTTGACCACGATGAGCACCGAGATCACGAGCGTTAGCAGGCCGAACGCGATGATGAACGGCACCCACGGCGCGATGGCGCTCTGCTCGGATTGCCGCGCGTCCAGCCAGGACGCGGTGCCGGCCAGCGCCCCGGCCGGCAGCGCAGCGCGCAGTGTGGCGACGTCGGCGCTGATCGCGGCGGCCGTGCCGGCGCCGGAGAACTGGTACAGCATCTGTGCCTGCCCGGAGCCGCCGGTCCTGGCGCCCGCCGCGGTGGCGAGCGCCGGGATCTCCGACGGCAGCACCCACGCATCCGAGGTGCTGGTGATCGAGGTCGCGACGCCGACCACAACCAGCTTCTGCGAGCCCACCGTGATCGTGGACCCGGGGGTGCCGCTGCCTGCCACGACGACCTGGCTGTCGCTGTCCGGCCAGTGGCCCTGGCTCAGGTAGAGGTCATCTACCGGGCCGCCCGGGGAGGACCGGCCGGTGATCGTGAGCTGCTGGGCGCTGGAGCCGGCTATGCCAGGCAGCGTGACCTGCGCGGTGAGCGGGATCTCAGAGAACGGCCCGGCCGCCGCGGTCACTCCGTGCGCGTGCGCGGTCGCCGCGAGTTGCGACGCCGTGGCCACGGTGGTGTCCACGGTGGCGGTGACGTTGGCGCCGTGATGCGCCGCGAACGCGCGGTCGAACGGGCTGCTGGAGTCGGCCAGCATGGCCAGGGCCAGGGTGGAGGCGGCGGTGGAGGCGAGCGCGACCAGGCCGATGATGACGGCCTGGAGCCTGCGGCCGCCCAGCCCGCCGCGCGCCGCCCGGATGATCGCCTTCATGACAGTGCCCTGTCTCGCGCTGTTGCTGATGCTCCTGATGTGATGCGGCCGTCGGCGATCGCGATGGTCCGGTGCGTGTACCGGGCGGCCAGGTCCGGGTTGTGGGTGACCAGGACCAGCGTCTGACCGGCGGCGTTCAGCTCCGTGAGCAGCGCGCCGATCTCCTCCCCGGTCGCGGTGTCCACCGCGCCGGTGGGCTCGTCGGCCAGCAGCACCGCGGGGTTGTTGATCAGCGCCCGGGCGATCGCCACCCGCTGCCGCTGCCCACCGGATAGCCGCGCGGGGTAGGCGTCGCGCTGGTGCTCGATCCGCAGGCTGACCAGCAGCTCATCGGCGCGTTCGCGGGCCGCCGCCGCCCGCGTGCCGGCCAGCTGGGCTGGCAGCAGGATGTTGTCGAGGGCGGTCATGTCGTCGAGCAGGTTGAAGAACTGGAAGATCATGCCGACGTGCCGCCGGCGGAACCGGGCGGCCGCGGTCTCGCTGAGCTTGTCCACCCGCTCGCCTCCGACCCAGACGGCGCCCGCTGTCGGCCGGTCCAGCGTGGCGATGAGATTGAGCAGCGTCGACTTGCCGCTGCCCGACTGCCCCATGATGGCGACGGCGTCGCCGGGCGCGATCGTCACGGTGACTTCCGCGACCGCCGCCGGCGCGCCGCTGTCATACTGCTTTGACACCTTGTCCAGGTGAACCAGTGCGTCCATGCCAGGACCGTAGGTCCGGTGCCCGTGCCGCCGCGTCGCCCGTAGTATGCAATCCGGGTACCGTATCCGGCTGACCGCGAGGCCGCCGTCATCCGCTGGATGTACGCGAACTACACACGGCGGGCGATGGCCCAGCAGCCTCGGCCGGCGACAATGGCCTCATGACCGGACGCGCGCACAGGCTGGTCGCCTTCCTCGGGAAGGCCGAGCCGCGCCGCCCGCCGTCCGGCTGGGCGCTGGCGCTCGACGCCGCGATCGCGGTGGCCGCAGCGGTCGGCGCGGTCATGGAGGTGGCCGACCGCACTCTGCAGAACCTGTTCGTCGGCCCCGGCGGCGCCATCATGACCCAGCCGGTCACGGTCCACGCGCCCGCCGCAGCGCTTGCCGCCGCCGCGCTGACCGCGCTGCCGCTGGCGGCCCGGCGGCTGTACCCGATCATGGCCTGGCTCGTGATCGCCGCCGCGATCACGGCGATCGCATTCTCCCCCCATGCCGCGATACCGCCGGTCGCGTCCGGGACCGCCGTCTTCGCCGCCTACAGCGCGGTCCTGTACAGCCGGTACCGGAACCTCGCCATCGCGGCGGTCCTGGCCGTCGCCGCCATCGTGACCGCCACGTTCGGCGGCCTGCTGCCGCTCCTGCCCGCCCGGGGCACCGCGATCCTCACCCTCGCCGCCGCGACCGCCGCCGGGCTCGGCATCAGGGAACTGCGCCGGCGGCTGCTGGACTCCAGGGCGCAGCT
This sequence comes from Streptosporangiaceae bacterium, assembly GCA_036497945.1. Lineage (GTDB taxonomy): Bacteria > Actinomycetota > Actinomycetes > Streptosporangiales > Streptosporangiaceae > RYN-230. The sequence goes on along the minus strand of DASXIN010000099.1, from coordinate 9,564 downwards.
GCGCCGCTCCACGCAGGAGCACCAGGCCGCCACCCACCGCGCCGTCGACGCCGAGCGCACCCGCATCGCCAGCGAGATGCATGACGTCGTGACGCACAACGTGAGCGTGATGGTGGTGCAGGCGGGCGCGGCGCGCAAGGTGCTGGCCAGCTCACCTGGCGACGCTGAAGACGCGCTGCTCGCCGTCGAGGCCAGCGGCCGGGCCGCGATGGCCGAACTGCGGAACCTGCTCGGGCTGCTCAGCCCGCCTGCGGGCGGCCCCGGTGAGGGGGCGCTGCGTCCGCAGCCCGGGCTCGCCGGGCTCGACGCCCTGATCGCGCGGGTATCGGCAGCCGGGCTGCCTGTCGAGCTCCGGGTCAGCGGCGCGCCTCGGCCGTTGCCACCCGGCGCTGACCTGACCGCCTACCGTGTGGTGCAGGAAGCCCTCACCAACGTGCTTCGTCATGCTGGGGAGCCGGTGGCGTCCGTCTGGATTAAATGGGGAGAGCAGCTGGTGATCACGGTCAGCGACGACGGGACCGGTACCAGCGGCGGGCCTCCCGGACGGGGATTGCTCGGGCTGCGGGAGCGGCTGTCGATCTACAGCGGGGAACTGGACGCCGGCCCCCGGCCGGGCGGCGGCTGGCAGCTTCGGGCGGTCATGCCACTGGGCCCCGCACCATGAAAGTGGTGATCGCCGACGATCAGGCGCTGGTGCGCGGCGGGTTCCGGCTGATCCTGAGGGCAGCCGGCATCGAGGTCGCCGCGGAGGCGGCCGATGGCGCGCAGGCCGTCACGGCCGTGCTCAAGCACCGGGCAGACGTGGTGCTGATGGACATCCGGATGCCGGAACTGGACGGCATCGAGGCGACCCGGCGCATCCTGGCCGCCGGCCCGGCCGCGGCCGGAGTGCGGATCATCATCCTGACGACGTTCGACCTGGACCAGTACGTGTACGCGGCGCTCGCCGCGGGCGCCAGCGGCTTCCTGCTCAAGGACGTCACGCCGGAACACCTGGTCGCCGCCGTCCAGCTAGTGCAGACCGGGGACGCGCTGCTCGCCCCGTCGATCACCCGCCGCCTGGTCGAGCGCTTCGCGCCGGGCCCCCGGCCGGCCGGCGCACCCGGATCGCCCGGGCTGCCGGGCCGTGACCTGTCCGCCCTGACGCCACGCGAGTTCGAGGTGCTCGGGCTGATCGCGCGCGGCATGAGCAACGCCGAGATTGCCGCCGCGCTGACGCTCAGCGAGGCGACGGTGAAGACCCACGTGGCCAGGATTCTGACGAAGCTGGACCTGCGCGGCCGGGTGCAGGCCGTCGTTCTCGCCTACCAGACCGGCCTGGTGACACCCGGATCGCCAGTTACACGGGAGGCTCACGAGGGCCTAGACCGCACCTGATGACATCGGCGCTGGGCTGGAGCCGAGGCACAGTAGAGGGAGGCGGTATACAGATCGGTCAGGTTCCCGCAGTTGACGTGCGCGAACCAATGACAGGGCAGCGCCGGCGACCGCGGCGACGGAGGCCACGGCCAGGGCGGTGGTGATCCTGTCCTCGATGGTGTACTCGTGGTCCACGATATTGCCCTTGACGTCGAGGTCGGCGCCGTCCGCCACCTTGACGGTCCACCGGTCGCGCAGCGGGGTGATCAGTGCCTTTTTCACCGTCGCGACGGTGTGCCCGTCCCGGTCCTCGATCTCCATCGTGTCCCGCACCCGTGCCACGCGCTCCTGGATCTTCAGCAGCTCGCTCCCGTGGCTGTCTTCGAGGATCAGTGTCTTGCGGATCCGGAGGGCCTTGCCGTCGACCTTGAAGACCCGCTCGCCCTGGTCGTTTTCGATCCAGTAGTCGTCGCCGATGGACACCAGCTTCTGGCGCATGCGGTAGTGCGCCACACCCGTGCCACCCCGGCGCTCTTCACGCCTTTCCTGCCGCCTGTCCCTGAACACATCTCCTCCTCACACCACCGCTTACGCCCAAGCGCTCGCGCGGCCCTGGCGTTGCTGACCGGGTGAGCTGCCGCGGGAAGCCACTTCGCTGCGGGGCTGGGGCGGTGTTCACGGACATCGCCTGCCTGCCCTCGCCGGGCCTCTCGCTGCTATGGAACTGGTTCATGGAAGGTGTGGCATCCTCCACCGCGGGTGGACTAACCATGGCTCGGACGCGAGCGGTCCATGCCACTGGCGCCCCGGCACTAGCGCTGGCCACAGCACCCGGCCCGGTCCATCGCCATCCTGACCGCCCAGGCTGGTGCCACGACAGGACGGCAGGACTGCACCTCTCGCCGGGTCCCCACCGACAGTGAGATGCCGGGGTGAGCTCGGAGCGGAGCTACCTTGCGAGCACGTTCGCCGTTCTGCGCTCGCGGACAGGCAGCAGCGTCCCGGCTTCGTGAGGCGCCTGCGTTTGCTTGAGTGGGATCAGCTCCGCGTCCGTCGTCCACAACCGGCCCGGCTCGGAGTGCCTGTCGCCGGCCGCGAGGTGAGGGGAGGTGCCGGAGTAGAAGATCTTGTTGACGTCATCGCGGCCAAGCCATCGAGCTTGAAGCGGTACGGGCTGTCGTGCAGGAACTGCACCATTTCCCGGGCCAAACCGGGAACCCGGCAATAACGGGGGACATGCTGCGGCTCGGGATCAGTGCGTGCGTGAAGCCGGTCTTGAAAACTAACGTGAATCGTGTTATATTTTCACCCATGTCAGCAGTGGCCAATCGCACCGAGCCCGCGGAACCGCCTGGTCCCAGGCTGGACCCGGCCGAGCCCGGTCCCCGACGCCGGCAGCCGGTCCAGGCCCGCAGCCGCGAGACCGTCGAGCGGATCCTCGGCGCCGCGGCCGTCCTCATCGAGGAAGGCGGGGTCGACGCCGTCACCACACGTGCCATCGCCGAGCGTGCCGGCGTCACCGCGCCCTCGCTGTACCGCTTTTTCGCCGACCGTGAGCAGGTCCTCGACGCGCTGATCGAACAGCATCTCGGACGGCTCAGCACCTTCCTCGCCGAGGCCGAGACTGGCTGGACGCCGTCGTCAGTGACGGAGTTCGTCGAGCGCGAGCTCGGCTTCTACGCGGCCTACTTCCAGGCCAACCGCAACACGGCCCGGCTGTGGCTGGACGGGCGGGTCTCGCCGACGGTGCGGGCGGAGGTGCTGCGCTACAACCACCGCACCGCCCAGCGCCTGCACGGTGTAGCCATCGCGGCCGGCCTGGCTACCCCGCAGACCGATCCACTGGTCTTCGTGATGCTGGTCGAGCTCGGCGATCGGGTCCTGGACCTGGCCTTCCGCGAGCGCCGCGAGCCCGACCCCGACGTGATCGGCCACGGCCGTATCGCACTCACCGCCTATCTGGCTGCCGCGCTGCGACCCGGGCCGGCTCCGCCCGCCGCCGACGCCGAGGCCTGACGACGGGCACTGCGCTAGCCGCGCCACCAGCCACCGGCGGTGCCGGTGCCGCCCGGACCCCAGTACCGGGCGGCGCCGGTGCCATCGGCGTCACTGATCAGGGTGGGCCCCTGGCCCGGCGTGGTGTGCGCTGCCCGTTCCGCGCCGGACCGCATGACCCACGACATGGGGGATCCCCCCCGGGCAGCATCAAGGTCGTGGTCGATACACGCGGTGAGCACAATCGCCCTGCCTACAAGCCGAACCACCCGTGTAACGCCGACTCGGCGCGCCTTGCCGGTTCACGTTTCCGGTGGATGGCTGAATACGGATCAGTCGTTTCTGCACGTCCTGGCCGCGTCGATTGATCGGTCGTTCGGATTATCTGGCGAGTCAGGGTCAGGATTCCACGTGGCGGTGGGCCGCGAGGACACGAAGGTTGTCGAGCTGCGTGCCCCTGTTAATCCGAGTGGCCTGTCCGAGGGTTCCGCTTGTGGGTGTCAGCCGCCTCACGGCAGGCCTGGACGAAGTCCCGGATCGGGGGCCTGCGGTCGCTGCGCCGCCAGGCGATCGCGAGCCGGGCTGGTCGGAGGCCGGTGACCGGGATGCAGACGATTCCCTCGCGTGAGTAGATGTCGGCGTTGCCCTCGGCCAGCAGCGTTATCGCCGCGCCGGACGACACGATCTCAAATTTCTCGTCGGTGGCGCTCACCTCGGCGGCCACCCACGGCGGCTGGCCGGCCCGCGCGTCGACGGCCAGCCAGAAGTCGCGCTGTGAGCCTGCCGAAGCGGGCAGCGCGGCTACTGGCTCGTTGACGATCTCGGAGAATTCGATGGTCTGGCGGTCTGCCAGCGGGTGGCGGGCGCTGATCGCGACGAACCGCCGTTCGGTGGCAAGTACTTCGGTCTCGATCTCGGCGGCGTCAATGGGCAGCCACACGAACGCGGCGTCGGCCGTGCGGTCCCGCAGGCCTGCTGTCGGGTCGCCCCATCCGTAGGTATGCAGCTCCACCTGCCAGCCCGGGCGCCGCTTGGCGAACTGGTCGGTGATCGCGGGGTACAGCGCCCGCCCGATCGAGGTCAGCGTGCCGACCCGCAGGACCTGCGCGTCCTGGGCGGCGGCATCGCCGACCACGGCGACGCCGTCGTCCCAGTCCTGGAGCAGGCCGCAGGCCACCGCGTGCAGCGCGGCGCCGGCGGCGGTGAGCTCAACCTGGCGCCGGTCGCGCCGCAACAGCTGGGCGCGCAGCGTCGCTTCCAGGCTGCGGATCTGTTTGCTGAGAGCCGGCTGCGACAGGTGCAGGCGCTCCGCGGCTCGGGTGAAGTTCAGCTCCTCGGCCACGGCCACGAAGTACCGAAGATCCCGGAGATGCGCATCCATAGCCAACAGTTATCACAGCTTGTCTTGGACGCTCGGCTGGCAGGCAGCTAATGATCGTTGAGGGAACGCGGTCGCCGCCAGGGCGCCCCAGCCCGCAACAGCGCAGCCAGGGAGCAGGAAATGGCTGGACCCGTCGTGCACATCTACCGGGCAGCTGAGTCCGGGCTGAATGTCAACTCTTATCTCGTCGAGGGCGAGTCAGGCGTGGTGGCAGTCGACACCAACCTGCTGGTCTCCGACATCGAGGCGCTGCGTGCCCGGCTCCGCGCCCTGAAGAAGCCGCTACTGGCGATCCTGGTGACGCACGCTCATCCGGATCACTTCAACGGCATCCTCGGCCTGGTCCAAGACAAGGAAGTGCCGGTATACGCGACGGCCAGCGTCGGCCGGGTCATCGAGGAGATCGCCGACTCCAAGCGGGCTCAGTGGTCTCCTGTCTACGGCACAGAGTGGCCGGCCGAGACCTACTACCCGAACTCGCTGCTGGCCGACGGCGCCCAGGTTCAGCTCGACGAGATGACCTTCACCGTCCGCGAGGTAGGCCCGGCAGAAAGTCACGCCGATAGCTACTTCGTCCTGACCGCGAACGAAGCCGCCTCCGTCGCGTTCACTGGCGACCTGGCCTTTCACGGCATGCATTCCTATACCGCAGACGGGCATTCCGGTGCCTGGCTTGCCGCGCTCGATGTCCTCGGCGGCGAACTTGCCGACATCGGCGCTTTGTATCCCGGGCACGGTGACCCGGCCGGGCCGGGCCTGCTCGCTGACCAGCGGCGTTACCTGCTGTACTACCGCGAGCTCATCCAACGGCTATCCAGGGGTGAACCGCAGCTATCGGAGGCGGCGAGGTCCGAGCTCATTACCGCCGTGAAAGCGTTCCTCCCGGACGGGCCGCTGACCTGGATGATCAAGCTGGGCGCCGACGCCGTTGCCGCCGAGCTGGCCGCAGTCGGCACCGCCGGCAACGGGAGCTGACGGTGGACCTGCAGCTCAAAGGCCACCGGGCCATCATGACTGGTTCCAGCGCCGGCATCGGCGAGGCTATCGCCCGGACCGCACGGGCATCACGGTCAGCCCCGGCATGGTCGTCACGCCTGGCGTACGGGAGTTCTATCGCCTTGAAGCCCGCCGCCGCGGCTGGGGCGAGGACTGGCCGGCCATCGAGGCAGGCGTCCTGGCCGAGGTCCTCGACCATCCGACCGGCCGACTCGGCCGTCCGGAAGAAGTGGCCGGCCTCGTGGCCTTCGTCGCCAGCCCGCTAGCCGACTACATCAACGGCGCCAACCTGCGCATCGACGGCGGCAGTACCGCCGTCGTGTGACTGGCGCCGCACTCAGCAACCAGCAAGGAGATCAGCACACCATGCGTTACACATTGCTCGGCAACTCCGGCCTGCGGGTCAGCGAAGTGGCCCTTGGCACCATGACCTTCGGAACCGACTGGGGCTGGGGGGCGCCGGCGGCCGAAAGCGCCAAGCAGTTCGAGCTGTTCGCCGAGGCCGGCGGTACCCTCATCGACACTGCCAACAAGTACACCAACGGCACCGCCGAGTCGATCCTCGGCGACCTGCTGGCGACCGACCGAGATCACTTCGTCGTCGGGACCAAGTACTCGCTCAACATCCGCGACGGCGACCTCAACGCCGGCGGCAATCACCGCAAGAGCCTGGTGCAGGCACTCGAGGCATCGCTGCAGCGGCTGCGCACCGACCACGTCGACATCCTGTGGCTGCACGCCTGGGACTACCTGACACCACCCGAGGAAGTAATGCGGGCCCTCGATGACCAGGTCCGGCTGGGCAAGGTCCTCTACCTGGGCATCTCTGACACCCCCGCTTGGGTGGTGGCCCAGATGCAGACCCTGGCCGCAGACCGCGACCGGTCCACCTTCGAAGGTTTGCAGGTCGAGTACTCCCTCGTCCAACGCGAGGTCGAGCGGGAGCTAATCCCGATGGCCCGCGGCCTAGGTCTCGGCGTACTGGCCTGGGGACCGCTCGGCGCGGGAGTCCTGTCCGGCAAGTACGCCAAGCCAGACACCCCAGCCGCCGAGCGCCGGCTCGCCGACGTGGACCCCGGCCGCCTTGCTATCGCTCGGGCCGTCGCCGACATCGCCGACGGGCTGGAGCTCAGCTCCTCCGTCGTCGCACTTGCCTGGCTACGCGCCCAGGGCAGCGTCATCCCTATCCTCGGCGCCCGGACCGCCCAGCAGCTCGCCGACAACCTGACTTGCCTGGACGTCGACTTGCCGCCTGACGCTCTGGTTCGGCTCGATCAGGCCAGCCACGTCAAACGCGGCTTCCCGCACGACTTCCTGGCCAGCGCCGACTTCATCCTCGGTGGCATGTCGCGCCAGCTAGACCTGCCACCGGGCCGGTCAGCTTACGGCTGAACACCCGCCAACGCGGACTCAAATTATGAGAGGCCACAAGCCGTGGCCCGATACCGGCCAGAATGACTGATATGTGCTGGCTGCTAGCCAAAGAGCGCTGGCGGGCGACCGCGCCGATCGACGGATCTGGTGTCTCCCGAATGCTGCATGGACCGCCGTGAGGCCGGGCAGGACGGCCCGGCCTCACGGCACCGCGGCTTGCCGCGGGCGGGGTTACTTGCCGCAGGCGTCGAGCTGGCCGTCAGCCGGGCAGGTCGGCGAGCTCGCCGACCTCGACCCCGCCGCCGACGGCCACGATCGGGCAGCCCTTGGCCAGCGTGAGCGCCTCGTCGAGGTTGTCTGCGGTCACCAGCGAGTAGCCGCCGAGCAGCGCGTCGTCTGCGCCGTCGCCCACTGTGGCCCGGTTGAACACCGGCTTGCCCACGTCGCGGACCTGAGACCCCATGCCCCGGAACCAGGCGTTCCAGGCGGCGATCCCGTCGGGGGTGCCCAGCGTGTAGTCCGCCGGGGTCCGGTACGTGAAGATGAACTCGGCCATCGCGTGCTCCTCCCGTTCGGCCGGCCCGTTGCCGGCCTTGCCTTCGAACGGGTAGACACCGCCCAGCGGCGGAGTTGGGCGGTGGTGACTGTGGCCGGGCTGCGGCCGCCCAGTTGCCGGCAGAAATCGCATGCGAGGCGCGGGGGTGTGCGGTCGCCCGGATGAGCGGTAGACGAGGCCGAGACGGCCCATCTGAGGAGATCACCCGACTCTGGTGGACCGCCCGGTCGGCGGCGAATCCGTGCGTTTGGCGGCCGACAGGCAGCGCATATTTATGCGGGTTTCCTGGGCTGGTCCCTCGCGAGGCTTGCCTGAAGGCGCGGACCCTGAGTCACGCTCAACGGTCCGCTGATCTGGCCCGTTTCGGCTGCCGGGTGCGGCTGTCCGTAGGCCTACAGCCCGGATAGGTGTGGTCGCTCAGCCGCGGCCGTGCACGGTGTCGGGCTTGTCGAGGCGGCGCCGCGCCTCGTCCCAGGGAACCGGCAGGTCGGTGGCAGTCCAGGTGACGAAGCTGGAGGCGGCCATCAGTGGCCGGAAGCGCTTCATGATCTGGACGTGGGGCTCACCGCGGGTGGCGGCTCGCAGAGCCGTGGCGTCCTGCCAGGCCGACAGGGTCCAGAACGTGCGGTGCAGCGGCCGGGCGATCAGGGACAGGCCAAGCGAGCCAGGTGAGCTAAGCATCTGGCGCCTGATCCGCAGGGCAGCGGCAAGGAACGGCGGGACGTGGCGCAGCCGCCGTAGTTCCAGGCGGGAAGCCATGACGGTGACCGGGCCGTCCGGTGGCCGCGGGGGTGGCTTGGGGGTGGTCCAGGGAAGGGTTGGCATGTGCAGCCTCCTGGGCCAGACAGGGGAATCTTGGGCCCGGTGCGGCGGTCAGGTGCTCACGGAAGAGGGCGACCGGGGTGGAACTGCTTGTCCATGCGGCCATCATGCTGTAATGGCCTTATGCAGTTCAACACTTACACCTACGCCGGCGCACACATCGCCGCCTGGCTGGTCAACCACCCGGCGCCCGAGGCGCCCGCTCTCGCGCAGGTCCTTTACGACCACGATGTCCATGAGCCGACGGCAACCACTGGCCAGGTATTGATACTGCGTCCCTGGGCACAGCGCTTGCGCGGAGTCTTCGAAGCCGGCACCCTGAACGCGAAAGCACGCTGCGCTGACGAACTGCTCGTGGCCTCGGACTGCCGACCCCGACTGGTCAGCCACGGACCGGGCCTGCCTTTCCACCTTCACTACGCATCCGTCCGCGCCGGACTGGCTCCCCGGGTGAAAGCCCTCACCGCAGCCGGGCTGGCGCATGCGATCGACGACGGAGCCGGCTCCCGCCTGCGGGCCTGTAACCGTGCCGGCTGCGGCACCGTTTTCATCGACACCTCGCGCAACGGGCGCCGCCACTTCTGCAGCGTCCGGTGTGCTAACCAGGTCAACGTAGCCAACCACCGCCGCCGCCAGCGACAGGGACTGCTGCGCTGACTTCGCGATCGCGATCTTCGAGTACATCGAGGGCTTCCACAACCGCCGCCGACGCCACTCTGCCCTCAGCTGGCAGACACCTATGGAGTTCGAAACCACCGCCATCAGCCGGGCGCTGGCTCCTCAGACCGCTGTCCGCGTAACCGGGTCATGATCAATCCTGTCCGTCAAAGCAGGGCAACCTCAGTACGTGGTCTATCCGGTGCACCTCGACGGCACGCCTATAGGAGCCAAGCCGAGGCTGCGGCATGACCGGATTGCAGCCACTTCGAATGGGAAGACGGCATGTCAACGGCCAAGTTGCGGTGGCTCTGGCTCAATTGTGGTGATGGGTCAGTCGGCGAGCAGGACGCGCTTGCGGAGCAGGTCGGGGTTCGCGCGCCCGTACATCTGTCTTTTGATCATCTTGATGCGGTTGACGTGG
>DASXIN010000098.1:0-5078 GCA_036497945.1 Streptosporangiaceae bacterium | reverse complement strand
AGTGTCGCGACGCGGCTGACCGCGGCCTGCTCGGCGGCGATTTGCTCCAGTTCCTGGCGCGTCTCGGCGTTCGCGATCGCCGTCGCGACGAGCTCGGTGAACGCCCCGATACGGGACTCCGTGTCCGCGGGCAGCGGCTCCGGCCGCGAGGAGCCGACGAGCATCACCCCCCACAGCCGTCCCCCGGCCAGAACCGGGGTCCCGACCGCAGCGCAAACCCCGAGGGAGCGGGCCCTCTCGGCGGGCGGGCCGTCGGCTTCGCGGTAATCATCGATGCGGGCCGGCCGCCGGGTGCGGAACACGCGGCCGATGACGTTGTCCCCGTCCAGCGGCACCCGCGTGCCGACCGGCGCCGGCGGCCCACGCAGGTTCCAGGCCCCGACCACCGTCGCGGTCTGATCCCGCTCGTAGGCGACCAGGTGCGCGCTGTCGAGGTGCAGCAGCTCGCCGGCCTCCGCGGTGACCGCCGCGAACACCTCCTCCGCCGACGCCGCCTGTGCCACCATGGTCGCCACCCGCCGCAGCGCCGCCTGTTCCTCGGCGAATCCGCGCAGCTCCACCCGGGCCTGCGCGTTGGCGATCGCGGTCGCGACCAGGTCGGTGAACCCGGCAAGGGCCGCCTCGGTGTTGGGCGGCAGCGGCTTCTCCTGCCCGGACGCCACGCTGATGACGCCCCACAGCCGGCCCTCGACGCCGATGGGCGCGCCGACGGCCCCGCGGAGCCGCCAGCCTGGTGCAGCGTCGCCGATCGCACCAGAGGCGCCGGCATAGTCGTCGATCCGCGCCGGCCGACCCGTCTGGACCACCAGTGACGCCACGGTCCGCCCGCCCAGAGGCATCCGAGTCCCGACGGGGAAGGGAACAGCATCGCCGGTGCGGCTCCAGGCGCCGACAGGCACTTGCGTGCCGTCCGGCTCGTGCCGGCTCAGAATCGTGGAGTCGACCTCCAGCAGCTGCCCGATCTCCTCGGCGACCGCCGCGAACACCGCCTCCGGCGGCGCCCCGCCCGCCACCAGCACCGCCACCCGGCGCAACGCAGCCAGCTCCTCGGCGATGCGGTCGCTCGGTCGCAGCGACATCAGCGCCTCCGCCCCGGCGGCACCGCCACCTCCTCACCAGGCGCCACCGGGAACACGCCGAGCAGCAGCACCGTCGCCGCGTCGAGCTTGCGCAGCGGCGGAAGGAAGTACCAGTCGAACGCCAGGATGGTCACCACCCCGGCCGGCAGCGCGTACAAGACCCCGGCGACGCGGGCCACCGCCAGCACCGCCGCCAGCAGCAGCAGGCCGAACAGCACCGCGGGCAGGTGCGACCGCGCGGCCGCGCCGGCCGCAGCCGACATCACGAACGCGGCCACGCCCACCACGACGGCCAGCGCGATCTCCAGCGCGGGTCGGCCCAGCCACCCATGGAGCCAGGAGGCCACCGCGCGCAGCTGCCTGCGCGGGCGGCCGGCGGCGCCGGCCGCGGCCCGGCGAAAGCCCCGCGCCATGAACAGAGCCTGTCACCGCAGGCCGCCGCGTGCAACGGGCCGGCCGGGCCGGGCCGTGACCGGGACACACGCCCCCGCTGGGCCCGAACTCCTGCGCGGCGGCCGGCGCGGGATGCCGCCGGCGACCCGCGCCCCGATCATGGCGGGCCGGCCGGGGATGGCCGATAATGCAGGCCATGACCAGCAGCGCCAGGCCCGGCCGGCCCCGCCCCGAGGCGACGGCCGGTGGCCCCGGCGTGGCCGGGATCCGGGTGGTCCTGGCCGAAGACGATGTGCTGCTCCGGGAGGGCCTGGCCAGCCTGCTGGCGCGGTCCGGCTTCGAGGTGGCCGGGCGGGCCGGCGACGGCCCGCAGCTGGTCGCGCTGGCCCGCCAGGCGCGCGCAGAACGATCTTTCGGTACGCCTTCACCGAGCTGCCTGCCGATCACTACCAGCGTGCATATCGGCGGCTCGGCGCGCGTTCTCACCGACCCTCGCTGTCACGCATCGTGATGCCATCCATCGGTCCGGCCGCTATCAGCTGCCGACGCAGCCGGGTAACGGGCGCAGAGATCAGCGTCGGCGGCTGCAGACGCCGGACGAACGTTTTCGCCCTCCTGAACGGATCCTGCCCCCAGCGCGCGCTACTTGCGGATCCGGATGTTGCCCGTGCCGGTGTCATGCATACCTATCCGGAATTTAGAGAGGAAGGCTGTGCGTGCCGAAAGGCTCGTCCACGTCATGCGACCATGCGGTATTCGTTGATCAGGCCACCGGTGTGAGTCTGCCTTCGGACGCGGTGGTGCTCAAGGGCGGTCGGTTCGGGGAGCGGTTTCAGCGGCGTGGCTGCGTTCAGGGAGCGGTGAGGGCGGTGCTGATTGTGGTGGGTCTCGTACTGGCGCGAGATCCGCCGCAGATGGTCCTGGTTCCGGGCGGGAGTGCGGTCCGGGAGTTCGCGGCGGCATCCGCCGGTCCGGCGTTGGGCGATCGGGTTCGTGCGGGGCGTGCGGACGTTGCATAGCACGGTCCGGATCCCGGCGTCGGCGGGCACCGCGTCGAACGCGGCGGTGAAGTTCGGGCCGCGGTCGCGGATCATGAACTTGGCCCGGTGCGCCTGATCGCCGAGGTCCATGATCAGGTTGCGGGCCTGCTGGGCGGTCCAGTCCCCGGTGGGGTGCAGCGTCAGTCCGGGGATGCGGATGCGCCGGGTCGCGTGCTCGATCACGGCCAGTGCGCAGGCCTGGGCGCCATCCAGTAGGTCGACGGTGAAGATGTCGCAGGCCAGGATCGGCTCGGCTTGGGGGGCGCAGGAACTGCGGCCAGGCAAGCCCGGATCGGCGCGGTGCGGGGCCGGTTCCGGCTTTCTTCAGGATTTCCCGCACCGTTGGCGCCGCGACCTTGACTCCCAGCCCGGCCAGTTCCCGTGGGTTCTGCGGTATCCCCATCCGGGGTTGTCCCGGGCCAGCCGGAGAACCAGGGCCTGGATGGTCCGGCGGGTCACCGGCCGGCCAGTCTTGCCGCTGATGGACAGCGCCGCCCATCGGCGGCGGACGATGTCGCGGTGCCAGCGCACGATCGTGCCCGGGGTGACCAGCAGCCGCAGCCCCTTGGCGCCGCGCTCTGGGTATCACGCCGGGCAGGGCCGCGAACAGGGCCCGGTCCGCCCAGTCCCACGGTTGGGCGGCGCGGCTGCGGACGTTGCAGGACGGCGAGTTGGTGGCGCAGGATCAAGATCTCGGCGGTCTTCCGCGCCTCCTCACGCCGGGACAGCCGCAGCCACGCGGCTAGTCGCGTAATCGGGAGGAACACGAACCGCAGGCACATGACCGGTGATCATCACGGCCGCAGCGCCGGGCGAGCAACTCTGCTGGTCAGAACCGCGGACGGGATTCTCGGCACGCACAAGGCTCCTCTGCCGCCCTGAGCCGGGGAGCCAGTTCTGGGAGCCACCGTGTTCAGGCTGGCTCAGACTGTGCCGGACGACTTCAGGGCATTGCTGCAGGTCGGAGGCTCCCCGTTCGACTTAGCCGGACGTAGATCGATGGATCAGAGCCGTATGGCATGCAAGAGGTCAGCGGTTCGAGCCCGCTTAGCTCCACTTCACGGTATTTCCGCAGCTCAGAGTCTTGCTGAGCGTGGGGGTGGCCACGGCACGCTGGTCGACCAGCGGCACTGCCCCGGACGTACACCAGTGCTATTACTGCAGGTCACGGATCTGCGCCGCTCGGATAGTGAGTGCTTGCGTGTCTCGCAACTGGATTTTGTGCTGCTGGTCCTCGGCATCTAGGAGTCTGCGCTGCTCAGAGTGCCCGGAGGGGGGATTCCAGAAGGCAGGCTGCTCCGTAGGCAGGCGCGTGGGAGCCAGGACAGGAGTCATCGCTGGGTCATGCTGACGGCGTTCTTATGATCGCTGGATGACGGATGAGGCGGGCGGTCATGTGGCGGTCACCCGGCGGCTGTGGGACGAGCAGATGTCGGCCTGGTTCGAGCGGTACGCGCGGTCCCGGTGGTCGTCCGCTGAGCCGTACTGGGGGATGTGGTGCGTCCCCCAGTCGCGGTTGCCCGTCCTGCCGGCCGACCTGGCTGACGTGGTGGCGGTGGAGCTGGGCTGCGGCAGCGGGTACGTCTCGGCGTGGCTGGCCCGCCGCGGCGCGCGCCCGCTCGGGGTGGACGTCTCGGCCCGGCAGCTGGCCGTCGCGCACCGCTTGCAGGCCGAGTTCGGGCTGCGCTTCCCGCTGGTTCAGGCCGATGCCGAGCGGGTGCCGCTGGGGGCCGGCTGCGCTGACCTGGTGATCAGCGAGTACGGTGCGTCGGTCTGGTGTGACCCGTACCGGTGGATCCCGGAAGCGGCCCGGCTGCTGCGGCCTGGTGGCCGGCTGGTGTTCATGGCCCAGTCCACGCTGGCGCGCATGTGTATCCCGGAACAGGGACCGGCGACCGGCCGGCTGGTACGTGACCTGTTCGGGCTGCACCGCATTGTCCAGCGTGGCACGTCAGGCAGCGAGTACGAGCTGTTCACGCTGCCGCACGGGGAATGGATCCGGCTGCTGGGCAGGTGCGGCCTGATGGTGGAGGACCTGATCGAGGTTCAGGTGCCGCCCGGCGCTGCCAACCACGACTTTCCCGAGCTTCCCGACGAGTGGGCCCGTCGCTGGCCGGCCGAGGAGGTCTGGTTCGCCCGCCGCTCATCCGCCTCATAGGCCCGCCGTCAGGGAACCAGCCGGACGGGGCGAACATCCGACCAGCGGCAGATCCGGGCGTTCGCTTGGAGATGCCTTCGCGGTGCGCGTGACACCTTGAGGGGCTGAGCTACCACCCCTGTCGTGCAGGCCGCGTTGACTGGACTCTCATCGCGGCACATCGTGCGCCTTCGACCGCACGCAGGGCGGTTATGAGCCATGAGCGCGCGTTCCGGGGACACGATGGCGTGCATTAATCAGCCTGTCGCACAAACAGCGCGCCTCCTTGGGGCAGGCCTGGTCCTTGAGATCATGGTGTATGCCACAGAATTTCCTTTACCCGCAGCGTGATCAGCCGTTGCTGATGCCGGTGGACATGCGCGAGTGGCTGCCCGAAGACGACCTGGTGTTCGTGGTCCTGGACGCGGT
>DASXIN010000097.1:0-26632 GCA_036497945.1 Streptosporangiaceae bacterium | reverse complement strand
ACAGGCGCCTGGCTGGCGAAGGCGGCCCTGGTCAGCGTCTGTGCGGCGGGCACCGCGGCGGCGATCGCGTCGTGCACCGGGAGACCGCACAGGTCGGTCAGCACGAACAGCGCCTCGGCGCTGACCACGACGGCGAGTTCCCGCTTCAGCCGGGCCATCGCGGCCGGCGGCAGGAAGGCCGCCCCGGCCGGGTCCTCGAACGGCGCCAGGGCATAGTCCAGCAGGTCGAACCGGATCCCGGGGCGGGCCTGCGACCGCGCCGGGACGGTGATCGTGTGCGCGATCATCGCGCGCACCGAGCCCTGGTAAGCGTGCACGCCGCGCATCAGGTAGGCACAGGCGAAGCCGACCCGCTCGGCCGGGGCGGCCGACCCGGCCACCGGCGCCAGTGCCTCCGCGGGCGCCGGCCACAGCCCGGCCAGCGCCTCCTGGAGCAGCGTGACCAGGTCGGGGAAGTAGCGGTACGCGGTGGCCTCGGACACCATGGCCGCGCGCGCCACGTCCGGCATGGTCAGCTCGGCGCCGGACCGGGTCAGCTCGCGGCAGGCGTCCACGATGGCCTTGCGGGTCCTGGCCTTCTGGTTCGCCCGCCCGGTGCCGCCCTCGTTCCCGTGCCTGGTGGCTCCCTCGACTGCGGCCGTCATCTGCCCCTCCATTGTGAGTGCCGTCTCTCTTCGTGAGAGTATCCTTGCATGTCGGCTGCGAGCAAGCTATCTTCATGAGAGTTAACTCTTACGAAGACCAGGCAAACAGGAAGAGCGGATCATGACGAAGGCTTCGATCACCGGACCGGGCGGCGGCGAGATCGTCCACCTCGGGCCGACCACCATGCGGATCCTGGAGGACGGCAGCACCACCGGCCACCGGCTCGGCATGGGCGAGATCACCGTGGCGCCGCATTCCGACGGCCCGCCGCAGCACCGGCATGCCCGGCACGACGAGGGGTTCTACGTGGTCTGCGGGACCGCCCGGTTCACCGTCGGCGAGGACAGCTACGACGCACCGGCCGGCAGCCTGGCCATGATCCCGCCCGGCGCCCCGCACACCTTCGCCAACCCGGGTGACGAGCCGCTGGTGCTGCTCAACACGTTCACCCCGGACCTGTACGTGCGGTACTTCCGCGACCTGCGCGTGATGATCTAGCAGGGTATGGCGCTGACCCCGGAGGCGACCGTGCAGGTGATGAGCCGGTACGCGACCGAGCCGGCGACCAGCTACGCGGACGACCCCAGTACCGCCACCTACCAGGTGGCCACCTCGTTCGGCGACGTCCCGGTGACCGTTACCCAGCGCGGTCAGGGCCGCTCGGTGCTGCTGCTGCACGGCGGGGCAGGCCTGGACTCGGTGGCCGGCTTCGCCGCTGGGCTGGCCGAGCGCTACCCGGTCCAGGTGCTCACCCCGGTGCATCCCGGGTTCGGCGGCACACCCCGGCCTGCTGGGCTCGATTCGGCCCGCAAGCTGGGCGAGCTGTACCGGAACCTGCTCGGCCAGCTCAGCCTGACCGGGGTCACCGTGGTGGGCAGCTCGGTCGGCGGCTGGATCGCCGCGGAACTCGCGCTAGCCGCGCCGGATCGGGTCAGCCAGCTGGTCCTGCTGGACGCGGCCGGCCTGGCGTCGGCTGACCACCCGGTGGCGGACTACTTCGCGATGACGCTGGATCAGGTCTTCGACGTCAGCTTCGCGAACCCGGACCGGTACCGGATCGACCCGGCTCAGCTGAGCAGCGAGCAGCAGGCCATCGCCGCGGGCAACCGGGCCGCCCTGGAGGTGTACGGCGGCCGGTCGATGGCCGATCCCGGCCTGGCCGCGCGGCTGGCCGGGATCACGGCGCCCACGCTGGTGGTCTGGGGCGAGGCGGACCGGATGGTGACCCCGGCCTACGGCCGGGAGTACGCGGCGGCCATCCCCGGGGCCACCTTCCGGGTGCTGCCGGACGCCGGGCACCTGCCGCAGATCGAGGCCCCCGAGGCAGTGCTGGCCCTGTTCGCCGAGCTGACGGCCTAGAGGCCGGGCCCGCTAGGGGCGGACCGCGCGGAGCAAGAGGTAGTCGATGATGCGGCGCTGCCAGAGCAGGTCTACCTGGCGGAGCAGCAACCGGGCGGCGGCGTGCTGGCCGGCGGGCGCGGCCGTCGGGCCGGCCAGCCGGGCCGCGGTGAGCCGGATGGCCGGCTCGATCACCTCCGCGCCGCACAGCGTGACCTGCACGTCCACCAGGCCTGCCGCGCGGGCCGCCGCCGCGATCTGGGCCGCCGTCATGGCCGCGCTGGGTCGCATGCCGAACACGCGCAGCTGGGTCAGCCCCGCCACCGCCTCGGCCGGAGCATGCGGCCAGCGCTGCACCGCGATGTCGGAGGTGGTCAGCACGCCGCCGGGGCGCAGCACCCGGACGCACTCGGCGAAGAACTCGGCCCGGGACCGGAAGTGGAACGCGGCCTCCACGCTGATGATCCCGTCCACCGCCGCGCCGGCTACCGGCAGCCGGGCGGCGTCCCCGGCCACCGGTGCGGCGGCCGCCTGCCGCAGCCGGTCCCGGCCCGCGGCCAGCTGCCACTCGGTGATGTTCACGGCCAGCAGCCGGCCCGGCCGGACCTGCCCGGCGATCAGCGGGTCCTGGGTGCCCAGCCCGTTCCCGGCGTCGAGGATCACTCCTCCGGTAGGCAGCGCGGCCGCCACCGTCTGGACCAGGCGGCGGCAGGCGGCCTCGGCCTCGTCTTCGGTGCCCGGCCCGTGCCACAGCCCGAGGTTGAGCCAGCCGGGCGCGATGGCCAGGAAGAAGTCGGAGCCGATGCTCTCGTAGACCCGGGCCACCGGGTTGCCGCCTTGCCGCAGGATGGCGGCGGCATGCCGCAGATGCTCGCCCGTCCATCCGGTTAGCCACGCCGTCCTGGCTGCCATCTCGGCACTCACCCTACGGGATGTCTCCCCGGCGACCAGGCCGGAGTAGGCCTAGCCCCCGGCTCAATACGGGTGCAGGATCCATGGCGCGGCCCGGCCCGCGCGGGCCATGATGGGCGGTATGCGATCGCTGTTCCGTTGGCTGCTGCGGATCCTCGGCCTGCGCGAAGCCGTGGAAGTGTACAAGGCCCTGATCCGCCTGTTCCGCCGCCTGCGTTAAGTCCCCCGGCCGGCGATGAGTTTGGCCGGGACTGGGAGGACTCCCCGTCCGGCTGGCCGCAGCACCCCACCTATGACGCGGTGCAAACCGAGTTGCTGCCCGGGCCGGACGGCGGGTCGCCAGGTCAGCCCGGATAGCTGGCGATCTCGGGGAGGCGATGGTGAGCGAACGGCACTACGAGGTCGTGCCGGTCGGCCGGGTGGAGTCGCCGCTGACCGAACGCGGCCAGGCGCCGCGGCAGGGCGATGAGGGCGCGCCGCCCGCCTGGCTCGTCTTCCAGCCCGCGGTGGCCGAGGCGATCCGGGACCTGCAGGCCGGCCAGGAGATCATCGTGCTGACCTGGCTGGACCGGGCGGACCGGGACGTGCTGGTCACCCGGCCCCGGGACGACCCGCAGCGCCCGATGCTGGGCGTGTTCAGCACCCGCTCCCCGGACCGGCCCAACCCCATCGGGCTGCACCGGGTGCTGATCCACACGGTGGCCGGGCTGCGGATCCTGGTGCACGGCCTGGAGGCGCTCGACGGCACGCCGGTTATCGACGTCAAGCCCGTGCTGGACCGCAGCACCGAGCGCTGAGGTCAGATGGCGCAGCGGTGCGTAGTGGTCGGAGCCGGGGTGATCGGCGGCTGCCTGGCGCTGCGGCTGGCCGAGGCAGGCATCGAGGTGACCCTGCTGGACCAGGACCAGCCGGGCCAGGCCACCACCAAGTGGAGCTTCGCCTGGCTGAACTCCAACGACAAGGCGCCGCGGGACTACCACGAGCTCAACCACGCCGGGCTGCCGGCCTGGGCCGCGCTGGCGCGGCAGCTGGGCGGCGCGGCGTGGTACCGGCCCGCCGGGAACCTCGAGTGGCCCGCGACGGCCGCTGGGCACACCAAGCTCATCGCCCGGGTGGCCCGGCTGGCCGGCTGGGGCTACCCGGCCCGCATGATCAGCGCGGCGGAGGCGGCGGAGCTGGAGCCCGCGCTGCGGCTGCCCGCGGGAGTGCCCGGCGTCGCCTGGTTTCCGGCCGAGGGCTACCTGCTCACCGGGCCGCTGATCGGCCAGCTGACCGAGGCCGCCGTGCACCGCGGGGTCACCGTGCTGACCGGCGCGCGGGGCCAGGTCACAGGCTTCCTGCCCGACGGCGGGTTGCGCACCGCGGCCGGCCAGCAGATCCCGGCCGACGTGGTGCTGTGCTGCGCCGGCCGGTGGACGCCGGAGCTGGCCCAGCTGGCCGCCCCGGCCAGCCAGGTGCCGCTGGTCCGGTGGCAGACCCCCGGCGCGGCCGCGCCCGGCCTGGTGGTCCAGGCCGGGCCGGTGAGCCCAGACGGCCCGGCCCGGATGGTGCACGCGCCCACCGTGTACCTGCGGCCGCACGGCAGCGGGCTGGTCCACCTGGAAGCGCCCGACGCGGCGGTGGACCTGCACACGCCCGACACCGAGCTGCGGCGCTGGGCGGCGGAACTGCTGCACCGGGCCCGCCAGGTGAGCCGCGGGCTGGACGGCGCGGCTGTGGCCGGGTACCAGGTGTGCGTCCGGCCGATGCCCGCCGACGGCCGGTCCATCATCGGCTGGCTGCCCGGTGCCCGCCGCGTGTACCTGGCCCTCACGCACAGCGGCGTGACCCTCGCCGCGCACCTGGCCCAGCTCATCACGGCTGAGCTGGTCACCGGGACCGCGCCAGCAGAGCTGCGGCCCTACCGGCCGACCCGCTTCCATACTTAACGCCAGTACCGGAAACGGCCGCCCGACTGCGCTCCGTCCCAGTGCGGTAACTCGAACATACGTTCGCAATACTGCTGTGATGGCCGCGAAGCCGGTGCCGCTGCTGCCCCTCACGGGTGATCCGCGTGGCTGGTCCCACCCAGTGCGGCGGCCCCGGGCGCACGCGCTGTACAACGACGGGATCTGGCGCACCTGCCAGGTGCTCGGCTGGCTGGGCGCCCGCGGCCAGTGGTATCTGCACATCCGCTGGCCGGACGGTCAGACGGACTGGCGTAAGTACGACCGCCGGTACATCCACCCGGCCTGACCGGCCCGCCCAGCTAAGCGGTACAGCTCAGCCGCGCAGCCGGCCGAGTGCCCGGCGCGCCGCCCGCTCGTCGTCCGCGGCCTGGCGGGCCCGCCGCCGGGCCTCGGTAAGCTGCTGCCGGGCCTCGGCCAGCTGATCCTCGAGGTGCCGGACCACGGCGCGCTGATCCCGCTCGGCGGCGTCCGCCGCCGCGGCGGCCTGGATAGCCTCGGCCGCCACCTGCTCGGCCTCGGCTAGGGCGCGCTGCCGTTCCTGCTCCGCCCGCTGCCGCTCCCGTTCCGCCCGTTGCCGTTCCTGTTCGGCCCGCTGCCGGTCCCGCTCGGCCTGCGGCCGCGGCTTGCCCCGGGCCGGTGCCGCTGCGCCAGCAGCGGCTTGACCGTCCCCGCGGACCCGGGTCCGGGTGCCCCCAGTCGGACGGGCCGGCGTTGTGCTGCTGGATCGGGCCGGGCGGTCGGCGGGCAGTGGGGGGACCAAGGTCAGCCCGGGACCGGCCGGGGTGAAGTCGGCCCGGTGCACGGCACGGACCAGGGTGCCCGCCGCGAGCTGGCTGGCCACCTCCGGGTCGGCCAGCGCGGCGCCGAACGTGGCGGTCAGCTCCTCGCGCACCGCGGCCGACGGCGGGCCCGCGCCGGGCAGCCGCAGCGCCTGCCGGACCAGGTCGTCGACCAGCCGGCGGCGCTGCTGGGACAGCTCGCGGATCCGCGCCCCGTCCAGGGCCGCGCCGGCCGAGCGCAGCCCCTGGCCCAGTTCATCGAGCTTGACGGCCACCTCCGGATCGGCCCGGACCAGCTGGTTGACCAGCCAGGCTGTGTAGGTCGGCTTGCGCAGCGCGGTAATCTGCTTGGCCGCCGCGGCCTGGCCAGCCGCGCGGGCCTGGGCGGCCAGCGTCCCGCGCCGCTCGGTGAAGGCGGCGGGATCACCGGCGTAGAGTTCCGCCGCCGCCTCGGCGAGCAGGTCGGCATCGGTCATGCTGCCATCGTGCCCTTGATCGGCCGGCGTGCAAGGCTGACGGGCGGTTATCCTCGCGATCATGCCGACATTGGCCGTACTGGGCGCGGGACCGAAGGGGATCGCGATCGCCGCGAAAGCGCGGGCGCTGACCGCGGCTGGCCTGGACGCCCCGCGGGTCGTGCTGGTCGACCGGGGCCCGGTCGCCGGGAACTGGACCGGGCGGCAGGGCTACACGAGCGGCCGGCTGCCGCTGGGCACGGCGGCCGAGAAGGACGTCGGCTTCCCCTACGCCGGCAGCTGGGCGGCGGCGTCGGCCGCGGTCACCGCGGCGATGGCCGACTACTCCTGGGCGCAGCACCTGATCCGGCAGGGCGCCTACGCCGACTGGGTCGATCGGGGCAGGCTGCGGCCGACGCACCGGCGGTGGAGCAGCTACCTGCGCGAGGTGGCGGACCGGGCCGCCGCCGAGATCGTCACGGCCGAGGCGGTGGGCCTGGAAGCCGACGGGTCACGGTGGCGGCTGGCGCTCCGGCCGGGGGATGCGATGGACGCCGACGGAGTGGTGGTCACCGGCGCGGGACCGCCGGTCACCGTGCCCGGGCAGCCGGAGCAGCACCCGCGGGTGCTGGACGGGCGCAGCTTCTGGCTCCGGCCGCGGGCGGCGGCCCCGGAGGTCGCACAGAGCGTGTGCGTCATCGGTGGCGGGGAGACCGCCGCCTCGATCGTCATCACCCTGCTCAAGATGGCGCACAAGCGGTCCACGGTGGACGTGCTGACCAGCCGCGGGGTGCTGTACTCGCGGGGCGAGAGCTATGAGGAGAACCGGCTCTACTCCGATCCCGGGGACTGGCCGCGGCTGGCCGAAGCGCACCGCCGGGAGTTCCTGGAACGCACCGACCGGGGCGTGTTCTCCCAGCAGGCCGAGGCGACGCTGAACGCGGCGCCCGGGTTCCGCACGCTGGCCGGGCGCGCGGTGCATATCGACGCGGGGGAACGGCAGGTGGTGGTCACCATCGAGTACGGCCGGGAGCGCGAGCGGGTCGCTTATGACCTGGTCGTGGTGGCCATCGGGTTCCGGGCCCGCTGGTTCGAGCGGCTGCTCGGCCCGGCCGCGCAGGGCCGGCTGGCCGCCGCGCTGGCCGGCGACGACCTGGAGCGGCGGATAGGCGTCGACCTGTCGGTCGCCGGGCTGGATCCGCCGCTGCACCTGCCGGTACTGGCCGGGCTGGCCCAGGGGCCGGGCTTTCCCAACCTGAGCTGCCTCGGCCTGCTCAGTGACCGCATCCTGCGCAGCTATGTGCCGCGGGGCGAGCCAGCGCGGGTGGGGCCGGAACGGAGGGAGCGTGTCTGAGCGTGTCTGATACCCCCGGCGAGGCGTGGGAGGGTGACGATTGCGTGCGCCGTACCGTGGTGCTGCCGGTTGGGCTGGCGGAGCGGCTGGCGGCCGAGGCGGAGCGGCGTGGCCTCTCGGTCAGCGACCTGCTCGCCGACTATGCCGAGCAGGGCCTGCGCCGCGACGGAACGCCGGGCTGACGGGCGGCCCGCCGAATTTCTGCTGCGCAATAGCATCGGGATTACGTGCGGAATGCCGTCGGCGTTGACGGATGCCGCGGCCGGGGGAACCATTAGGGGCCTAACTGGAATTGTCGGTCCTGGGGGTCGTTATGCCCGGAGACAGAGTCGTTTTCGGCTTGGGTGGCGCGTGGGGCTTCGCGCCAGGGGATCTGACCAGCCCGGCGCGGGCGGCGAGCGGGGGATCCCTGACCGACTGCATGCTCCCGCCGGAGACGCCGGACTTCACCGAACTGCGGGTTCATGGCGTGTCCGGCTCCACCGGCCCGGTGATGCTGGAGCATCCGGCCGCGCTGCAGGTGGCCGGGGACAGCACCACCATGTTCTACCGGCGCTGGACGCCGGCCGGGTGCGGCGGGGCCAGTGTGCCCTGGAAGCTGGAGGCGTACTCGTGGGGCGGGCTGACCGAGTCGCCGCTGGCCTCCGCGAGCTGGCTGCTGTTCGCCCCGCTCATGCTGTACAACGTCGCGCACTTCGCGCTGCCGCCACAGCGCTCGCACCGCCTGGTGCGGGTGCGGCAGCGGGCGGCGGCCCCGGCGGCCCCGGCGGCCGCGGCGCCGCCGGATGCGGTGCTGCGCGTGGAGACGCTGCCGGTCCCGGGGCTGCCCGCTGAGGTGACTGTCGTCGAGACGACCCTAGTGGAGGGGGACCTGGCGGCGGACGGGGACCTGGCGGCAGACGGGGACCTGGCGGTGGACGGCAGCGGGCCGGACGGTCGCGCCCCGGCGTTGCTGCTCGACCGGGACTCCTGGCACGCGGTCGCGGCGGCGCTGCTCCGGCTGCTCGCGTTCTCAGCCACCCTGCAGTTCACCACCGCCATCGTGGCCATCCTGGTCAGCAGCGCGGCGCTGCAAGCGCCGAACGCGCACCTGCCGTCCTGGCTGACCTGGTATGCGCGGTGGCCGACCGGCGGCCGGGTGGCGCTGGGGCTGGCCCTGGTCGCGCTGGTGCTGGGGCTGATGTGGCTGATCAGCGTCAAGACCGCGCATCAGTACGAGGCCCGGACCAGCCAGGCCCGGCCCGGCGTCAACCAGCAATGGCCGCTGACCCAGACCAGGTTCTGGAAGGGCGGGGAACTCGTGCAGCGGCAGCGCGGCCTGCACCTGGCCGGCGCGCTGGCCCTCACCGCGCTGATCGTGTCGCGCCCGGGGACGCAGATGGGCGGTGGCCGGCTGGCCCTGCTGGTGCTGTCCGCCTTGGTGCTGGCGCTGGTCACGGTCAGCCTGTGCCTGTCGCTGGCCGACCGGCACAACGTGACCCTGGCCGACCGGACGGCCCGGGTGGGCGGCGCGCCGGGCGAGCCGACCCGGGGGGCGCTGTGGTGCCGTCTGATGCTGGTCGGCGGGGCGGCCGTGTTCGTCGGCGCGTTCTTCACCAGTGGCTGGCCCGCCGAGGACCAGGTCAGCCACCGCACCCTGCCCGGTTTCACCAACGTCACCGCGTTCCTGCTGGTAGCCCAGGTCGTGCTGCTGGTCCTGCTGGCGCTGGTCGGCTGGAAGCTGGCCCGGTCCGCCCCGGCCCAGGACGAGCAGACCCGGCCGTTCGCCGGCGGTCACCTGGCCGCCCTGCTCGCCCTGCTCGCGGTGCTGCTGGGCGGCGTGTTCAGCGCGGTGGCCACGTTGTTCGCGACCCGGGTGCTGGGCACCCCGGTGCCCAGCGGGATCGCGTTCCACCCGCCGCCCGCGAACGCGCTGCAAGTCCCGTGGCCGATCTACGCGTTCTCCGCCGCGCCGATCGGGCTGCTGGCCGGGCTGATCATCGCGGCCGCGTGGGTCGCTTACACCTGGCTGAAGCGGGCCGCCGCGTTCGCCACGCCGACCGACGGCGGCAGCGACGTGGCCCGGTTCTACGGCACCCGGTTCGGCAACGCCGACGCCGAGCCGTTCCACGGCACCCGGACCCGGATCGCCCGGGCGTGGGCCACCGGCCTGCTCGTCGACCAGGCGGCCGTGGTGGCCTTCTGGGCGGCGCTGGGCATGGTCGCCGCGACCGCGTGGGCCGAGATCTACGCCGCGGTGACCTCCGGGCACGCCGTCGTCGACCAGCAACTGCACGGGTTCGCGGCGATCGAGAGCCTGATCGGCCTGTTCCTGGCCGGCCTGCTGGTCGCCTTGCTCCGCCAGGACTACAGCGACCCGGCCAAACGCAAGTCGATCGGCGCGATCTGGGACGTCGGCACGTTCTGGCCGCGGGCGGCGCATCCGTTCGCCCCGCCCTGCTACGCGGAGCGGGCCGTGCCCGAACTCGTGGACCGGGTCCGCATCCTGACCGGGACCGTGCCCGAGGATCCCGCCGACCCGGCCTGGCAGCAGATCGCCGCGCACCTGCGCGATGCCGACACCCGCGACAGCCCGGATCTGTCGCTGCCGCCCAGCCCGGTGCTGCTCAGCGGGTACAGCCAGGGCTCGGTCATCGCGCCCGCCGTGGTGGCGCAGCTACCCGGGGACACGCTGGCACAGACCGCCCTGCTGACCTTGGCCTGCCCGCTCCGGCGGCTGTACGGCCGGGCCTTCCCCGGCTATTTCGGCCTGGAGCCGCGCCGGACGCTGGCCCGGCTGCTGGACTACCAGGGCGGCCCGCCCGTCCGGCGGTGGAAGAACCTGGTCCGGCGGACCGACTACATCGGCTCCTGGATCTTCACCGACCCGGAGCCGGGGGAGCCGGATCCGACCCAGATCCATTCGGGCGTGGACCAGCCGTGCTGGGACCCGGTCAGCGTCAGCGCCGACGTGGACCCGACCCCGCCGCCGATCCACCGGCACTCCGGGTTCTGGCCCGACCCGAGGGTCACCCAGCTCGGCCTGCACCTGGGCGTGACCTCGTTCCGGCTCAGCGCCCGGCGGTGATAACCCGGTAGCCCAGGTCGAGTTCGGCGCGGGCAGGTCCCCGCAGCGCCGGCGGGGACCTGGGCGGCCAGATCTGCGAGTCGTCGATCAGGTGGGGAATAGCGGGGCCTGCTGACATGCTAACAAAAACTGAGAGTTCAGTTTCTGTTGATGGAGCGCGGGATCATTGCCGCGGTGTAAGGATGGGGAGATGACCGCGATCGAGACCGCCAGCGGCGAGGCCCGGCCGCGGGGCCGGCCGCGGAGCGAGAAGGCGCACCAGGCGATCCTGGACGCCGCCGCGGAATTGCTGCTGGCCCGCGGCCTGTCCGCGGTCAGCATGGACGCCGTCGCGGAGCGGGCCGGGGTCAGCAAGGCCACCATCTACCGCTGGTGGCCGACCAAGGAATCGCTGGCCCTGGACGCCCTGTTCACCGAGTGGGCGGCGGCCCGGCCAGCGCCGCGGGACACCGGCACGCTGCGCGGCGACCTGCTCTCCCTGCTCCGGCCGTGGAGTCGGCTGGCCACCAGCAAGCCGTACGGGCGGGTGATCGCCGCGCTGATCACCGAGGCGCAGACCGATCCGGCGTTCGCCGCCGAGTACCGGCAGCGGGTGGTCGAGCCGCGCCGGGACCAGGCCAGGGCGATCTTCCGCCGGGCCATCGAGCGCGGCGAGATCCCCCCGGACACCAAGATTGAAGTTGCCCTCGACCTGCTCTACGGCCCGCTCTATCATCGGCTGCTGCACGGCCACGCGCCGCTCAACGACCGCTTCGTGCGCGACGTGGTGGACATGGCGCTGGGCGGCATTCAGCCGGCCGGCTGACAGTTCCCGGGCACCGGCGTTGGGTCAGGATATGGGGTGTGCGGTGAACCAGGCCTGGTCCTGGCTGAGCGCGCGGCCGAAGCGCAGCCCGGCCGCGGCCAGATCGGTGCGGAGCTCGCCGTCGCTGATCTCCGAGCTGGCCCAGGCGTGCGTCCACACCTGGCCGGCCACCTGATACTCGACCTCGACATGCATGAGCGGTGGTTCCCGGCGGGCGGTGCGGACCACCCGCCGGATGCCGCCCGGGTCCTCGCGTTCTCGCGGTGCCCGCGCCAATGTGTCGAACCAGCTGGGCGGGTTCTGCTGGAACACCGCGATGCCGTCCGGGGCGAGATGATGCCGGCAGGTGGCCAGGAAACTGTGCCGCTGGGCCGGCGGCACATTGATCATCGTGCTGGCCAGCAGCACGGCGCCGAACGTCTGGTCCAGTCGCAGCGTCTCGATCGGCGAGCAGACCGTCGGCAGGTCGGCGACGCGGGCCAGCATGGCCGGGGACTCGTCCACGCCGAGGACCGGGTGGCCGAGCCGGGCCAGCGGCCGCAGGATCCGGCCGGTGCCGCAGCCCAGTTCCAGGATCGAGGCGCCGTCCGGCACCGCCGCGTGCACGATATCCGGCTCGCCGAACGTTGGCAGCAGCGCGTAAAAGTCCACCGCGCAGCCGTCGGGGGTGATGTCGCCCGGGCCGGTACCGGCGTTGTCGCTCATCCGCTAGCGCTTGACGGCCACGCCGGCCCAGCCGGGCAGCGGTTTGGGGTCCGCGCCCGGGCCGGGCCGCCACTGGGTGGTGGAGACCAGGCCGGGCGGCACCAGGTCGAGGCCGCCGAAGAACCCCGCCACCTCGTCGTGCGTGCGGAACGTGATCGGGCCGGCCAGCGACCGGTTCATCAGCGCGGCACCCTCGGCCATCTCGTCCGGGTGGATGTCGCTGGCCGGGTGCGAGATGGCCAGGTAGCTGCCGGGCGGGATGGCGTCCAGCAGCCGGGTCACGATCTTGGCCGGGGAGTCCTGGTCGGGGATGCAGTGCAGCACCCCGATCAGCATCACCGCCATCGGCTGGCTGAAGTCCAGCGTCCGCGCGGCCGCGTCCAGGATGGTGCCGGTGTCCCGCAGGTCGGCGTCGATGTAGTCGGTGGCGCCCGCCGGGTGCCCGGTGAGCAGCGCACGGGCGTGAGCCAGCACGATCGGGTCGTTGTCCACGTAGACAACCCGCGCGTCCGGCGCGGCCCGCTGCGCGACCTCGTGCGTGTTGTTCGCGGTGGGGATGCCGGTGCCGATGTCGAGGAACTGCCGGATGCCGGCCTCGGTCACCAGGTAGTGCACGGCCCGGCCGAGGAACGCCCGGTTGCTGCGCACCCCGGCGATCACCGACGGGTCGGCCGCGATGAACTGCTCAGCCAGCTCCCGGTCCGCCGGGAAGTTGTCCTTGCCACCCAGCCAGTAGTCGTACACCCGGGCGATGTGCGGCACGCTGGTGTCGAGCCTCGCCAGCTCCCCGCTCGGCGGCTCGCCCTCATACCATTGCCCGGCCACTGTCCCACCTTCCTGCTGGAGGGGTGCGGGGTCAGCGTATCCGCGCCCGCCCGCGGGGGTGCGCCCGGGCTCACCGCATCGCGGCGCGCTGGTGCGGCGGTGCAGCCCGGCGCCGGCCGGTGGATCAGGAGCGGGTCTTGCCGGTGCGGATCATGTCCAGGGCCTGCATGACGCGGCGCTGCCGGGTCTCGTCCCGCTTGGCTTCGGCCACCCAGCGGGCGTACTCCTTGCGATGGGTGAACGCCATGCCGTCAAAGGCCGCTTTGGCCTGCGCGTCCGCTGCCAGCGCCGTGGCCAGGGCCTCGGGTACCTCGACCTCCCGGGGCGCGGTGTCGAGTTCCAGACTCACCTCGACGTGGTCGCCGGCCTTTACCCCGGCACCCTCGCGCACCTCGCGGTTCAGGCCGACGATGAACTCGCCGCCCATCCGGGCCACGCTGGTCCGCCAGGTGTAGCCGTTCACCGTGGCGACCACCGGGAACCGCTTGGCCCCCTGGCCGACCGCCGCGACCTGCGCATCGTCGAGCACCACGGCAGCCGCCGGGCCATGGGCCAGGAGTTGCGTGCTAAACGTGATCCGCCCCACGGCATCATCATGCCGGTCCGGCGGCCCCCTCGGGGCTGTTCTGCCTCGTCGCGGGTCAGCCTGGGCGGGTCAGCATGAACACCGGAATCTGCCGTGTCGTCCTGGTCTGGAATTCGCCGATGGATGGATATTCCGCGACCAGCTTCGGCCACAGCCCGGCGCGGGCGGTATCGTCCAGCTCCTCCGCTAGTACCGTGAACGTCTGGGTACCCACCTCGACTTTGATCCTGGGGTTGGCCTTGAGGTTGTAGTACCAGTCTGGGTGGGCTGTCGACCCTCCATTCGAGGCGACGATCGCGAAGCGGCCGTCTCCCTGGGGAGAACAGCCCAGTGGTGTGACGCGCTCGGTCCCGGACCTGGCGCCGATATGGTGGATGAGAATCAGCGTGGTGCCGGCCCATGTCCCGCCGACGCGTCCCTCGTTCGCCCGGAATTCCGCAATCATCTTGGTGTTAAAGTCGCTGGCCCCGCCCGGAGCTGAGTCCGCCACGATCTCCTCCCATGCCCTAGACGTACTCGTCATGGCGGCGGATCCAGGTCTGGAACGCGTCGCCCTCGCCGCGCCCCTTCGGCGCGCGGTCGAGGATCGGGTAGTAGCCCATCAGGAACTCGACCCCGCGGCCCGCGGTCGCATACGTCTGGTAGACGGCGCCGTCCTGGAGCGTGAAGGCGCTCATCGCCGGTGATTCGGAGAGGTATCCGGGGACATCGGTCCCGGTCGCGGCCGCGTTCTGAGCCACGATCGGCGGCAGCCCGCCCTCGTCGAGGCCCCATGAACGCACTTGCTCCTCGGGGTAGGAGGCGCCGAAGTCGAAGTTGAAGGCGGTGTTCGCCGACGAGACCCAGGGAAGGCTCCAGCCCATCCTCTGCTTGTACGCCTGCAGCTTGGCCAGCGGAGCCTGCGAAACGAGCAGCAGGGTCACGTCGCGGGCATGAAGGTGCGGCAGGAAGCCGTTGAGGCCATCGGCCATCGACGAGTTGACCGGATCCCCCGCCTGGTAGCTGGGTCCGAACATGAAGTGGTAGAACATCAGCTGTGAACGGCCGTCGAAGAGCTCGGCCAGGGTCCGCGTCCCGCCGCCGGTGTCGAACCGGTACTCCTTCTCGGTCGCGACCCAGGGCAGCTCGCGGCGCTGGCGGGCCAGCTCGTCCGCCATCCGGGTGTGCTCCTTCTCGCGCTGAAGCAACTCGTCACGAGCGGCCTGCCACTCCGCACGGTTGACAACCTTGTGATCCGTCATCGCGTCTTTTTTCCTTTTTTAGAGTTTTCGAGTGCATTCCTGAGCCGGTACGTCTCACTGCTGCGCGGAATCGACGTCCGTCCCGTTGCCTACGCCGCGGCGGGATCTGCTGCGACGAACGCCGCATTCTCGCGCTCGAGCGCCTTGACCGCGCCGGTGCGCCAGCTGTCGGCCAGGGACTGTGACGCGGGATCGGGGAAGATGTCCTCCTCCCCGTTCTCCACTCCGTCGAAGATGGCCCGCGCGACGGACTCCGGGGAGGCCTTGGGTATGTCGAAGCCCCGGGTCATATCGGTGTCGGTCGGGCCGGTCAGGACCGCGTGCACCCGCACCCCCTGCCCGGCCACAAGAGCGCGCAGCGACTGGGTCAGGTTGAACGCGGCCGCCTTCGAGATCGCGTAGGCCGGGGTGAGCGGCAAGGGGGCGACGGCCATCGTCGACACATTGTTGACAATGGCTCCCCGAGAGCGGGTCAGCGCCGGAAGAAAGGCCTGGATGACGCCGTACGGGCCGAAGAGATTGACAGCGAGGTGCTGCTCGAGGACGGCACGATCGCTCAGGTCATCAAACAGCGCAATGCCAGCGTTGTTGATGAGGATATCGAGCGACTCGACCTGCCCGGCCGCTTCCTGAATCTGCGTGGCGCTGGTCACGTCCAGGGTCAGCGGCGTGACCCGCCCGTCGGGGTGCGCCAGGGGCTGGCGCGTGCCTGCGTACACTCGCTTCGCGCCTCTGGCCAGGGCTTCGGTGACCAGCGCCTGGCCGATGCCGCGATTGGCCCCGGTCACCAGCACCGTCTTGTCGGCGATCGTCATGTCTGTTGCTCCAGTTCTGCCGTGTTCTTGTGGGTTCCGCGCCGCTTGTTTGGCGGCCTACTGATATAGACCAGCCGGATTCGCGGGAATCGCCGGTCGGCGAACAGCCCGGGCCGGGTGCCTGGGGTGATGAGCAGCGGCCGATCTGGTATCAGGGTCAGCGTCGCCTGCTCTTTACCCGAGGGAGGAAATAGTCCTCCCTATGCCATCGCCGGGTGGTATGCCCTGTGGTGCGCAGGGCTGTGGCACTGCCCGCGGTGCGGACGGTGCGGACGGGGAAGGTGCATCATGTCGCGCTCGGGTGTCTTCTATGCCATCAAGGCCATGGAACAGATCGCCGCGGGGACTACTGGAGCTGACGCGGCCCGTGTGCCTGCCGGGCGAACGGTTGCTCACGATGCCCCCGCTGCTGCCCACCCTGATGGCGGCGCCTCTGCCGTCGTGCGATGGGCGCTGGCGGCGATGCACTACAGCCTCGGTGGGGCTCGGGGCAGAGCTGGCTGGGGCCTCCGCAGACGGGGGCGCGCGGCGCGAGCGGACTGAGCAGCCATCCGCCTGGCTGTGCCACGAGGTGCCGCTGGGCCCTGGGCATGTGCCGCGACCCGCTACACCGCCTCACCCGTCGGTGCAGCGGGTCGCGGCACGTCCCCCGCCCGGCAGAAATCTGCCGCGCACCTGCCTCTACAGCCTACGCTCCGGCCGGAGCGTAGGCGAAGGGGGCATGTTGAGCCCCCTTGTCTTTGGCCCGTTCAGGCCTTTACCGACTGGGCCGAGAGCCACAGTGCGCCGGGGTTGACCCGGTCCGGGCGGGACGTCCTTGCCCGCGATCGCGAGGATCGGCGTCACGTAGACCTGATAGGTCAGCGTCGTCTCACTTACCACTGTGTCCTCCTTTCACCCGGTCTAGCTCGCAGTCGGCACGGCTTCGGCCGCCGCCTTGATGAGCTGGGCCACGTCACCGGGGTGGGAGACCATCGCGACATGGCTGGCGGGGATCTGGACGGTGGTGGCGCCCATGCGGCTGGCGAACATGCGCTCGGCATCGGGCGGCAGCGCCTGGTCGTCGGCGGCGACCAGGTACCAGGACGGCAGCGTCTTCCAGGCCGGGACGCCCATCACGTCGCCGAACGCGGACATGGCCAGGGGCTGCTGCACGGCGTACATCACCTTTGCCTTGACCGGGTCGACGTCGGCGGCGAAATAGCTGACGAAATCGTCCTCGGGCAGCCAGCCGAAGCCCTGCTGGTCGGTGAACAGGTGCGCCAGCGCCGGGGTCACTGGTCCCTGGGACAGCAGCGCGCCGAGCGATTCGCCCTGATCAAGGCCGAACGCCGCGATGTAGACCAGGCCGGCCACGTTCGGCGCGTCCGGGCCCAGGGCGGTCATGACCTGGCCGCCGTAGGAGTGCCCGGCGACGATGGTGGGGCCGTCCTGGAGGTCCAGCACCTGGCGCAGCCGGGCGACGTCATCGGCCAGCGTGGTCAGCGGGAACTGGGGTGCGGTGACGTGGTAGCCGTCGGCCTGCAGGCGCTCTATGACGCCGCTCCAGCAGGAGCCCTCGGCCCATGCGCCGTGGATAAGCACGATGTTCGGTCGAGCATTCATCTCTCTGGTCCCTTCGTGGTCGGGTATTACTCCCATCCTGCGAAGCGGGACCGAGACGGGGTATCCGCAACATGACTGCACCTTGCCGATGCTTGTTGCGGGTCAGCGGGTCAGCGGGGCGTGCTGGCGCGGGCGATCACGTCGCGTAGCTGGTTTCGGCCGGCAACCCCGAGCTTGGGGTAGGACCGGTACAGGTGCGAGCTGACCGTGTGCGGTGAGAGGAAGAGCCGGTCGCCGATCTGCCGGTTGGTCAGGCCGTCGCTGGCCAGGCGGACGATCTGGCGCTGCTGGGGGGTTAGCTCCGACAGGGCGTCGCGTTCGGTGGGCGCGGCGGCGGCAGCTACCCCGCACGCTCTGAGCTCTGCTTCTGCCCGCTGCGCCGATGACCGGGCACTTAGCCGCCTGAAGGTTTCCAGGGCCTGCGTCAGCACGGGCTTGGCGTCGTTGATCCGGCGGCTCCGGCGCAGCCATTCGCCGTGGTCGAGGCGAAGCTGTGCGCGCTCGAATGGCCACTGGTCCCCGGCGGGGTCGGAGAGCCCCTTGTCGAAATAGGCTCCTGCCTGGGCCGGGTCGGTGAGGAGGCCGCGGGCCCGGGCGATGAGCTGCTCGAGCCGGGGAGAGGCTATTCCGTTTAGCTGGCTGAGTGCGTGCTCGATGACATCGCGTCCTTCCATCCGCCGGTCGGCGCGGACCGCGGCAGCGGCGAGATCTGCCACGCCTAGGTAGGAGGCGTAGTTATGGAGGGGGGTGCCATCGTCGCTGAACAGCCTGCAGAGCTGGGTGAACGCTTGGAGGTAACTGCCGTCGGCGAGAGCGGCGACGCCGAGGGCGCGCTGTGCCCGGGCGGCCACCAGCCCGCATTCTGCTGGATCGACGGCACCGAGCGCCCAGTCAGCATGCGTTCGTGCCGGCTTGCGGCGAAGGCCAGGGCGTCGAGCGAGCTGCGGTCCAGCCACTGGGCGTCGTCGGCGACCACCAGGACCGGGGACCGTTCCGAAACGTCCGACAGCAGGGTGAGGACGGCGACCCCGATAAGCAGCGGGTCGGGAGCGGCGGGGTCCGCAGCGAGGCCGAGCGCCCCGAGCAGGGCCTGGGCCTGCCGGCCGGGCAGGCCGGCGGCACCGGACAGCACCGGCCGCAGGAGCTGATGCAGCCCGGCGAACGCGAGGTTCGACTCCGATTCCCGGCCGGTGACCGGCAGGACCCGCATGCCCGCCGACTGGGCCCGTCCGGCTGCGTCGGCCAGGAGCACGGTCTTGCCCATGCCCGCCTCGCCGGTGACCAGCAGCACCTGGCTGGCCTGCGGGACCGGCTCCACCAGCCCACGCAGCCGGGCCAGCCCGGCTTCCCGGCCAATGATGCGACCGGGCCGCCGTGACGGAAGATCGCCTGGGCCTGGCATGTGCCCGTCCTCTCAGCCAGTCCGTTCATGGACGCCGTCTCCAGGCTAAACAGCGCCCGTGGCCTGGGCATGCCTGCAGCATGCCAAGTGCAGTCACAGGGCATCGCGCTGGGTCCAGGCCGGCGGCGGCGAGATCATCGAGGCTCACCCCTGGCCCGCACGTCAGCAACTGCCGCTGACCAGCCAGCCACCATAACCAGCGGGCCAGATCAGCGTGACCGGGCCCAGGTCAGGGCGTCCATCCGTGCACGATGGCCGGAATGATCCGGTAGTCACGTTGGAAGACCAGGTTGTGGAGATCGGCTGAGGCCATCGCACGCAGGGTTGGTACCAGCGCCGCCGCCTGCTCCTCGTCGAACACGTTCAGCGGCCAGTCGCCGGCGGTCCCGCCCTGCAGATGCGGGTGGTGGAAGCCGGCGCCGTAATAGGCCCGGATGACTATGGGATTGACCGCGGCGGCCTGCTGCTCGGGCCACGACAGAGCCCAGATCGCGTCGAGGCCTTCATCGCGGCGGCGGACTCCTGTCGCGGTCACCTCGCCGGTGCCAAGTAGCAAGTCTGTGTTGACCTCCTCGAGTGGTTGCCGGGCGTACGGATCGAGCAGCGCGACGGCGGCCGTGAAGAGGCGTTCCTTGTCGTGCCGGGAACGGGCGCCCCCGTGAGTGCCGTCTCGCAGATCAGCGAAATGGCGCAGGAGTTCCGCGACGTACTCCGGGCGGTGGGTTTCCATGTCGCCTTCCTTTGCCCGTGGATGGGGCGGCTGGCCGAAGATGGCCCGCTCAGGCGCTGCGTCCTTGCGGCCACCATACGTCGTCGTGGCCACGCGGCCGGGCCGACGAGCTGACCACCCACCGGGTCAGATGGCGGTGCGGCCGCCGTCGGCGGCGATGACCGCGCCGGTGATGTAACTGGCCTTCAGGGAGGCGAGGAAGGCGATGACGTCGGCGATCTCGCCGGGCTCGGCGGGCCGGCCCAGCAGGGTCGTGGCGCCGAGTGCCTCGATGCGTTCCGGGGCGGCCCCATTGGTCAGGACCGGCCCGGGTGCGATGGCATTGACCCGGACCCCGCAAGGACTGAACTCGGCCGCCCAGGCACGGGTCATCGCCACCAGGGCGGCCTTGGTCGCGGCGTAGGCAGCCGAGCCGGCCAGGCCGATCTGGCCAGCCATGCTGCCCACGCTGACGATGCTGCCGCTTCCGCGGGCGGCCATCTTCGGTGCCAACGCGGCGACGAGGAAGTACGCCGCTCGCACGTTGGCGGCAAAAAGCCGGTCATAGGTGGCCCCGTCCAGGTCTGCGGTCGACCCGAACCAGGAGAACCCGGCGTTGTTGACCAGCACATCGACCACGCCGACCTGCTCGACCAGGTCGTCCAGCTGGGCCGGATCGTTAAGGTCGGCGGCGACGAAGCGGGCCTTCCCGGCCTGGTCGGTGATCGTGTTGACCACCGCGGAGCCGCGGCCAGCGTCCCGCCCGTGCACGATTACCTCGGCACCGTGCCGGCCGAGCTCTTCGGCTGCTGCTCTGCCGATGCCCGAAGTGGCCCCGGTAACCAGGGCGCTGACGCCTTCGAGGTCTCGCTGCCCGTTCATCTCGTGTCCTTTCGGAGGAGTACCTCAACCATGGACAGCGCGAGGCCCGCCTGGGTATCCGCCGCATGACTGCACATCGCGGATGCCTGGATCTGGCTGTGACCCGGCGCAGCACGTAACCGCGCTAGGCAGCGGCAGACAGCAACGGCAGACAGCAACGGCGCCGGCCAGAATGAGAGGCGTGACCGCACCAGCCCGGGTTCGTGCGGGCGAGCCGACCGGCCACAGAGTGGACGTCGCTGCTGAACGGGAGACTGGAATGGCTGCTATGGATGTCGATGGCGGGAACGTGCGGGTGACGGTGCTGGGAACCGGCATCATGGGCTCGGCGATGGCCCGGAATCTGGTCTCCGCCGGGCTGGGCACCACGGTCTGGGATCGGTCCCCGGCGGCGACCGCGCCGCTGGCGGCGGCCGGGGCGCTGGTGGCAGCGTCGCCGGCCGAGGCGGTCCGGGACGCGAACGTGGTGATCACGATGCTGCCCACCGCTGAGGTGGTCAACTCGGTGATGTTCGCTGGCGGCGTGGTGCAGGCGCTGGCTGAGGGCGCGGTGTGGGCGCAGATGGGCACGATCGGCGTTACCGAAACGACCGGGATCGCCAGCCAGCTTGCTCAGCTACGGTCTGATGTCCTGTTCGTGGACGCGCCGGTATCCGGCAGCAAGGGCCCGGCCGAGGCCGGCCAGCTGCTCATTCTGGCGTCCGGGCCGCCCGCCGCGGCCACGCCCCTGCGCCCGGTGTTCTCGGCGATCGGCCGCAAGACGGTGTGGCTAGGCGAGGCCGGCCAGGGCAGCCGGATGAAGCTGGTCGTCAACGCCTACATGTCCATCTTGATCGAGGGTGTGGCGGAGGCCCTGGAACTGGCGGCCCGGCTGGGCATCGATGACACCAAGCTGGCCGAGGCCATCGAGGGCGGCCCGCTCGACGCACCGATCGCGGACGCCAAGCTGCACAAAATGGAGCGCGGCGATTTCGCGCCCGAGTTCCCGCTGGAGTGGGCGCTCAAGGACGTGGACCTGGCCATCCAGGCCGCAGGTGATGACGAACTGCCGCTGCTGGCCGCGCTGTCCGGCCAGTGGCGCGCAGCCGTCGACGCCGGCCACGGCCGGGAAGACATCGCCGCCGCCCGCCTGGCGCTCGGTAGCCGTTAGCCGCCTTACCCGCCCAGACCGGCGGCGGCCAGGGCATCGCGGCCAGGCACGGTGGCACCGGCTGATACCGGAGTCCCGGAGAGTTCGCCTGCTGGCTGGGCTGCTGCGGACGTCGCCTCGAGCAGCAGCAGCGCGACGTCGTCATCGAGCCTGCGGCCAGTATGGGCCACCAGGCGGTCGAGCAGCTCGTCCGCGGCGGTCTGCAGGTCGGGGCGGCGCAGCGTATCGAGGCAGTCTTCCAGCCGGAAGTACCGGCCCGCCCGGTCACGTGCCTCGAGCAGGCCGTCGGTGTAGAAGACCAGCCGGTCGCCGGTGCCTACCGAGAACGTCGATGGCCGGATGTCGGGGTGCAGGCCCAGCGGTGTCGCGTAGCTGGCCGGGCTCAGTGCCTGCAGGCCGCCGTCGGCGGTGAGCCGCAGCGGCGGCGGGTGACCACAGGTGATCAGCTCAAGCCAGCCGCGCGGGTCGAGTTCCGCGAATATGGCGGTCACGAAGTCCTCCTCCCCCGCGGCCGACGTGACTGACCGGTCCACGGCCCGGGCGATCTCGGGCAGCGACAGGCCGGGCTGGGCACAGGCGTCCCGGAAGCTGGTCATCGCGACACTGGCCAGGCGTACCGCGGGCAGTCCCTTCCCGCGGGTGTCCCCGACCAGCCAGCGCGGGCGCTCTCCCCCGGCGGCGACCTCCAGGATGTCCCCACCCACCCGCGCCTCCGCCGCGGCCGAGACGTACCGCGAGGCCAGCCGGCCCGCGGTGATCGTG
Organism: Streptosporangiaceae bacterium; assembly: GCA_036497945.1. Classification (GTDB taxonomy): domain Bacteria; phylum Actinomycetota; class Actinomycetes; order Streptosporangiales; family Streptosporangiaceae; genus RYN-230. Next base: position 4,646 of record DASXIN010000097.1, on the reverse strand, counting down.
GGCGGGACCTCGCGCAGCACGGCGCTCTGCGCCACCCGGGCCACGGCCCGGACCTGGCCCAGCCGCCGCTGCGCCGCCGTGCGCAGCGCAGCGTTGGCCACCGCGAACCCGGCCAGCAGCACGAGCACACCCAGGTGGGATGCGAGCGCGCCAGGCCGGCCCGGCTGGTGCACCATGAGCCCGCCGCCGAGCAACGCCGCCCAGCCCGCGAGCACGGCCGTGAACCGCACGGGCAGCACCAGGGACGCCAGCAGCGGGCCAACCGTCAGCCACGCCACGGTGATGAAGCCGCCGCCCGAGCGGTACTGCACCGCTGCTGCCACCGTGATGGCCAGCACGAGCAGCAGCGCGACCACCCGCTTACCCTGCCTTGGCATCGCCGTCTCCTCCCACCGCCGATAACAACGATGCGGGTCAGTCCAGGGCAGCGGCTGAACGGGAGCTCAGAGCTGGCTCAGCGCGATGAGCGGGCAGCTTTCTCCCGGCCTGCGGTCAGTGAATCGCAAGGTTGTGCGGCGAGCGTCAGATCATGGATTCTGCTGCGCCCGGAGCGGTGGTTCCGGCGGCGGCCCGCTGCGAGGCCCGGCTGCTGGTCGTCGAGGATGAGCCGACGATCCTGGAACTGCTGTCGGGGTCGCTGCGCTATGCGGGCTTCGATGTGCTCACCGCGTCCACCGGCCGGGAAGCGCTGCGGGCCGCGGCACGTTCGCGGCCGGACTTGATCCTGCTCGATGTGATGCTTCCGGATGGTGACGGCTTCGACGTGATCCGGGCCATCCGGGTCTCGGGCCCGCGCGTGCCGGTCATCTTCCTGACCGCCCGCACTCACGTCCATGAGCGGGTCGCCGGCCTGACCCTGGGCGGGGATGATTACGTCACCAAGCCGTTCAGTCTGGACGAGGTGCTGGCGCGCATCCGCGCGGTGCTCCGGCGCTGCGGCGGAAGCGGTCCGGCCGGTTCCCGGCTGGCCGTCGCCGACCTGGAACTCGACGAGGACAGCCACGAAGTACGGCGTCATGGCCGGCCCGTGGCCCTGACGCCGACTGAGTTCAAGCTGCTGCGCTATCTGATGCGCAACGCCGGCCAGGTCCTGAGCAAGGCACAGATACTCGACCATGTCTGGGACTACGGCTTCACCGGGGACGGCAATGTTGTCGAGCCGTGCGTCAGCTATCTGCGGCGCAAGGTCGATCAGGGTGAGCCGCGGCTGATCCACACGGTCCGCGGCGTTGGCTACGTGCTGCGGATTCCGCCGCCGTGAGGGTTCCGTGCCGACCCCGGCTTCGTGCGGCGCTGGCGAAGGCGTCGCTGCGGGTCCGGGTGATGGCGGTGGCCGCGGTCCTGGTCACCATCACGTCGGTGGTGATGGGTTCGCTGGGTACGGCGCTGCTGCACGGCTACCTGCTGCAGCGGGGTGATCAGCAGTTGCGGGCGTTCGCGTCGGTGGCCAGCGGCAATCTGGCTAAGTCGCGCCTGCCTGCCCGCCCCCGGCGGCCGAGTCTGCCCATCCAGTTCCTGGTCGAGGTCATCAGCGCCGACGGCCAGATCCGGGTGGCTGGTGACCCGCTGCACGATATGGCCCGGCCCCGGATTAGCGCCGCGGAGCGGGCCGGCCCGGCTGTCCCGTTCACCGCGGCGGCAGCGGGCGACCCCGGGCATTCCTGGCGCGTGCTGGTCCGCGCGCTGCCGGACGGACAGCACATGGTAGTGGCGTTCAGTCTGGATGATCTGAACAGCACCGTCACCCGCCTGCAGGTAGCTGACGCGGTGGCCGGGGCCCTGGCCATCGTGCTGCTGGCCGGGATCGGCCTGCCGCTGGTGCGGATCAGTCTGGCCCCGCTGGCCAGGATCGAGAGCACCACGGCGGCGATCGCCGCTGGGAACCTGTCGCGGCGCATCGATCCTCCGCCGCACACCACCGAGGTGGGCAGGCTGGCCGAGGCGCTCAACACGATGCTCGGCCGGATCGAGGCCGCCTACCGGGCCCGCGAAGAAGGCGAAGCACGCGCCCTGGACTCCGAGGACCGGATGCGGCGATTCGTCGCCGACGCCAGCCACGAGCTGCGCACCCCGCTGACCTCGGTCCGAGGCCTGGCCGAGTTCTCCCTGCAGCAGGGCGGGGACGTCAGCCGCGCTGAGCTGATCCGGCTGATGGCGCTGATCCAGCAGGAGGCGACCCGGATGGGCAGGCTGGTCGAGGACCTGCTGATCCTCGCCCATTACGACGAGGACAGGCCGCTGGACCTGCGCCCGGTCGATCTGTCCAGCATCGCGGCCACAGCTGTCCAGGCCGCCCGCCTGACCCAGGCTGGCCGCCCGGTGACCCTGCAGGCTGACGAGCCAGTCATCGTGCACGGCGATAGCGGGCGGCTGCGCCAGGTCATCGACAACCTGATCGGCAACGCCCTGCAGCACACCCCCGCGGGATCACCGGTCTCCGTCGCGGTGACCGGCCGAGCCGGGTACGCCCAGCTCACCGTGGCCGACAACGGTCCCGGCATGACGCCGGAGCAAGCGTCACGGGTGTTCGAGCGTTTCTACCGGACCGACCGGGCCCGCAGCCGCGCCCGCGGCGGCACCGGGCTGGGCCTGTCCATCGCCGCCGCGCTGGTGGCCGTGCACGGCGGGACCATCACCGTCGACACCGCACCCGGCCAAGGCGCCGCCTTCCGCGTCCGGCTGCCACTGCCGGCCGGTGTCCGCAGCACGGCCGGCCGCCAGCCGGACGCAGCCGGCCGCTAGCGGCCCGTTCCCCGGCCGCTGCCGCGGCGGCCCACCTGCGGGCAGCAACCTCGCAGCCGGCCGCAACGAGATCGCAAACCCCGCGCCATTGACTGCAGGCGGCGGGGCATCCGGTCCTGCCCGGCGGGCCTGTCCCGCGGGCAGGTGCCCGCCGCGACCCCAGGGAGACAGCATTGATCAGCGTGTTCCACCGGCCGGCCGGGCGGCGTGCCTGGCTGCCTGTTCTCGGGCCCGTTCTGCTGGCCGCAACCGTCACGGCCGGGTGCGCCGCGAGCAGCGCCGCACCATCCCCCGCCTCCTCCGGATCGCCAGGTGCCCGCGGCGCCTCGTTCAGCCAGTGCCTGAAGCAGCACGGCGTCACTCCGCCGCCAGGGTTCGGGCCGGGCAGCGCGCTGGGTGGCGGCCGGGCCAGCGGCCAGCCGCGCACCAGGCCGACTGGTGCCGCCGCGGCCGCGTTCCGCAACGCGATGAAGGCGTGCGGAGCCAAGGGATTCCCCGGCGGCCACCCGGCCGGCTGAGCGACCGGGCCCAGCGGGCCCGGCCCGGTCCGGACCTAGCTCGTCAGCTCGGTATCAGCGAGCGGCTCCCGACCCGGCCGGCCTGAGCTGGAGCGGTACGGCGGGCCGCGGCGGCGGTGGCTGGGATGGCCGTCATGAAGGCGCCGGCGACCGCGGCGGCCAGGACCGCGGCGATCGCGATGACCGCGGCCGGGGACCACTGGAGGATGCCCGCACCCGCGGCGGCGCCGGCCAGCATGGCCGCCACGGAACCGAGCCGGCGGTGCGGCTTGGCCCCCGGCCCGCCGGCCAGCGCGCTGTCCGCGGTCAGCCCGGTCAGGGTCAGCGTCAGCACGGTGGTGGTCAGGTCAGGGGCGCCAAGATGGCGGACGGTGCTGTTCTGCACGCCGAGCGCCGCGGCGAGAATCACGATGGTGGCGAACCGGCCAGCGCCGGCCAAGGGCAGCACGCCGGTACCGGTCAGCACTGCGACGGCACCAAGAATGAACGCCTCTGCCCCCACGGCGGCCGCCAGCCAGTGCGCAGGGCGGGCCGCGGCCAGCGTGTGCGCCGCCCGGCCACCGGCCAGCGCGCCGAGGACGAACCCGGCGATCGCGACGAGGGAAGCGGCCGCGGACAGGCCGGAGTGCGGGTCGGCGCGGAAGCCGAGGAACACCACGTTGCCGGTCATGTTCGCGACGAACACCCGGCCCAGCCGCAGGTAACTGACCGCATCGACGAGCCCGGTGACCGCGGTCAGGGTCAGCAGGGCGGCTACGGTCTGGCGGGAGGTGAGCGGGGAGGGGACAGCCATGGGGTTTCATTCCTCCGGGTTGGGGCGGTCAGCTGACCGCGCCGAGGACCGCGCTGACGCTGGCGATGACCGCTCCACTGATCAGATACTGAACTTATCGTTTCGTATATGGCAACCAGGAGGGCGGGCGGGCTATTCCCCCGGCCCGCCGGGCCAGCCTTGGCGCAGGTGGCCGGCCTGGGCATGGAGCGTCCAGCCCGGCGCAGAGGCGGGGAATAACGGGGGGCAGCTCCCGCGCTATCCGAAACTGATAGTACAGTTTTGATTGATAGGCACACACCCGGTAGCAATGGAGGAGTCATGCACAAGACACAGCTGCGGACCAGCCCGCTGGGCCGCACCGGCCTGGAAATCACCCGCGTCGGCTTCGGCGCCTGGGCCATCGGCGGCGGTGGCTGGGAGTTCGGCTGGGGGCCGCAGCAGGATGACGAGTCGATCGCGGCCATCCACCGGGCGCTGGAGCTCGGGGTCAACTGGATCGACACTGCGGCCGCCTACGGCTTCGGCCGCTCCGAGGAGATCGTCGGCCGCGCGCTACAGGGCCTGCCCGAGCAGCCGTACGTTTTCACCAAGAACTCGCTGCTGGACGACGG
>DASXIN010000096.1:0-58917 GCA_036497945.1 Streptosporangiaceae bacterium | reverse complement strand
AGTCCACCCGCCAGATCGTCAGCAAGCTGCACATCTCCGCCGACACAGTCCAGGAGCACCTGACCGCCGTGTTCGACAAGGTCGGCGTCCGGAGCAGGCGAGAGCTCGCCACAACGCTCATCACCGACCGACACTGACAGCCAGCATCTGCGCCGCACGCCAGGTCCGCGGGCGGGGTATTTACGGGCAGGTTTGCGCGGATCCGAGTAGCGCGGCAGGCTAGCTGGATGTCAGCATCGGATCGGCGGGAAGGCAGGCCGAGCGGATGGGCGGGCAGGAGCGAGCGAGTGAGTGAGAGCGTGCCGTTCGACACCAGCACGCCGCACATCGCGCGGGTGTATAACTACTGGCTGGGCGGCAAGGACAACTTCGCGGCCGACCGGGCGGCGGCCGAGCAGGTCGTCGCCACGATGCCCGATGTGCTGGTCAGTGTCCGTGCGCAGCGGGCGTTCCTCGGCCGGGCGGTGCACTACCTGGTGGCCGAGGCGGGCATCAGGCAGTTCCTGAACATCGGCACCGGCCTGCCTGCGGCGAACAACACCCACGAAGTCGCCCAGCGGGCCGCGCCGGAGTCCCGGGTCGTCTACGTGGACAACGACGCGATCGTGCTGGTGCACGCCCGGGCCCTGCTCGACAGCAGCCCGCAGGGCGCGTCCGCCTACCTTGAGGCGGATCTGCGCGACACCGAAAAGATCCTGGCCGAGGCGGCCGGTGTGCTGGATTTCGGCCAGCCGGTCGCGGTGATGCTGCTGGGGGTGCTGCACTGCATCCCGGATGCAGACGACCCGGCCGCGATCGTGGCCCGGCTGATGGCCGCCGTGCCGCCGGGCAGCTACCTGGCCATCGCGCACCCGGCCAGCGACGTCGCAACCGAGCAGATGACCCGGTCCATGCGCGACTACAACAAGCAGGCAGGCGCCCCGGTCACCGCCCGCAGCCATGCCGAGGTCTGCCGCTTCTTCGCCGGCCTGGACTTGGTCGAGCCCGGCGTCGTCCAGCTGCACCGGTGGCGCCCCGGAACCGCGGAGGTGGGCCAGGGCCGCGAGCCAGCCAACTACGGCGGGGTAGGGCGGAAACCGTAGCCGCGGGCCCCCGGCTGGCAGGCCTGGCCCGGGCCGACCTGACCTCGACCGTGCACCGCGCCCTGGAACCTGCGCACGTATCACTGTGGTCCGGCCGGATCCCCCGATGACGTCCTTGGCCGGCGGACGGGAAGGCGGACCCCCAGCACCGTCTCGCCCGGGCGGGAGTCGATGCTGATGGTGCCGCCATGCCGCTCCACGACAATGCGCTGCGCGATGTCGAGCCCGAGGCCGACGCCCTGGCCGACCTCCTTGGTCGTGAAGAAGGCCTCGAACGCACGGTCTGCCACCTGCGGCGGCATGCCCCGGCCGGTATCGGAGATCTCGACGACGACGAAGCCTTCCTCGGCTCGCGTCGTCAGCCTCAGCGTGCCCCGCCCGTCCATCGCGTCCACGGCGTTATCGACGAGATTGGTCCACACCTGGTTGAGCTCGGCGGGGTGGACTTCGATCTGGGGGACGTCCGGACCGTAGTCACGCATCACCGTGATCCGGTCGGGCAGCCGCTGGCCAAGCATCACCAGCGTGCTCTCGAGGCCCTCGGTCACGTCGACGCGCTGCAGCGACGCCCGGTCCATCTGCGAGTAGGACTTGACCGCAGCGACGAGCTTGGAGATGCGCCGGGTCGACTCCTTGATCTCCGACAGCAGTGCGGTGGCGGACAAGGCGCTCGCCACCCACTCCAGGCCTGGCTGCAGGGCCGGTCCGGGCAGCGCGGCCGCCGCTCGCTCGCACCAGGCGCGATCTGCTCCGGCGGCGGCCAGCGGCGGGGCGATCATCCACTCGTCGGTCACGCCGTGCCGGGCAAGCCACGCCGACAGGGCGTCCTCGCGGTCGGCCAGGACCAGCGGATCATGCGCCGCCGCGGCGGGCTCGATCTCGCCGCGCAGGGTGTCGAGCGCGATGAACTGCTGGGCCGAGATCTCTTCACACGCGAGCCTGCCAGGACTAGAGAGCAGCGTCTGGCATGCGGTCTCCAGATCGTCCACCGCCCGGGTCGCGGCCGCCGCCGGGTTGTTGATCTCGTGGGCGAGGCCGGCCGCGAGCTTGCCCAGGGTGACCAGGGACTCGCGCTGCCGCGCGGTCGACTCGATGGAACGCGCGGTGTGGTAAAGCCCCGCGATGAGGTGCCCGCCGAGCGGGAACAACGCGCTGAGCCATTCGCGCAGCACGCCGGCCGGCACCCGCAGGAGCCTGCTGAGGGCCGACGCCCGGGCGGTGGCCAGGTAGACGCCATGCTCGTCCCAGGCCCGGAAACCGCCCGCCCACCGGCCCGGGACGTCCATCTTCCCGACCACGGCGTCCTCGCCACCGACGCGCCGCACCAGGTCGATGCCACCATCGATGAGTACCCACCAGAAGTCCGCGTGCTCACCCTCACGGAACGGCTCGGTCCCTGGCTCGACGCGAACCACGGTACTGCCGGCCACCAGTTCCGCGAGCTGATCGTCGGTCAGGCCGTCAAAGAGACTGAGAACGCGGATCTCGTCGATGCCACCCATCCGCTCAATCCTCCCCGCCACCAGTGTAATCAGCGCGGGCCTGGCCGTCAGGGACCTCAGCCGTGCCTTGTCGGCGTGCTAGGCCCGGGCCGTGGATGGGTTTCCCTTCCAGTGAAGTTTCCCGGCCCCCGGAGGCTTGTCATGTTCGCTGTGCTCATTAGCGGGCTGGCCAGCCGACCGGCCTGCGGACGGCGGGCAGGCGCGCGCCGCTGCGCAAATGCCGCCGGGCAGGCCCGCGGGAGAGGTGCTGGCCAGCGCGCCGGTCATGCATCACATGCAATAATGACGACCTTACTTAACATAATGCTCATTATCGGCACTCAACCTACGGGAGATGCAGTAGATGCAAGCTGGAAGTCCTGGCACCGCTGGACCGCGATCTGCCTGCTCGCCTACATCTACCTCGCTGTCGCCGTCGCCCTGCAACGACAGCAAGAGGCCAGCTCAAGCCCGGACACCGGGCTGATCCCAGTCACCATCCCGGAGCTGCTGCGGCTCCTGCGCGGCACCGTCATCCCGCCACCCGGCGAGACCGGCCCACCGGCTGCACTGGTCGGCCTGGCGCCGCCACCACCAGTACCGCGCCCGCCAAGCCCACCAACGATGGAACGCCTACGCGGAAGCAACACCATGATCACAACGGTCTACAGCTGCCGTAACTGTGAGTGCAGCTGAGGACTAACGGTCCCGTGACGTGAGACCTCCGGCACTAGCACAAGCCGTCACTGCCCCGCGATGCTCGCAGTTGCACCTTGATCTGCTTGAAGCAGGGAAAGCGCGGTGCGGTCATGAGACTGATGACATGGGAGGACGTGATCGCGACACTCCTAACGGGCGCGATCATCGGCGTTTATGCAGCATTCCTCAACGGAACGAGCCTGTGGCTGATCTCTAATGCGCGGGGCGCAACTGCCGTAGTGCTGGTTCTGGGCATCGGCGCATGGGCTCTGCGCGCCTGGCGCTTCAGAACTCGGGTGCGAGCAGACGGGGACTTCACGGCATTCGCGATCACGATCGCCAATCTCGCGTTGCTCGCTGCGGTGATCGGGTTGATCACCGGCAACACGGTTGCACTTGCGGTCCTTGTGGTTGCCGCGGTTACACTGTGGCTGATCGCGACGATATGGTGCGCATCCAAAATCCGCCCAGAGCCGGTGCGTGCGCATGTCGTCCAGAAAGTCACCCACCCCTCAGACAAGGCGTCTAGGCCGGTGCACAAGGGCGAGGTGTCCAAGGAATATCGCCACTCAATAGTGAAAGTGTGGCCAGACGCCGCTCCCCCTGCACCAGACCAGGCCGGACGAGACCGAGCGGCCAGCTGAGTGACAGACCCATCGGTCTCGGCTATACCCTGACCCTTTTCCATCACCTCGGCAATCGACACCCTCGCAGCTGCGGCATAGGCAACATTTTGTCTTCCTAGTACGGCAGCAGCCATTCGCTACCTGACCAGGGTGATCTCGACGCGGCAGGCCAGCCGTGTTCGCTGGTGGTACCAGTGTGACCGGGCTTGGTGGCCGCGCCAGCTCCATCAGCAGCCCGCGCACCATCTGCCCGCAGCACAGCCGGGTCTCCCGCCGCGGAAAGCGCCCGGCCACCTGCCCCAGCAGATCCGCCATCAGCGCGGACCGGGCATCATCCGCTTCGCCGTCGTAGCGGCCGCGCAGGATTGTCTGCCCGTGAGGTCGACGTCCGCGCCGACGGCCGCCGGCGTTAGACCCCTCGGCGCTCACGCGCCCGTCCCGCGGCCCTTGTACTCCATGAGATGCAGGGTCACCCCGAACGTCGTCTCCGGCGCCGTGAAGATCGAGCGGACCTCGTCGGTCTCGAATTCGCCCTGCAAGACGACCCCTCGGCGTGCCAGTTCGGCTTTGGCGTCTTCGAAGTCGTCGACTTCATATCCGAGATGGCCGATGACCGCAGTCTCGCCATCCTTGAGCTTTGGCATGCCGAAACCGGCAGCGCGGACCTCAATCAACTCCAAGCGCGTTTCACCGAACAGCAGAAATTGCAGGTCGATGTCGCCGGCGAGAATACGCTCGCCACCTGCTCTGCCATCAACGGTGTCGCCCGCCCGGGCGACAGTTTCGTTGATATCGCGCACGACGATTGCGATGTGATCCAACCCAAGTAGCCTCATGGCCCTCAGTCCTCCTTTGTCTCGCTGTTTTCCGTTGTTGACGGGATACGGGCGTTGCTCTCAGTGGACGCCTCGTCAGGCGTGTAGAAAGCTCCTGCGTCCACGCCGAGGGTCTGGCCGGTGATGTAGCGGGCGTCGTCGGTGGCGAGGAACACTCGACCGGCAGCGCCACCGTCGCGGCTGGCGAGGGCTCTACCCGAGGATCACCGTCGCCCCGCCGTCGACGACTAGGTATTCCCCGTTGGTGAATCGGGCCTCGTCCGAGGCGAGGAATAGCGCGGCGTAGGCGATGTCCTCGGGTTGCCCTGGACGTCCGTCGGCCGTCGTCCTGACCATCGACATCATTGGCGCGTCGTCGCCGAGACGATCGATCTGCGCCTGCACGGCCGGAATCGCGATGACGCCGGGCGAGATCGAGTTGGCCCGGATTCCGTGCTGCGCGCCCTCGGCGGCAAGCTGGCGCGTGAGCGCGATGATGCCGCCTTTCAGCAACGCGTGGGCTGCCTGCTTGAGGTCATGGGTTCCGATCAAGCCGGCAGGAACGGGTCCGTCACCACGACAGTCCCGATAGGTTCGTCTCACGCAGACGGCGGAAGCCTCGACGCCCGCTGAATTCGGCAGCTTGCTGTCATGCGAGATGCCCGCGTTGTTAACCAGGACGTCCCGGGCGCCGGGCTGGCGCGCGGCGTCGGTGATGCTGGCGGGGCCGGTGACGTCGAGGACGAGGAGCCTCGCGTCGCCCCCGATCTCGTCGACCGCGGCCAGTCCCGGCCTGGCCTCCCGTGACCCGACGTAGACCGTCACGCCCGCGGCCGTGAGCTGGCGGGCAACTACCTTCCCCCCACCTTCGCTGGCGCCGGTGACCGGCGCGACTGAGTTGTGCATGCGTTGTGTCTTCATGGCGACCGCGTCGAGCCGCTCGCGGTCCCGGGTGGTGGTCATCTCTTTGCCTTCGCGGCGTTACCAAGGCCTGCGAGGAGCACGTGGACGGCGGCAGTCAACCGGCCGACGAACTCCTCCCGGGACTCCGCCACGGCGTTCGATAGGTACCTGGCGCCTTGAGCCACCGTAAGCAGCGCCGCCGCGATCTCCTCCGGGGTCACACCAAGCCGCTTGACGTCGTTCTCTGACATCGCTGCGGCGATCGCCGCAGCGAGCCGGTCGTCGAAGCTGCCGACGGCCGGGTTGACCACGTCGCCGAGCCGCATGGCCGGGTTCTGGAGCAGGCTCCCGAGATCGAGGGTCAGCATCGACCCCACGTAACGCCCCAGCCAAGCGTCGAGCGCGGCGACGACACGTCGCTCCAGCCCAACGCCTTCCTCGTCCAAGCAGCGGGAAACCTCGCCGAGCGCGGTGTCGAGTTCGTGGCGGACCGCGGCACGGAACAACGCGTCCTTGCTGGCGAAGCGCAAGTAGAGGCCCTGCCGGGAAATGTCCGCAGACCGTGCAATCTCGTCCATCGAGGCCTTGCGAAACCCGTAGCGCCCGAACACTGGCAGAGCCGCGGCGAGAATTCGCTCCTCCCGCGCGTTGATCGAGCGCGACGATATTGACGACATAGCGCTAGTTTACATCAACTGTATGTTCTGTCAAGCTGGGGCCTTCGCTCATCTCGCGACCGCTAACTCGCAGAGGGAGCGCCGGTGGCGCGCGCTTCCCCCTCCGGGGAACGGGAGCCACCGTGGCAGCCGACCCCGAGCCCGCTTGCACGAATCGCAGAAGCTCGCAGCTGCGATCGGCGCTCTTCTGCTCGGCCACCAAAGCAGCACCAGCCAGCCGACCGGCTGATTTGCTGCTTCAGGCGTGAATCAGCTGCGCTCGATTAGTCGCGATGAGAACGGAAGACCGGGTCATCCCAGACCTGCTCTGCATCCAGGGTCGCTGCAGGCTCGTCAGGCGGTTCCAGGGGCACCCTGCATGAACTGACGAAGCTGGCTCCGGTGGCGGTCATCGCGGAGACGCTCGGGTACTCCCCCACCACCATGGAGCGCCATGCGGTCGGTTCAGCTGTCACCTACGCTCAATACGTTGCCGCAGCGCGCGAGCAGCGAAACTCCGGCTCATAACCCCAGCAGACAACGGCCCGGCGGCAATCTTCCGGCTGGCGGCGGCAACTTCGTGAGGATCACGCCCGCCGGGCCCGCCCGATGGCAACCTTGAGCCGAGACAGCAGTAGTTACGACAAGTGAGCAGTCCTGCCTGGACGGCGGGCAGCCGCCCAGGCAGGTCGAGTGATACACGGGTGATCATCTCCGCATATCTTTTCCGAAAAATTGAGCGATGATCACCCGTGTATCTGGCGTTATACGGCCGAAGGGTAGTGATCTGGTCTTCGATCACCCGTATAACGCCGACTATGCGCTTGTCGTCTGTCCATGTATTCGTCCTGGCCCGCCGCGCAGATCATGCGTTTGTGGTGCGGTCCTCCGGCTCGCGAGCGGTAGACCATGTGCGAGCTGTTGCGCTGTCCGCGCAAGTCCGGGACCCCGTGCTGAACTGGTCAGGTGAGCATGGGCAGCCGGTGCGGGGCCGTTCGGGGGCAGCTCACATCGAGTTCTCACAGTATGCACGCGGTACCCGGACGGTTGGCCGGCAGGGTGTAGGGGTGACCTGGAGAGCGATCAGGGTGGCGGTCGTGCCCGCGCGTGTCCGCCCGGTTTCGCCGTGGGACGTCGGCGGCTGCGGCGTGTGCGGTGCGGTTAACGTCGCCCGGCCGGGCGGGCCGCCCGCGTGCTGCTGGGTCACGGGGCCCGGGCGGGCCGGTCTTCGGGTGCTGGATCAGCCAAGCAATGAAGGGAGCCTGACGTGAGGCAGACGTCTGCGCGGCCGGGGGCCGCGGTGATGTTCGGCGCGGCCCCCGGCCGCGGCTGGCTGAGGCGGGGACGGCGGATCGGGCGGGCCGCGGTCCTCGCGGTGATGGCCTGCGGGCTGGCTGCCGGGTGCACGGCGGCTGGCGCGCCGGCCCCGGCCGCTTCGCCGGCGGGGGCGCCGTTCGTGTATGTCACTGGTAAGGGAGGAACGAACGAGATCTCCCAGTTCGCCACGCTGGGCTCGGGCGCGCTGCGGCCGCTCACGCCCCCGAACGTGGCCAGCGGGGAGTTCCCGTACGATATTGCGGTCGGCCCGCAGGGCACCAGCGCCTACGCCGTCGATAACCTGTCTAACACCGCCGGTGCGGTCTCGCAGTACACCCTCAACCCGGCCACCGGGAAGCTGACCCCCAAGTCGCCCAGGACGGCGGCCACCGCAGGCGTCCCTAGCGGGATCATCGCGATCAGTCCCGATGGCAAGAACGCCTACGTTCCCGCCGGTAAGGCGATCTCCCAGTACCGCATCAGCCCGGCCACCGGGAAGCTGACCCCTATGCCGCCCAGGAAGGTGGCCGGCGCGGGATTCCCCATCGGCATCAAGGTCGCCCCCGACGGCCGTTACCTCTACATCACCAGCGGCACGAATTGCAAGGCCCCGAAGGGCAGCAAGGGCAGCAAGGGCAGCGGATGCACCGCCCTCGCCAAGGCAAGCACCGTCTCGGTGTTCCGCATCAGCCCGGCCACCGGCGCGCTGAGCGCCAAGCCCGTGCAGACCGTGGCGACCGGGCAGAACCCGCAGATGATCACAATCGCCCCCGATGGCAAGAGCGCGTATGTCACCGGCGGCAACACGATCTGGCAGTACAGCATCAGCCCCGCGACCGGAAGGCTCACCCCCATGTCGCCCGCCACGGTGGCCACTGGAAAAAGCCCGCACGACCTCGCGGTCGCGCCGGACGGCAAGAACCTCTACGTCATCACCGTCGGCGACGACACCATCGCCCAGTACGCCATCACCCCCCGCAGTGGCGCGCTGAGCGCCAGGCCGGTGTCCACCGCCCGCACCGTGTCGGCCCCCGAGGCGATCGCGCTGAGCCCCGACGGCAAGAACGCCTACGTGACCAGCGAGCACGAGGGCGCCCTGTCCCAGTTCGCGATCAGCCCTGTGACCGGCAAGATCACCCCCATGTCACCGGCCACCGTCACCGCGCCGTCCCACGGCTCACTCGGCGTGGCGGTCACCCCCTGACACGGACCTGGCCGCCAAGGTCGCCGCCCCGGCCAGCGCCCGGCACGGCCCCGGCGCTCACCTACACCATCACGATCACCGACAAAGGGCCGTCGGCAGCATGGCAGCTCGCGCTGGCCGGCCACCTGCCCGCCGGGACCGCGTTCCGCGCCGCAACCGCCGACCGCGGCCACTGCACGGCACCGCACGCCGGCCCCCGCAGCGCCACCGTGCAGTGCCACCTAGCCACCCTCAAGGCCGGCGCCGCCTGGCGCATCCACATCACGGTCACCGTCAAGGCCAGCACCGGGACCCTCCGCGACCAGGCGAACATCACCAGCGTCACTCCCGGCCCCCGCACCGGCAGCACCACCACCACGAAGATCACCAGGTAGACCCGCCACCGGGGTCCGGTCCGGGGACCGGCCCGGACCGGGCCCCGGACAACCTGGCGGCGCGCGGGCCAGAGCAAGCACCGGTCCGGCCAGGAACCAGAGTGCCCCGCGAAGATCAGTCAGCCACGCGTCCCGCCACCGGCACGGCCAGCAGCTTGCCCAGCGCCCAGGATGGCGGCTCCCGCGCGGGGTTGATCACTATGGGTCAGGGGGCGGGCGACCCGGGGCGCCTGCCGCCGCAGCCGGGGTTAACATCGCCAGATGGGCGATGAGCTGTTCGTTCCGGAAGACTTCGCGGTACCTGATGGGCTCATAGCCAGGGACTTCCAGCTGACCCCGCTCGGCCCGCAGCACAATGAGGCCGACTACGCCGCCTGGACCTCCAGCATCGATCACATCCGCGCGACGCCGGGGTTCGGCGAGGGCAACTGGCCACGCGAGATGTCCCTGGCTGACAATCTGCGCGACCTGCAGCGGCACGCCCGGGATTTCGCTGAGCGCCGCGGGTTCACCTACACCGTGCTCGGCACCGGCACCGGCACCGGCACCGGCACCGGCACCGGCACCGGCACCGGCGACGTCATCGGCTGCGTTTACATCTACCCGCCCAGCAGCCAGGCACCAGGCGGCGGTGAGCGCCGCCTGCATGCGTCCGTCGAATCCTGGGTGCGCGCCAACCACGCCGGGCTCGACCTGGCCGTCCACGACGCGGTCGTCGCGTGGCTGGAACGCGACTGGCCGTTTGATTCGATCGACTACGCTCCGCGGACCTAATCTGCGCCGCCCCCTGCGAGCGCACCACCGGCGACGCTGTGCAGGTCCTGGGCCAGGCATACCCCAATACCCCGATCTTCCGCGGCACCTTGCCGCCGCCTATGGCCGCAGACGCTGAGAGTGCAGCCAGAACATCCCGATCTGAGCGGCCGCCAGCCGGTCTGATCGCGTCTCCGAAACCGCGCCTAACGGCGGCTCCGCCCGCGTTCTTCTGACCTTCCCTCGTTACTCAGGGTGATGTGATCGAGCAAAGCGGCCCGGGGGGCGAGCCTGTGGCCCAGCGCGAGCAGTATGCCGAGGGGTTGCCTCGCTCGTAGGCCGAGGTACCGCAGCCCGCCCCTCCATGAGGGCAACCGAGCGCGCTGTATGCGGCAGATCCGGGTGTTGCCAGGGCGCGCCGGGAGCGAATACTTATGCGAGCAGATCGGCCGACAGCAGCCGCCTCCGATCTTGTTGACTGCACAAACGCATGATTGCCAGGTGGCTGCCCCCAGGCACCGGGACAAGCGCCGCCACGCTGCGCGAGAATGCCAGCATGACCAGGCTGCGCGCCACCGCGTCCCACGAGATCCCGGACCGGCCGTCCATCCAAGTGGTGCACGGCCAGCAAGTGCAAGTCGGGCAGCGGGACACCGAATGGCCCGCGTTCGTGTTCATCACCACCGGCAACGGTGCTGGATGGGTCCCTGAGCGTTACCTCGATACCTCATCTGATCCCGCTGAGGCCATCACCGGCTATGACACCACCGAGCTTGCCACCACTGCCGGGGAGGAACTGATCCTGATCGAGCGGGACGACGCGAGCGGCTGGGCAAGGGTCCGTAACGCGGCAGGCAGCGAGGGATGGGTGCCGTTGCGAACCATCGAGCCGGTCCCCTAGGACTGAGTCCCCTAGGACTGAACAGTTACCTCAAGACACCAGGCCACCCCCAAGGAGTCGCGCTACCGCAGGCGAGGGCCTTACAGCCGCTCACCTACCCGCCGCTATGCGCGGCTTTTAGGCGCTGGCTCTGGTGCCGTCGGGCAGGACATAACGGCCGATCTGAACGCCAGCGGCTAATCCGTAGCGTCGAGCCAGCTAGGTGAACCGCCGCTTGCAGCCCGGCCGTGACCTTTCTGGCGGCCGCGCCTGTTGGGAGCTTCCTAGTGGTGGGCGGGCTGCGTTGGGGTTGGCGGGAGCCCGTACCGGCGCAGGGTTTCCTGGACGCACTGGGCGCCGGGGCTTCCGATGCGTTGGTAGATCGCGAAGGCCTGCTGGAGGCGGGTAGTGGCGTCGCTGGGGTGGGCTTCGTGGAGGTGGCTGTGGCCGATTCCTTCCAGGGCGCGTGCTTCTTGCAGGGGTGCGCCGATCTCGCGGGCGATGGCCAGCGCTTGGCTGTGGTGCTCGCGGGCCTGGCCGGTGGCCGAGGTGCGGGACGCCAGCTCACCGAGGCTGTTCAGCACCTGGGCCTGGCCGTACGGTTCGCCGGCGTCGCGGAGCAGCCGCAGCGCCTGCTGGTGGCTGGCGGCGGCGGCGTGGTCCTCGGTTTCCTGCTGTGCCAGGCCAAGCTCGTTGCAGGCCAGGCCCTGGGCGGCCGGCTCCCCGAGGTCGCACAGCGCCGCCAGCGCCTGCTGCTGGCTGGCGATGGCGGCCCGGTAGTCGCCGGTCAGCCGTTGCAGCGCATGGCGTGCTGGAGCCGCCCAGAGGCGGCGGCATGGGCGGTGGCCGCATGCAGGTTGGCGCGTTCGGTTTCCACCCAGGCGGCGGCCTGTCCGGGTGTGGACAGAGGCGGTCCGTACTGCGGCGGCCGGGCGGGTGGCATGAAGCCGGCGTCGAAGTCCCAGGTCCGGAAGCGCTGCCCAGCGGCCAGCGCGGTGTGCAGGTAGTAGTCCAGCAGCCGCCCGGCCGAGGCGTCGCGGTCGGCTGGGTCGGCAGCGTCGGCCAGGGCGCGGGCGTGCTCGCGGAGCAGGTCGTGCAGCCGGTAACGGCCGGGCGCGGGTTCGCCGATCAGGTGCTGGTCATATAGCTCGTCGAGCCCGCGGCGGGCCTGATCCAGGCCGGTGCCATCGAGGGCGGCGGCGGCGTGGGCGTCGAAGTCCGCGCCTGGCACCAGGCCGAGGCGGCGGAACAGCCGCCGCTGGCCCGCGGTGAGGTCGGCGTAGGACAGGCCGAACGCGGCCGCGACCGACAGGTTCTCGGCGTGCATGAAAGCCAGCCGGTCCTTCGCCACGGCCAGTCCGTCGGCCAGCTGGCCTGCGGTCCAGGCGGGATGGTGGCGCAGCTGGCTGGCGAGTATCGCGATCGCCAGCGGCAGGTACCCGCACAGCCGGGTGATCTCGGCCACCGCTGCATCGCCTGGGCGGAGCCCGGGCCGGGCCGCCAGCCGGGCCAGCAGCGCCGCCGCCTCCCCGGGCGGGAGGGTGTCAAGGCTGATCACGGCGGCGTCCTGCAGCGCGGCCAGCCGCCGGCGGCTGGTGACCAGCACCAGGCTGCTCGCCGTGCCGGGCAGCAGCGGCCGGACCTGCTCATGGCCGGCCGCGTCATCGAGCAGCAGCAGAATCTTCTTGCCGGCCACCTGGTCACGCCAGCGCCCCGCCCGGGCCTCCAGCCCGGGCGGGATCTGCGCCGCGGGCACCCCCGCGGTCAGCAGCAAGCTGGCCAGCGCATCGGCCGGGTCCACCGGCCGCTGCCCGGCGGTGTGGGCGTGCAGCGGCAGGAAAAACTGCCCATCCGGGAAAGACCCGGCGAGCCGGTGCGCGGCATGCACTGCGAAGGTGGTCTTGCCGATCCCGGCCATCCCATCAATCGCATGGATCTCCACCACCCCGCCGCCGGCGGCTATGTCGGCCAGTGTCCCCATCAGCCGCGCGAGCTCGGCCTGGCGGCCGGTGAAGCTGGCGATGTCACGCGGCAGGGTCTGGGTCGCCTCTGCTGCGAAGACTCCCGGCTCCAGCCCTCGCCTGGCCGCCAGCACGCCCGCGGCCGGGGCCTTGCCGCGGGCCGCGGCGACGAAGGAGATGCGTACCTGCTCTGGCAGGCCCAGCGCATCGGCCAGCAAGACGGCGGTGTCCTTGTGGGCGGTGCGGTGAATGCCCCGTTCCGGGGCAGCGACCGCCTGCGGGCTCAGGCTGGCCGCCTCGGCCAGCTCTTCCTGGGTCAGCCGCGCCTCGGCCCGCAGCTGCCGCAACAGCCCAGCGAAACTCAGCTCAGGCTCCGCCACCGCCCAGCATCCCCCTCGCGACCGTCCGCCGCGGCTGCCCGGCACCGCGCGGAACCGATCGTGCATCAACAGTATGCGGGCCAGGTCACCCCCGCCATCTCTGCGGCTTGCCCAGCTGCAGCGCGGTGAGCTGCCGTGACCGCTCGGGACCGTGACCAGGACCTGCCAGAGCACGTTATCGCCAGCGCTGCGGCCGCAGCCATGGCCCACCTGGGCGGCCGCCACCACCAGAAGAGGCCCAGCGCGGCGGATTTGTATGGGCTGTTGTGCGGGCGGTGATACGTGATGAACGCCCTTGCGACCGCCAACAGTGGAACCAGCCACCGTGGTCAGCCGGCAGCGCTACTGCCCGACACAAGGAGGACACCATGAACCGCATCCGCCGCATCTGCCATTGCCTGGCCGCGCTGCCACGGCGCGTAGGCGCCCTGGCAGCATCGGCCGCGGTGCCCGCCGTAGCGGCGACCGCCCCGCCGCTGCCACCCGGCTGGAACCACCGCCCGCCGATGCCGCTCGAGTACATATTCGGGCCGGTGATCAAGGTCCCCGGCCGCACGGTCGTCATCGGTGGCATGCCCGGCTGGCAGATCGCCCTGATCGCGGCCGCGGCGGCGCTGCTAGCCGCCGTGCTGGCAGTGATCGCCGACCGGGCACGGGCGGCACGGCGGCACCAGATGGCAGACGCCGCCTAAGCCATGACCGCCGCAAACATTGGCCATCGGTGCTGTACGGCGTCGACATCGTCGCCTGGGACATCTTCTTCGGCCTGGCTCTACTGTTCGCCGCTCCGGTGTTCCACGCGGCGGGGCGTGTGGCCGTGCGCAACGGGCTGCTGATCGCTGGCGCGATGTGCCTGGTGGGCATCATCGGCCCAGCCGTCAATCACATCGCCCTGCGCCAAATCGGGATCATCGGCTACGCGATCGTATGGCCCATCGTTTGTGTCCCGCTCAGCAAGGTATTCCAGCAAGGAGGACTCCCCTCCGACGCGATCGTGCCTGCGCCCGGCAGAGATGCGGGGCATGCGTCGTCTGGTGCCTCCAGCCCGGCCCAGCGGTGAGCTCGCTGCCAGCGGGCCGGGCGCGGATCCAGGCTTGAACGCCTTCGACCAGCGCGAGCGGTCCGCCGTTGAGTAGGGGTTATGTCAGGGCTTGGGGATGATCTGGAGAACGGGGTGGCGGGCCAGTTCGGCCTCGATCTGGCTGTCGGGTGAGGCGGGCGTGGCGTCGAAGTAGGGGCGGGTGACACGAATGTCGGTCATGTACTTGCGCAAGACGGGGATAGCCTCACCGGGGGCGGGCTCGGCGATCGAGTACCGCCTCTGGTGGCCGCCGCGGCTGAGGGTGACCTCGCCCGCGGCGCGGGCGTTGCGCACCCAGTTGGCCGGGCCGTAGCCGGCCACCAGCCAGCGCTGGCCGCCAGTTTCCATCACGTCGACCGGGGTGGTGCGCAGCTGCCCTGTCTTTCGTCCCCTCACTGTCAGCAGATGACGGTAGGAGGCGCCGATCCCCAGCCGGGTCAGCGTGGTGAACATCCAGTTGGTCACCCGGGTAGCGGTGTTCTGCCGGTAGATCCTGGCCATCTGTGCCCCCGTCATCTGCGGCACTGCGGCAGCCGCACCCGTACGGCAATGCCGCGGCCCGGCACGGCATCTGGGTCACCAACCACCTGGCCAACCCACTCCTGCGGCCACTGCTGCACGGCCCGCCGGGCGCCGGCGGAGCCGCGCCTGGCGCTGATCCGCTACCGCGGCCGCCGCACCGGCCGCCTGTATGAACTGCCGGTGCAGTATATGCGCGACGGCGGCCATATCTGGATCGTGCCCGGCGCGCCCGAACACAAGACCTGGTGGCGCAACCTGCGCGGCGGGGCCGCGGTCGACCTGGTCCTGGCCGGGCACGCCTGCCGCGGTCACGCCGTCGTGATCGGCCACGGCCAGCCCGGATTCGCCGGGGGCCTGGCCGCCTACCTGCGCGCTCACCCCCGGCGCGTCGCACACTCGGGCTGCCCAGGCACATCTCGCCAAGCCCCGCCGGCACCGGGCCGCGGCGGGTCAGCGGCAGCACGGTGCTGGTCCGCATCGACCTTGACGATTAAGCCGCAGAACAGCCACTGTTCCCGCCTGCGGACCTTGCACTTCGGGATTGCCGGGCGCGACCGGACCCGGCTGGGCGGCACCGGCACTATCGCGCCACCATGCGGTATTCCTCGATCAGGAACCACGACCCATCGCCCACTGCCATTTCGTTGCGCCAGGTGATCACGCCTGGGTCGGAGACATCCCAGGTGAACCGCAGCCGGGTCGCTGCGCCTTCCATGGATTCAAACACCAGGCGGTCACCGTCGATCCGCCCGCGGTAGATATCGGCGTGGCCGTAGTTGTCGGTCATCACCGCCCGGTACTCGCCGTGCTCGGGAGACCAGCCCGACACCCAGTGCAGCTGCCACTTCAGCACGAAGGTGCCATCTGGCAGGAACTGGTCCTGCTGGCAGTCAAAGACGACCCATCGCCCGTCCTGGATGGCCCGGGCCGTGCCGCGTCCCACACCGGTCATCGCGGGCGTGCCCGGGCCCATCCCGCCTTCACGGATGGTCCCTTTCCAGGTGACGTCGGGGTAGAAGCGGCCGAGCGCCGCCATCTCCGGTCCCACGCCGACCGGCTGAGGGACGGCCGCCGCCACGCCTGCGTCCGTCTGGCCTCGTTCTTCGCCGCTTGCGGTCACTTCTGGCACCTTCGCCCGGCTGCGAGCTGTTCGGCCCGCTGTTTGATGCCGAGCAGGCACTTGCGCATCATGAACGGGTCACCGATCTCCATCAAGATCAGCTCGGTCACGATGGTGGGCCTGGCCCACGCGTAGTGGCTGCGCAGCCGGGTGATCAGCCGGGTGCGCCCGGCGCCGTCCGGTTCCAGCAGCCACAGCCAGCTGCCGCCGGGCTTGTCCCACAGCATCAGCGTGCCAGGTTCGAGCCGGGCGACCCGGTAGGCGGTATAGGGCGTCGTCTTGCCGCCCATGAGCACCCAGTCACCGACGGCAAGGCGCTGGAACTGCGGCAGGATCTGCCCGGCGCTGGGCCGGCCGAGGTTGTCCAGCAGGTCGTAGCTGTAAAAGCCGGCCCGGTTCCAGCCCCACTGCACCAGCCACGGCCAGATATCGTCGGGCCCGGCGGCGATCGTGACCGCGCGGGTGGCGTTCAGCTGCGGCCGCGGGCACAGCTCATCGCCAGCCATCGGCCGGCTGGCCTCATCACTGGTAGCGCCCCAGCTGAAGGCGCCGGGACGGATCCAGCGAAGATACATACCCAGCCCAGCCGCGGCGCCCAGGCCGACTGCTGCGGCCTTCCTCACGGCCCGCCGCCTATCCGGGAGACGAGGGTCGTTCGCCGACGATGGCGCCGGCTCGGGTCGTGCCCGCTGCCAGCGAGCCGATCGCTTGCGGCCGCAACCCAGCCGCCTGGCTTGGCCGAAAGTGCAGGCCTTGACTGAACCGATGACCGGGTCATGGCTGCGTCCTGGGCAGGCGCCACGCGAGCCCGATGACGATCACGCCGACAGCCGCGAATACTGTCTCCAGCGGCTGGAACCCGATCCAGGCCAGCTCGGCGGCCTCGAAGCAGACCAGTCCGGCCCCGGCGGCCATCGACAGCTCCCGGGCATGGCGGTGGCCACGCCACTGCCACCACCCGGCCAGCAGGAAACCGCCGCCGACCAGCCCGGCCAGCAGCACAGCCGGCAAGCGCCAGTCGCTGAACGGACTACCGGCCAGCACGGCCGGGTCCGCCCGCAGCAGCGACCCATCCGGGGCAACCGCCAGCAGCACACCGCCAGCCAGGCCCGCGGCCCCCGTCACCAGCTCCAAAGTGACCAGCGCCCGCACGGCCACACTGGATCGCCGCAGTGCGGACGATCGGCCATGGCTGCTAGCCCGTACGGCGTTGCTCATACCCCGACACTGCACAGCTGTGATGACCCTTGTCAGGGCAGGAAGTCCCACCCAGGGTCCTCATCCACATGCTCCCGGCAGCTTTTCGGTGCGATTCGGACGCCTGAAGCGCAGCCGCGACAGGGCGAGCCTCGAGGAGGAACCGGCAGGCCCGGCCTGAAGGCACATGTGCCCTCTGCGCCGTCCCCCCGATGACGGCCGCCAGATGCGCGGCTGCGTTTTGAGTGTGCGCCTGGTCAGGCGTCGCTGGGGGTGCCGTTTTGGCTGGCAGCGACGACTTCGGTGACTGGCTGCCGGAAGATGCGCCAGCGGCGCTCGTTGTCGTGGACCAGCCCCAGCCGAATCGCTACACAGATCGGCGGCGTGGGACTTCAGCTCGGCTGCGGAGTACAGGCGCCCGGGTGAGATCTTCTGGCCGACGAGGTCGTCGCGCAGGGCCTTGTGGGTGAAGTCGATCTGTTCCAGGATGTCGGCGGCCCGGTCGAGCAGGCGGCTCGTGAGCGTGTTCATGTGGGCGGCCTGCCAGTCGTTGGCGATGATCCGGTGCCGCTCGCCCAGCAGGTCGGCCAGCCCGTCGATGCCGATCAGCACCGCCGCGATCTCCCAGGATGCTAGCTGTTGTTCCCGGCGCCTTACCCGGCTGTGGTGGCGCTGGGGTGCAGGGCGGTGTTCAGGAAGTTGATCACGTGGGTTTCCCAGGCCCGGGGTGCGGTGGCCAGGCCCTGGGTGTGCCCGGCGTGCGGGACGACCCAGAGGTGCACGGTGGCCGGTGAGGCGGCCTGGAACCAGCGGGCCGCGATGGGTTCGCTGGTGACGGCGCCGCCGGCGATGATCAGCACCGGGCGGGGGGCGGCGGCGCGGATGGCGTCGGGGGTGCTCATCGGGCGGGGGGCGCCGCTGATCAGCCCGGCCGTGGTGTATTGCACCCATTCCATGCCGGTGTCGAGGACCCCGGTGATGCCGTGCATCATCCAGCCGTGGTCGGCGAGCTGCTGGCCGGTAACGCCTTCGCCCACGACCGCGCGGATCCGCGGGTCGGACCCCATGGCGGCCAGGGCCTGCTCACCCCCCATGGACTCGCCCAGCAGGGCAATCTTCCCGGGGCTGATACCGGGCTGGTGGGCCAGGAACGATACCGCGGCGGCGATGTCCCGGCCACCCCACCAGCCAAGTCCATCGCATGCCCGCCGGAGCAGCCGTGCCCGCGGCCGTCCAGCAGCAGTGCCCCGTACCCGTGGCGGGCCAGCACCGCCCCCTGGCCAAGCACCGCGGCGCGGGTGGACCCGGCGCCGGGCAGCAGCAGCACCGCGGCGCCGTTGCGCGGCCGGAGGTACCATGCCGACAGCCGGACCCCGTCGGCGGTGCGGAAGCCCACATTCCGGTAGGTCCGCCCGTAGCTGGCGGGGGTCGCCAAGCCCAGCGCCCCGGGCGGGCCTGTCATCGCAACTCACCTCCAGTCGTGGGTGGCTGTCGGCGCGTGCCCGGCGCCGCAACCGCAGACGGCACCCTTGTATCCGCGCTACCTCCAGGCGGCTGGGCCAGGTCAGGGGCCAACGGCCCGCGGTGTGCGGCGAAGGTCCCCCGGGCCGGGACATTGGTCTCTGCTCCCGGGCCGGTGAAACGCCGATCGTGGAGGTGAGAGAAGGAGGTGATTGTCCTGCGCAAGCTCACCCTCCGGGACCTGCTGGCCACGCTGATCACCGCCGCGGTGGTGGTGCCATTCGTCGGCTACTCGATGCGCGGGTCGGTGCCGTTCGTGCAAGACCCTCGGGGGATGGCCGGGGTGGTCATCGTGGGCACCGTGCTCGCCTTCGCCGTCTTCGGGCGCAACGCCTTCGGCACCGGCGCGTTCGAGATAGTCATGGTGACGCTCGGCGTGGTCACCCTCGGGTTCGCGATCGCGGCGCTGATCGCCGAGACCGTGTGGGCGCTGCTCGTCCCGGCCATGGCCGGCCTAGTGCTCATGTGGGCCCTGGCCATCCTGCACGACGCCGGCTACATCGCGGCCGATCACCCCGGTATACGCCCAGTTCACCCAGGACGTCGTCGACATGGCGCTACACGGCATCCAGCCGACGCCCGACGCGGCAGCCAAGTGAAGGAGCGTTTGCACATGAAACGAGATGACCCGATGCCCTCACCCGCACCGGCCCGCCATGCTCTCCACGTCCTGGGTACCCTGGGCACCGCATTGCACGGCCAGACCGGATTCCCGCAATCAGATGTGGAAGACGACTTCTTGCGGGCCAGGCGGCGGCAGGTCGCGGCTCGGCTGGCCGCCCGGCTGCGCCATAAGCCGGATAGCGCCAGCCGCTTGCTGCCGCTCAGCGAGGTGACCGGCGCGCTCGGCAACCGCCGCGAACGGCGTCTTGGTCTGCAGTCAATCCCGCTGGCCTCCATCGTCGGAACGCTTGATGCGCGGCGCGATTTTGACAACCAGTTCCGGCCCACCTCCAACTGGGTGCGGGCCCGCTGGGAACGGCTCGCACTGGCCCAACGGCGCGGCGAACCGATCCCGCCGATCAGCGTGTACCGGTTCGGCGGCCAGCACTTCGTCGAAGACGGGCTCCACCGGGTATCGATCGCCGCCGCGACACACCAGAAGATGATCGACGCCTACGTCACCGAAGTTCTCGTCAACTCGCCTGCCCGGCATGGGGAACCAGCGGCCTGATTAGCGATCGGCATTCCCAGCTCCACGAAGCCGCGTCTTTATTAGCGCCGAATTGCTGATCTGTGCGGGCCTCAGCATCAGGATCCGTCAGCAAGCGTCGCGCAAATAATCGGCGTTCTACGCGGTCGCTGGCTGCCCGTCGGTAGGGCTTGGCGTCTCAGGAACTTTTCGTTGCGCAGGATTTGGCCGACATGATGGCTGAGACGGGACAGATGCGCTTGTGGGCGGTGCTGGCGTCCCGACGCGCGCTCAGCAGTCAAACACCGACCAGCAGATGTCGTTCCGCAACCGCTGGTCGTCAAGTACGAGCTCGCGAATCGCCTCCGGGAGCTGGTCACGCTGCCACCGGCACTCGACTCGCCCTGCGCCCTCGCCCTCGCCGTCCGGCGCGCCAGCACGTGCGGCCTTGATCGCATAGGCGGCCGCGCCGAGTTCGTGCGCGGCGACGTGCGCGACGGCCCCGGCCTGGCCAGCAGCGTACGCGGCATGCCGTGCTGCCCCACGCAGGTCTCTGGCCGCGGCCATGGCATGACCGGCCGCCGTGCGAGCCTGGGTCATCTTGACCTCACCACGCACCCAGGCGCGGGCATGCTCGATCGCCTGACGTGGTCGTGGGTCCTCAGGCTGAGCCGACTCGAAGAGGTCAAGGACGTGCTCCGCGCACGATGCCGCCCAAAGAGCGAGGAGCTTGTGATTCGAATCGGTGAGGGTCCCACCGCGGCGGATCGTCACAAAGCGAGGGTCCCGGACCTTCGAGAGGATCATGGTCGGCACTCCTTCTTGCAAGTCGTCTCGCCGCCTGGTACCCCGGCTGGCGTATGACGGCTAGACGAGGAGAGTGCCACCGTCGACGACGCTGACGGTCCCGGTCGCGTAATCCTGGTCCATCAGCTGTATGTATGCCTTCGCGGCGTCCTCGACCTCACCGACCCGGCCGAGCGGCAGGCGGCGACTGATGTTCTCATACATGGCCTCCCGGTCGGCTTCCGGCAGCTGGGACCACAGCGGACTGCGGATGACGCCGGGCGCGACCACATTCACGCGGATCGGTATCGTGGCTAGCTCGACCGCGAGGGACTTCGCGGCGGAGATCGTCGCCCCGGACGCTGCGGCACCGAGGAACCAGCCCTCGCCGCCCTGGAAGGCCGCCGTCCCGCTGGTCATCGTGATCGAGCCCCCCGGGCGGATGTGCGGCACGGCGAGGCGGATCGCGTCGAACGCCGCGACCACCCGCAGCTCGAAAAAGGCGCGGCCTTTGTCTGGCGTGTAGTCCTTCAGCGGCGTGAACGCCAGGTCATCGCCGACCGTGTACACGAGGTGGTCGAAGGGGCCGACCGAGGTGAAGAACGCCTCGAGGTCCGTGGTGGAGGACGCGTCGACCGCGCGGCCGGCTGATCCGGCGGGCAGTTCGGCCAGCGCCGCTTCCACGCTCGCGGGGTTGCGGGAGGCCACGACCACCGAGGCCCCGGCCGCTGTCGCGGCCTTCGCCGTGGCGAGGCCGATTCCGCTAGTGCCTCCGAGGATGACGACGTGGCTAGCTGAGGTGAGTGCCATTGCGGGTATCTCGCTTTCCGGTAACGCCTGCGGACGGCCCGCCGCCATCTGCGGCAGGCTGTCCGCCCGCTATCAAGCGTTCGCGGTCACTGGTGGTGCCGTCCAATACTCTTTGCCGCCCCTGCGATACCCGCAGGGCATGATGTCAGGTCAGCTGTCGGTTTCGGCGGCACGGGCGATCTCGGCGTACTCGCGGACGAGGGCACTGTTGCGAGCGTTGTCCCAGGCCAGGCACACCTGGTTGGGCGCGATGTCGGTGACGCGGATGTGGGTGACGTCGGGACGGGTGTAGAAGGTGGCGGTCGATACCGGCAGTACGACGATCCCGTTCCCGGCTGCGACGTGCTCGAGTTTCTCCTCGACGCTCCGCAGCCGCGGCAGTGCGTTCCGCAGCTTCTTTCCGCGCAGTTCGACAGCGATGTCACGCCATTCCGGCACGGCGTCGGGATCCTGGAGCAGGTGCTCGTCGGCGAGATCGGCGACTGCCACGACGTCCTTACCGGCGAGCCGGTGATCGGCCGGCACGACGACAACCCGTGGTTCAAGGTGCAGCGGTTCTATTTCGAGGCCATGCAGATCGGCTGGCAGCCGGAGGTAGCCGATGTCGACGCGGCCGTCCCGGATCACATCGGTCTGGTTGAACCAGTCGGTCCGGAAGACCTCGACGGCAACGTCGGGGTGCCGACGGGAAAGCGCGCGGACGGCCGACGTCACAATGAGGCCGGGCATGAAACCGACACTGAAGATCCGCTGACCCGCGGCCACGTCTCGGACCCTGCGCCGCGCCGCGTCCGCCGCCGATAGCAAGGACCGCGCCTCGTCGAGCAGTGCCTCGCCGGCAGGCGTGAGACGCGTCGTCCGGTTGTCGCGCTCGAACAGTTGCACCTTGAGTTCGTGTTCCAGCGCCCGGATCTGGCGGGACAGCACCGGCTGGGCGATGTGCAGCGCCTCCGCAGCCCGTCCGAAGTTCAGCCGGTCCGCGACGGCGACGAAGTAGCGCAGCTTGCGCAGGTCCAGGTCCATGGCGCCCTCCAGCGACGATGCCTTCAGGGTATGACGGCCGGTCCTTTGGCACCTCCGCCAGGACAGCTGCGCATCGCCGGACGACTCAGCGGAGCTGGTTGATGCGGATCAGGTTGCCCGCGGGATCGCGGATGGCGCAGTCGCGAATCCCGTACGGCTGGTCGATCGGCTCCTGAACGACCTCGGCGCCGCTGGCCTGCAGCCGATCGAAGGTGCCTTCGAGATCCTTGGTGGCGAAGGTGATGATGGCGTAGGTGCCCTTGGCCATCATCTCCAGGACGGTGCGGCGCTCGTCGTCGGTGATGCCCGGGTCGACGGCCGGCGGGTGCAGGACGATGGACATGCCGGGCTGGCCAGCCGGGCCGACCGTGATCCAGCGCTTGTCGCCGTATCCGACATTGTTGCGGACCTCGAAGCCCAGGGTGTCGCGATAGAAGGCCAGCGAGGCCTCGGGGTCGGTGTGCGGGAGGAAGGTCGAGTGAATGGTGATGTCCATGCTGGTCAGGCTAGTTGCGCATGGTGACCGGCGCTTCTCGATTCCTGACCGGTCTGCTCACCTGTGCGGGCGAGGATGACGCAGTGGCCCGGCCGGCCACCGCCGGGCGGGCGGTGGCCGGCCAGTCAACGTTCCTGGCCGTGGTCACTCCCCCTGCTCCCCCGGCGACGCCTTGGCCGGGCCGTATGCGTCGTGCCAGTTCCACCACGAGTACGGCGGGGTCTGCGGATAGCCCTCCGGCGAGTCCTCCCACTCCTCCTGCCGCCCCAGCGCGGTGATGTCCAGGTAGGCCCAGGTGCCGCCCATCGGCTCGTCGCCGCGGTTGTTGAGGAAGTAGGTGCGGAACACCCGGTCGCCGTCCCGGATGAACGCGTTCGTACCGTGCCATTCGTCCACCCCGAAGTCGGCGTCGAACTCATCGGTCATCGAGTACCAGGGCCACGACCAGCCCATCCGCTCCTTGAGCCGGGCGATGTCCGGCTGCGGCGCGCGCGAGACGAAGGCGAGCGTGGTGTCCCGGGCGTTCAGGTGGGCGACGTGCGCGACCTGATCGGCGACCAGGGAACAGCCGGGGCACGCGTGGTCGGGCCAGCCGTGCACGCCGGGCTCGAAGAACGCCCGGTACACGATCAGCTGACGGCGGCCCTCGAACAGGCCGGGCAGGCTCACCCGGCCGTCCGGCCCGTCGAACGCGTAGTCCTTCTGCACCAGCAGCCACGGCATCCGGCGGCGCTCCGCGGCCAGCGCGTCCTTGGCCCGGGACACCTCTTTCTCCTTGACCAGCAGTCGCTCGCGTGCCGCCTCCCACTCCTGCGCCGTGACGACCGGCGGGGTCTGCATAGTCAGCTCAGTCATGATGTCCTCCCGTTTCTTGTAGTGCGGCTGTGCCCGGT
Source organism: Streptosporangiaceae bacterium (assembly GCA_036497945.1). Lineage (GTDB taxonomy): Bacteria > Actinomycetota > Actinomycetes > Streptosporangiales > Streptosporangiaceae > RYN-230. The sequence continues at coordinate 35,205 of DASXIN010000096.1, read as the reverse complement.
AGTGCGGCGGTGCCCGGCCCGTGAGCACCCTGATCGAGATGATCCTGCAGCGCGCTGAGCGGGCCGTCCCAGTCGCGGGCCAGGGCGGCCAGGAACTGCTGCGCCACCTGCATCGGCGCTGAGTGCAGCCGGTACCGCACCCGGCGCCGCTCCCCCGGTTCGGCGGTGACCAGGCCGGCCTCGGCCAGCAGGGCCAGGTGCTTGGCGACCGCCTGGCGGGTGATCGGCAGCAGGCCGGCCAGGTCGGTGGCCGTGGCCGGGCCCCCGGACGCCAGTGCGGCCAGGATGGCGCGCCGGGTCGGGTCGGCCAGGGCCAGGAAAACCTGCTCGGCGACCGTCTCGATGTCAGGCGGCATCGAGGTAGCCGACCAGCTCTCCCAGTTCGCGCATCCAGCCCTCGGTGTTGCCGTCAAATGCCTTCCGGTAGGCGTCCTCCGGCAGCTGGGCGAAACCGGACTCGACCACGGTGAGCCGCGTCCCCGTGCCGGTCGGCTGGAGCGTGAACTCGACATAGGTCCGGCGCGGATCGTCCTCGGGGAGCCCGAAGATGTGCCAGGTGAACCCGAAGACCGTCGGCTCCTCCACCCGTTCCACCCGCATCTCGGCCGTTTCCCCGCCGGGCCATCTCATCCAGGCTGACCCGCCCGGCCGCAGGTCGATCGTCGCCTCGCTGCCGAACCAGGCGGCCAGGCCCGCGGCCGTGGTGAGCGCCGCCCACACTTTGGCCGGCGGGTGAGCGACTTCCACCGTCCGCTCGATGCGATCAGGAAAGCTCATCACCGTCTCCCGCAAGTAGCAACCTGTTGGTTGCCACACTATTGCAACCAATGGGTTGCGTCAAGCCTATCGCGTTGACCACACCGGGGGGCCCGCCTACTGTGACCCGGTGCCCCGCGACCAGAGACAGCATGATCATCCGCCCCAGTACCGAGGCTGACCTCGGCCGCGTGCTCGCCTGCCGGGCCGCCGACCCGGTCGGCCTCGTCCCGCCCGACCGGTACCGGGCCGATCTGGCCAGCCGGAACTACCGGCCGGAATGGACCTGGCTGGCCGAGCAGGACGACGCGATCGTAGCCCGCGCGGTCTGGTGGGGCCCCGGCTCCGGCCGCTACCCGCAGGTGCTGGACTGCCTGCACGTCAGCGACTCCGAGCCGCACTGGGCCGACCTGGCGGCGGCCCTGATCCGGGCTGGGCACCAGGCGTTCCGCCGCGCCGGGGCGCCGCACCCGCCGCGTTACGAGCTTCGCCTGCCTAACGCCTGGCGCGCCAGCCCGGACGTCAGCCAGGCATTCCGGTGGCGCCGTGAGGCGGCCGCCCGGGCTGGTCTGACTGAGGAGCTGGAGCGGATCCGCTTCGAGTGGACCCCGGCGGCGGGCCTCCCCCGGTCCACCGGCCGGCTGGTGTTCCGGCCGGAGCCGGACGACGAGGCGTTCATCGGCGTGTTCCGCCAGGTGGCGGTGGGCAGCCTGGACGTGATCACCCGCCGGGACGTCGCGGCCGGTGGCGCGGACCGGCAGGCCCGCGAGGACTTCGCGCTGTACCGGGACATGCCCGGGGACCGGGACTGGTGGCGGCTGGCCTACACCGCCGATGGCCAGCTGGCCGGGATGATCCTGCCCAACCGGAACCCGTACGGGGCGGTGGTCGGCTATCTCGGCGTGCTGCCCGGCATGCGCGGCCACAGCTACATCCACGACCTGCTCGCTGAGACCACCCGGTTCCACGCCGCCCGCGGCGAGCCGCGGATCACCGCCACCACCGACACCACCAACCAGCCGATGGCCGCCGCGTTCCGGCGGGCCGGCTACCAGGAGACCGGGATCCGGTACGTGTTCTCCGCACCGGCCGGCCAGCCTGGCTAGCCAGGCCCGCCCGGGCCGCCTGGTCAGGCGGGCAGCGGCACGCCGGTCTCCAGCAGCGTCTTGAGGCCGGAGAGCACCTGCGGCCAGCCCGAGCTGACCGACTCCAGCACCACGCTGGCCGGCTCGAAGCCGTCGTGCACCACGGTCAGCTTCACCTGCTGCCCGGCCGGCTCGATGTCGAACGTCACCTTGGACCGGGTCTCGCCGGCGGCCTGCCGGAACGTCTCCTGGTCGATGCCGATCGCGGTGGCCAGTTCCGGCGTGAAGGTGTGCCAGGTGTAGGACAGCCGCATTAGGCAGCCAGGCGGCTGCATGTCAACTCGCTTAGAGTTCAGCCCTGGGCACGCCGACACCGGGAGGACGGGGAGATGACCGACGCGCAGCTGGCCGGCGCGTCCGCGCCGCGCCCCTCCCCCGATCCGCAGCCGCGGATCGCGCGGGCCGCGCCCGGGCGGATCCGGTTCGCCGGGCTGGGCTACGCCCTGGTCGTGCTGCTCACCGGGACCAACCTGGCCACCCCGCTGTACGCGGCCTACGAGCACGTGTTCCACCTCTCCCCGCTGGACGTCACGCTGCTGGTCGCGGTGTACGCCGCGGCGGTGATGGTGGCCCTGCTGGCCTGCGGCCCACTGAGTGACACGGCGGGCTACCGGCCGGTGCTGGCCGCCGGGCTGGTCACCGCGGCGGGCGGCGCAGCCTTGCTGGCCGCGGCGTCCGGGCCGGCCTGGCTGTACGCCGGGCGGGCGGTGCAGGGACTGGCTGTCGGCACCTGCTCCGGGGCGCTGACCGCGGGCCTGATGCTGACCGAGCCACGCGGCCGGCCGGCCCGCGCGTCGTTCCTGGCCGCCATCGCGACGACGGCCGCCTGCGGGGCCGGGCCGGTGCTGGCCGGCACGCTGGCCCAGTACGCGCCGCACCCGCGCAGCCTCAGCTACCTGGTGGAGATGGTCCTGCTGATACCGGCGCTGGCCGCGGTAGCCATGTTGCCCGCCGGGCTGGGCCGCACCGGCGGCCGGTGGCGGCCGCGCTGGCCGCGGCTGCCCGGCGCGCACCGCGGCATGTTCCTGCGGGCCGCCCTGGTCAGCCTGCTGGCCTGGGCGGTCGCCTACGTGGTGCTGGCCCTGGTGCCGTCCTATACGGCGGCCGCGCTGGGCCGCAGCAACCTGCTGGTGGACGGCACCGCGGCCGGGTCGCTGCTGCTGGTGGCCGCGGCGGCGCAGGCCGCGTGTCGGTCCTGGGGCCCGGGCCGGGCTCAGGTGTCCGGCCTGGCCGGCCTCATCGCCGGCCTGCTCGGGCTGATCGCCGCCGGGGGCTCGGGCAGCGCGGCGCTGCTGTTCGGCGCGATCGCGGTGGCCGGCGCCGGGCAGGGCCTCGCGTTCATGGGCGGCATCCGCCAAGTCAACGAGATCGCGCCGGCCGACCAGCGGGCCGGCACGGTGGCCATGTTCTACCTGCTCACCTACGGCGGCAGCGGCCTGGTCACGGTGGCCGTCGGGCTGCTCGCCACCCACCTCGGCCTGACCCGCTCGGTGCAGGCATCCGCCGCCGTGCTGGCCGCCGCCTGCCTGCTCACCCTGGTCACAGGCTGGCGGGCAGCCCGAACACGTGCACCCTTCGCGTCCGCCGACCGATGAGTTTTCCGGTCCGGCACGTCTGTATGGACATCTCGGCACGACGATCGCACAGAACGGAGCAGACCCATGGGCAGGCTCGTGCTGTACATGTCCATGTCCCTGGACGGTTTCATCGCCGGTCCCGGGGATGCCATGGACAATCCATTTGGTACCAAGGGGCACCGGCTGCACGACTGGCTGGGCGACGGCGGAGCAGACGTCAGTGGCTACCGGCCCAGCGACAAAGCAGGCCAGACGGTGTTCGACGAGCTGATGTCGACCGGTGCCGTGATCACCGGCCGGCGCACCGGAGAATTCACCGGTTACTGGGACGGCGACCATCACGATGGCGTGCCGATCTTCGTCCCGACGCATCAGGCACCCGCGGGCACAGCTCCCGGCGGGGTGCGCTTCGTGACCGACGGCATCGAATCGTGCGTCAAGCAGGCGAAAGCGGCCGCCGGGGACCGCGACGTCATGCTGCACGGTGCGTACACGGCGCGGGCCTGCCTGCGGGCGCGCGTGCTGGACGTGCTGGAGATCCAGCTGATCCCGGTCCTGTTCGGCCAGGGACGGCGGCTTTTCGACGATCTCGGGCCGGACCACGTCGAGCTTCAGCTGGTCCGGACGCTCGAGTCGCCCAGCGCGCTGCTGCTTCGTTACCAGGTGCAGTACGGATGAACCCGCCGATCCGCCTCCGATACCGGGTACGGGCCTAGGCGCGAGCGCGGACGCCGGCCAGCGCGGCCCGGGCGGCGGCGGCGATCTCGACCGGATCCAGCGTGACCAGGGCGCCGTCCCGCTTCAGGAACCGGCCGCCGCACAGCACGGTGTGCACGTTGGCCGACTGGGCCGCGGCCACCAGCATCTGCGCCGGGTCGGTGAACACGCCCAGGTTGGGCGCGCCGGTGTCGACCAGGATGAGGTCAGCCTGCTTGCCCGGGGTGAGCGACCCGGTCACCGCGCCGAGGCCGAGCGAGCGGGCCCCCTCAATCGTGCCCAACGCCAGTGCCTGCCGGGCGGTCATCGCGAACTCGTCCGCGGCGTCCGCGTTGACCAGGCCCTGGGTCAGCTTCATGATCGCGAACATGTCGGCGTTGCCGGTCAGCGCGGTGCTGTCCACCGACAGGCCGACCGGCAGCCCGGCGGCCAGCAGGTCAGCCGTGCGGGGCAGCCCGTAGCCGATGAGCAGCTCGCTGAACGGGGACACGCTTACCGGGCAGCCCGCCTCGGCCAGCGCGGCGACCTCGGCATCGGACGCGCAGTTGGCGTGTACCACCTGCAGGTCCGGCCCGAGCAGGCCCGCGCCGGCCAGCGTGGCGATCTGGCCGCAGGCCGTGCGCGGGCCGTCGGCGTGCCCGGGGGTGCGCAGGTTGTGGCACCAGTCGTGCACCGTGGTGATGCCGGAGTTGATCGCTTCGGCGCAGCCCAGCCGGGTGCCCTGGTAGACGTCGTCCGGGCCGAACAGCAGGCCCAGCCCCACCGTCACCCGGAAGTACCCGGCGCCACCGTCCGACATGCTGCGCAGCAGCGTGTTCCACAGGTGCCAGTGCGTGTCCACCAGGCCGGGGGCGACGATCATCCCCCGGGCGTCGATCTCGGCCGCCCCGGGCGCGGCCAGCCCGGGGCCGACCGCGGCGATCTGGCTGCCCTGGATCAGCACGTCGCCGTCGGCGATGTCGCCGAGTTCCGGGTCCATGGTGAGCACGTGTCCGTGCCGGATGACAATACGTTTGTCCGGCATTCGTTTCTGCACGCCCAGATGGTATTTGCAGGCCGTGCCGCATGGTAGGCATGGCGCATGGCAGAACTAATCCCCCGCCGGGTCCTGTTCGGCAACCCGGAACGCGTCCTCCCGCAGATCTCCCCCGACGGCTCCAGGCTGGCCTGGGTCGCGCCGCACGAGGGGGTGCTGAACGTGTGGGTGGCCCCGGTGGGTGATGACGGCGTGGACTGGTCCGCGGCCCAGGTGGTCACCGAGGACGCCGACCGCGGCATCCGGATGTACGCCTGGGCGCACGACGGCCGGCACCTGCTCTACCTGCAGGACACCGGGGGCGATGAGAACTGGCGGCTGCACGATGTCGACTTGTCGACCATGCAGCGTCGGGACCTGACCCCCTTCGAGGGCGTGCGGACCGAGCTGATCGCCGCGGAGAAGAAGTTCCCGACCGAGATCCTGATCGGGCTGAACCGGGACAACCCCGAGCTGCACGACGTGTACCGGCTCAACCTCACCACCGGCGAGCTGGTGAAAGAGGAAGAGAATCCCGGTTTCATCGGCTGGGTCGCGGACGCGCAGCTGGTGGTGCGGGCCGGCATCGCCCCGCAGCCGGACGGCGGCATGGTGCTGATGGTGCGCAATGGCCACGGCGAGGACTGGCGCCCGCTGCTGACCGTCCCGGCTGAGGACGCGCTGACCAGCACCCCACTGGCGTTCAGTGAAGATGGGCAGTCGCTGCTCGCGCTCAGCTCGGTGGGCGCGGACACCGGTGGCCTGGTCCGCATCGACCTGGCCTCCGGGGATAGCGAGGTGCTGGCCCGCGACCCGGAGACGGACGTCGCCGGGGTCCGGCTGGACCCGGACACCCGCGAGCCGCAGATCGTCACGTTCCTCAAAGACCGGGCCGAGTACCTGGTGCTGGACCATGCACTGGACGCCGACCTGGCCGCCATCCGCGCGCTGAACCCGGGCGACCCGTCATTCATGGACGCGGACGACGCGGACGAGACGTGGCTGGTCGCGTTCAGCAACGACACCAGCGCGGTGTCCTACTACAGCTACGACCGGCAGACGCGCCGCGGCAGCTTCCTGTTCGAGGCCCGGCCGGAGCTGGAACGGTACGAGCTGGCCCCGATGGAGCCGTTCTCGTTCACCGCGCGGGACGGGCTGACCATCCACGGCTACGCGACGTTCCCGCCCGGCGCGCCGCGCAGCGGGCTGCCGATGGTGCTCGACGTGCACGGCGGCCCGTGGGCCCGGGACGTCTGGGGCTTCGACCCGGAGGCACAGTGGCTGGCCAACCGCGGCTACCTGGTCGTGCAGGTCAACTTCCGCGGCTCCACCGGCTACGGCAAGGCGTTCGTCAACGCCGGCGACCGGGAGTGGGGCGGCACAATGCAGGACGACCTGACCGACGCGGTGGCCTACGTCACCGGCCAGGCCCCCATGAGCCAGCACTGGGCCGACCCGGCCCGGGTGGCCATCTTCGGCGGATCCTACGGCGGCTATGCGTCGCTGGCCGGCGCGGCGTTCACCCCGGACCTGTACCGCGCCGCGGTGGACATCGTCGGGCCGTCCAACCTGAAGACGCTGATCGAGACGATCCCGCCGTACTGGGCCCCGGCGATCGCCCAGTTCCACACCCGGGTCGGCGACCCGGACAAGGACGCGGAGTTCCTCTGGTCCCGGTCCCCGCTGTCCCGGGCGCACGACATCCGGATCCCGCTGCTCATCGCCCAGGGCGCGAACGACCCGCGGGTGAAGCAGGCCGAATCGGAACAGATCGTCGCGGCGCTGACCGAGGCGGGAATCGAACACGAGTACATGCTGTTCCCCGACGAGGGCCACGGTTTCGCGAAGCCGGAGAACCGGCTGCGCTTCTACGCGGCCGCCGAGCGCTTCCTGGCCCGCTATCTTGGGGGCCGCGCCGAGGACTAGCAGCGGCCGGGACGTACAGGAGCACAGCGGAACATGGTGGAGATCAAGAATCAGGCGGCGCTGGACGCGATGCGGGAAGCCGGCCGGGTGGTGGGCCGCGCGCTGGCCGCGTCCCGGGACGCGGCCGCGACCGGCGTCACCCTGCTCGAGCTGGACGAAGCGGCGCACGCGGTCATCCGTAAGGCCGGCGCCAGCTCACCGTTCCTGAACTATCACCCGTCGTTCGCGCCGTCGCCGTTCCCCGCAGTGATCTGCGCGTCGGTGAACGACACAATCGTGCACGGGATCCCGGGCGACTACCGGCTCCGGGACGGCGACCTGGTCAGCATCGACTGCGGGGCCACCCTGGACGGGTGGACCGGCGACGCGGCGATCAGCTTCATCGTCGGCCCGCCCCGGCCCGCTGACCTGCTGCTCATCGAGACGGCCGAGAAGTCCCTGGCGGCCGGCATCGCGGCGGCGGTGGCCGGGGCCCGGATCGGCGACATCTCGCACGCGATAGGCGCCGTGGGCCGGGGCGCGCACTACGGCATCCCGGCCGGCTTCGGCGGGCACGGCATCGGCCGGCAGATGCACGAGGACCCGCATGTGCCGAACGAGGGCCGGCCGGGCCGCGGCATGCGGCTGCGGCCCGGTATGGCCCTGGCCATCGAGCCGATGCTGATGGCCGGGGGCAGTGACGAGTTCGTCGTCGCGCCGGACGGCTGGGCGCTGCGCACCGCGGACGGCAGCCGGGCCGCGCACATCGAGCACACGGTGGCCATCACCGACAGCGGGCCACGGATCCTCACCCTGCCCTGATCCGGGCCTTGACAGCGCATGCCGCCCGTAGTTACGTCACAGGCAAGGCCACGGGGGCAACGTGTGCTTGGGGGGCGGGGCCGATGACCGATGCAGGATTAGCTGACGGCCAGCTGGCGGCCCCGCGGCCGCAGCTGCGGCTGGCCGCCGCCTTCACCGGGGGCGTCAGCCTGGCGGTGTGGATGGGCGGCATGGCCCGGGAGATGAACCTGCTGCTCGCGGCCAGCCGGATCCGGCGCGGCGAAACGGTGGCCGACACCACCGAGCCCGGCCGCCGGGTCCGGGCCGGGTACGCGGCGCTGCTGGACCTGCTCGACGTCGACGTCAGCATGGACGTCCTGTCCGGCACCAGCGCGGGCGGGATCAACGCGGCCATCCTCGGGCTGGCCAACGTGCAGCGGTTCGACCTGGACGGGCTGCGCGAGCTGTGGTTCGCCGAAGGATCCCTGGGCGGCCTGCTGCGCAACCCGGCCGACAAGACGGCGCCGTCCCTGCTGTACGGGGACCAGAGCCTGCTCGCCGGGCTGCGGGCCGGGCTGCAGAAGCTGGCCGCCAGCGCACCCAGCAACCCGGCCGCGGCCCAGGACCCGACCCGGGTGTTCCTCACCACCACCCTGCTCGCCGGTGAGCCCAGCCGGTTCACCGACGAGTACGGCACGCTGGTCCGCGACATCGACCATCACGGGCTGTTCAGCTTCACCAGCGCCGAACTGACCCCGGGCAACGTGCCGGCCCTGGCGCTGGCCGCGCGGTGCAGCGCGTCGTTCCCGGTGGCCTTCGAGCCGGGCCTCATCCCGATCGGCGCCGCCGGCGGGGACGGCCATCCTGACATGGCCGCGTTCAGCAACACACAGGCCACCCAGTTCGCCGCGGACGGCGGGCTGCTGATGAACCGGCCGCTCGGCCCGGCGCTGCAGGCCGTGTTCGACCGGCCCGCCGACTCCCAGGTACGCCGGGTGCTCGCGTTCGTGGTACCGCAGACCGGGGGCCCCACGGTGGCCACGCCCAAGCTGAGCCTGGCCGACACGCCGGACCTGCCCGGGGCGCTGGCCGCGGACGTGACCGCGCTGACCACCCAGACCATCTCGGCCGACCTGGCCGGGATCGCCGCGCACAACCAGCAGGTGCGGTCCAGGAACGACGCGCGGCAGCAGCTGGCCGTGCTGGGCAGCCAGATGGACCGGCTCGGCGCGCCGTTCTACCACAGCTACCGGGAGCAGCGCGCGGGACGCATCGCGAAGACCACCGCCAACGAGGTGCTGACGCGGGCCACCGCGGGCCACCGGGCAGCGGACGGCCGCCCGGCCGGGTTCGGCGCCGACGCCGAGCGGGCCCGGCAGGCCGCGTCGACGGCCGTGCTGGCCGTGCTGCCCGCCGCGCTGCCGCCGGTCGGCGACTACGGCGCGATGAACGCGGCGGGCCGGGAAGCCCTGGATGACGGCCGGGCCACCGTGCTGGGCGTGCTGAGCCGGGCCTACCAGCTGGTGCCGGCCGCAGGCCAGCGCACCCTGGGCCGGCTCCGGCTGTCGGTCAGCCAGGCCATGCCACCGCGGCCCGAGCCGGCCCCGCCGGACACGGTGGCCCGCGCGCTCGGCGCCCCGCCGCCCGCTGGCGCCGTAGTCGGCGCGGCGGCCGCCGCCGACCAGACAGCCGCGGCGGCGCGGGCGGTGCTCGGCGCGAACATGGCCGGCAGCGATTCCGGGCAGCCATGGCGGGATCTGGCCGCGGTGCTGCTCGGCCTGCGCAGCCTGCTGCCCGACCTGGACCAGGCGGCCGGCGACGGGGCCAGCCCGGCGGCCGGTTACGTGGCCGACCTGCTCCGCTACCTGACCGGTACGGCGGGCGGCGACTGGGTGGACACGGTGGCCGCCCGGCTGTTCGACCTGCATGTGGCGCGGTACGTCATGCAGCCCGACGGTCTGGTGGCCGACCAGGCCCTGGAACTGATCCAGATGAGCTCGGACACCCGGACCAGCCTGGATCCGCGGACCCTGGCCGCGGAGAAGCTCACCGGCTTGCAGCTGCACCACTTCGGCGCCTTCTTCAAGGCGTCCTGGCGGGCCAACGACTGGATGTGGGGCCGACTCGACGGGGCCGGCTGGCTGGTGCACATGCTGCTCGACCCGCGCCGCCTGCACGACCTGGCCAGCATGGCCAGCGACCCGGACAGTTTCCGCGCCGAGCTGCGGGCCAAGCTGGAGCAGATCGCCGGCTGCCCGGCGCCAGCTGGCGTGTGGACCCCGTTCCCGGCCCAGCCCGGCCACCCGCCGGTCCCGGCTGAGCTGGACTTCCTGGCCGCGGTGCAGCCGCCCCCGCCGCCGGTCAGCCTGCCGGTGACGGCCATCTGGGTAGCCAGCGGCCTGCAGCGGATCATCGCCGGTGAGGAACTGCCGCACGTGGCCGAGCAGATCGCGGTGGACGACCGGCAGGGCGGGGACGAGGGCGCGGCCCGCTCGTTCCTGGCTGCCTACCACGGCGCGGCCGGGCCGGCGGCCGGCGGCCACTATCCGGTGCTGCCCGACGGCCAGGCGGCCGCGGTGCTGCACGCCTGCCGGATCCCGGCCGAGAAGATCTCCGGTGAGGTGGGCAGCCGGCTGTTCACCCAGACCGTGACCCGGGCCGCGGCGGTCGGGGTCAAGACCGTCGACCTGGGCCGGGGCACGCCGCACTTCCTCCGCCCGGTGCTGTCCGGCGCGCGCACGGTGACCACGCTCGCCTGGCGGGTGACCAGCGTCGGCCCGGCGGCGCGCTACCCGCTGTTCGCCGGGCTCGGCCTGATCCTGCTCGGCGCGCTGGCCAGCACCAGCACGGTCAACGTGGTCAGCGCGGCCGGGCTGGTCGCGGTGCTGGTCGGGCTGCTGCTGGTCGCGGTGGGCGCGGCGCGGCGCATCGTGCTGGCGCTGGCCATCGTGACCGTGGCCGCCGGGGCCGCGCTGGCCGCCGCGGCGTACATCCCGGTGCTGCGCAGTCACCTGTTCCCGTGGCTGGAGAAGACGGTGCTGCCCAGCCTGGCCAAGCACCCCGCGCAGTGGGCCATCCTGGTGCTGTTCGTGCTGCTGCCGCCGCTGTGGACGATCGTGGCGATCATCCAGCGGCTGGCCCGCCGGCCCCCGGCCGCCGTCCCGGCCACCGCCTCGGCTGCCGCGCCGGGCGCGGTCAGCTCCGGGCCTCCGCCATCAGCGCAGCCAGATCCGGCTCCGGTCGCAGCACGTACAGGCCCCCGCTGATCCGGTCGGTGACCCAGATCAGCCCGCCGTCGTCCACGAACAGGTCGTTGATCTGGGCGGCCGGCTGGCCGGGCGGCGGCTCCGGCACCCAGTGCGCGACCTCCCGGGGGTGCGCTGGGTCGGCCAGGTCGTAGACCCGGACCCCGGCGCTGAAGTAGGTGGCGAACACCAGCCGCTCGCTGCGGTAGGCGCCGGGCTGGTTCTCGTGCAGGTTGTGCGCGCCGAAACGGAGCGGCAGCTGGTCGTAGCCGCCCGCCGGGGGCGGGCAGACGGCGGCCACCCGCGGCGTGGCCGAGACGTCGATCACCCGGATGGCCCGTTGTGGCGCGTGCGGCCCGTTCCTGACCTGCTCGTCGGTGACCACCACCAGCTGCCGCCCGGGCAGCGGCAGGCAGGTGTGCGTCGAGCCGCCGTCCCAGCTCAGGTGGCCGGCCTGCCGGGGCTGGGTCATGTCCGACACGTCCAGGATGACCAGGCCGGCGTCGTCATACCCGAGGTAGGCGCGGTCGCCGGCCAGCAGCGCGTGGTGCGCCGCGTACCGCTCGCCCGGCCGCCAGGTGGGCTGCTCACCGGCCCGCTGGCCGGGCCACCACCAGCGGCCCACCTGGGCCGGGTGGGCCGGGTCGGACAGGTCCAGCACCACCCAGATCCGGTCATTGAACCGGTCCGGGATGGCCGACATGTGCGCGTACCGGCCCCCGGTCCACACCACCCGGTGCACGCCCCGGCCGCCGCTGGCCCAGAACCCGATTCGCTCCGGGCGGAGCGGGTCATCGAGCCGGTACACGGCCAGGCCCGCCGAGAACGGCTCGGCCATGGCCGCCTGGTAGGGGAACTTCTCGTGGTTGACCAGCAGCAGCCCGCCGGCCACCTGCACCTTGTGGGTGTGCGTGCGGGCCGGCGCAGCCCACTGGGTCACCAGCGCCGGCCGGGCTGGGTCGGCCACGTCCAGGATGGAGGTGCCCATCCCGGACGTGCCCAGGTGCCCGACGTACAGCACGTCCCCGGACCGGATCACCTGCATGCCGTCGCCGTGCCCGCCCAGGTCATGCTGGGCGAGCAGGCGCAGCCCGGAGGCTCTCCCCCTGATCATCTCACCCGGGCTCCCAGTTGCTCGGCCGCCCAGTCGGCGGTCCGGTACCGGTGGAACGGGGCCAGGTTGGCGCAGCCGTGGTTGCCCTGCTCGAGCAGCAGCAATTCGCTGGGGCCGCTGGCCTCCTCCACCAGCCGGGCTGCGTCCTGCCACGGGATGAGCCGGTCCAGCTTGCCCATCACGGCGAGCAGCGGGCAGCGGATCTTTTCCGCCCGCCCGGCCAGGCTGAGCTGCCCGGCCACCGCGCGGGCCGCCTCCATGTCCGGGGACTTGGACCGGATCCGGAACGCCTCCCTGGTCAGGCTGGGCCGCTGGTCCCAGTGGTCGGCGAAGGTGAACGGGCCGGCCAGCGCCACACAGGCGCGTACCCGGTCGTCCCCGCTGGCCACCCGGGGCGCGTAGTACCCGCCGAGGCTGACCCCCCAGACCCCGATCCGGTCCGCGTCCAGCCCGGGTTCGGTGCTCAGCCGGTCGATGATGGCCGCCCCGGGCACTTCCCAGTCGCCCCGGATGGCCAGGTCGTACTCGGCCTCGCCCTGGCCCGGCCCGTCCACGCTGAACGTGGCGATGCCGCGGGCCAGGAAAAGCTCCTCGGTGCTGCGCAGCTCTTCCTTGGTCGAGTCCAGCCCGGGGATCATGATCATGACCGGGTGCGGCCCCTCCCCCGGCGGCTGGCGGAGCACCCCGACCAGGCGGGCGCCGTCGAACGGGATCTCGACCCGGCGGCCCGGCGGGTCCAGGTAGGGCAGCGCGTCGTCCAGGCAGCGCACCGCGGCCTGGTGCGCGGTGCGCATCTGGTCGAGGTCGTTGACGAACAGGAACTTGGCGAAGTGGTAGTACACCGCGGCCTGGGCCAGATGCGCGCCCGCGGACATCTGGCGGCCCGCGGCCAGCGCGGTGCGGCCGAGTTCCTCGTGCTCGGCGCCGACCGCGCTCCATGCGGCGCACCAGTCTTCCCAGCGCTGCAGGCCGCTGGTGATCCGCTCGAAGTCCCCGGCTGTCACGCCGTTCATGGTGAACCGCGGCGCCCAGTGCGAAATCGCCATTGCCACCCGCTCGTCCACTCTGTGTCCTCCCTGTCCCTGCCGTCTGCTCCGGATGCTCCTGGCCAAACCTGCAAACGAATGCATACTCTGTCCGGATGGGCAGCGTCAATATCCGGCTCACCGTCAACGGGACCGAGCAGGTGGTCAGCAGCGAGCAGGATACGCCGCTGCTCGACCTGCTCCGGCACGATCTCGGCCTGGCCGGGCCGCGGTTCGGCTGCGGCATCGGGCTGTGCGGCGCGTGCTTCGTGCTCATCGGCGGCCAGGCCAGATCGTCCTGTGACTTCCCGGCCTGGGCGGCCGAGGGCACGGACGTGACCACGGTGGAAGGGCTGGCCGACGGCGGCGCGCTGCACGCGGTGCAGCAGGCGGTGATCGACGAGCAGGCCGCCCAGTGCGGCTACTGCATCTCCGGGATGATCATGAGCGCGGTGGCGCTGCTGCGCCGCAACCCGGCGCCCAGCGAGGCCGAGGTGCGCACCGCGCTGGACGGCAACCTCTGCCGGTGCGGCACGCATCAGCGGATCGTCCGGGCCGTGCTGCGCGCGGCGGCGACCGCGCCGGCCGGGACGGCGGAATGACGCCGTCGCCTAGCCTGGCCGCCAACCCGGAACTGGGCCGCTGGCTCGACTTCGGCCGCCCGGGCCGGGTCACCATCCGCCCCGGCAAGGTCGAGTACGGGCAGGGGGTGTGGACCGCGCTGGCCCAGATCGCGGCGGAGGAGCTCGACGTAGCGCTGGACCGTATCGAGGTGGCCCCGGTCAGCACGGATACCAGCCCGGACGAGGGGGTGACGTCGGGCAGCCGGTCCATCGAGGATTCCGGCGGCGCGCTGCGCCAGGCCTGCGCGCAGGCCCGGGCCGCGTTCCTGGCCGCGGCCGCGGCCAAGCTGGACACGGACCCGGCCACGCTGACCGTCCGGGACGGCGAGATCTGCGCGGCCGGCGGGGCCGGCACCGCGCTCAGCTACTGGACGCTGGACGAGCCCGGCCTGCTGGACCGGGCGGCGGCCGAGGTGGCCGCGGCCAAGCCGGCCAGCCGGTGGTCGGTGGCGGGCCGCAGCGCGCCGCGGATCGACCTGCCGGGCAAGGCGACCGGCCAGCCCCGGTTCCTGCACGACCTTGTGCGGCCGGGGATGGTGTTCGGCCGGGTGATCCGGCCGCCCGGCCCGGCCGCCACGCTGGACGACGTCGGGCCGGCCGACCTGCCGGACGGCGTGCTGGCCGTCGTGCGCGACGGCTCGTTCCTCGGCGTGCTGGCCAGCCGGGACCGGGTCGCGGTGACCGCCGCGGCCCGGCTGGCCGGGGCCGCCCGGTGGACGGTCCGCGAGTCGCTGCCCGACGAGCGTGACCTGAAGGGCTTCCTGCTCAGCCAGCCCACCGAGGACCAGCCGGTGACGGAGCGGCCCGACCCGGCGGCGGCGGCCCAGGTCCGGACCACGCTCCGGGCCGAGTTCACCCGCCCGTTCATCGCACACGCCTCGATGGCGCCGAGCTGCGCGATCGCCCGCTGGGACAGCGACCCGGGCGGCGCGCCCCGGGTGACCGTGTGGACGCACAGCCAGGGGCCGTTCCCGCTACGCCGGGCGCTGGCCGCCGGCCTGGGCCTGGACCCGGCGCAGCTGACCGTGCACCACGTGGAGGGGGCCGGCGTATACGGGCACAACGCCTCGGACGACGCGGCGGCCGACGCGGTGCTGCTGGCCCGGCAGCTGCCCGGCCGCCCGGTGCGGGTGCTCTGGTCCCGGGAGGATGAGCTGAGCTGGGGGCCGGTGGGCCCGGCCATGGTGGCCCGGCTGTCGGCCGGGCTGGACGAGTCGGGCCGGATCCAGGCCTGGCGGCAGGACGTGTGGAGCAACGGCTTCCTGGGCCGGCCGGGCATCGGCGGCGAGCCACGGCTGCTCGGGCTGTCCCACCTGGCCGGCGGTGCACCGATCCCGGCCGCACCGGACGGGGCGCCCAGCGGGGCGATGGGCGCCACCCGCAACGCGGTGCCGGCCTACCACATCCCGGACCTGGCGGTGACCAGGCACCGGCTGCTCACCATGCCGATCAGGACCTCGTCGCTGCGCTCGCTGGGCGCGTTCCTCAACGTGTTCGCGATCGAGTCGTTCATGGACGAGCTGGCCGCGGTGGCCGGCGCCGACCCGGCCGCGTTCCGGCTGGCTCACCTGACCGACCCGCGGGCCCGCCGGGTCATCGAAGAGGTGGCGGGTTTCGCGGGCTGGGCGGGGCGGGCCCGCGACGAGGGCACCGGCTTCGGGCTGGCTTTCGCCCGGTACAAGGGCACCTCCGGCTACTGCGCGGCGGTGGCCGAGGTGGCCGCGGACACCAGCGTCACGCTGCGCCGGCTGTGGCTGGCCGTGGACGTGGGCCGGGTGATCAACCCGGACGGCGTGCGCAACCAGGTGGAGGGCGGGGCGCTGCAGAGCGCGAGCTGGGCGCTGCGCGAGCAGGTCCGGTTCGACCGGACCCGGATCACGTCCGTCACCTGGGACAGTTACCCGATCCTGCGGTTCACCGAGATGCCCGAGGTCGCGGTGCGCATCGTGACCTCAGACGAGCCGGAGACCGGCGCCGGTGAGCTGGCCCAGGGCCCGGTGGCGGGCGCCATCGGTAACGCGGTAGCCGATGCGGTCGGCGTCCGCGTCCGCGACCTGCCGCTGACCACGGAGCAGATCACCCGCGCCATCGAGCAGAGCTAGCGCCGACCGGGCCGCACCGGACAATCACGTGGCGAACAGGGCGCTGACACTCTCGCCCTCGTGGATCCGGCGGATGGCTTCGGCCAGGGCGGACGCCAGGGAGATGACGGTCAGCTTACCGCCGAGCAGCTTCTCCGGGATCGGCACGGTGTTGGTGCAGACCACCTCGATGACCTCGGGCGCGGCCTCGATCCGCTGCAGCGCGCCGTCGGTGAACAGGCCGTGCGTGCAAGCCACCCGGACCGACCGGACGTTCCGCTCACGCAGCCGGTTGAGCAGCTCGAGGATCGTGCTGCCGCGGGCGATCTCGTCGTCCAGCACGATCACGTCCCGGCCGGTAACGTCGCCGATGATCGAGGTGATGACGACCTGCTCGTCGCTCAGCCGCTGCTTGGCCCCGGCCGCCAGCGGCAGCTCGAGCCGCCGGGCGAACGCCGCGGCCGCCTTGGCGTTGCCCAGGTCCGGCGACACCACCACTGTGTTCGACAGTTCCTGGGTGCGGAAATGATTGGCCAGCTCGCGCAGGGCGTGCAGGTGGTCCACCGGGACCGAGAAGAACCCGTGCACCTGCGGTGAGTGCAGGGTCATCGTGAGGACCCGGTTGGCGCCCGCCGTGACCAGCAGGTCGGCGACCAGGCGGCCGCCGATGGACACCCGCGGCATGTCCTTCTTGTCCGAGCGGGCGTAGGCGTAGTGCGGTATCACCGCGGTGACCCGGGCGGCCGACGCGCCGCGCGCCGCGTCCAGCATCAGCAGCAGCTCGACCAGGTGCTCCTGGACCGGCGGGCACAGCGGCTGGATGAGGAACACGTCGCGTTCCCGGCAGTTCGACTGCAGCTGGACCTCCAGGCAGTCGTTGGCGAACCGGACCAGCCGCACCGGGAGCAGCCGTTCGCCCAGGTGGCTGCAGATCTCGGCGGCCAGTTCAGGGTGGGCGCTGCCGCTGAATACCGCGATCTCCCGCACCCGCCCAGGGTAGTGGGTGCTATCCCACCGCGTCCGGGCCGCCCAGCCTGGCCAGCTGCTGCCCGGCCAGGCGCAGGTACCGGGCCGGGTCGGCCAGCGCCTGCGGCACGCCACCGGCCAGCTCGGTGAGCGAGACGACGAACCGCACCGCGGCCGGCGGGCGGGCGGTGACCTGGCCGGCCACCAGCGCGGCCGGCACCCCGGCCGCGGCCGCGGCGGCGAACACCGTGCCAGCCACCTTGCCGGTACCCGACGTCCCGTCGTACCGTCCCTCGCCGGTGATCACCAGCCCGGCCCCGGCCAGCGCCCGATCCAGGCCGGCCATCCGGCACAGCTGCGGCGCGCCTGGGGTGATCAGCGCACTCCACCCGGCGGCCAGCCCGTAGCCGGTGCCGCCGGCCGCGCCCGCGCCGGGCGCCGCCGGGTCGCCGCCCAGCAGCCCGGCCAGCCGGGCCAGGCCCTCGTCGAGCAGGGCGACCTGGGCCGGGCTGGCGCCTTTCTGCGGGCCGAACACCGCGGCCGCGCCGGCCGGGCCGAGCAGCGGCGCGCGGACGTCGGACAGGCAGCTGACCCCGCCGGGGGGCGGCGGGCGGAGCCCGGTCAGGTCGACCGCGGCCAGGTCGTGCAGCGCGCCGCCGCCCGCGGGCAGCGGGCGGCCGTCGGCGTCCAGGAACCGGGCGCCCAGCGCGGCCAGCGCGCCGGTCCCGCCGTCGGTGGACGCGGAGCCGCCGAGCGCGATCGTCACCTGCCGGGCCCCGGCGGCCAGCGCGGCGGCGATGACCTCGCCCAGCCCGATGGTGTGCGCGCCGAGCGGGTCCGGCCGGCTGAGCAGCGGCAGGCCGCTGGCCGCGGCCAGCTCCACCGCGGCGCTGCCATCGGGCAGGTCCAGCCACGGGCAGTCCACCGGCTGGCCGGCCGGCCCGGTGACCCGGGCCTGCTGCCAGCGGGCACCGGGGATCGCGGCCGCCAGTACGTCCAGCGTGCCTTCGCCGCCGTCGGCCAGCGGGACGGCTAGCACCTCGTCCGCCGGCCGGGCGGCCTGCCACCCGGCGGCCAGGGCGGCGGCGGCCCCGGCCGCGGCCAGGCTGCCCTTGAACGAGTCCGGGGCGATCACCACCCGCACGGCTACGCGGCGCCGGCCGAATTCCCCGGGCCGGCCGAACTGCCTGCCGAGTTCTCGGCCGGGCTGGCCACGGGCAGCCTGAGCGCGTCCCGGATCGACTGCTGCACGGCGGCCCGGTCCTGGGTGGCGTCGATGGTCAGCACGTACTCCTTGCGGGCGAAGATGGCCAGCACCGGGTCGGTCTTCTCGTGGTAGTCGTGCAGCCGGACGGCCAGTGCCTCTTCGGTGTCGTCCTCGCGGGTGACCAGGGTCCCGCCGCACACGTCACACTTGCCTTCTTCTTGGGGCCGGCCCTGGATCAGGTTGTAGTCCAGGCCGCAGCCCGAGCAGAGCCGCCGGGCCAGCACCCGCTTGCGTACCTCGGCGTCGGGCATGTCCAGGTGGATGACCGCGTCGATGTCGTAGCTCTCCAGGAAGAACTCGGCCTGCCGGGCGTTGCGCGGGAAGCCGTCGACGATGAACCCGTAGTTCCAGTCGTGGTCGGCCAGCCGCTGCGCGGTCACCGCCTCGGCCAGGTCGTCGCCGACCAGTTCGCCGGACGCCATGATCCGGCGCACCTGGGCGCCCATCTTGGTGTGGTGCTGCACGTTCCAGCGGAAGATGTCACCCACGCTGATGTGCACCAGATCCAGGTCCCGGGCCAGCCACCCGGCCTGGGTGCCCTTGCCGCTGCCCGGGAGGCCGATGATCACGTACTTGCGCATGGGGCTACCTTCGCATATCCGCGCCCTGGGTTACCCCACCCGTTCCGGCGCACATCGGTTGACGCACTCGCCGAGGCCCTCGATCGCGCTGCGCATGGTCTGGCCCGGCTGCAGGTAGACCGGTGGCTTGCGGGCGTTGCCCACGCCGCCCGGGGTGCCGGTGAGCAGCAGGTCACCCGGCTGCAGGGTGATCACCTGGCTGGCGTACGCGGCGATGTCGGCCGGCTTGAACAGCAGGTCCGAGGTCCGCGACTGCTGCATGACCACGCCGTCCACCTCGCAGCGGATGTCCAGGTCGGCCGCGTCGCCCACCTCGTCGCCGGTGACCAGGAACGGGCCCACCGGGGCGGTGTGCTGGAACGCCTTGCCCTGCAGCCATTGCACGGTGCGGCGCTGCCAGTCGCGGACGCTCACGTCGTTGCTGACTGCGTAGCCCGCGATGGCCGCCGCGGCCTCGTCCCGGCTGGCCCGGTACACCGGGCGGCCGATGATCACCGCGAGCTCGACCTCCCAGTCGATCCGGTCGCTGAGCGCGGGCAGCCTGAGCTCGTCCCGCGCGCCGAGCAGGGTGTCGGCGAACTTGGCGAACAGCGTGGGGTATTCGGGCAGCTCACGCCCGGTCTCCAGGATGTGCTCACGGTAGTTCAGCCCGACGCAGATGATCTTGGATGGCCGCGGCACCACCGGGGCGTAGCTGGCCTGGCTGGCGGGTACCGGGTTGTCCCCCGGCCGCTCGGGTACCGCGCCAACGCCCCCGGCGGCGAGCAATTCACCGACGTCCGCGGCGGCCAGCGGGATGAGAATGTCGCCGTCGAGCCGCGCCGCGGTGCTGCCGTCAGGAGTCCGGATGGTGGCAAATCGCATGCGCTGACTGTAGCGGTGCCACCCGGGCCGACCGCCGTCGGACCTCACCACCCGGCCTAAAGCCGACAGACTGGTGGAAAGCGGCTACCCGGCGCCGGCGCCGGCGTCGCCGTCGGCCAGCAGATTGCTGCTGGCCCCGGGCGCGCCCCCGGGCGGTCCGCCCGGGGCCAGCACGCTGGCGGCCGCCCCGGACGGGGCGGCCGCCAGCAGCGTGGCAAGCGCCACACCAGTGGCGGTGACCCGGCCGGCCCGCGATCGCCCCATCGACCTCAGCCGCCTTGACCGCATGGCACCTCTCCGTGGCCCGGGCCTGTCCGCTCTGCCTGACCAGACAACCGTGCTCAGGCCTCCCCGCCGTGAACACCGGCTGTCGCGCCGGTGAAGCCTGCCCGGGCGGCTGGCATGATGACCGGATGACGGTGTCCGCGGATTTCGCCGCTATCCCGGATAGCGAGTGGGCGGCCGAGATCACCCGGCTGTGCGACGTGATGGAGGCGGCGGCCGGCGCCGGGCGCTACCCGCTGCTGACCGTGGGCCGGCCCTGGTCGGCGCACAATCCGGTGCTGCAGGGGGAATTCGCCGCGCCCGGCGCGATCCGCTGGTACCTGGAACGCGAGCTGGCCCGGCTGGCCGCCCATGGCGCCGGGATCTCGGTCAGCCCGGGGCGGGAAGCGCTGGACCTGCATGACCCCCGGATCGGCCCGGCCGTCGACGAGACCCGCTGGGACCTGCGCCGCAAGAAGCTGTTCCTGTTCGCTCCGGAGCGGATGGCGCTGTCCATCGACCGGCTCGAGCACTACACCGGGACGCCCGCCACGGCGTTCCAGCGGTACGTGCTGCTCACCAACTACGCCTGGCACGTCGAGGAGTTCCGCGCCGCGCTGCCCGGCTGCACCGGCCCGGACAGCGACGGCCGCCAGATGCCCGCCTGGCACCATCAGCTGCCCGGGCGGACCGGCGTGACCATGGTGAACATCGGGGTCGGCCCGTCCAACGCCAAGACCATCACCGACCATCTCGCGGTGCTCCGCCCCGACCTGGTGCTGATGATCGGGCACTGCGCCGGGCTGCGCAATCACCAGGACATCGGACACCTGGTGCTGGCCACCGGCTATCTGCGGGATGACCATGTGCTGGATGAGATCCTGCCGCTCAGCGTGCCGGTGCTGGCCAACCACACGCTGAACACGCTGCTGCTCACCGAGCTGACCGAGCGCGGCCTGCCGAGCCGGATGGGCACCGTGTTCACCACCGCGAACCGCAACTGGGAACTGCATCTGGCCCTGGTGGCGGACCGGCTGCGGGTGTCCCGCGCGCTGGCCGTGGACATGGAATCGGCCACCGTGGCGGCCAACGGGTTCCGCTACCGGATCCCGACCGCCACGCTGCTCGCGGTGAGCGACAAGCCGCTGCATGCCCGGCCCAAGCTCAGCGCGGACGCGCAGAGTTTCTACGCGGCCAGCCGCCACCAGCACGTGCAGATAGCCATCGCGGTGGCCGCCCGGGTCAGCCAGCTCTACCCCGGCGGCCTGCCCGCCGCCGACCTGCGCTCCCCCGACGAGCCGCTGCTCGGCACGGCCGACCCAGGCTAGACAGCGGTCAGGCGTAGTAGCGGTAGATGGCCTGGGCCACGCAGCCGGGCTTGGCCCCGCCGTCCACCTCGACGGTGAAGTCGGCGGTCAGCTGGACCGCGTTGTCCCCGGCCGGCTCCACCGCGGCCAGCCGGGCGGCCAGCCTGATCTTCGAGCCGACCGGGACCGGCGCCGGGAAGCGGACCTTGTTCAGCCCGTAGTTGATGGCCATGCTGATCCCGGTGACCTCGAGCAGCTCACCGAACAACGGGATGACCATGGACAGGGTCAGGTAGCCGTGCGCGATCGTGCCGCCGAACGGGCCGGCCGCCGCCCGGGCCGGGTCCACGTGGATCCACTGGTGATCTCCGGTCGCGTCGGCGAACAGGTCGACCCGCGGCTGGGTCACCTGCACCCAGCCGGTGTGCCCCAAGTCGGCTCCGGCCAGCGCGGTGAGCTCGTCCAGGCCGTTGACGGTGCTGGTCATGCCGGGTCTCCTCCGGTCGGGCCGAGGCCGAGAAGCGTGCCGGCGTTCAGCTTAAGGATTTTTGGCACTACTTCCGGTTTGATGGGCAGCTTGGCGAAGTCGGCCAGCCAGCGGTCCGGGGTCAGCATCGGGAAGTCCGAACCGAACAGCACCTTGTCCTGCAACAGCGAGTTGGCGTACTGCACCAGCAGCGGCGGGAAGTACTTCGGTGACCAGCCGGACAGGTCGATGTACACCCGCGGCTTGTGCGTGGCCACGGCCAGCGCCTCGTCCTGCCACGGAAACGAGGGATGGGCCAGGATGATGGTCAGGCCCGGGAAGTCGGCCGCCACGTCGTCCACGAACATCGGGTTGGCGTACTTGAGCCGGATGCCGCCGCCGCCCGGCGCGCCCGCGCCGATCCCGGTCTGCCCGGTGTGGAACACCGCGGGCACGCCGAGCTCCTCGATGACCTCATAGAGCGGGTAGGCCAGCCGGTCGTTGGGGAAGAACGCCTGCACGTTCGGGTGGAACTTGAAGCCGCGCACGCCGTACTCAGTGACCAGCCGGCGGGCTTCCCGGACGCCGGCCCGGCCCCGGGCCGGGTCGATGGACGCGAACGGGATGATCACATCCGGGTGGTCGGCGGCCGCCTGGGCCACCTCCTCGTTCGGCACCGGTGGCGTCCCGGTGGCCGCCTCGGCGTCCACGGTGAACACCACGCAGGCCATCCGCCGGTCCCGGTAGTACGCGGCGATCTCCGGGAGCGTGGGGCGGCGGGTGTCGGCCATCTTGAAGTAGGCGCCGGCCGCCTGTTCCAGTTCACCGGACAGCGAGGCGCCGCCGGAGCTGGATACCTCGGCGTGCACGTGCACGTCGATGGCGGTCAGCGCATCGAGGTTCAGGGCTGCTGGCACAGCACGACAATAGGCGGAAACCGGGCTACTCGGGCTGGGTAGCGTCCAGCTCGCCGCCACCCTGGACGGCCAGGCTGCGCAGCGCCAGGCGGCGCTCGCAGCAGCGGCGCAGCTTCGGGTCCAGGGAGGCACGGAGCAGCGGCCAGTCCTGCCGGAGCAGCCGCGCGTTGACGAACCGGGCCAGGTCGTTACGGCGGCCCTGGGTCAGCACGATCCCGTACAGGCTGCGCCGCAGCCGGTCGTCGGTCACATCGAACTCGCGCATCCCCGGCCAGGCCAGGTGACGGGGCAGCACGATGACGCCCCGTTCCGGCCCGTGCAGGTCTTCCAGCCGGGCCGGCAGCCGCCCGGCCAGCCCCATCCGGCTGGGCCGCAGTAGATCCGTGAAGGACATCCTCCGATTATCACTGACCTGCCCGGACGTTTTATCACTGACCTGCCCGGACGTTCCCGCATTGACTCGCGGGAATAGCCGCCAGCCTGGGCGGGAGCGGGGCCCGCGGTGCGGGCTACACTTTTGGGCATGTCCGGCGATCCCCCGGTGCCGAGCTGGCGCTTCCTGATCAAGCCGCGGTGGCTTGGCTGGCACGCGCTGATGGTCGCGTCCGTGCTCGGCATGCTCGCCCTGGGCAACTGGCAGCTGCAGCGCGCCGAGGAGGGGAACGCGCTGAGCTGGGCTTACACGTTCGAATGGCCGATCTTCGCCGGCTTCGCGATCGTCTTCTGGGCCAAGACGATCCGGGACGAGTTCCATCCGCCCGCACCCAGCGGCACCCCGGCCGAGGACCTCGAACTGCCCGGCGGGCGGCCCGGGCAGCCAGCCGGCGCGGCCGCGGTGGCAGTGGCTGGGCCGGAGCCCGGGGCTGAGCCGGAGGACGCGGAACTGGCCGACTACAACGCCTACCTGGCCCG
This sequence comes from Streptosporangiaceae bacterium, assembly GCA_036497945.1. Lineage (GTDB taxonomy): Bacteria > Actinomycetota > Actinomycetes > Streptosporangiales > Streptosporangiaceae > RYN-230. The sequence continues at coordinate 11,675 of DASXIN010000096.1, read as the reverse complement.
GCTGACCAACGAGGCCAGGGGCCACGGCCGGTGGCACGGGTTCCGCTGAGGGCCCGTAACGCTATGCCGCGAACACACTAAGGAGGCAAGACCGGTGCGTGCAGCCGTGCTCCGCTACCGGGTGATGGCCTACATCACCGGCGTGGTGCTGATCATCCTGTGCTTCGTCGGCATCCCGCTCCAGGTGATCGACAACAACACCGTCGTGGTCAACGACGTGGGCACCCTGCACGGGATCCTGTACATCATCTACATCATCGTCGCCTACCTGCTGACCCGGCGGCTGCGGCTGGCCATCGGCCCGACCGTGCTGGTCCTGCTGGCCGGCACGATTCCGGTGCTCACGTTCGTAGTCGAGCGCTGGCTCAGCCACAAGTACATCGACCCGGCGCTGGCCGCGGCAGACCGCCGGGCCGCGCCCGGCCCGGTCGCCACGCCACCGCCGCCCCGGTAACCCGTGGGGCAGCATTACTTCACCGAGGACCCGGCGGCCGCGCACCGGCCGGGCACGGTCCAGGTGGTACTCGGCGACCGGCACTTCGAGTGCGCCACCGATGCCGGCGTGTTCTCCGCCAGCCGGCTCGACCCCGGTACCCGGGTGCTGCTGGACACCGTGCCGCCCCCGCCGCCGGACGGCCAGCTGCTCGACCTGGGCACCGGGTACGGCCCGATCGCGCTGGCCATGGCGGCGCGCGCGCCGGGCGCCACGGTCTGGGCGGTGGACGTGAACACCCGGGCGCTGGACCTGTGCGCGGGCAACGCGGCCCGGGCCGGCCTGGCCAACGTGCGCTGCGTGCCGCCGCAGGACCCCGCGCTGCCCGCCGAGTTCGCCGCCATCTGGTCGAACCCGCCGATCCGGATCGGCAAGGACGCGCTGCACGAGCTGCTGGCCGGCTGGCTCGGCCGGCTGGCCCCGGGCGGGCACGCCTACCTCGTGGTGCAGCGCAACCTGGGCGCCGACTCGCTGCACCGCTGGCTGCAGCAGCAGGGCTGGCCGACCGCGCGGATCGCGTCCCGGACCGGCTACCGGGTGCTGGCGGTGACCGCCCGGTGACCGGGACCGACCCGGCCGCGGCGGCGGCGCGCAAGCAGCTGCGGCCCACCGACGTGAAGCGGCTGAACCGGTCCTGGCGCCGGTCCACCGAGGGCCGACTGGCCGTGCTGCTCGACTCGGTGACCCAGCCCTACAACGTGGGCATGATCGTGCGGTCGGCGGCCGCGTTCGGCGTGGAGCACATCTGGCTGTGCGGCAACTCGGCGCCGCTGGACCATCCGTCGGCGGGCAAGACCGCGCTCGGCACCCAGCGGCTGCTCAGCTGGGAACGGGAGCCCGACCCGGTGGCGGCGGCCAAGGCGGCCAGCCAGGCGGGCCTGCGGGTGATCGCGATCGAGCTGGCCGCCGGGGCCGAGCCGCTGCACGAGGCGCCGCTGGGCGGCGATGTCTGCCTGGCCCTGGGCAACGAGGACCACGGCTGCTCGCCCGCCCTGCTGGCCGTGGCCGACGCGGTGGCCTACATCCCGCTGGTCGGCCGGGTTGGCTCACTCAACGTGGCCGCGGCGGCGGCCATCGCCCTGGCGGAAGCCCGCCGCCGCGAGTGGTCGGCTTAACCGGCCGGGCCTGACCAGGTGAAACTACACGCCGCGCAGGAGGCCTTACCGCTACGTGGGTTTCGGCGCTACGCCATCCTCCGTTTACAGACTGCTCCCGGAGGTAGCGCATACTCGCATACATGCCGACCGCATTCCTTGACCACCCCAGGCCGGTGGCCTTCGCGCACCGTGGCGGGGCGGCGCACGCGCCGGAGAACTCGTGGCGGGCCTTCGAGCACGCCATCGGGCTGGGCTACTGGTACCTGGAGACGGATCTGCAGGCCACCGCGGACGGGGTGCTCATCGCGTTCCACGACCGGACGCTGGACCGGGTGACCGACCGCGCCGGGCGGATCGCCCGGCTGCCCTACCGGGACGTGGCGCAGGCCCGGATCGGCGGCACCGAGCCCATCCCGCGGCTGGATGACCTGCTGGCCGCCTGGCCGGACGTGCGGTTCAACATCGACCTGAAGAACGCCCCGGTGATCGAGCCGCTGGCCGGTGTGCTGCGCCGGACCGGGTCCTGGGACCGGGTCTGCCTGACCTCGTTCTCTTCCAGCCGGCTGCGCACCGCGCGGCGGGAGCTGGACCGCCCGGTCTGCATGGCCGCCTCCCCGCTGGGCATCTCGGTGGTCCGGTTCGGCGGCCCGCGGGCGGCCCGGGGACCCCGGGACCAGCGCCGCCCGGGGCAGCCCCCGCGCGGCGGGCACCTGCCGCTGGCCGACCGGCTGGCCCGCACCGGGGTGCGCTGCGCCCAGGTGCCGGCTGCGGTGGCCACCCCGGCCTTCGTCCGCCGGGCGCATGCGCTGGGCCTTCAGGTGCACGCCTGGACGGTCAACTCGCCCGAGGTGATGCGCAGGCTGCTGGACATCGGGGTGGACGGGATCATGACCGATCAGACCGTCGCCCTGCGTGACCTTCTGATCAGCCGGGGCGAGTGGCACCCCCGCCCGGCGAGGTGAGTAGCCACCTACCGCTGCGAATCCTGTGACCTTATCGAGGACCGGGACGTGAACGCGGCACGCAACCTGCTCCAGCTCGCCGCCAGTGGGGCGGAGAGGGTAAACGACTGTGGAGGGACGGTAAGACCCGACTCCGCCGGGCGCGTCCCGCGGAAGCAGTAACCCGGCATCGCACGTGCGAGCCAGACTGGGACCGCCAGCGGGCAACCGCTGGCTGCGGGACACGAGCTCACTGACCCCGCAACGGTTGGAATCGGGCACAGTGGGAATCTTGACCGGGTACTCGGCGTTATTGACAACAGCTGACAGAGCGCCTGGGAGGCAGCGACTAATGGCCGAACGCGCACTTCGCGGTACCCGGCTCGGGGCAACGAGCTACGAGAACGACCGTAACACCGATCTGGCACCTCGCCAGGAGATCGCTTTCGACTGCCCCAAGGGTCACCACTTTACCGTCCCGTTCGCGGCGGAGGCGGAAGTTCCGGCCACTTGGGAGTGCCGGGTGTGCGGGGTGACCGCGTTCACGAGCACCGGGGATCTGGCCACGCCACGCAAGGCCAAGCCGCCGCGCAGCCACTGGGACATGCTGCGGGAACGCCGGTCCATTGCCGACCTGGAGGAAGTGCTGGCCGAGCGGCTCGCGCTGATCCGCGGCCAGCGCAGCGAGGACACGCCGGGCAAGGTCAGCCGGCAGCGGAAGAGCGCCTAGCCAGCCAGCAAGGCTTCGTTAGCGCCCGGCAGAGCATCAGCCTGCCGGGCGCTTGCCGTGTCCGCGCAGCTGCGCCCACCGGTCGGCGAGCCCCCACCAGCCGACCCGCCAGAACGCCTCGAACACGATCCCCTTGCTCATCTTGCTGGTGCCGTGCTCCCGCTCGACGAACGTGATGGGCACTTCTACCACGCGCAGTCCGGCGCCCAGCGTGCGCCGGGCCAGGTCGATCTGGAAGCAGTAGCCCTGGGAGTGGATCTCATCCAGCCCGATGGCGCGCAGCGTGTCCGCCCGGTAGGCCCGGTAGCCGGCGGTCGCGTCGCGCAGCGGGATGCGCAGCATCAGCCGGGAGTAGAAGCTGCCGCCACGCGAGATGAACTGCCGCGATTTCGGCCAGTTGACCGTCCGCCCGCCGGGCACCCAGCGGGACCCGAGCACCAGGTCGGCGTCCGCCAGCGCGGCCAGCAGGTCGGGCAGCTGCTCGGGCTGGTGCGAGCCGTCCGCGTCCATCTCCACCGCGGCGCCGTAACCCTGGTCCAGCGCCCAGCCGAAGCCGGCGATGTACGCCGCGCCCAGCCCGCCCTTGCCCGGCCGGTGCAGCACCCGGACGTGGCTGTCCTCGACGGCCAGCTTGTCAGCCAGCTCGCCGGTGCCGTCCGGGCTGTTGTCATCGACCACCAGCAGGTCGGCGTCGGGCACCGCGGCCCGGACCCGGCCCGCCATGGCCTCGAGGTTCTCCCGCTCGTTGTAGGTGGGCATGATGACAGCCACCCGGCCGACAGGAGTCCTGGTCGCGTCCTTACCAGCCAACTTCTGCCTGCCTTCCCCTGTCTGCCGCCGCGGGGCGGCCGCTTGGGCCGGTGATCCCATGAAGGGTACCCTGGCGCGCCGGTTGCGGCGGCCGTGCGCAGGTTGCCGGACGGAAATTTGGAGGGCCGTTGGGAAAGGCGCGGCGCTTTCCGCCGTCGGGTAACGGAAGCGGGCCCAGGCCATCCCTTCGGGCCGGAGTACGTCCCGCTGGCCGCGAGACCGTGCACCGTTGTCTACTGAGCGCCTAGGCCCCTCCCGTGCCAACTCCCCCGCTGGGCCGCCTGGCCACCCCGACGGCCAGCTGGTGCTGGACTGCGCAGCAAGATACCGCTGCGCCGCGTGGTGTCAAGGCGCGGCAGCCAATCCGCGACCGATGTGCCCTAGTCCGCGCCGTCCGCTTCGCGTTAGCATGAAACCGTTTCCCCAGCGTGTGAGGACGTCATGACACCGTGGTCAGCGGGCGGTCCGAGGAGGGGGCGGCGGGCGGGACCGCAACTGCCTCCCTGGCGCGCTGCTGGCTGGCCTCCGTCGCTGCGGCGCGCCGCCGGACGGGGAGGATGATCCGGCGCACCCTGACGGGGAAGGTCACGGCGCTGCCCGCCGTTCCGCGCCGGGCTGGCTGGTAGTTATGCGGCAGCCCCGGGGCCTGGCTGAATCCCAGCTCATCCACTCCATGGGAGGACCGAGTACATGTCGGAAAGTCGGCAAGAGCAGGTTTCCGAGTCGCAGATTGCCGTGCACTGGCGCGAGGAAGAGTACATCTACCCGCTGGAGTCATTCGTCCAGCAGGCCAACGCGAACGACCCGGCCATCTTCGACCGGTTCGACGAGAAGAACTTCCCTGACTGCTTTACCGAATACGCGGACCTGCTCTCCTGGGACAAGAAATGGGACACGGTCCTGGATTCGAGCAACCCGCCGTTCTGGAAGTGGTTTGCCGGCGGGCGGCTGAACGCCTCCTACAACTGCGTGGACCGGCATCTGGAGAGCCGCGGGAACAAGGCGGCGATGATCTTCGTGTCAGAGCCGGAGACCGAGGACCACGTCGCCATTACCTACCGTGAGCTGTACCACCGGGTGAACGAGTTCGCCGCGCTGCTGCGCGACTTTGCCGGGCTCAAGGCCGGCGACCGGGTGACGCTGCACATGCCGATGGTGCCGGAACTGCCGGTCACCATGCTGGCCTGCGCCCGGCTCGGGGTGATCCACTCCCAGGTGTTCGGCGGGTTCAGCGGCAACGCGGCCGGCACCCGGATCGCCGACTCGGGCAGCCGGGTGCTGATCACCATGGACAGCTACTGGCGCAGCGGCGGCCTGGTGGACCACAAGGTCAAGGCGGACGAGGCACTGGCCGAGGCGGCCCGGCAGGGCCAGGAGGTGGACAAGGTCCTGGTCTGGCGGCGCTACCCGGGCCAGTACGGTTCAAAGACGCCGATGACCGAGGGCCGCGACTTCTTCGTGGACGAGGTGCTCCCCCAGTACAGCCGCCAGATCGTCGAGCCGGTGTCCATGCCGGCCGAGGCGCCGCTGTTCCTCATGTACACCAGCGGCACCACCGGGCGGCCGAAGGGTGCCCAGCACAGCACCGGCGGCTACCTGGCCTACGTGACCGGGACGTCCAAGTACTACCAGGACATCCACCCGGACGATACGTACTGGTGCATGGCCGACATCGGCTGGATCACCGGGCACTCCTACATCGTGTACGGCCCGCTGTCCCTCGGCACCACCACGGTGATATACGAGGGCACGCCCAACTACCCGGACGCCGGGCGGCCATGGCGGATCGCGGAGCGGCTCGGGGTGAACATCTTCCACACCTCACCGACCGCGATCCGGATGCTGCGCAAGGTCGGCCCGGACGAGCCGGCCAAGTACAACTACCACTTCAAGCACATGACCACGGTGGGTGAGCCGATCGAGCCGGAGGTCTGGCGCTGGTACCACAAGGCCGTCGGCAAGGACGAGGCGGTCATCGTGGACACCTGGTGGCAGACCGAGACCGGCGGCTTCCTGGGCAGCTCACTGCCCGCGCTGAAGCCGATGAAGCCGGGCAGCTGCGGTCCCATGGTGCTCGGCATTTACGCGGCTATCTACGACGAGGAGGGCAAAGAAGTCCCGGACGGCAAGGCGGGCAACATCTGCATCCGCAACCCGTGGCCCGGGATCATGGAGACCATCTGGGGTCAGCCGGAGCGGTTCCTCTCGGTCTACTACGAGAAGTACAACAAGAACCCGGACAGCAAGGACTGGCACGACTGGCCGTACTTCGCCGGGGACGGCGCGGTCCGCGCCCCGGACGGCTACTACCGGATCCTCGGCCGGGTGGACGACGTGATCAACGTGGCCGGGCACCGGCTGGGTACCAAGGAGATCGAGTCGGCCGCGCTCACCGTGCCCGAGGTGGCCGAGGCGGCCGCGGTCCCGGTGATCGACGACATCCGCGGCCGGATGGTCGAGGTGTACATCTCGCTCAAGCCCGGCGTCGAGGCCAGCCCGGAGATGGGCGGCAAGGTCACCACCGCGGTGGAGACCGAGATCGGCAAGATCGCCCGGCCGAAGAACGTCTGGATCGTGCCGGACATGCCGAAGACCCGGTCCGGCAAGATCATGCGCCGGGTGATCGCCGCGGTGTCCAACTTCGCCGACACAGGCGACGTGACGACGCTGGCCAACCCCGAGGTGGTGGACAGCATCCGGCAGCAGGTCCAGGCGGCCAAGGTGGCCAGCAACGATGTGCCCCGCGAGCTCACCGAGACCGAGCGGGCGGAGATCCAGGCCTTCGGCTCGATGGACTAGCACCGAGCTAGGCCTGCCGATGTGGTGACCCATAGTAGCTTGACAAGCTACTATGGGTCACCACATCCTGGTGGGAGTTTGGGGCCGCCGCGCGTTCGCGACGGTCAGCCGCCCCGCGGCACGCGGGCGGGCTTAGCGTCCGGCCGGGGCGGCTCCGGCGGCCGGAGGCTGAACGGGCCGAGCAGCGCCTGCCAGATCTTGCTGGCCTGGTCGCCGCGGTGGCCGGCCGGGCCGGCTTTACCGGGGCGCAGGCGGCTGAACTCGAATCTCGGCATCGACGATGTCCCTCTTCTGCGCGTGGCGGCTGGGCCCTGACGGGCGGTGCACGGCTGGGCCCGCGAGAAAGCGGGCAGTCGGGGAAGGGAAGACCATCACTCTAGTGCAGCCACCGGCGCTCCGCCTGCGGAACACGCGGGCGGGGCGGGCCGCCCTCACCCGGCGATCATGAACTGGCCCGCACCCGGGCCAGCCCGAGCTGGGTCAGGCCGGCCGCGCGGGCGGGTCCCAGCGCTGTCGTCACGGCATGCACAGTAGAGGTGGTGGGCTAATAGCCGCGGAACGCCGGATGAAGTCCCGCTAAGGCGCCGTGCTAGCTACGGAATCACGATCGTGCCGGTGGCGCTGACCGCGATCAGCGGCTCGGCCAGCACCACCGACGCGGACGGGCTCTGCCCGGGATCGGCCCGGCACAGCACCCGGGCTTCGAAGGCCAGGTCCCGGCTGCGCTGGCCGGTCCGGATCACCGTCGCCGTCACCTCGATCACGTCGCCGGCCAGCACCGGGGCGCGGAACTGGACGTCGGAGTACGACGCGAACAGACCCTCGTCCCCGTCCGTCCGGATGGCCACCTCGGTGGCCACGTCGCCGAACAGGCCGAGCACGTACGCGCCGTCCACCAGGTTGCCGCTGTAGTGCGCGTGGCTGGCCGGCACGTACCGGCGGTGCGTGACGGCCAGTCCGTCATGCTGGCCGGTCATGCCGCACCTGCCACAGCCGACTCGGGCGCCAGTGCGTGCACCAGGTAACTGGCCACCTCCCGCGGCGTGGTGCCGCGGCCGAAGATCCTGTCCACGCCCAGCTCGGCGGCCATCGCCGGGTCGAACCGCGGGCCGCCCACCACCAGCAGCGGCGGGCCCTCCGGGTAGGCGTCCCGGAACGCGGCGGACAGCGCCCGCGCGCCGTCCAGATGCGCTGCCCGCTGGGTGACCACCTGGCTGACCAGCACCGCGTCCGCCCGTTCGGCCCGGGCCCGGGCCACCAGGTCGGCCACGTCGACCTGCGCGCCCAGGTTCACCACCCGGATCTCCCGGTAGTACTCCAGGCCCTTCTCCCCCGCGTGCCCCTTGACGTTGAGGATCGCGTCGATGCCCACGGTGTGCGCGTCGGTGCCGATGCACGCGCCCAGCACGACCAGCTTGCGGCCCAGCCCGGAGCGCACCCGCAGGTTGATCTCGGCCGGGGACAGCACCGGGAACTCGCGCCGGGCCACGGTGACCGCGGAAATGTCGACCAGATGACTTACCCGCCCGTAGACGATGAAGAACGTGAAGTGCGGCCCCATCGCCTTGGCGTGCACCACCATGGCAGGCTCCAGCCCCATCTGGCCGGCCAGCTGCAGCGCTGCCCCCTCGGCCAGCGCCCGCTCCTCTTCGTTACCGAACGCCAGTGGCAGGGTGAATGACACCTGGACCTGCCCGTCGCCCGTGGTGTCTCCGTAAGGGCGTAGCACCGTGCCGGTCATGACGCTCCCTCCAGGAATTCGCTCGCCGGATTGTAGTAATCCTCGGCCCGCTTGATGACGCCGTCCAGGCCCCGGCCCCCGTCGGCCGGGCGGCGGGTGACCCCGAACGTGCCTTCGGCAATGGCGTTCAGCAGCCCATCCTGGTTGATCCGGCGGAGCAGGTCCACCGCCTCGCCGAGCACCTGCTGGGCGCGCTGCTGCACGAACCCGCCCTCCGGCGGCCGGAAGTTCTCGCCCAGCCGGGCCGCGGCCCGGGCCACGTAGCGGGCGTTCTCCAGCGCGAGGTCCCGGTCGGACAGGAACGGGGTGTGGATGCCCTCGGTCATCATCCCGATCAGCAGGATGGACTGGTCGGTCATCACCCCGGCCAGGTTGAAGAACGCGTCCAGCAGGTAGCCGGCGAACACGTTGCCGGTCATGTGCTTGGTCGGCGGCATGTACTTCAGCGGCGCGTCCGGGAACAGCTCGCGGACCAGCTGGGCGTGCGCCAGCTCCAGCACGAACGAGTCCGGGATGTCCGGGTTGATCTCGAACGCGTGGCCCAGGCCAAGCTGCCCGTCGGCCAGCCCGGCCTCCTTGGCGAAGAACTCGTTGAGCAGCTGGCTGACCACCACGGTGTGCGCGGCGTCCACCGCGTCCGCCGTGGTCAGGTAGTTGTCCTCGCCGGTGTTGATGATGATCCCGGCCCGGGCGTGGATCTGCCGGGCGAACCGCTGGTCGATGAACGTCCGCCGCGGGTTGATGTCCCGGAAGATGATGCCGTACATGCAGTCGTTCAGCATCATGTCCAGCCGCTCCAGGCCGGCCAGCGCGGCGATCTCCGGCATGCACAGCCCGGACGCGTAGTTGGTCAGCCGGACGTACCTGCCCAGCTCGCGGGACACATCGTCCAGCGCGGCCCGCATCAGCCGGAAGTTCTCCCGGGTGGCGTAGGTGCCCGCGAAGCCTTCCCGGGTCGCCCCCTCCGGCACGTAGTCCAGCAGCGACTGGCCGGTGGACCGGATCACCGCCACGATGTCCGCGCCCTCCCGCGCCGCGGCCTGCGCCTGCGGGATGTCCTCGTAGATGTCCCCGGTCGCCACGATCAGGTAGATCCACGGTTTCGGCGGGTCGGCCGTGGCGCCGATCATCGCGGTCCGCTCGGCCCGCCTGCCGTCGATGGTGGCGAAGCCCCGGGCCAGCGCGGCCCGTGCGGCCTGCTGGGCGGCGGCCGCGTCCTTCCCCTCGGGGATGCGGAACTTGACCGCCCCGGCCGCGGCGTCCCGGGCCAGTGCGGCCAGGTCGGGGTATCCCCCGGCCAGCATGGCGTCCCAGGCCGGCAGGGCCACCCCGTGCTCCAGCCCGGCGCTGTCCCGGACCGCGTCGGCCAGCCGGTTCACCCACGGCATGCCGTCGTCGTCGGCGCCGTCCAGGCCGCCCAGCCGGAGCACGGCACGCTCCACCGACACCGTGCTGTGCGTCCGGGCCAGCTCGACGATGGGCCCGCCCGCAGTGCGGGCCAGCTCACGGGCTTCGGCCACCTGTGCGGGATCCAGCCGCAGCCTAGGTTCCACCGGTCTCCTCCCTCAGTTCTCTACCAGCCGGGCCTCGAACAGGCGGCGTACCCCGGCCTCGGCCCGGATCAGGTCCAGCGCCAGGTCCGCATGCCCAGGGACATACCCGTTGCCGATCAGCATGGTCACATCGGCCGCCATGCCCTCGGCCCCGAGCGCGGCCGCGGTGAACGAGGTGGCCATCGAGAAGAAGATCACCGTCCCGCCCTGGGCGGTGGCCAGCACCGCGCCGCCTTCGCAGCCGGGCACGTCCACGCAGACCACGGTGACGTCCGCGGGGCCGCCCGCGGACTGGACGGCCGCGGCCAGCGCGACCGGGTGCCGGGCGTCCGCGATGACCACCTGATCGGCCAGCCCGGCTTCGCGGACCGCGGCCGCCTCCTGCTCGGTGGGTACCACGCCGATGACAGCGGCGGCGCCGGCCCGGCGGGCGGCCGCCGCGGACAGCGACCCGCTCTTCCCGCCCGCACCAAGGATGGCGACGATTGGCCCGGGGGGGCGACCCCCCGGAACCCCCCGATCGCCGCTCCGCGCCGAGGCCGGCGCAGCCGGCCGGACAAGCTTGGCGTTAAGCACCACACGCTGCGTCAGTGCGGGCGCGCCGCACACGTCCAGGACAGACAGGGCCAGCTCGGCGGGCAGGTCACCGGGCAGCACCGCGGCGATGGACCGGCCGAACAGGATCGCGTGACCGGCGCACGGCACCTGCTCGGACCGCCCGTCCCAGCGGGCCAGGCGGTCGGTGATGGCCAGCGGGGTCAGGCTGAGCGAGACCAGGGTGGCGATCCGGTCCCCGGCGGCCAGCCCGAGCGGCGAGTCCGGGCCGGCCTCCTCGACCACCCCGGTCAGCATCCCGCCGGACCCGGTCACCGGGTTCTGCATCTTGCCCCGGTCGGCGACGATCTCCAGCACCGCGCCGCGCATCGCGGCCGCCGAGCCGCCGGTGGATTCCAGCAGTTGCCGGAAGGACGCGGCATCCAGATTGAGCCGGTCGAGCCGCACCCGGACCTCGTCCGGCCAGATAGCCGGGCCGTTGTCGAGCCGCCAGGCGGCCTGCGGCAGCACACCCGCGGGCTTGATCACCCGGTGCAGGCCGAGCGGGGAACCGCCCGGGCGGCGCTCACGCGATCCACTCACCGAAAGTCTTCCTGTAGAGAGCTGAGTTGACACTATCTTCTTTTGTTAGGAACGCGTATGGAAGGATATCGTTCGACGACGTACTGTCCGCACCGGAGGTGGTCCCGTTGGTCAGCCAGCCCTACGCGTATCGGCGCGCCGAGCTTGCCGAGCCGGACTGGCGGCGCTTCCCGGCCTGGTCCGGGGTGACCGCGGCCGAGTGGGAGTCGGCGCAGTGGCAGCGCGCGCACTGCGTGAAGAACCTGCGCCAGCTGAGCGCGCTGACCGGGCCCGGGCTGAACGAGGCGTTCCTCGCCGACCTGGAGCGGGACCAGCGCGAGCGGGCCACCATGTCCATGCTGGTGACGCCGCAGATGCTGAACACGATGGCGCCC
>DASXIN010000095.1:0-21621 GCA_036497945.1 Streptosporangiaceae bacterium | reverse complement strand
CGGTCACCGAGAGCCGCCCGGCGGCCGCGGCCAACTCAGCTGACCCGGAGTAGATCCTCAGCTTCCGCCGCGCAACGCACTCCCCGGCGTATGCGACGATGGAGAGAAGAACGCTGCCGAGGGGAGCGGTCATGTCGACGTACAACTCCATCTCCTGGCTACCGCTGGCCGGGGGGCTGACCCTCCTTGGGCTCATCCTCAGCTGGGTGGCCTGGCGCAGGCGCGGCGCCGCGGCCGGCCTGCGTGGCGTGGCCTGGTCGCTGCTCCCGCTGGCCGCCTACCTCACCGGCGCGATCAAGATGTTCTGGCAGATGGGCGCGGCCATCGGCGACTTCGCTGCGTCCTTCGTGTTCTCGCCGCGGGTCTGGGCGGGCGTCGTCGTGGCCCTGGCCGCGGGTGTCCTGTTCGCGGTATCCGGCGGGCTGCGCCGGATCAGGAAGGGCAAGCCCAGCAGCGGAGCAGCGGCGGAGCAGCCCGGTCGTCCCGCCCAGCCGGGGCAGCCCAGCCAGCCGACCAAGGCGCTCAAGCCGGCCAGCAAGACCAGCAAGAAGGGCTCGGCTAAAGACGACGACGGCCTGGGCGACGCCGCGGAGGTGCTGCGCCGGATGGGTATCCGCTGACCGGCGTCAGGCCAGATCCAGCAGCGACGGTTCCTGGTCCGGTTCGCACGGCTGCCCGCTAGCCGGGACCAGCGCGGCGTCCGGCTCGGGCAGGGCCGGGGGAGTCCCGCCGAACGCCGGGCAGATCGGCTTGTGCGCACACCAGTCGCAGAGCCGCCCGGGCCGGGGCCGCCAATCGCGCGCCGCCCGGGCCCGCTCGATGGCCTGCCAGACCGCCTCCACCTTGCGCTCCGTGGCGCGCAGATCCGCCTCATCCGGCTGGTACCGCATGATCTCGCCATTACCCAGGTAGATGAGCTGGAGCAGCCGGGGCAGCGTGCCCTGGGCGCGCCACAGCACCAGCGCGTAAAACTTCATCTGGAACAACGCCCGTGCCTCGAACTCGGCGGGCGGCGCGGTCCCGGTCTTGTAGTCGACAATGCGGATCTCGCCGCCCGGCGCGATGTCCAGCCGGTCGATGTACCCGCGCAGCCGCAGCCCGGACGCCAGGTCAGCCTCGACGCACAGCTCGCGGTGGGCCGGCTCGAGCCGCCGCGGGTCCTCCAGGGTGAAGTAGCGGTCCAGCATGGTGGCCGCCTCAGCCAGCCAGCTGGCCCGGTCTTCGTCGGCGGCGAACAGGCCGGCCAGCGCGGGCTCGGCGGCCAGCAGCCGGTCCCACTCCGGGCCGAGCAGCGTCCGGGCCGCTTCCGGGGTACGGCCGGCCGCCGGTTCGTCGAACAGGTGCTCGAGCACGGCGTGCACCAGCGTGCCGCGGGCGGCCGCTGGGCTGGGCGGCTCGGGCAGCCGGTCGATCACCCGGAACCGGTAGAGCAGCGGGCAGGTGAGGAAGTCCCCGGCCCGGGACGGAGACAGCGAGTGGGAGTACTCGCCCGGCGCATTGCTGTGTGGGGCGCCGTCGCTGTTTGGGGCACCGTCGTCAGCCATGTCTGGAGGCTAGGGGAAGCGTCCGACAGTTGCTATTCGCCGCTCCGGAGCGCCGGGCGCGCTCGTCCCGCCCAGCACGTAGCATCGACGTGTGCCAGGTACACCGTCGGATAGGCCACCGCCCCCGGCGCCCAGTTCCGGCGTGCGGATCGCGCGCCCGTTCGGCATACCGGTGTACATCTCGCCGTACTGGTTCCTGATCGCCGGGCTGTTCATTGTGCTCTACGCGAACAGCGCCGCGCTGGCCGGGTCCAGCGGGGTGCGCTACCTGGTGGCCGCCGCGTTCGTCGTCCTGCTGTACGCGTCGGTGCTGGTGCACGAGCTGAGCCACTCGCTGGTCGCCCGGGGCTTCGGGCTGCCGGTCCGGCGGATCCTGCTCTACCCGCTCGGCGGCTTCTCCGAGATCGAGCAGGAGCCGCCCACCCCGGGCCGGGAGTTCCTGGTCGCGGCGGCCGGCCCGGTGCTGTCCCTGGTCCTGGCGGCGGCCGGGTACGGGATCATCGAAGCGGTCGACCCGCGCGGCCTGCCCGGCCTGCTGATCCAGCAGCTCGTCTGGGCCAACCTGCTGGTCGGCCTCTTCAACCTGCTGCCCGGCCTGCCGCTGGACGGCGGCCGGATGCTCCGCGCCGGGGTGTGGAAGCTCACCGGCAAGCCGGCCACGGCCACCGTCGCCGCGGCCTGGGCGGGCCGCCTACTCGCGGTGGCCGTCCTGGTGCTCCCGCCCACCCTGCTCGCGCTGGCCGGCGGCCAGGTGCAGATCTTCGACGTGATCTGGTTCGGCGTCATCGCCGCGTTCATGTGGACCGGGGCGACCCAGTCGCTGCGCGCCACCCGGGTCCGGCAGCGGCTGCCCACACTGCAGGCCCGCACGCTGGCCCGGCGGGCCATCCCCATCCCAGCCACACTGCCGCTGGCCGAGGCGATCCGCCGGGCCGATGCGGCCGGGGCCCGCGCGGTGGTCATCGTCGATCACGAGGACAAGCCGATCGCGATCGTGAACGAGAGCGCGGTGATGGCCACCCCGCCGCAGCGCCGGCCGTGGGTCGACGCCGGGTCGCTGGCCCGGACCATCGACCCGGGCATGATCCTGCCCGCCGACCTGTCCGGGATGGCCCTGCTCGACGCGGTCCGCCGGTCCCCGGCCACCGAATACCTGCTGGTCGAGCCATCCGGCCAGGTCTACGGCGTGCTGGCGGCCAGCGACCTCGACCACGCGTTCGCCGGTGTGTAACGTGCGCCCCGCCGCACCGCTACCCTGGCGGGCGTGATCCGTCAGCGCACCGGCCCGTTCGCTCCGGGCGACCAGGTCCAGCTCACCGACCCCAAGGGCCGCAAGCACCTGCTCGTGCTGCAGCCGGGCCGGATCTTCCACACGCACCGCGGCGCGGTGGCGCACGACGAGCTGATCGGCGCCCCGGAGGGCAGCGTGGTGAAGTCCTCGGGCAGCACGCCGTACGTGGCGCTTCGGCCGCTGCTGGCCGATTTCACGCTGTCCATGTCACGGGGCGCCGCGGTGGTTTACCCCAAGGACGCGGCCCAGATCGTGGCCCAGGCGGACATCTTCCCCGGCGCCCGGGTGCTGGAGGCGGGCGCCGGCTCTGGCGCGCTGTCCTGTTGGCTGCTCCGCGCCGTGGGCCCGGAGGGGCAGCTGGTCTCCTACGAGCGCCGGGCCGATTTCGCCGAGATAGCCGAGGCCAACGTGACGCGCTTCTTCGGCGGCCCGCACCCGGCCTGGCAGCTCCGCGTGGGCGACCTGGCCGAGCTGCCCACGCTGCCCGGCGCGGCCGGACCCGAAACTGGCCGCCAGCCGGATAGTGCCGGTAGTTCGCAACCGGATAGTTTCGACCGGATGGTACTGGACATGCTGGCGCCATGGGAGTTCGCTCAGCTCGCGGCGGCCGCGCTGATTCCCGGCGGCGTGCTGTGCTGCTACGTGGCCACCACCACCCAGCTGTCCCGGACCGTAGAGTCGATCAGGGAGCTGGGCAGCTTCGACGAGCCGACCGCCTGGGAGTCATTCGTCCGGGGCTGGCACGTTGACGGGCTGGCCGTGCGGCCCGAGCACCGGATGGTGGGCCACACCGGGTTTCTTATCACCGCCCGGCGGCTGGCCTGGGGCGCAGCCGCCCCGCCGCGGCGGCGGCGGGCAGCCAAGGCTTCCCGAGTGGAGGCTGATCAGTGAGAATGTCAGCGCAGGCGACGCGAGGTTACGTCAGCGCCTCGGATAGGTAGGGTCTAAGTGAAGTCTGCTTCCGGAAGGGGGTGGGGGCGTGGCCAGTCGTGACGAAGGATCGCGCACCGCGCGGCACGACGACCAGGTTCAGGGCCTCACCACACAGATCTCCTTTCTCGAGGAGGAGGTGGCGGTGCTGCGCCGCCGTCTCGCCGACGCGCCCAGGCACGTCCGGCTGCTCGAGGAGCGGCTGCGTGAGACCGAGGCCAGCCTGAGTGCCGTGACCAGCCAGAACGAACGGCTGGCCGACACGCTGCGAGAGGCCCGCGATCAGATCGTGGCGCTCAAGGAAGAAGTGGACCGGCTGGCCCAGCCGCCGTCCGGGTTCGGCGTCTTCCTGCAGGCCTGCGAGGACGGCACGGCTGACGTGTTCACCGGCGGCCGGAAGATGCGGGTCAGCGTCAGCCCAGCGGTCGAGCTGGACACCCTGCGGCCCGGCCAGGAAGTGGTGCTGAACGAGGCGCTCAACGTGGTGGTGGCGCAGGGCTACGAGACGGTCGGCGAAGTCGTCATGCTCAAGGAACTCCTCGAGGACGGCGACCGGGCGCTGGTCATCTCGCACGCCGACGAGGAGCGCGTGGTCCGGCTGGCCGAGCCGCTGCGCGACTCGGTGCTGCGCGGCGGCGACTCGCTGCTGCTCGAGCCGCGGTCGGGCTACGTGTACGAGCGCATCCCCAAGGCTGAGGTGGAAGAGCTCATCCTGGAGGAAGTGCCGGACATCACCTACTCCGACATCGGCGGGCTGGGCCCGCAGATCGTCCAGATCCGGGACGCGGTCGAGCTGCCCTACCTGCACGCCGACCTGTTCCGCGAGCACCAGCTGCGGCCGCCCAAGGGCGTGCTGCTGTACGGCCCGCCCGGCTGCGGCAAGACGCTGATCGCCAAGGCGGTGGCCAACTCGCTGGCCAAGCAGGTGGCGGCGCGCAGCGCCACACCCGCCGCCGACCAGCCGGGCCAGACCAAGGAAGGCAAGAGCTACTTCCTGAACATCAAGGGCCCGGAGCTGCTGAACAAGTACGTCGGCGAGACTGAGCGGCACATCCGGCTGGTGTTCCAGCGGGCCCGGGAGAAGGCCAGCGAGGGCATGCCGGTCATCGTGTTCTTCGACGAGATGGACTCGATCTTCCGCACCCGCGGCTCGGGCGTGTCCAGCGACGTGGAGAACACCATCGTGCCGCAGCTGCTGTCCGAGATCGACGGCGTGGAGGGGCTGGAAAACGTCATCGTGATCGGCGCCTCCAACCGGGAGGACATGATCGACCCGGCCATCCTGCGGCCCGGGCGGCTGGACGTGAAGATCAAGATCGAGCGGCCGGACGCCGAGGCGGCCAAGGACATCTTCTCCAAGTACGTGCTGACCCAGCTGCCGCTGCATCCGGACGACCTGACCGAGCACGGTTCGTCCCGGGAGGCCACGGTGGACGCGATGATCCAGCGCGTGGTGGAGCGGATGTACAGCGAGACCGAGGAGAACCGCTTCCTGGAGGTCACCTACGCCAACGGGGACAAGGAAGTGCTGTACTTCAAGGACTTCAACTCCGGGGCGATGATCGAGAACATCGTGGCCCGGGCCAAGAAGATGGCCATCAAGGAGTTCCTGGAGACCGGGCAGAAGGGCATCCGCATCGCGCACCTGATGACCGCGTGCGTGGACGAGTTCAGCGAGAACGAGGACCTGCCGAACACCACGAACCCCGATGACTGGGCGCGTATCTCCGGCAAGAAGGGCGAGCGGATCGTGTACATCAGGACCCTGGTCTCCGGCAAGCAGGGCACGGAAGCAGGGCGCTCGATCGACACTGTCGCCAACACCGGGCAGTACCTGTAGATCGTGTCAGCTGGAGTCGCTCGTCCCGTCGCCGGCCAGCCGGCACTAGGCTCGTGGCTATGAGTGTGCGCCGGGTGATGGGCACGGAGACCGAATACGGCATCTCCGTGCCCGGCCAGCCAGGGGCGAACGCCATGGTCACGTCGTCCCAAGTGGTCAACGCCTACCAGGCGGCCACCTCGGCGCGGACCCGGCGGGCGCGGTGGGATTTCGAGGAGGAAAACCCGCTGCGCGACGCCCGCGGCTTCGATCTGGCCCGGGAGTCCGCGGACGCCACCCAGCTGACCGACGAGGATCTCGGCCTGGCCAACGTGATCCTGACCAACGGGGCGCGGCTGTACGTGGACCACGCGCACCCGGAGTACTCGGCGCCCGAGACCACCAACCCGCTGGACGCGGTGATCTGGGACAAGGCTGGCGAGCGGGTGATGGCCGAGGCGGCCGCCCGGGCGGCCACCGTGCCGGGCAGCGCACCCATCCAGCTCTACAAAAACAACACCGACAACAAGGGCGCCTCGTACGGCTGCCACGAGAACTACCTGATGCGCCGGGCCACGCCGTTCGCCGACATCGTCCGGCATCTCACCCCGTTCTTCGTGTCCCGGCAGGTGGTCTGCGGCGCGGGCCGGGTCGGGCTGGGCGCGGACGGCCGGGACGACGGGTTCCAGATCAGCCAGCGGGCCGACTTCTTCGAGGTCGAGGTGGGCCTGGAGACCACGCTGAAGCGGCCCATCATCAACACCAGGGACGAGCCGCACGCCGACCCGGAGAAGTACCGCCGGCTGCACGTCATCATCGGCGACGCCAACATGAGCGAGATCAGCACGTATCTCAAGCTCGGCACCACGGCGCTGGTCCTGGCCATGATCGAGGACCGGTTCCTCGGCGGCGACCTGTCGGTCGAGTCCCCGGTGGCCGAGCTGCGCACGGTCTCCCACGACCCGTCCTGCCGGCATCAGATCGCCCTGCGTGACGGCCGGAAGATGACCGCGGTCCAGCTCCAGATGGAGTACCTGGAGCTGGCCCGGAAGTACACCGAGGACCGGTTCGGCTCGGACGTGGACGAGATGACCACCGACGTGCTGGCCCGCTGGGAATCCGCGCTCACCCGGCTGGCCGAGGACCCGATGCAGCTGTCCCGCGAGCTGGACTGGGTGGCCAAGCTCGAGCTGCTCGAGGGCTACCGGACCCGAGATGGGCTGGCCTGGGGGCATCCCCGGCTGCAGCTGGTCGACCTGCAGTACTCCGACGTCCGCCCGGATCGCGGCCTGTACAACCGGCTGGTCGCGCGGGGCCGGATCACCCGGCTGGTGGACGAGGCCGACGTGACCCGGGCCATCGAGGCCCCGCCGGAGGACACCCGGGCCTACTTCCGCGGCCGCTGCCTGCAGCAGTACCCGGAATCGGTGGCCGCCGCGTCCTGGGATTCAGTGATCTTCGACATCCCGGGCCGGGAGTCGCTGCAGCGGGTGCCCACCCTGGAGCCGCTGCGCGGCACCAAAGCGCACGTCGGCGACCTGCTGGACCGGTGCCGGACCGCGGCTGAGCTGGTGGCGGCGCTGACCGGTCAGGGCTGACCCGGCAGCCGATGCCCGATTTAAGGGTTGGACTGGTCATCGGCAGGCGAGGATACGGTTAAGCCGAGGACGACGCTGGATCACGGAGGTTTCTGGCATGGCGACAAAGGACACCGGTGGCCAACGGCAGGCTTCCAGGCGCACCGAGGAGACCGAGGAGACCGAGCCACAGTCGACGGGTGACGTCAAGGAGCGCCAGGAGAAGCTGGCTGACGACGTGGACGCCATCCTCGACGAGATCGATGAGGTGCTCGAGGAGAACGCCGAGGAGTTCGTCCGGTCCTACGTGCAGAAGGGCGGCCAGTGAGGGCCGCCGCCCCGTTCGCCATCGGCTGACACGGCTCGCCCGCTCCAGCGGCGCGGGCGGTGCCGGGCGGCAGTAAGGTCAGGGCAGAGCAGCGGACCAACCGGAAGGACGCGGCGTGGGCGGCAGTTTCTTCGGCGAGAAGTTCACTTCGATGTGCCTGAACGCGGGCACCTCGTCTTTCGCGGACCTGGTCGCCTCCTGCGCCCCTGACCTGCTGCCCGGGGCGGCCGTGACAGTACCCGACGCCGCGGCCGCCGCCCAGCTGCCGCACGGCACGACCATCGTCGCGGCCCGGTTCGCCGACGGGGTGGTGATGGCCGGCGACCGGCGGGCCACCGCGGGCAACATGATCGCCCAGCACGACATCGAGAAGGTGTTCCGCAGCGACGACTTCTCCTGCGTCGGCATCGCCGGGGTGGCCGGGATCGGGCTGGAACTGGTCCGGCTGTTCCAGCTGGAGCTGGAGCACTACGAGAAGCTCGAGGGGCGGACCCTGTCCCTGGAGGGCAAGGCGAACCGGCTGTCCGCCTTCGTCCGCGGCAACCTCAGCGCGGCCATGCAGGGGCTGGTGGTCGTCCCGCTGTTCGCCGGCTTCGACGCGGAGGCCAGCCAGGGCCGGATCTTCAGCTACGACGCGACCGGGGGGCGGTACGAGGAGCGCCCGTTCCACGCCGTCGGGTCCGGCTCGGTGTTCGCCCGCGGCGCTCTGAAGAAGCTCTACACCGAGCGCCTCAGCGCGGATGACGCCGTGCTGGTCTGCATGCACGCGCTGTACGACGCGGCCGACGACGACTCGGCGACCGGCGGCCCGGACCTGGCCCGGCAGATCTACCCGGTGGTCGCGGTGATCAACGCCGACGGGTTCCGGCGGCTGTCCGAGGCGGAAGCCGGGGAGTACGCCCAGGCCGTGGTGCGGGAGCGGATGACCTCCCCAGGCGGCCCGGTCGCGCCGCTCCGCCCGCCCGCCTAACCCGCCCGTCCCAGCCCAGCACACGAGTAGGGGTAACGCCCGGTGACTATGCCGTTCTACGTGTCGCCCGAACAGGCGATGAAGGACAAGGCGGACTACGCGCGCAAGGGCATCGCGCGGGGGCGCAGCGGGGTGGTGATCCAGTACGACGCGGGCATCCTGTTCGTCGCGCCGAACCCGTCCGGTGCCCTGCACAAGATCAGCGAGATCTACGACCGGATCGCGTTCGCCGCGGTGGGCCGGTACAACGAGTTCGAGAACCTGCGCAAGGCGGGCGTCCGGTACGCGGACATGACCGGCTACCAGTACGACCGGAGCGACGTGACCGCCCGTGGGCTGGCCAACTGGTACGCCCAGGTGCTCGGGTCCATCTTCACCGAGAGCAACAAGCCCTTCGAGGTGGAGCTGGTGGTGGCCGAGGTGGGCGAGTCGGAGCAGGCGGACCAGATCTACCGGATCACGTTCGACGGGTCGGTGGCCGAGGAGCATGGCTACGTGGCCATGGGCGGCCAGGCCGACCGGGTGGCCGGGGTACTCAAGGACCATTACGCCGAGGGCCTGTCCCTGGTCCGGGCGCTGGGCGCGGCCATCGCCGGGCTGAGCGGGAACGGCGAGGAACTGTCCGCCAGCACCCTGGAAGTCGGCATCCTGGCCCGGGACCGCGTGCACCGCACGTTCCGCCGGCTGACCGGCGCCCAGCTTGAGCTGCTGCTGGACGAGGCCAAGGGGCAGGGCTAGGCACGTCCCGCTGTAATGTCGGGGATGTTACGCAAGACCCCCTGGAGGACGAGTGACAGCGGCGGACCTGGCAGCTACCACGGGCATCGAGGTGCCCACCGGGCTGCTCATCGGCGGGGAGTGGACCAAGGGCGGCGCCGGCGTGATCGGCGTCACCGACCCGGCGACCGAAGAGACCATCGCGGAAGTAGCCGACGGCACAGCGGAAGACGCGCTGGACGCGGTGGCCGCGGCGCACGCCGCGCTGCCCGGCTGGGCTGCCACCCCGCCCCGGCAGCGGGCCGAGTGCCTGCGCCGGGCCTGGGCGCTGATGACCGAGCGGTCCGAGGCGATAGCCCGGCTGATGGTGCTGGAGAACGGCAAGGCGCTGCCGGACGCCCGGGCCGAGGCGACCTATGCCGCCGAGTTCTTCCGCTGGTACGCCGAGGAAGCGGTCCGGCTGGAGGGCTCGCTGGTCAGCGCGCCGGCCGGCGGCTACCGGATCATGGTGCAGCACCAGCCGGTCGGGGTCAGCGTGCTCATCACGCCGTGGAACTTCCCGGCCGCGATGGCCACCCGGAAGATCGGCCCGGCGCTGGCCGCGGGCTGCACCGTGGTGCTCAAGCCGGCCAAGGAGACCCCGCTCACCGCGCTCGCGGTGGCCGACATCCTGCGCGAGGCCGGGGTGCCGGACGGCGTGGTCAATGTGGTGACCACCTCGTCGGCCAGCCGGTTCAGCGGTGCCGTGCTGACCGACCCGCGGGTGCGCAAGCTGTCCTTCACCGGGTCCACCGAGGTCGGCCGGGTGCTGCTCAAGGCGGCCGCCGACCGGGTGATCAACTGCTCCATGGAGCTGGGCGGCAACGCGCCCTTCCTGATCTTCGAGGACGCGGACATCAAGGCGGCGCTGGACGGCGCGTTCCTGGCCAAGATGCGCAACGGCGGCGAGGCGTGCACCGCGGCCAACCGGTTCTACGTGCACGAGGCGGTGGCCGGCGAGTTCACCGCGGCGTTCGCGGCCCGGCTCGGCGCGCTCCGCGTCGGCCCCGGCCTGGACCAGGGCACCGAACTCGGCCCGCTGGTCAACGAGGACACCCGGTCCAAGGTGGCCAGCCTGGTCGAGGAAGCGGCGTCCGCGGGCGGCCGGGTGCTCACCGGCGGCGCGGTCCCGGACCGGCGTGGCTACTTCTACGCGCCGACCGTGCTGGACAACGTCCCGCCGGGAGCCGGCATCCTCAACGAGGAGATCTTCGGGCCGGTGGCACCGATCGTCCGGTTCAGCTCCGACGACGAGGCCATCGCCTGGGCCAACGACACCGAGTACGGCCTGGTCTCCTACGTCTACAGCCGGGACCTGCGCCGTGCGCTGCGGGTGTCGGAAGCGCTGGAAGCCGGCATGGTCGGCATCAACCGCGGTGTGGTGTCCGACCCGGCGGCGCCGTTCGGCGGGGTCAAGCAGTCCGGGATCGGCCGTGAGGGGGGCCATGACGGGATGCTGGAGTTCACCGAGTCCAAGTACATCGCCGTGGACTGGTAAGCCGACACGGCGCCCCTGCTGGCGCTCACCAGTCTCCGCGTGACATAGGGTCTGGTGAGCGACCATGGACAGACGAATCTTCGGCCTGGAAAACGAATACGGGGTCACCTGCACCTTTCGGGGCAGCAGGCGGCTATCCCCGGACGAGGTAGCCAGGTACCTCTTCCGCCGTGTGGTGTCTTGGGGCAGGAGCAGCAATGTCTTCCTGCGCAACGGCGCCCGCCTCTACCTCGACGTCGGCAGCCACCCCGAATACGCCACCCCGGAATGCGACAACATCCTGGACCTGGTGGTGCACGACAAGGCGGGCGAGCGGATCCTGGAAGGCCTGCTGGTGGACGCGGACCGCAGGCTCCGCGAAGAAGGCATCGCCGGGGACATCTACCTGTTCAAGAACAACACCGACTCGGCGGGCAACTCCTACGGCTGCCACGAGAACTACCTGGTCGGCCGGCACGGCGAGTTCGGCCGGCTAGCCGACATCCTGATCCCGTTCCTGGTCACCCGGCAGGTGATCTGCGGCGCGGGCAAGGTGCTGCAGACCCCGCGGGGCGCGGTGTACTGCGTCAGCCAGCGGGCCGAGCACATCTGGGAAGGGGTGTCCTCGGCCACCACCAGGTCCCGGCCGATCATCAACACCCGGGACGAGCCGCACGCCGACGCGGAGCGGTTCCGCCGGCTGCACGTGATCGTCGGCGACTCGAACATGAGCGAGACCACGATGCTGCTCAAGGTGGGCGCGACCGACCTGGTGCTGCGCATGGTCGAGGCGGGCACGGTGATGCGTGACCTGACCCTGGAGAACCCGATCCGGGCGATCCGGGACGTCAGCCACGACATGACCGGCCGCCGCCGGGTCCGGCTGGCCAACGGCCGGGAGGCCAGCGCGCTGGACATCCAGCGCGAGTACCTGGCCAAGGCGAAGGACTTCACCGACCGGCGCGGCGCCGACGCGATCACCCAGCGGGTGCTGGACCTGTGGGAGCGCACCCTGCTCGCGGTGGACACCGGCAACTTCAGCCTGGTGGACCGGGAGATCGACTGGATCACCAAGTTCCAGCTGATCGAGCGGTACCGGAGCAAGCACGACCTGCCGCTGGCCTCCCCCCGGGTGGCCCAGCTCGACCTGGCCTACCACGACGTGCACCGCGGCCGCGGCCTGTACTACCTGCTGCAGCGGCGCGGCGCGGTGGCCCGGACGGCCCGGGACATCGACATCTTCGAGGCGAAGTCGATCCCGCCGCAGACCACCCGGGCCCGGCTGCGCGGGGAGTTCATCCGGCGCGCCCAGGAGCGGCGCCGCGACTTCACCGTGGACTGGGTGCACCTCAAGCTGAACGACCAGGCCCAGCGGACCGTGCTGTGCAAGGACCCGTTCCGCAGCGTGGACGAGCGGGTGGAGAAGCTCATCGCCGGCATGTAACACCGTAATGGTCTGGCAACGTAAGCTGCGCGCCGCGCTCTGATGATGCCGGTAGGCTGGCGTGGCTCACTGTCGGAGATGACAAGGTTTCTCATGCGACGCATTGCCGTGCTGCTTTCCGCCCCGCTGCTTGCCGTGGCCCCGCTGGCCCTGGCCGCCTGCGGGTCGTCCGGCTCCTCGACCCCGACCGTCTCGGTGAGTGGCCACTTCGGCACGAACCCGAAGATCACTATCCCGGACCAATCGGCCAGCAGCAACCTCACAGTTAAGACCCTGATCCAGGGCTCCGGCCCGGTGCTGAACAAGTCAGACGCGTTCGTCGGCAACTACGCCGTGTACATCTGGAGCGGGAAGACGCACAAGCTCGCGCAGAGCACGTTCCAGACCAAGACCCCGCAGCTGTTCAGCGGCACGCTGCTGCCCGGCCTGGAGACCGCGGTGCAGGGCAAGAAGATGGGCAGCCGGGTGCTGGCCGTCATCCCGCCCAAGGACGGCTACGGCAAGACCGGGAACTCCCAGGCCGGGGTCAGCGCCAGCGACACCCTGGTCTTCGTCATCGACATGATCAAGGAGTTCCCCAACAAGGCGGCCGCGACCGGCTCGCAGCTGTCCAACGGCGGCGGCGCGCTGCCCTCGGTCACCGCGAAGTCCGGCGCCGCGCCGATCATCGCCATCCCGTCGTCGGCGCACCAGCCACCGGCCGGCCTGGTGACCAAGACCCTGATCAAGGGCTCCGGGCAGGTTGTGGCCAAGGGCCAGACCGTGGTCACCCAGTACGTCGGCTCGATCTGGCGGACCGGCAAGGTGTTTGACTCGTCCTGGTCCCGCGGTGAGCCGTTCGGCTTCACCATCGGCTCGACGCCCAGCCAGGTCATCACCGGCTGGGACAAGGGCCTGGTCGGGCAGACCGTGGGCAGCCGGGTGATGCTGATCGTGCCGCCCGCGGACGGCTACGGCAAGACCGGCAGCGCACAGGCGGGCATCAAGGGCACCGACACGCTGGTGTTCGTGGTGGACATCCTGGGCGCGGTCAACCCGACGTCGAGCTGACGCGGTCGGTCAGCCCGTCCGCCATCAGCCCGACCCCGATGCCGACCAGCCAGGCGTCCTTGGCCAGCGGGACGCCTTGCTGCGTCGGCCGGAGGCTGCCCTGCCGCCGCTCAGCTGGCGGTGAGCAGGGCGGCGGCATGCCGCCCGGCGGCCGCCGCGGCCAGGAAATAGGCCAGGTCCTGGTCCAGGCCGCGGCCCATCGAGGAGAGCGGCACCGGACAGCCGCGCAGCGCGTCGGCCAGCCCGGCCACACCGACCGTGACCAGCTGGTGCCGGCTGGCCAGCACCGCGGCTTGGTCCGCCACCCGCGCGCCGAACGCGCCAGGCAGTTCGGGCACCACCACATCGGCCGCGGCCAGCGCGACCCGGCCGTAGCTGGTCAGGCTGTGATGAGACACCCCGCGATGCCGGTCCCGCGGGTCGGCGTCGCTGATCCGCAGCGCGGCCACCGGCCGGCCGCCGAGCACGGCGGCCGCGTTGACCGCCTCACCGCAGGCCACGCCGGAGAACCCCCATGGGGTTCCGGTGCCCAAGTTCCCCGGGCCCTGGGTGACCACGATCACCTCGGCGCCAAGTACATGCCGCGCCGCGAGCAATCCCGTGTGCACGGTGACCGTCTCCAGATCGCCACCGAACGCCTGTCCAGTGCTGATGGTGCCGCGTAGCCACCCGGCCGCCCGCAGCCCAGCGACCGTCCGGGAGAACCAGGCCGGCAGTGCCCCGCCGTCCAGCATCACGTACCCGACCACCGGGTCCGGGTGGCTGGCCCGCAGCCCGGCCAGCACCGCGGGCAGCGCCGAATGCAGGTCCGCGATCACCACTGGCACCCCGCCGATGTCGTCCGCCCTGCGCAGCACCTCGTGGTGCGGGGAATCCTGCTCGTCGGCGCCGAGCACGGTGGCCTGCAGCGGCGTGTAGCGCGCCTTGACGATGTGCCCGGGGCCGTCCGGGTCGGCGGGCAGCCGGTCGGGCAGCGCTACCACCAGCGCATACCCGCCGGTACCCAGTCCGAGGGCCAGCGCGCTGGCGTTCAGCAGCACCCGGTCGCCCGGCCCGGGACGGCCGGTCAGTTCCGGGTAGGCCAGCGCCCGGACCGGGCCCTCATCGGTGGCCACATCGAGCTCTACCGCACCGGGCCACTCGCGGCGTACCGCCAAAACTGTGCCACTGCGCCACCTGATCACTCCCGCAGGGTAGCGTCATTGTCGACGGCTGGATCGGGCGAGGAACTGCGATGTCACGAAGGAAGACCGAGCGTCTGCTCGGCCTGGTGGTGTGCTTGCTGTCCAGCGAGCGGTACCTGACTGCGCTGCAGATCCGCGCGGCCGTGCCCGGCTACCCGGAGTCCTTCGAGGCGTTCAAGCGGATGTTTGAGCGGGACAAGGAAGAGCTGCGCGAGCTGGGTATCCCGCTGGAGACCGGGTCCAATTCGGCATTCGACGAGGAACCGGGGTACCGCATCCCGCGGCAGGCCTACGAGCTGCCGGAGATCCGGCTGGAGCCGGACGAGGCGGCGGTGCTGGCGCTGGCCGCGCGGGTGTGGCGGCAGGCGGAACTGGCCGGCGCGGCGGCCGGTGCGCTGCTCAAGCTGCGCGCCGCCGGGGTGGACGCCGAGGAGACGCCGCAGCCCGGCATCGAGCCCCGGCTGGCCGGCGAGGCGGCGTTCGGCCCGCTGTGGGAGGCGGTGCGGGACCGGCGGCCGGTCACCTTCGCCTACCGGGCCGTCGGGCGCAGCGAGCCGCAGCAGCGGCGGCTGGAGCCCTGGGGCGTGGTCAACCGGCACGGCCGGTGGTATGTGGCCGGGCACGACAGAGACCGGGACGCGGTGCGGGTGTTCCGGCTCAGCCGGATCGAGGGCCCGGTCCGGTTCACCGGGCCGTCCGGGTCGGTGACCGTGCCGGAGGGCACCGACGTGCGGGAGACGGTCCGTGCCTGGGACACCCAGCCGCCCGTCCAGCGGACCGCGCTGCTGCGGGTCCGCAACGGGGCTGGTCACGGGATCCGCCGGTACGCGACGTCGGTGCGGCCGGACGGTGACGGCTGGGATCTGGTCGAGGCGCCGTTCTCCGACGTGCTCTGGTACGCCGAGCACCTC
The DNA here is from genome assembly GCA_036497945.1 of Streptosporangiaceae bacterium. GTDB lineage: Bacteria > Actinomycetota > Actinomycetes > Streptosporangiales > Streptosporangiaceae > RYN-230. The sequence continues at coordinate 6,340 of DASXIN010000095.1, read as the reverse complement.
GCCTCATTCGGCCGCGCAGTGATCGCGGTGGAGCCCGCCGATCTGCGCGAGGCGGTCATCACCCAGCTGAAGGGGGCTATGGCGTGACTACCTCGCCCGCTACTGGCTCGGCCCGGTTGCAGCGGCTGCTGGCCCTGGTGCCGTACGTGGTCAGCCGCAAGGCGGTCGGGCTGGCCGAAACGGCCGCCGCGTTCGGGGTCAGCGAGCGCGAACTGGTCGATGACCTCAACCTGCTGTGGTGCGTCGAGCTGCGCTCGCCCGACCCGTACTGCCCGATCGACCTGTCCTACGAGGGCGGCGAGATCGTGGTCAGCCAGGCCGAGCAGATGGATCGCCCGCTCCGGCTGGCCGTGGACGAGGCGAGCGCGCTGCTGGTCGCGCTGCGCATGCTGGCCGAGATCGGCGCCGGTGGCGAGCGCTCCGCGCTGAGCCGGACCATCGCCAAGCTGGAGGCCGCGGCGGGCGAGGCGGGCGTGCCGAGCGCCCAGGTGGCGGTCCAGGTGGACAAGATCGCCCAGCAGGCGCAGCTGACCCAGCTGCAGGACGCGCTGGCCCGCCGTCGGCTGGTGCATTTGTCGTACTATGTCCCGGGCCGGGACGAGACAACCGAACGTGACGTGGACCCGATGCGGCTACTGGTCGTGGAGGGCCGCACCTACCTGGAGGGCTGGTGCCGCCTGGCCGAGGGCGTCCGGCTATTCCGGCTGGACCGGGTGCTCGGCCTGCAGGTCCTCGACCAGCCGGCCGAGGTGCCCGCCGAGGCGGAGCCGAAGGACGTGGACCAGGGTCTGTACCGGCCGGCGCCGGAGGACCTGCAGGTGGAGATCGAACTGGCCCCGCTGGGCCGGTGGGTGGCCGAGTACTACCCGTGCGAGGACGCGGCGGACCTGGGCGACGGTCGGCTGCGGGTGAAATTGCGCACTCCGGACGGCCGCTGGGTCCGGCGGCTGGCGCTGCGGCTGGGCGAGAACGGCCGGGTCGTCGCGCCCGCCGACCTCGCCGCGCAGGTCAGGGAGGATGCATCCGCCGCACTTGCCCAGTACGCTTGATCGCGTTCACAATGACCGGACCGGGAGTACTTGCCCGGTTGGCTAAACCGTCACCGTTAGGTGACCCGGCCGACGCGTCAGACCAGATATGAAGGTCTCACGTGTAGGCTCGTTCTGATAGTGACCCGGCGCGGGGGCATACGCCCCCCGGTGAAGAGGGCGGAAATGATTGGCGACCTGTTCGACAGCCCGTGGAAGATCCTGATTGTCGCCGTCGTGCTGATCGTGCTGTTCGGCTCCAAGAAGCTGCCCGACGCGGCCCGGTCCCTCGGCAAGTCGATGCGCATCCTGAAGACGGAAGTACACGACCTGCGCGAAGACGACGCGGAGCCGAAGCCGGCCGCGGCCATCAAGGCCCAGCCAGCGCAGCCCGCTGACCCGACCCAGGTCCAGGTGGACGCGCTGCAGCAGCAGATCCGCGACCTTCAGCAGCAGAAGGCGGACGCCGCGCAGGGTGCTCCGGTGGAGACGCCGCGCACTCAGGCCAGCTGACTTCGCCCCGCTGGGGATAACCCGCGATGACGAAGCTGGGCGATACGGTCCGCGGGGCGCGCGTGCTCAGCGCGCGCATCCGGGACAGCAATCCGGACGGCCGGATGCCGCTCATGGATCACATCCGTGAGCTGCGCAACCGGCTGGTCAAGATCGCGCTGGCGCTGCTGGTCGGCACCGCCATCGGCCTGATCCCCCAGGTTTACAACCGGGTCTGGAAGTTCGTCGAGCACCCGTTCTGCGCGGCCACCATCGGCGGCCACACCGGCTGCAAGGTGATCGGCGACCAGTTGATCCTGACGGGCGTGTTCGACCCGTTCATGCTGCGGGTGCAGATCGCCTTCTTCTTCGGGCTGGTCATCACCAGCCCGATCTGGCTCTACCAGCTGTGGGCGTTCGTCGCGCCCGGGCTGTACCGCCGCGAGAAGAAGTGGACCTACCTGTTCGTTGCTACGGCGGCGCCACTGTTCGCCGGCGGTGCCGCGCTGGCCTACTTCGCGATGAGCCGGGGCCTGAAATACCTGCTCAACCTGGCCCCACACACTGTCCTCGTGCTGCCCAGCGTGTCCACCTACCTGGGCTACTTCACCGCCATGCTGCTCGGCTTCGGGCTGGCCTTCGAACTGCCGTTGGTGCTGCTCATGCTCAACGTGGTCGGCATCCTGACCCACGAGTTCTTTAAGCGCTGGCGGCGGCTGATGATCTTCGCGGTGTTCCTGTTCGCCGGGATCGCCTCGCCCAGCCCAGATCCGCTCACCATGCTGCTGCTGGCCGTGCCCTGCCTGGTGCTGGTGGAGATCTCCGAAGTCATCATCTGGCTGAACGACCGGCACCGGGCGGCCCGGCCGTCGATGTACGAGGGCCTGGCCGACGACGAGGTGGCGCCGCTGGATGACGACGCGGTGGACGCGGAGCAGCACCACTGATCCGCGCTGTCGGCCCGCTCACTTAGGCTGGGTGGCATGTCGACGCCTGCCAGCCCGGCGCAGCGTTACGCCGCGTTCCGCCGGCAGAGCGAGGATGGCCCGGAGCTCACCGCCTTCCAGGCGCTGTACGACTTCACCTTCGACGACTTCCAGCGCCGGGCGTGCAAGGCGCTGAACGGCGGCCACGGCGTGCTGGTGGCCGCGCCGACCGGCTCGGGCAAGACGGTGATCGGCGAGTTCGCCGTGCACCTGGCCCTGGCCGAGGGGCGCAAGTGCTTCTACACCACGCCGATCAAGGCGCTGTCCAACCAGAAGTACGGCGACCTGGTCCGCCGCTACGGGCCGGACCAGGTGGGCCTGCTGACCGGGGACAACAGCATCAACGGGGAGGCGCCGGTGGTGGTGATGACCACCGAGGTGCTGCGCAACATGCTGTACGCCGGCTCGCCCACGCTGTCCGGCCTGGGCTACGTCGTCCTGGACGAGGTGCACTACCTGGCCGACCGGTTCCGCGGCGCGGTCTGGGAAGAGGTGATCATCCACCTGCCGGAGTCGGTCCGGGTGGTCGCGCTATCCGCCACGGTGAGCAACGCCGAGGAGTTCGGCGACTGGCTGGCCCAGGTGCGCGGCGGTACCACGGTGATCGTGGACGAGCACCGTCCGGTGCCGCTGTGGCAGCACATGCTGGTCGGCGGCCGGCTCTACGACCTGTTCCTGGAGTCCGGGCCGGGCCGCGGCGACCGGGAGCGGCGGGCCCGGGTGAACCCGGAACTGCTCCGGCTGGCCCGGCGGGACGACTGGGCGGCGCGCAAGGCACCGGGACGCCCGGCCCGCGGCGGGCGGCGGCCGACCCGGTTCCGCGCGCCGCGGCGCCCCGAGGTCATCGCCCGGCTGGACACGGCCGGGCTGCTGCCTGCCATCACGTTCATCTTCAGCCGGGCGGGCTGCGAGGCCGCGGTCCGGCAGTGCCTCGATGCGGGCGTCCGGCTCACCTCCGCGGACGAGGCGGCGGCCATCACCGAGGTCGCCGAGCGGCGTACCCGGGACATCCCCGAGTCCGACCTGCCGGTGCTCGGCTACCTGGAGTGGCTGACCGGCCTGCAGCGCGGGATCGCGGCGCACCACGCCGGGATGCTGCCCACGTTCAAGGAAGTAGTAGAGGAACTGTTCGAGGCCGGGCTGGTCCGCGCCGTGTTCGCCACCGAGACGCTGGCCCTGGGCATCAACATGCCGGCCCGGACGGTGGTCATCGAGCGGCTGGACAAGTGGAACGGGGAGAACCACGCCGACCTGACACCGGGGGAGTACACCCAGCTCACCGGGCGGGCTGGGCGCCGGGGTATCGACGTGGAAGGGCACGCGGTGGTGCTCTGGCAGCCCGGCGTGGACCCGCTGGCCGTGGCCGGCCTGGCCGGCACCCGGACCTACCCGCTCAACTCCAGCTTCCGGCCGTCCTACAACATGGCGGTCAACCTGGTCGGGCAGGCCGGCCTGGACAAGGCGGCCGCGCTGCTCGAATCGTCGTTCGCCCAGTTCCAGGCGGATCGCGCGGTGGTCGGCATCGCCCGGCAGGCGCGGCGCGGCCGGGCCGCGCTCGACGAGCTCGGGGTGGCCTGCGACCGCGGCGACTACGCCGAGTACCACGCGCTGCGCCAAGAGCTGTCCGGGCTGGAGGCGGACGCGGCCCGGGCCCGCTCGGCGGACCGGTGGGCGCAGGCCCGGCAGTCCCTGGAGCAGCTGCGCCGCGGGGACATCATCCTGGTGCCGGCGGGCCGCCGGTCCGGCCTGGCCGTCGTGCTCGACCCCGGCGTGGCGGGCGGGAAATCACGTGCTGCGGCGCCGCGGCACGACGGGAACGCCGCGCTGCCGCTGGTGCTCACCATCGGCCGCCAGGTCAAACGGCTGTCGCTGGCCGACTTCCCGACCCCGGTCAGCCCGATCGACCGGCTGCGGATACCGAACAGCTTCAGCGCCCGGTCCCCGCAGCACCGCCGGGACCTGGCCGCCAGCCTGCGCAACAAGCTGGCCGGCCGGGACATCCCGCGGCCTGGCCGGCCGGAACCGCCGCGGGCCCAGGAGGACATCGCCCGGCTGCGCCGGGAGCTGCGCCAGCATCCGTGTCACGCCTGCCCGGACCGTGACGCGCACGCCCGGGAGGCGGAACAGCGGACCCGGCTGGAACGCGAGGTAGCCGGCCTGGAGGCCAGTGTGGCCGCCCGGTCGCACGTGATCGCGCGCACCTTCGAGCGGGTCTGCGCCGTCCTGGAGCATCTCGGCTATCTGGCCGACGGCCAGGTTACCCCGGACGGGCGGCGGCTCGGCGACTTGTATTCCGAGCTGGACCTGCTGGCCGCGGAGTGCGTGCGCCGCGGGCTGTGGGACGGCCTGGACCCGGCCGAGCTGGCCGCCTGCGTGTCGGTGCTGACCTTCGAGTCCCGGCAGAGCGACGACGACGCCCCGGCCCGGATGCCCGGCGGCCCGGTACGGGACGTGATCGGCTCGATGGTGTCCGTCTGGGGTGAGCTGGACGAGCTGGAAAAGGAACACCGGCTGTCCTTCATGCGCCCGCCGGAGCTCGGCTTCGCCTGGGCTGCGCACGCCTGGGCCCGGGGCAAGCCGCTGGAGAAGGTGCTGGACACGCTGACCCCAGGCGACTTCGTCCGCGCCGTCAAGCAGCTAATCGACCTGCTCGGCCAGATCGCCGTGGCGGCCGGCCGGGGTTCCCCGCTGGCGGCTACCGCGCACGCCGCGGCGGACGCGCTGCGCCGCGGCGTGGTCGCCTATTCGTCCGTGGGGTAAGGCATGGCGTGGTGAACCCGTAGGCTCGTGGTATGGCTGATCTCAGCGACTACGCCCGGCTGGTGGCACGGGACCACGGGCTTGCCACGGTGTCCACACTGCGCGCTGACCAGACGATCCAGGCCTCGGTGGTAAACACCGGGGTACTCGACCACCGTGGCCACCAGGTGGTCGGTTTCACCACCCGGGGCGACTCCCGCAAGCTGGTCAACCTCCGGGTCCGCCCCCGGCTGGCGGTGACTATCCGGGTGGGCTGGGAATGGGTCACCGTGGAGGGGACGGCCGAGCTGCTCGGCCCCGGCGACCCCGCAAAAGGTTTCGACGCGGAAGCGGTCCGGCTGCTGCTGCGCGCCGTGTTCATCGCGGCGGGCGGCACACACGACGACTGGGCCACCTACGACCGCGTGATGGCCGAAGAGCGCCGGGACGCGGTCATGATCCAGCCGGTGCGGGTCTACTCCGGCGGGTGATGCGCGCTCGGGACCGGGCCGGGCCAGATGAGCAGGACCGGGCAGGCCGCGTGATCCACCACGAAGCGGGCCGCTTTGCCCAGGCTCTTCGGCCCAGCCGCGGCGCCCTCCCGGGCCAGCACGAGCAGGGCCGCCCCGCGGGCGGCCTCGACCACCTGGTGCTCGGGCCGGCCACGTAGCTGCAACCGCCGGGCGGGCTGGCCGAGCCGCTCGGCTGCCGCCGTCAGCACGCGTTCGGCCGCTTCCCGGGCCATCGCCTCCAGCTGCATGCCCGGATCAGCCCGGGACCGGCCGAGCAGCGAGGTGAACGCGCCATGCGCCGCCTCCAGCGCCGCGGTGTCGGTCACGTGCAGCAACGTCACATCCTGGCCAGCTGGCGCCAGCGCGTGCACCGCATCCACGCACGCGGCCCAGCTGTCCTCGGTGATCCAGACGAGCACGGTCATGCCGCCCAGTGTCCCGCGCCGCCCGTGCTTAGGCGGCGCGGCTGGGTGGGCTGTGGCTGTGCAGGGTGCGGTCGCGGTTGGGGCTGGTGGCGGTGGTGGTGCCGTCGGCGTTCAGGGTCAGGGTCCAGCCCCATTGGTGCACGGCGATGAGGTGGTGG
>DASXIN010000094.1:0-19361 GCA_036497945.1 Streptosporangiaceae bacterium | reverse complement strand
GGGGGGGCGGGGGGGGGGGGGGGGGCGCTGGACGGGCGGCGCGGGGCGGATGGACGGGTGCGGGAGGCTCGGGGCGGAGGTGGCGACTGGGCGGGGCGGGCGGGCGGGGGGCCGCTGGGCGGGGGGCCGGGGCCGGGGCTGGGGCGGAAGGCCTCGGCAGGCGGTTCAGGCCAGGCCTAGGGCGGTGGCGGCGGCGGAGGGGTCGGCGGGGATGGTGGCCGGGGCAGGGGCGCCGGACAGGGCCAAGTCCGGATCCTTCAGGCCGTTCCCCGTGATCGTGCAGACCACCCGGGATCCGGCCGGGATCTGGCCGCTCGCGCTGGCCTTGAGCAGGCCGGCCACGCTCGCCGAGGAGGCGAGCTCGCCGAAGACCGCCTCCCGGGTGGCCAGCAGCCGGTAGGCGGCGAGGATGTCCCGGTCGGTGACCGACTCGATGATGCCGCCGGACTCGTCACTGGCCGCCTCGGCCAGCAGCCAGGACGCCGGGTTGCCGATCCTGATCGCTGTGGCGATCGTCTGCGGCTCCAGCACTGGCTTGCCGGTCACGATGGGCGCCGCGCCGCTGGCCTGGAAGCCGAACATCCGCGGCGCGCGCGCCGCCAGGCCAGCCTGCCGGTACTCGGTGTAGCCCATCCAGTAGGCGGTGATGTTCCCGGCGTTGCCGACCGGCAGGCAGTGCACGTCCGGCGCGTCGCCGAGCTCGTCCACGATCTCGAACGCGGCGGTCTTCTGGCCCTCCAGCCGGTCCGGGTTGACCGAGTTGACCAGGGCCACCGGGTACTCGGCGGCCAGCTTCCTGGCCAGCTCCAGGCAGTCGTCGAAGTTGCCGTCCACCTGGAGCAGCTTGGCCCCGTGCACCAGGGCCTGGGCCAGCTTGCCCAGCGCGATCTTGCCGCGGGGCACCAGCACGGCACAGGACAGCCCGGCCCGGGCCGCGTAGGCGGCCGCGCTCGCGCTGGTGTTCCCGGTGGACGCACAGATCACCGCGGTGGCCCCACGACCGACCGCCATGCTCAACGCCATCGTCATCCCGCGGTCTTTGAACGAGCCGGTCGGGTTGGCCCCCTCGACCTTGAGGTAGACATCACACCCGGTCTGCGCGGACAGCACCGGGGCCGGCAGCAGCGGGGTGGCCCCTTCGCCGAGGGTGATGACCGTCCCGCCATCCGGCAGCGGCGGCAGCCACTCCCGGTACTGCGCGACCACGCCGCGCCAGGGCAGGTAGCCTGCCGCAGCGGTCTCCGCCGTGGCGGCCTCCGCCGTGGCGGCCGCAGACTTGGACTTCAGAGTGGCGTTCATTCGTCGGCCTCCCCCTCCACACGCATCACGCTGGCCACTGCGCGGACCGGGTCCATAGTGCCGAGTTCTGCGACGCAACGCGAGAGCGCGGCGTCCGGGGCGATGTGCGTCACGATGACCAGTTGCGCGTCGTCGCCCCGGCCCTCCTGTCGCACCGCCTTGATGGACACGTCGTGCCGGGCGAAGGTGTCCGCCACCCGGGCCAGCACACCGGGCCGGTCGGCCACGTCCAGCGCCACGTGGTACCGGGTCAGCGTCTCGCCCATGGGCAGCGCGGGCAGCTTCGCGTAGGTGGACGCGTCCGGCCCGCGGGTGCCCGCGATCTGGTTGCGGGCCACCGCGACCACATCACCGAGTACCGCGCTGGCGGTGGGCACTCCGCCGGCGCCCGCCCCGTAGAACATGAGCCGGCCGGCCGATTCCGCCTCGACGAACACGGCGTTGTAGGCCTCCCGCACGCCGGCCAGCGGGTGCGACCGCGGGATCATCGCCGGGTGCGCGCGGACCGAGACCCCGCCGGGGCGGCGCTCGCAGATGGCCAGCAGCTTGACCACCCGGTCCAGCGCCTTGGCGCTCGCGATGTCCGCGGCGGTCACCGAGGTGATGCCCTCGCGGTAGACATCCGCCGCGGTGACCCCGGTGTGGAAGGCCAGCCCGGCCAGGATGGCCGCCTTGGCCGCCGCGTCGAAGCCCTCGATGTCCGCGGTCGGGTCCGGTTCCGCGTAGCCCAGCGACTGGGCCTCGTCCAGCGCGTCGGCGAACCCGGCGCCGGAGCTGTCCATCCGGTCCAGGATGTAGTTGGTGGTGCCGTTCACGATGCCGAGCACCCGGTGCACGGCATCCCCGGCCAGCGATTCGCGCAGTGGCCGGAGCAGCGGGATGGCCCCGGCCACGGCCGCCTCGTAGTACAGGTCGGCGCCGTTTTCCCGGGCTGCCTCGTGCAGCGTGGCGCCGTCCTCGGCGAGCAGCGCCTTGTTCGCCGTGACCACCGACTTGCCGGACTTCATCGCGGCCAGCAGCACCGACCGGACCGGCTCGATGCCGCCGATCACCTCGATCACGATGTCCACGTCCGGCCGGGTGACCAGGCCCATGGAGTCGGCGGTGAGCAGCGCGGGATCCACCGGCACCGCACGGCTGCGGCCGGGCCGGCGCACCGCCACCCCGGCCACCTCGAGGCGGGCGCCGATCCGCGCGGCCAGGTCGTCCGCCTGCTGGCCGAGCAGGCGGAACACCTCCGAGCCCACCGTGCCGCAACCCAGCAGGGCTACCTTCAGCGTCCGCACTACGGCTGCTCTCCTCTCACCCTGCTCACCCCGCGTCCAGCCGGAGCAGATCCTCGATGGTCTCCCGGCGCAGCAGCAGTCGGGCCGCGCCGCGGTGCACGGACACCACCGCCGGCCGCCCGATGTGGTTGTAGTTGCTGGCCATCGACCGGCAGTACGCGCCGGTGGCGGCCACCGCGAGCAGGTCGCCCGGGACCAGGTCGGCTGGCAGGTAGCAGTCCCGGACCACGATGTCGCCGCTCTCGCAGTGCCGGCCCACGACCCGGGACAGCATCGGTGCCGCCGCCGACTCCCGGGACGCCAGCACGGTGGTGTACTCCGCGTCGTACAGCGCAGTGCGGATGTTGTCGCTCATCCCGCCGTCCACGCTCACATAGCTGCGCAGCCCATCCACATCCTTGACCGTCCCGACCTCGTACAGGGTAACGGTGCCGGGCCCGGCGATAGCGCGGCCCGGCTCGACGGTGAGCCGGGGCACCGGCAGCCCCGCGCTGGCGCACTGGGTCCGCACGATCTCGTTCAGGTTCTGCGCGATGATCTTAATGTCGGCGGGGTCGTCCTCGTCGGTGTAGGCGATGCCCAGCCCGCCGCCCAGGTTGAGCTCGCGGATCTCCACCCCGTGCTCGTCGCGGATCGCGGCGGCCAGGCCGAGCACCCGGCGGGCGGCCATCTCGAAGCCGTCGGTGTCGAAGATCTGCGACCCGATGTGCGAGTGCAGGCCGGCCAGGTCCAGGCCGGGGCAGGCCAGCACCCGGCGCACCGCCTCGGCCGCGGCGCCGGAGGACAGCGAGAAGCCGAACTTCTGGTCGTCGTGTGCGGTGGCCACGAACTCGTGGGTGTGCGCCTCCACCCCGGTGGTCACCCGGACCAGGACGCGCGGCCGCCAGGCCGGCGGCGTGGTCACCCCGGGGCTGGTGACCTCGGGCTCGGTCAGGTAGGCCAGCCGGGCGATCTCCTCGAAGGAGTCCACCACGATGTGGCCCACGCCCACCTCGATGGCCCGGGCCAGTTCGCTGGTCAGCTTGTTGCTGCCGTGCAGGGTGATATTTTCCGGCGGTACCTCCGCCTGCAGCGCCACCTCGAGCTCGCCGCCGGTGCACACGTCCACGCCGAGGCCCTCGTCGGCCACCCAGCGCAGCACGCCCCGGCAGCAGAACGCCTTGGCCGCGTAGAACACCCCGGCTGCCGGGCCGAAGGCCTCCCGGTAGCCGCGGCAGCGCAGCCGGAAGTCGTCTTGGTCGGTGATGAACAACGGAGTGCCGAACTCGGCGGCCAGGTCCCGCACGTCCAGGCCGCCGACGGTGAGCACGCCGCCAGCCCGCTGCGCGGTTCGCGGCCAGATGGCCGGGTCCAGCGCGTTCAGGTCGCGCGGCGGCGACGGCGGGTGCTCCGCGGGCAGCACGTCGGCGTGGCGCGGGCCAGCGGGGTGGGCGACACGGCTCATCGGGCTTCCTTGCTGGTCGGTTCTGGTCGGTCTGGCTGGCGGTACAGCACCGCGCGGCTAACCGCCTCCTGGAGCGGCCATGCCGAGCAGCCCCAGGCCGGTGCTGAGCACCGTTCGCACCGCGTCGGCCAGCACCAGCCTGGCCTGCCTGAGCGGAGTCCCGGGCGGCTGGTCGGGCCGGGGCAGCGGGTCGGGCCCGGGCGGGAACGCGCCGGGCTGGCTGAGCGAGCAGCACTCTTGCCAGTCCAGGTACTTTCCGGTGAGGTCTTCGAGGTAGGCGGCGAGCACGTGCGGCTGGCCGCGGCGCGCCGCCCCGGCCACCCGTTCCGGAAGCCAGGACATCGCGTCGAGCAGCGCCTGCTCGCGTGGGTGGGCGAGCAGGCGCGGCTGGAACTGCGCCGCGTCCGCCGCTGGCAGGCCGAGGTCGGCGGACTGCCGGAGGATGGACGCAGCGTGCGCATGCGCGTACCGGACAGCATAGAAGGGGTTGCCCAGATGCTGCGCGGCCGCGGCGCGCGGGTCGATGGCCGGGATGTGCCGACCGGGGCGGGCGCCGCTGGGCACGGCCCGGCTGAGCGCGTACCGGATCGCGTCCGGGCCGGCGAACGCCACGGCCCCGGCAACCGGGCCCGGCTCACCTGGTGCGGCACCGCCGGGGGGGTCCGTCCAGCTGATCGTGGCGCCGGCCGCGCTGGCCAGCCGGCCGGCCTGTTCCGCGGCCAGCCGCTGCCAGGCCTCGTCCCAGCTGCCCGCGGCGGCCAGCACGGTCCGGGCGGGTGCGGTCACCGTGGTCCCGCGCAGCGCAGCACTGCGCGCGCAGCCCGGGCCTGCCTGGCTGATCCGGGTGGCCAGCCGGCCCAGCGTCTCCGGGCTGACGGTGAGCGACAGGTAACCCGGCCCGGTGACCGCGGCGCGGCAGATACCGGCCGGCGCTCTATCCTCAGTGAGCCGGGCCGCGAGCAGCGCGGCGATCTGGGCCGGCTCGCCTGCCAACCGGCTGGCCAGCAGGAACGGGATCGTGGTCGCGTAGCGGCCCGGGCCGCCGCCCGCCGCGGCCGGCACCGGCCGCCAGCTGCCGGCCAGCGCGGCACCGTCGGCGAGCACCGCGCCGTCGGCCAGTACCGCGTCGTCGGCCAGTCCCGCGCCGTCGGGCAGCCGGGGTCCGGCCAGCTCACCGGCGGCCTGGGCCGCGCTGGCCGCTGCGGCCACGGCATCGCTGAGCTGGCCCGTGATCACCAAAGAAGGGTATCCGGGCTGGCCCGGGGCGCCCTCAGGCTCGTTCCGGCCGTCCCTCGGCGGCCTCGTCAGCGGCCTCGTCGGCCGGCACGCTGGCCGCCAGCTCGCGGACCACCCGGATCATCTCGCCCGGGTCGAACGGCTTGGTCAGGTAGGCGTCGACACCGATCTCCCGGCCGCGGCTCTTGTCGTCCTCCTGCGCCCGGGCGGTGATGAGCACGACGCGGATGTTGCTGGTCTGCGGGTTACGCCGAAGCTGCCCCGCGGTCACCCAGCCATCCAGCCGGGGCATCATCACGTCGAGCGTGATGACGTCCGGGTCGATCGCGGTCACCTTGTCCAGGCAATCCTGCCCGTCCACCGCGGTCGCCACATCGAACCCTTCCAGGGTGAGGTTCACGGCGATGAGCTGACGAATAACCTCATCGTCGTCCACCACGAGCACGCGTCCCAGAGCCTCCGCCACGCCGCGAGGCTAGCGCGTCCCGCGGACTCCCCGCGCCAACACGCCCGACTCGTGGCGCTGCTCAGCCGGGTGCGGCGGGCACGTTGGTCCAGAGCCACGTCCCGTGCTGGTAGTCTTTCCCCCGCCCTGAAGCCCCCGTAGCTCAGGGGATAGAGCAACGGCCTCCGGAGCCGTGTGCGCACGTTCGAATCGTGTCGGGGGCGCTCTTTCAAGACCTCAGAAAACACCCCTTGACCTGTGGCAATGCTGCGAGTGGCGGTGTGGCCGCTTCGCCACTGTCCGTCGCTGGATGCCACCTGCCGCCGGTTTCCGCGCCCCATATGCGCCCCACGATCGGTGCCGTGCTGTCGTGACGGCGTGGGCGTAATGCCCGTCATGCTCCCTCCCCTTTCTCGTGATCTTCGTGGTCAGCTGCTGGCTCGGCGTCGGTTTGGGTGCCCGGGGGGCGCAGGGTTGCCTCCATCCGGGCGATCCACACGTCCTCCAGCCCGGCCACGCAGCGGGCGTAGACGCGCAGCAGCATCTCGACGCTGTGCCCGGCCCAGGCGGCGATCTCGGTGGGCGGCACGCCAGAGTTCAGCCGCCAGGTGATCCTGTCCCGCTCGAAAATAGGATTCGGTGCCTGACCTGCAGGTCTTCCGGCGTCATGCGGCGTGCATGTATTCGTTGATCAGGCCGCTGAGGACGGGTTTTCGGCGGATCTGCTGTGCGTCGACCTCGGTCGTGACGGTGGCGCGGGGAGGGGCACGGTCATCGTCAGGCACGCGCTGGGCGATGCCCTGGTGCGGTCGGCCGGTGTTGTAGTGCGCCTGGTACTCGGTCAGGACGGCGCGCAGATGTTGCTCGCCGAGGATGAGCACGCGGTCCAGTATCTCGCGGCGCAGGGTGCCGACGAGGCGTTCGCAGATCGCGTTCATCCGCGGCGTCTGGACGGCACTGCGCAGAATCCTGGCGCCGGTCGCCTCGAATACAGCGTCGAACGAACGTGTGAAGTTCGATCCGCGGTCGCGGATCAGGAACTTAATGTCCTCGAACCGCTCGTCGAGGCTGAGGGCCAGGTTGCGGGCCTGCTGCGCGGTCCACTCGCCGGTGGGATGTGCGGTGACGCCGCCCAGATGCATCCGGCGGCTGCCGTGCTCGATGAACACCAGGACGTATAGTCGCTTGAGCAGCACGGTGTCCACGTGCAGGAAGTCGACCGCGACGATCCCAGCTGCCTGGGCGTGCAGAAACTGCCGCCAGGTTGGGCCTGAGCGGCGCGGCGCCGGGTCGATGCCCGCGGCACGCAGGATCTCCCAGACGGTAGATGGCGCGACTGTCACGCCGAGTTTCGTCAGTTCGCCGTGGATCCGGCGGTATCCCCACAGCGGGTTCTCCTGCGCCAGCCGAACGGCAAGGCGGGTGATGCTCGGGACGGTGGGCGGGCGGCCGGGCTGGCGCCGCCTACTTGTGTCGTACCTCTTCGCGGCCAGTTTGCGGTGCCAGGCCAGCAGCGTCGCGGGCGTCACGGGAAAGATGTCGGTCCAGCGCCTGCGGGGGAGGAGTCCTGCCAGCGCGGCGAACCACATCCGATCGGCCGGCTCGTACCGCACCCGGCCGACATTGCGGCGCAGCACCGCGTTCTCGTGCCGGAGGACGAGCAGCTCAGCATCCTTCGCCAGATCGCCGCGGAATGCCAGGACGGCCAGGCCGAGCACCCTCCGAACTAGCAAGTAGACGATCTTGAGCAGCACCCGGCCAGCCAACCATCACCGTGACTGGCCTGCTGGCGATAGTGCAGGTCAACCATTCAATCGAGTATCCGAGCGGCACAGGATACAGGTAAGGCGGATACCGTGCGTCGTGCGCATCGCCACTGGTCACGATCCGTGACGACATCGCAGGACCAATCACAGTACGCTGGACACCCCGCGGACTCGATCTTCGGTTGGCGATACGGCGGGGCCGACATCCCTCGTTGCGTATTGCAGGGCGCCGGACTATGTCCCGCCGGGATCCAACAGTGCCGGGCAGCACCCGGCGTGTGGCGTTTAGGGCGCGAGAGACGAATAGCGCACGATCGAAATATCTGCCGTCCACCGGTTGGCTGCTGCGCGCCGCGCCTGGCCCAGCCGCTGCCGGCCGGGCCGCTGCTGATCGACGGTTATGCGCTACCGGTCATTGTCCAGTTGAGGCCACAGCCTGGTTCAGTTCGGCTAGGTCCTGATTGTCTCCTTTCGCGGACGAGGGCAAGTGCGCTGCTGACTTTGGTGTTATGGGGGCCGCCGCTGGTCAGCAAGCGGCCTGGCCGGGGATGTGGCCTGTCATGCCGGAGGTGAGCGCTGCCGGCAGTGTCCGGGTGTGGTGACCGGGGAGGTGGCAGCTGGGAGGCGGGGCCGTGGCCGGTGCTGGCCGGGAGGGCCTGTGTGGCCGCGGGATGGCGGGACCCGTGGCGGCGCGGGCGGTGGCGCGGCGGGGGGCTGGCCGAAGGAGGCCGAGACCAGGGCGTCGAACTCCTCGCGCAGCCACTGCGCATCGGCGCAGATCAGTTCCGCGAATGCCGCGTCCACTTCACGGGTGGCCAGGTCCGTAGCGCGGACTGCAGCAAACTGTCAAGAGGTGTCAGAGGCGAGGGTTCGCGCTCGGGTGAGGAGGCGCTTCCTGCGATGACGGCCCGGCTTGATGACCTGGACGACCCGGATTACCCGGCGTATACGACCGGCCGGGCCGCCGAGGTGCTGGGGGTGCAGCAGGCGTTCCTGCGCGCCCTGGACGCCGCGGGCGCGCTCACCCCGCAGCGCTCGGCTGGCGGACGCCGCCGCTACACGCGCCGCCAGCTGGCCTTCGCCGCGCGGATCAGGGAGCTGTTCGACCAGGGTCATACCCTCGCCGCCGCGCTGCGCATCCTGGCCCTGGAAGACGACCTGGCCGCCGAGCGTGCCCTGACCGCCAGCCTGCGCGAACGACTCGGCCCCGGCCCTGGCCAGGCCCGGCGGGGCGGCGGCTAACCGGGGCGGGCAGGGGGATCCTGCGCGCCGTCGGCGGCGCGGCGGGCCTGTGGTTTGCCGGTTCCCGGCATGGCCTCCGCGCGGCCGTCGGCCAGGTCCCGCAGCCGGGCCAGTTCGGCCTGCAGCTGCCGGGTTTCCTTCTGCAGCTGCAGGACCCGGCGGATGCCGGCCAGGTTCAGCCCGTCGGCGGTCAGCGAGCAGATCTCGGCCAGCCGGTCGATGTCGCGGCGGGAGTAGCGGCGGGTGCCCCCCGCGCTGCGCGCGGGGTCCAGGAGCCCTTCCCGCTCGTAGATCCGCAGCGTCTGCGGGTGCAGCCCGGCCAGCTCGGCGGCCACCGAGATGCTGAACAGGCCCCAGTCGGGGTCCGCCCACCCCGGGTTCACCACGGCCGGTCCAGCTCCTGGGCGAGATAGCGCAAGGCCAGCCCGGTCAGGATGGCCAGCCTGATCTCCTCCTCGTCCCGGCTGCGGGGCGCCGGGGCGCCGCGCGGGCCTTCCACGCGGACTGGCCCGGCCCGCAGCGCCGGCCCGGGCTTCCCCATCATGAGCATCCCGCCTGGCCGGCGTGTCACCCCGGCCGCCGGGCCGGGGGCCTGGGGCTGAGCGTGCCCGAGCGTCTGGTCATAGGCGGCGCGGCGGCCCGGGTCGCTGAGCACGTGCCACGCCCCGGCCAGGTCGCCGAACCGGCCCGCTGCGGCGGCATCGCCCGACCGGGAGTCGGGATGCTCGTCCCGGGCGCGGCGCCGCCAGGCCTGCGCGATCTGCTCCCGGGATGCCCCGCGGGGCACTCCCAGGAGCTGGTACAGGTCCGGGCCTGGGCCGTCAGGATGCGCGGTGGCCATGACCATCACCGTCCCTTCGCGCGGACAGCCGTGCGTCGCCTGCGCTCCAGTATGCCGCATGACAAAATCTCAGTCGAGTCTTGTCAGATAATTCCCTGGCGTGCTATACAGATGCCATGAGCGTGACAGGACAACCCGCACTGGCGAAGGAGGCACCAACCATGCTCATGCGCACCGACCCGTTCCGTGACCTGGACCGGCTCACCCAGCAGGTGTTCGGCACCACCGCCCGGCCCGCCGCGATGCCGATGGATGCCTACCGGCAGGGCGACAGCTTCTACATCCACTTTGACCTACCCGGCATCGACGCGAGCTCGATCAGCCTGACCGTCGAGCAGAACGTGCTGACCGTCCGCGCCGACCGCGCTCCGGTGAGGGCCGACGGGGCCGAGATGATCGTCGCCGAGCGGCCCTACGGCACCTTCACCCGGCAGGTCTTCCTCGGCGAGACCCTCGACCCCGACAAGATCGCGGCCGACTACGCGGCAGGTGTGCTGACGTTGACCATCCCGGTCCACGAATCGGCCAAGCCCCGGAGCATCCAGATCACCAGCAGCGACCAGAAGCAGGCCGTCACCGCGTAGCCCCCCGGCCGCGGCATCCCGTGGCATGGGCCGCCGGCCGCCGGCAGCCCATGCCACGGGAGATCCCCCCGGCCAGTTCCCAGCGCCGGAACCCGGCCGGCACGGCTCCTCAGCGATCGCGCGGCCGGTGAGTGCGGCACGATCTCCTCCAGCGCATGGCCGACTCTGGCGGCACCCCGGGTCCTCCGGATACGCCGCTCGCGCTGGCGATGCCCTTAGCGCCGATACGCGCGGGGACGCTGCTGGCCGCCATGATCAACGCTGGTGATTACCGGACCTCGCTTTCCGGGCGGGCTGCCGGGTACCGACAGCGAACTCTCCGCAAGCCTTCCAGCGTGCGGCCGACGGCCCACTATGGTTGCTCTGCGTGACTGATCGGTGGCGGGTGGTCCTCACGAAACGCGGGATGCCCCCGCCTGTCGGACCTGCTGCCGGATGCTGCGGAGCCCGGCGAGGCGCGGCGGACCGGCACCGGCACCGTGACGGCGGCGTGCCGGTCCCGGCGGCGCAGGCCCGCGACACCGGCCGCAATGAGGTGCAGTGGCTGGTCCCCGCCGAGTACCGGCAGTGGCGGGACACCGGGCTGCGCGGCTACCGGGCCGGCGGGCTGCCCGATGCGGGGTTCCGCGGGCGGTGGGCCAGCCGCTCCTGGCGTTCGCCCTGCTGCCGTCGCGAACCGGCTGAACCAGCTCCAAGGCATCCCGGCCGTCGCCGGCCGCAGCTCATGGCGCGGCCGGCGGAAGCCACCGGTAGCGGCAGCAGCGCCAGCCGCATGCGCCCAGCCGTCAGGCCGGCCGGCTCAGCTCCGGCCGGCTCAGGTCCAGCCGGCCAGCCGGGCTGCCCTCATTGGTCCACTTGCCCAGATGGCACGGGAGAACAACTCGTCGAGAACGACGAAGGCGGCCCCTTGCAGGCCGATGGTCTCGATGTTGGAGGACCGCACGATCCGCAGGTCACGGGTGGCCAGGGGCAGCGACCGGCTGTAGACACTCTGCCGGATGGTGGCCAGGAACACGTCACCGGTGGTCGCGGCCGCGGCATTGCGGTATTGCGGCGTCGTTGCGGCAAGCTGGGGTGCAGCCAGCCGCCGCGCGGCCTGATCCACAGTGTTCGCGTGCCCTGGGTAATGGATCATGATCGATCAGGTGTCTGTCCATAGGCGAGCGCTGCGGCCAGGGTGGGGTAGGTCTTGAGCACCTGATCGGCGGCGGTCAGCTCCAGTATCCGTCGCATCGAGGGACTGCCCACCACGACCCGTAGCTGCGCTCCGGCAGCGGCTGCCCGGTGATGAGCAAGCAGCAGCGCGGTCACCCCCGAGCACCCGCAGTAGGTCGTCCCGCGCGCATCGGCGACCAGTACCGCCGTCCCGTCGTCCAGCGCTATGGCCAGCGTGTCCTGGACCTGGCCGTCATTGCTGAGATCGATCTCGCTAGGCAGCGTGACCACAGCTAGCCGCCGCTCTTGCGGTGACGCCGCTGCCCTGGCCGTGCCTGGCTGAGGTGAGGCGGACGGCAGCTTCTGACCTGGGGCGGCAAGCTCCGCGCCGGGGGCCGTGGTCATCGCCATCCCTCCCCACACCGGGTCCGGTCTGTGGCACTACCAGGATCGGCACCCGCCGGAGGCCTGTCAATAGAAACATGAGAAAAAAAGCGCGTGATATCTCTCGCGAGGATTCTCTCGCGAGAGATATCATCAGGGGGTATGAGTCATCCTGGCGAGCGCGATGGCAGCTGGACGCTGCTGACCGGGCACGGGCACGTGCTCGTGGAGATCGCCCGCAACCCTCGAGCCCGGATCCGCGACATCAGCGCCGCCGCCGGCATCACTGAGCGCACCGTGCAGGCCATTGTGGCCGACCTGGAGGCCGCGGGCTACCTCACCCGCACCCGGACCGGACGCCGCACCCGGTACGCCGTGAACCCCGACAGCTCGTTCCGCCACCCCGCCCAGGAAGGGCTCCGGGTCGGCCCCTTCCTCGCCGTGCTGGCCCCCTGCGGCGACGCCGCCGAACCCAGGCCCGCCGCAGGCCCCCGCGGCACCCCTGCCGTGCCAGCCCCGGCTCCCCACGACCGCGCTGGACCCGGCACCCCAGGCCCTGGGCCCTCTCGCTGACCCGGTATGCGGGCTGGTTCAGGCGCTGGGGTCCTGGGAAGCCGGCCGTGTCCTGCGGGTGCCGGGGTGGCCGGGGCCGCGGGAAGGAGGTTATTCCGGTAAGTAAGGGGGACAAGGCCGGGAACACCGCCCAGGCAGCCAGGGCAAGGCGAACGGGTAGCTGGGAAGGGTGCCGGGAATCCGTTATGCCCGGGTAAGGAAGAAAAGAAGGCTAACCTGACGTGCCACTGTCGCGATCTGCCAGGCCCCGGACATGATCACCGCTGGCTTGGCGGCACGCATTCTGCGGCTCCGCAGGCATCCACGCGATTGCCCGTGCCCACCGGCAGGCCCGTTCGTGCGGTGCCGGGCTGTGCCTCCCGTCGGCGGGTCGCGGTCAGCCAGGTTCTCGAACTCACCGGGGCTGGACCTGGTCATGCCGGTCTACCGTGACGTAGAGCAATCGCGTGATAAGCCCGCACCATGCCCATGAAGCTGCGGCACGGGTCAGTGATTGCGGAGGGCGTTGATCGGCTCGCTCTTGCTCATCGACGAGCGTCCTTTGCCCACCTCGCGGGCCCGCTTCACCAGTCCGCCTTGGACATGTCCTGGTAGGAGCCTCTCTTGCCACCCTTGGCCGCTACCTTGCGGCGCGGGCTTCCGGCCGCTGCGTTCGCGATGCGGGCGGACTTTTTCTTGCTCTCGCCGCGCTCCCGCAGTTTCTGGTAGGTCTTCTCGTCCTTGATCTGCGCTCCGGGCACCGGCTTCCCTTTTCCGCCTGTCCGCGCGCCGTCAGCTCACTCCGGCTGCCCAGGCTACCGCTCGTGCGATGCTTGCTTACCCGTCCCAGCCCTGCGTATATGGGCGGGAGGGTACGCCCGATCCAAGATCATTCCCGTGGGCGGGATTGCCGCTCTCCCGGGCTTGCCATTCGCGGTCCGCCGGGCGGACCGTCCTGGCGGGGCATCACACTGCGCCCGCCCCCGAGGAAGGCGCCGCCCCGCACGTCACCAGGCCGCTGGTCTGGCGTGCGGCGCTTGAAGAGCGGGCGCTTGCCGGCCCAGAACACCAGGCTCAGCCAGATCACCAGTCCCGCCACGATCACAGCGGCCATGATCAGGATTCCGTCCGCCGGCGTTCCGGTCATCGCCTTCAGCTCCCCGGGCGCGAAGGACCTGCGCCACGCAGGACTCCGGGAAGCCACCCGGCCTGCTGCGGGTCCGCCGCATCTCAGTCCTCGCCGTGGGCTGCTGCCGCGTCGTGAAGCCTGCGGAGCAGGTCAGCCACATTGCCCGGCGGGTCACGCAGCGCGGACGCGTCATGAGCGGCCGTCTGTCCCGGTGGTTCTTCCGGCACTACTCCCGGTCTGCTGGGGGCGGCCGTTACTGGCTTTGCCACGGTGCCGCTGCCTCGTCCTCGCCCATCCGGGCCTGGTGCGGAACGGTCAGCCCATCCAGCGAGCTGACCCGGTCGGCGGGGACATATTCGCCGGTGCCCGGCCCGGATTCTTTGACCTGATCGTGCGCGTGGGCGTCGCGGTAGCCGGACCGGAGGTGGTTGCGGCGGAAAGTCAGCCAGAGCGGCACGCCCGCGATCGCCACGATGATGAGCAGGGCGATCGGCCAGTTGGCGATGACAGCACCAGACATGTTTCCTCCTCAGGAAACAACAGGCGCCGGCCCGGCCGGCGCCATAACTGTCAAGCTGCCAGCTTCCCGGCATCACTGCGGCAAGCACGAATACCCGCTCACCCGGCCCGGGCTTCGGCTGCCCGGGCCGGGCTGGCCTGGGCTTCAGCACCGGCCAGTTCGGCGGCGCCCGGCTGGGCTGGGCCGGCCAGGGAGGATAGCAGCTGGCTGAAACCGCGTGGTGCGCGGGCGTGCCGGCGGGCTGAGGTCAGCACGTTGATCTCGGTGGTCCGCAGAATCCGGCGTTCCGCAGCGGTCAATGATGCCACCAGGGCGTGGTCCTCGGCCGTGCGACGTGGCCGGAAGCCACCGGCCACGAGGTAGGCGCTCGCGGTGAACCCGAGGTTGGCGCCGTGGACATGCGGGTGAGTTCCTGGGCCGCCGCTGCGGTAGCGCTGGTGGAAGCGGGACGGCACGCCGGGCGGATGCTCACTCCAGTCGGTGACTGTTACCGTGCCGACGACAGCGTCCCACCCATCGGTGGCGTAGTGGAGTTGCTGGCCGAGCCACTCTGGCGGGACGAGGGTGTCCGCGTCCGTAGTCGCCAGCCAGACACGTCCGCGATCAAGGTGCCGGGTCCGGCGCAGCACCTCCCGCATGCCGGTGCGGCGCGCCGAACCGACGCACCGGGCCTGGATCTCCCGTACCACCGCCCCGCCCCGCCGGGCCTGCTCCGCCGTCCCATCGGTGCACGCGTCGGCTACTACCACTATGTGGACCGCTGTCCGGTGCAGTCTCCTGGTGGCTTCCCGTACGGCGGCCAGGCAGGACGGCAGCAGGTCCTCTTCATTGTGGGCGGGTATGACTACGCCAACCGCCTGGATCATGCCAGCCCGGTGGCCTGGGCCACAGACAACGGCTCACCGTCACCGCGGATGTAGACCTCGGCGAGAAGGTCAGGCTCGCGGTGCTCGACCAGCCGGGCCAGGCCGCCCTGGCCGGCCAGCGCCTGGTGCACCTCGTCCCCGCTGCGCGGGTAGTCGGCGACCGGATGGCGCCAGTGCACAGCGAGCAGAGTGCCGCCAGGACGCAATGCGGACACACCAAGGCTGAGTACCCGGGCCAGGTCGTCGCCGGCGAAGTAATAAAGGATCTCTGAGAACACGATCAGGTCGAACTCGCCGGCAGGCCAGTCATCGGGGATGACCGCGCGCGCTACCCGGACATGCGGCAGCTGGGCGGTCCGGGCAGTTGCCGCGCGCACGGCGGCGGCTGCCCCATCACAGGACAGCAGGCGGTCACACCGCCGGGCGAGCAGTTCGGTCAGCACCCCGATGGAGCATCCGGGCTCGAAAGCGTCGCGGTAACGCTCGGCAGGCAGCAGGGCCAGGCTGAGCGCGTATTTGCGTGCCTCGTACCAGCGGGTGGTAAACCCCCACGGATCTGCCGACGTCGCGTAGAGGTCATCGAAGTAGTCCATCCCCAGCGTTGTCATGGGCGTGTCACCGGAAGAGCACCTCCATGTCACGGGTGAAATGCGCCACCGTTTGTGCTGGAAGCACCGGTGCCAGGCCACCGCCACGGCGTTCCAGTTGGCTGGTGAAGCATGCGATCGCGGCACGCTTGCGGATCGCGGCAGAAGCCGGGACGGGAATCCTCAGGGCGCGGTGCCACGGCACCCGTGAATCGCCGGGGACCGCCCAGTGCCACATCCACACCGGGTAACCCAAGGTGCGCTCGCTCACCCGGCGGGCTGCCCGGCCCGCCGCCTCGTGGTCGGCGTGGACGTCCCGGACCCAGGGCGCCAGGCAGACATCGAAACCGGCGATGAGGTCCGCCAGGCGGTCTGTGATCTGGTCCTGGCGGGCGGCCAGCCCAGTGTCGGGCAGCCGCAACCGGACCACCTCGGTCCGCTGCGCACCGAGAACCTGCAATGCCTGGGCGGTCTCCGCGGCACGGCGCTGGGCCAGGCCCGATGGGTCGGTGATGCCCGGATGGGAGGCTTCCCCATCAGTAACCGAGACCAGCCGCAGCCGTGCACCCGCGGCCGCCAGCATCGAGATGGTGCCGCCAACACCGAGTATCTCGTCGTCGGGGTGAGCCGCCACGATGACCGCACTGGCCCAGCGGCTGATGCCGGCGGCAGGCAGCTGAGCCAGGCCGCCCCAGGCACGCCAGGCATCCTCGCCAGTGCCTGGTGCGTCGATGGGGTTGAGGGCTGGCGCCGTCACCATTCGGTGGCCCGCTCGGCGACGAGGGCGCCGAGCGCGGCCAGGTCCCGTTCCGCGTGGTGCTGCCGAAGGTAGACAGTGAGATCGGCGACGGCACGGGCGTGCGCCTCATCGTGGCACAGCGGTCCGGCCCCCAGCGCCCGGCCAACCCGGCCAAGGACGTCGGTAGCCGCCGACTCGACCATGGCCCGTACTCGAAGCGCCCGGCTGGGACCGGCTCTCTTGAGGTCACCCGGGTCGGCGTCGATCTCGTCCGCTGCCTGGCGGAGAGCCGCCCGCGCGGTCTGCAGTGCGATGTCCACCGCGCCCAGTTGGGCCAGCGCGTGTGGCCCAACGTCCCGCTTGGCCGCTGCGGCCAGCAAGGTACGGCCGACCGCGCGGGCGCCGCCGTACCAGCATGCGGCAACCCCGACCCCACCGTGACTGAAGCCGGGGCGGCTGGTGTAGGACGCGGGAACTCCGAGTGGCTCCGCCTGGACGTTGCTGAAGCCGGCGTCCAGAGTGTCGCTGGCCGCCATCCCGACGGCCGGCCAGGTTCCTGGCCGGGGGCTCAGCGTCTGGGTGCTGACGGCGAACAACCGCGGGCCATCCGGCGCGGCCGCGGTGACCAGGGCATGCGTGCAGGTCCGCGCCCCGGAGCAGTACTGCTTGGTGCCCCGCAGCTGCCAGCCGTCGCTGGTCTGGGCCGCTTCCAGGCCGGGGCCGGGCGGGTTCGCGGCCCACACGCCCCACAAGGTGCCCGGAGCTGCCGGTGGCCCACCGAGTTCCGCCAGGATGGCCACCGCGTCGGCGTGTCCCTCACCGAGCCGGGCCAGCGACAGGTCCTCTTCCGCCAGGTCCGCGAACGCCATCCAGCGTTCCCAGGTCCGGCCGCTCCCGGGCAGCGGCAGGTCAAGCCGCCCACACTCGGCCGCCACGCGGAACGCGCGCGCCGTTAGCATCCAGCCAGCCGGCCAGGCACCGGGCTCCGGTGCCGCCCGCGTCATGTCCCCAGCAGGTCGACGATGTCGTCGGCATGCTCTTCTTCTTCGGCCAGGATCGTCTCCATGAGCCGCCGGGTGGTGGGATCGTCCGTACCAAGCCAGCGGATGATTTCCTGGTATGTCGTGATCACGGTCCGCTCTGCTGCCAGGTTCTCTCTGAACATCCCGGCCAGATCGTCATCCGCGAACGTCTCGTAGGTGGTGTGGGCGCGCTTGGTGAGCGTGGCCGGGTCAAAGTCGGGATCCCCGCCGAGCTGGGTGATCCGCTCGGCTGCCCACATCGCGTGCTGGCGTTCCTCGTCGGCGTGCTCGGTGAACTCGGCTGACACCTGAGCCCGGTCGATTCCGGACGCCGAGATGGCGTGACGGCTGTACCGCATCCAGCACACAATCTCGGTGGCGAGAACCTCGTTGAGCACCGCGGCAACGTCAGCCGGGTCCTTGCCGTAGGCCTCGGTGACGGGCCCGCGGTCCATCTTCTGCCGCGCACGCTCGCGGATGGCGGCAACGTCAACGCTGAAACTGCTGGCTGGCACGTCAGCAGACTCCTTCCATTCTGCTGGGCTCAGCCCGGTACACGCTGCTTGGACCCGGGTTCGCTACCACCTGCCCGGCAGGCCACGCTCTAAACGCGGCTCACCGTGAGCTGGCTCACGGTGAGCCGCCCCGGTCAGCCCTGATGCACACGGGGCGCAGGCTGGGTAGGTCAGTAGGGCATCCGCCGTGACAAGCTTCGGTTACACGGCGATGTGTGAGCAGATACCTGTCCGTCACCTCGTCCGCGACCTGGCTCGGGCGGAGCAGGCCGGCTTCGATTTTTCGGTCATCCGATCACTACTTCCCGTGGATCGAGGAACAGGGCCACTCCGGACACGTATGGTCAGTGCCCGGGCCGCGGCGCAGGTGACTGAGCGACTGCCCCTGATGACGTTTGTCACCTGCCAGCCTTCCGCTACCACCCGGCTGTCATCGCGCAGAAGGCAGCCACGATGGCTGTGCTGTCCGAGGGCTGGATCAGGCTAGGGATCCGGGGCGGGGGAAATCTGAACGAGCATGTGACCGGGCTAGCCTGGCCGGAGGCGGGTCAGGCACCAGCGGCTGGCCGAGGCCGCGCAGATTATCCGCGAACTGCTGGGCGGGGACTACGTCAACTTCAGCGGGGAGCACTTCCGGGTGGAGCGGACTAAGTTGTTCGACCTGCCGGACATGCCGGTGCCCATCGGGATTGCGGTGTCCGGGCCGGATTCGGTCCATCCCGCCGGGCAGCAAGCCGACTGCATGATCGCCACCGGGCCGGATCGCTCCCTCACCGAAGGGTTCAGCAGGCCGGCGGGCCGGCAAGCCATGTTATGGGCAGCTTGCGATCTGCTACGGCACCGGCTGGGAGGCCGGCCGCGTGCGCGCCCGCAAGCTGTGGCGATGGGCTGCCACCGGCTGGCATGCGTGTCGGCCAGCATGACCCCGGCCGCCTCGGCTCCCAGGATCTCAACCGAGCCGGCGGACAGGGCCCATTTGGGAGTGCGCGGTGCTGGCCCACTCGCTGCAATGCCTAGCCGTACCAGGTGACATACGCGAGAAAGCCTGAGAGTTGGCCTCGTTGTGCCCCGCCCAGCCTGCGTCACGTCGAATGCCCGTCCGTCCGGTCTTTCCGCCATGTCCGGAGGAATCATGGGCAGAGGGCGCGGATCCTGATCGCGGCTCGGCGCTGTGCTGTCCTGCTCGGCCTCTGTCCAGCAAGATGACGTCCAGCCCTGCACCCGGGGACTGAAAGGCCTGGCTTGGGGTAGCTGCAGCACTGATTCGGCGGGCGCCAGACCTGCTTGCCGGGTGCTGACAGCGGAGAATGCCGTGGCGAAAGATCCCGTAGAGCGTGAGCGCGTGAATGCGCCGTCAGACTGGCAGGGGTGGCAGCGGTGGGTTGAAGGCGTCGACTGGTCGGACTGGCGCGGCTGGCTGCAGCGCGTCGCGTCAACGAACGAGCAATGCTTGAGACCTGTGGATGGCCGGGATGGGGTGTACCTTCCCGGTGACCGTGTCGAGTCTCAAGCAAATGACCGGCGTTGGCGCGCCGGCCGGGAAGGTACAACCCGATGCTCACCGTAGTCCCTGGCGACGGTCCAGGCCACGAAGGCGGGAAGGACGGCTCGGCGCCGCTGATCGATGAGATCGTGCGGGAAGGCGCCCGGCGGATGCTGGCGGAGGCGCTGCAGGCCGAGGTGGATGCCTATATCGCGGCGCATGCCGCCGAGCGCGATGAGAACGGCCGCCGCTTGGTGGTCCGGAAT
>DASXIN010000093.1:0-3502 GCA_036497945.1 Streptosporangiaceae bacterium | reverse complement strand
CCTGGTGGGTACCCCGGCGGCGTAGGGGCGTTCAGGAAAAATAGGCGTTTGGGGAATGCTTCAGCGCCGCGGCATGCGAGTCAGCCCCGGCACCGGGTCTCAGCCTGCCGCTGGCCCGGGCCCTAGTCCCAGCTGAGCGTGTGTGGCGTGCCGTGCCGGAATTCGTGGCGCTTGCTCTGAGCTGGTGTTTCTGTGCCTGTTCGGTCGCTCTTCGGTACTCGTTGATCAAGCCGTGGACGACTTGTGTGCTTGATCGGGCAGTCACATCGACCACCTGGCCGAGTTCTTTCCCTGGTTCACGGCAGCGCAGCAGCCGCGTATCGCGCTGATCAGGCGGGCCGCGCCGAGCTGAACACCAGCCGGTACTCTGCGGAGGCGCCGATCACGCCGTGCACTGCCTCCGCAGCGGCGGCCTCGCCCGCCTTGGCCGCGCTCCGGCTGGCGGCCAGCGCATGCGGGTCCTGCCACACCGTCTCGCTGATCAAACGGCCCGAGGCCCAGTCGGCGTACAGCAGCGCGGCACAGAAACCGCTGGTATCCGCGAGCAAGGGGACCGCCGTGTCCCCGTACCGGGCAACAGCATCTTCGACATTCGACAGCTTTGACGACTCGGCGCTCATGGGGGCAATAGCGTCTTCGGCCTTGGTCGGCTCGACGCTCACCGGTGTTACCCGCACTCCCTGCCCGCCACGCCACGGAGCCTCCCGCTCGAACAGCACGACCTCGTAACGCTCGCGGGTAGCCGTTCCCCCTGTCCGCCGGGCCGCTTCGCGGACGCTGGCGGCGATCGCCTCCTCGCTCTGCACGAGAGAACCGTGCGACGCCCAAAACGATTCGAAACCCATGCCACCCGCCGCCGGGTCGATGAACAGCGAGGTCCCCAGGCTGCCCGGCTGGCGCTCCACGGCCGGGCGGACCTCGCTCGCCATATAGCTGATCGTGTCACCCAACCGCAGCGGGTCCCCGGCTATCCGGCTCACCTCGACGTGCAGCACGTGCGCTCCCCACGATCGCTCCGGCCGGCGCATCTGATGCTAGCCCTGATCGTGCATTCCACAACCGGCGGCCACTGCGATGGTGACTGAGGCCTGCGTGATTTCTGTTATTTATGGGGCCTAAGTGAACTTGCAGAGGACCTTAGGCTCTGACGGGGGCTGCGGTGCTGGGTCTTTACTGGGGTTCGGCAAATCGCAGGAGCTTTCGGGAATGGGCGCAACCGTGCAGATCCGGCAACACCTCGCGCGATGCCCACAAGGCATCATGAGGCTGCGCGTGCTGGCGCGTGACCACGCTGACGCTGACGCGCCCCTGACGCCAGGGCCGTTCCGGAAACGATGCAAGCCATGACCGCGATCCCGGCCTAGGACGATCGTGGCGTGACGGCACCG
This sequence comes from Streptosporangiaceae bacterium, assembly GCA_036497945.1. Taxonomy (GTDB): domain Bacteria; phylum Actinomycetota; class Actinomycetes; order Streptosporangiales; family Streptosporangiaceae; genus RYN-230. Next base: position 2,114 of record DASXIN010000093.1, on the reverse strand, counting down.
CAGCCCGGCGAGATCGCGGTCGAGGATCAGCTCGAGCGGCGCATCCGCAAGCCGGCCGACCTGCTGCGCTGTGTCTTGTCCTGCATCGAGGTCATGGCGCTGCTGGTGGCTGGCATCGCGGCCAGCGCCACCACGTCCGGTGTGGAAACCGACATCGTGGGCGCGGCCCGCCGGCTGCCGCATGCCCTTGTTGTCGTGGCCGGCCCGCTGGCGCTGTTCGCGCTGCTCATCCTGCCTGTGGCCATGGCCGTCCAGTTGCTCGTCCGGCGCCAGTTCCGGCGGCTGGGCGAGGCGGTGGCCACCGGCGTCCTCGCCGCCGCCTTGACCGCGGTAATCAACGACCTGCTCACCCGGCCCGCCGCCGGCCGGCTCTACTACGCGATCATCATGGCCCGTCCGGGCACCAGCCACGCCGCGGCGCTCGACCCCTACCTGGCGGGCCTGGTTGCCTACGCCACCATGGTTGGCCTGGTGGGCCGGCCATACTGGCGCAATGCCCTGTGGGCGGCGACCGCCGTGTACGCGATCGTGCAGGTGGGAGCGTTGCACACCTCCGTCCTGACCCTGCTGATCACGGTGCTCGCAGGCCGCGCGATCGGCCTGGCCGTCAGGTACGTGGCGGGCTCCGCGTCGCAGCGGCCCAGCGCCCTGGACATCGCCGGCGCGCTGGCCGCCACCGGCCTGCCGGTGACCGCGATCCGGCGGGACCACCGCCTGGAGCCCCGTCAGGGAAACCCGTCGCGCCACTACGCGGTCAGCACCAGGGGAGACGGCTGCAGGCTGGACGTCGTCGTGTACGACCGGGACCAGCAGGCGGCCGGCGCCGTCTACCGGCTGTACCGCAGGGTGCGGGTGCTCGGGCAGGTGTCACGCAGCGCCCCGCTGTCGGTGGAGCACGCGGCCGAGCGCCGGGCCCTGCTGTGCTACGCGGCCGAGGAGGCGGGCGCGCCCACGCCGCGGCTGCGCGCCCTGGTCCGGGCCGGTCCCGAAGCCTGCGTGCTGGCCTGCGAGCACCACGAGGGGACGACGCTGGCCCAGCGGAATTCCGGCTGCAGCGACGCCGAGCTCAGCCGCATATGGGATGCGGCCGGCCGGCTGCACGCCCACAGGGTCACGCACCGGGGCCTGACCGGCGATCGCATCCTGCTCACCGGCGACGGCCAGGCCATGCTGCTCGACCCGGGCGACGGCGACGTAGAAGCCAGCGACCTGCAGATCCGCCTGGACGTGGCCCAGCTCCTCGCCGAGCTCGCCCTGGCCGCCGGCCCGGACCGCGCCGCCGGCCTGGCCGTGGCCAACATGAGCGCGGACGACCTGGTAGCGGTGGTGTCGGTGCTGCAGCCGGTCGCGCTGGCCCGCCCGACCCGCAAGGCGCTACGCCACCGCCGCGACGTGCTGCCCGCGCTGCGCACCCGGCTGCTGGCGGCGGTGCCGGGCGGCGAGGTCACCCCGGCCCGGCTGGAACGCATCCGGCCGCGCACCCTGCTGACCCTGGTCGCCAGCATCGCCGCCGTCTACCTGCTGGCCGGCGAGCTGGCGCGGGCCAACCTCCGCAGCGTGCTGCACGAGGCGGACTGGCGCTGGGTCATCGCCGCGCTGGCCCTGTCGGCGGCCACCTACGTCGGCGCCACGGATGAACTGATCGGGTTCGTCCCCGGGCGGCTGAGCTACCGCCGCACCCTGCTCGCCCAGCTGGCCGGCTCCTTCGTCACCCTGGTGACCCCCGCCGCCGTCGGCGGGGCCACGCTGAACATCAGGTACCTGCAGCGCCAGAAAATCCCCGCGGCGGCCGCGGCGGCCAGCGTGGGCGTGGCCCAGGTGGTGGCGTTCGTCCTGCACGTCCTGCTGATCCTCGTATTCGCCGCGATCGCCGGCAGCTCGGGCAGCAAACCGGCCCAGCCGCCCCGGTGGGCCTGGTTCGTGCTGGCCGGCCTCGTCCTCATCGCGCTCGTGGTGCTGGCCATCCCCGCCGGGCGGCGGATGCTGCGCGCCCGCCTGTCGCCGATGCTGGGCCAGGTGCTGCCGCGGCTGCTCGAGGTCGCGCAGCAGCCACGCAAGCTCGCCCGCGGCACCGGTGGCGCGCTGCTGCTCAGCCTGTGCTACATCTTCTGCCT
>DASXIN010000092.1:0-1606 GCA_036497945.1 Streptosporangiaceae bacterium | reverse complement strand
GTTGACCAGCGCGACCCCGGGCAGCTCGCCCACGCCCGGCTCGACATCGGGGGGCATGCCCAGGTCGAGCACGAACAGTGCCCGGTGGCCGTGCGGCCTCCTGGCTGCCCGCACGTCTGAGGCGCGCACCACGGGGGCGGCTGCCCCGCTGGCGGTCACCAGGATGTCGGCGCCGGCGATGGCTGCGGGCAGGCCGGCTGCTGGCAGCGGCCTGGCACCGACCGCGGCGGCCAGTTCGGCGGCCCTGGCCTGGCTGCGGCTGGAGATCGACAGCCGGCTCACCCCGGCCTGGCGCAGGAGCCGGGCCGCGAGTTTGCCGGCGCTGCCGGTCCCGGCCACCACCGCGTGGCGGCCGGTCAGCTCGCCGCCCAGGTGCGCCTGGGCCAGGCCGAGGCCGGCCCGGGCGAGCGAGACGCCGGTGGTGCCGATCGTGGTCTGGGTGCGGGCCCGCTTGCTGGTCCGCAGCGCCGCGTCGATCAGGCCGGTGAGCACCGGGCCCATGGTCCCGGCCGCGGTGGCGTGCCGGTGGGCCAGCTTGACCTGGGCGACGATCTGCTCCTCCCCGATCGCCATCGAGTCCAGGCCGCAGGTGACCGAGAAGAGATGCCCGGCGGCGGCGCCGCCGAAGTGGATGCGGGCCACCCGCAGCAGGTCGCTGACTGGCATCGGCGCACGGCCGGCCAGCACGCCGGCCAGGGCCCGGGCGGTTTCCGCGGTGGGCTGCCGTGTGGCCGCGTACACCTCGGCCCGGTTGCAGGTGGACAGGACGAAGACCTCGTCCACGGCGGATAGGGCATGCAGCCGGGCCAGCACGCCGCTGCGCTGCTCCGCCGGCACGGCGAGCTTCTCGAGTACTCCGGCCGGGGCGGTCCGGTAGGACACGCCGACGTTCACAATCGTCATCGCATTCACCCATCCGATGGCAGGCCGCCTTTGGATGGGGGCCCGGCGCCTATTGGCGCCGGGCCCCCGCTTAGGCGGCCCTGGCGGGCCGGTCAGGCCTGCCCGGCCCGGACGCCCTTCTCGACCCTCTCGCCGAGGTCCGGGTCCACGTTCTTCCAGTACTGGAAGGCCCGCTCGAGCACCGGCTCGGTCACCCCGTTGAGCAGGTGCCCGGTGATGTTGGACACCAGCCGGTCGCGGGCGGCGTCGTCCATCACCTGGCGGACCAGGGTGCCGGCCTGCCCCCAGTCGTCGTCCTCGGCGTGCAGGGTGTAGGCCGTGCGGACCATATCGCCGTCCAGGTGCCACAGCGGCTCCGCGGTCAGCGCCGGGTTGGCCTGCGGGCCGCCCTTGGAGTTCGGCGCGTACACGGGGTCCGACACGTTGGTCACCCGCATCACGCCGTCCTTGGAGTAGCTGTCGACGGGTGCCTTGGGCGCGTTGACCGGGATCTGCTTGTAGTTCACCCCCAGCCGGGCGCGGTGCGCGTCGGCGTAGGAAAACCCGCGGCCGAGCAGCATCTTGTCCGGCGACAGCCCGGTCCCGGGCACCTGGTTGTTCGGCTCGAACGCGGCCTGCTCGATCTGGGTGTGCATGTCGACCGGGTTGCGGTCCAGGACCAGCCGGCCGACCTCGTGCAGCGGGTAGTCGGCGTGCGGCCAGA
>DASXIN010000091.1:0-2069 GCA_036497945.1 Streptosporangiaceae bacterium | reverse complement strand
TCGCGGAGCTGGCGCAGGTTCTTCACACAGTGGGCCCGCTGCCATTGCACCGATTCCCACTCTGCGGTAGTCACCTGCGACCAGCCCGGGAACCGCTGCCAGTCCGGCTCGGTAAGCCCGGCACGGCGGTACGCATACGGCTGGCTGACCAAGGCTGATCACCTTCCCGTTCTCGTCGTGCTTCATTGAAGGATAACCTTCCATCTGCACTAAGAACAGCAGAAGATAGTGTGGGAGGACTCTCACACAGGAAGACTTACTGTCAAGTAGGGGGCATTCGTTGATCCAGGACCCACCGCGCACCGGGCGCCGCCCGGGGTCGCCCCTCGGCCTGCACCGGGTGCTGGAGCCTGCCGGGGTACTGCCGCAGGCCGCCTGGCGGCTGGACGCGGACCCGGTGATCTGGCCCGATGAAGTCCGCGTCGCGGTGGACCGGCTGAACCTGGATGCCGCGTCCTACCGGCAGCTGCGGGAATCCACCGGCGGATCGGCCGAGGCCATGCGCGGCGCGGTGCTCGACATCGTCGCCGGGCGCGGCAAGATGCAGAACCCGGTGACCGGATCCGGCGGCATGCTGACCGGCGTGGTGGACGAGGCAGGCGCGGCGTCACCGCTGGGCCTGGCGGCCGGCGACCGGATCGCCACGCTCGTCTCACTCAGCCTGACCCCGCTGGCCCTGACCGACGGGCTGGCCCGCTGGGACGGCCAGTCCGAGCAGGTGCCGTGCGCCGGCCACGCGATCCTGTTCGGCCGGTCCATCGCCGCGGTGCTGCCCGCGGACCTGCCGGCCGCGCTGGCCCTCGCGGTCATGGACGTATGCGGTGCACCAGCCCTCACCGAGCGCGTGGTGCGGGCCGGACTAGCGCGTGCGGAGCTTGGGGCCGGACCTGTGGTGGCCATCCTCGGCGCCGGCGGCAAGAGCGGCTCCCTGTCCGCGGCGGCCGCCCGCCGGGCGGGCGCGGGCACGATCATCGGGGTGGTGCCCGCCGAGGCCGAGGCGGCCGCGGTCCGCGCGGCCGGTCTCGCGGACCAGGTGGTGATCACCGATGCCCGGGACCCGGTGGCGCTGGCTGATGCCGTCCGGTCGGCCGGCGGCCCGGCGGCCGTCACCGTGGTGTGCGTGGATGTGCCCGGCTGCGAGGGCGGTGCGGTGCTGGCCACCGCCCCGGGCGGCACGGTGATCTTCTTCTCGATGGCCACCTCGTTCAGCGCGGCGGCGCTGGGCGCCGAAGGCGTGGCGGCCGATGTGACGATGCTGATCGGTAACGGGTATGTGCCAGGTCATGCGGAACTCGCGCTGGACCTGCTCCGGTCCGAGCCCGGGGTCCGCGCGCTGTTCGAGGCCCGGCTCACCGAGTAAGGGAGGTTCTGCGGATGGAATCTAGGCTCCGGCTCGACCCCGCGATGGTGGCGGAGGCGCGCGCGCTGGCCCAGGTCGCCGGGCAGCCGATCGTGGATCTGGCTACCCGGCATACCACCGTGTCGGTGGAACGGGCGGTGCTCCGGCTGGCCGGGCTGGAAGGCGCGGACGACAGCGGCATGCCCTGGGTGAACCGGCTCGTGGACGCGGTCCGGGAGAGCACCGGGCTGGAACACGGCGTGGCCCTCCCGGTCTGGGACGCGATGCTCGCGGGCGGGTACCCGACGCTGCGCGCGCTGGCCACCGACGTCGCGGCCGGGACGGTCAAGTTCCGGCGGCCGGAGGGCGCCGACGCCGCGGCCGCGCAGGACGGGGCGCGGGCCGCACTCGGCCAGGGCTTCGCCGCGATCGACCGCAGGCGGGGCGAGCGGACGGCGATGATCAAGGCCACCGCGGACCCGGCCAAGCCGTGGATCTACCTGATCGTGGCGACCGGCGACATTTACGAGGACATTACCCAGGCCCAGGCGGCGGCCCGGGAGGGCGCGGACATCGTGGCCGTCATCCGGTCTACCGGGCAGTCCCTGCTGGACTACGTGCCGGAAGGGGCGACCCGGGAGGGCTACGCGGGCACCTACGCCACCCAGGAAAACTTCCGGCTGATGCGGGCCGCGCTGGACGACGTCTCCCGGGAGCTGGGCCGGTATGT
>DASXIN010000090.1:0-87806 GCA_036497945.1 Streptosporangiaceae bacterium | reverse complement strand
GTACAGGCGTTAGGCAGAAGAGGTCTTTATCGGGGCTGGCATGCTTGCCCGCGGTCAGCGGGAGCCGGATGCTGAGCGTGGCTCGCCGGGTGCGCCGGCCGGGACGGGCTCTTCGGGCTGGCACCAGCTGTCACACGGGATGGCGGGCGGGCTGGGCGCGGTGGCCCGGCCGAAGGTGCGCCGCACCACGATGAACGCGGCCACCGCGATGGCCGCGGCCAGGCCCGAGACGTAGACGCTCGCGTCCACCGGGCCTACCGCCAGCGAGATGAGGCCGGTCAGCACGGCCGGCAGGCCCAGGCCGACATACGCGGCGGCGAAGAACGTGGACACGACGGCCGCCCGGTGCCGCGGTTCGGCGAGCCGGTTCAGCTCGCTGAGACCGCCGCGGAAGATGAAGCCCACCCCGATGCCACCCGCGATCGTGGCGATCAGGAACAGCCACAACGCCTTGGCGAACAGCGCTGCCTCCAGCGCGGCCAGGCACACCAGGAGCAGTGGCACCCCCGCGCTCGCGCTGCGGCGGGCCGGCAGCCGGGCGGAGACGGCCTGGCTGATAGCTGCGGTGACGAAGATCAGGAAGGATGCGCCGCCGATCAGGGCGAGGTTGTGCACACCCAGCACGCCATGCAGGAAGGTCGGCACCAGGCTGCTGAACAGTCCGAGCACGCCGAACGCGGCGAACACGCCCAGGCAGGCGCCCAGCATGACGGCTCCCAGGCCGGACGGAACGGCCATCCGCGGCCGGATGCTGACCCGGCGATCACGGTGGCGGACCGTTTCGGGAATGACCGCGACGGCGGCCAGCGCCAGCGCACACGCACCCAGGTAGGCCCAGAACACGCTGTGCAGCGGCATCGCCACGTACGCCGCGAACAGGCCAGCCACCAGCGGCCCCAGCCCGAGACCGGCCAAGTTGGCGGCCGAGGCGACCACCGCGGCCGCCTGACGATCGCCGCGCGGCTGGAGTTCAGCCAGCCCAGCCGTCGCGGTGCCAGTGGCGAAGCCCACGGCCGTGCCGCTCACTACGCGGGCCACGATAAGCAGCCCGATGCCCGTGGCCGCCAGGAACAGGCCGGTGCTGACCGCTGCGCAGACCACCGCGATCGCCAGCACCGGGCGCCGGCCGATGTGGTCGCTCAGGTCACCGAACAGCACCAGCGCGAGCAGCGAGCCGAGAACGTAGGCGGCGAAAACGACGGTCACCCCAAGCGGGCCGAAGCCCATCTGGTTCTCGTACAGCACGTAGAGCGGCACGGGCAGCGTCCCGCCCAGCATCATGATCACCAGCACGGTGGCGGTCAGCCGGTAGCCACGGCGCCTGGCCGGCAGCTGGATACCGGCCGCCTCCGGCTCAGCCGTTTGACTCATGCCTGACCTCTTACCCACGACGGCCGGCCCGCACATCCCCAGCCAGCTAGGTGAGGCCGGGTCGTGCGTAACCAGCGAGCCGCGGAGACAGGCGTTACGGCACTGGTTCGGGGTCGGCGTTGAGAACCGAATCGAGCAGCCCCGGAAAGCGGCGGTCCAGGTCCTCCTTGCGTACGCACATGAAGCCCTTGGTGCCCTGGATCCGCTTGGTGACGATTCCGGCTTCGCGCAGGATGCGCAGGTGATGGGAGAAGGTGGACTTGCTGGTGCCCAGCCCGGCGTCCTGGATCACCTGGGTGCACCACGACTCACCGTTGCTGGCCACGAACCGGACCGTGGCCAGCCGGTGCGGGTCGGCCAGGGCGGCCAGCACCCGGTGCAGCTGAAGGTCCTCAGCCGCCGGCTCGGTCACGTCATCCATCACACGCCCAGGATAAAACAGTTTGCGGGTAGTTCGATAGATGTTGTACGGTTCGATGGTTGTCGAACTTCGAGCACCGTCAAACTAGGGGAACTCCTTCGTGCCGAATGTTACCGCCCAGGCATCATCGCCGCCCCTGGCCCCCGTCCGGGAACCCCAGCCGCGCAGCCGCGCGCAGGCGCGGGTGTGGCGATCGGGGCCGCTGGCTGGCCGCTACCCCGCGGTGGCGGCGATGGTGATCCTGTTCCTCGTGCCATACCTGGTGCTGTCGTCGGCGCTGGGGCCGATCACGCCGTTGATCGGCGGGACACTGCACCTGAGCCCGCAGGAGCTGAGCCTGGCCGCGGGCCTGGCCAATGCCGGCTATGCGGTCGGTACGGTGCTGGCCGTCCAGTTCGCCCAGCACCTGCCCCAGCGCCGGATGATGCTGATCTACGCCTCCGTGCTGGTGATTGGATCGATACTGGCCGCGGCGGCGGCCGGCCCCGCGATGTTCATCGCCGGGCACGTCCTGCAGGGCCTGTGCACCAGCCTGCTGCTGATCGCGGCCGCGCCGCCACTGTTCCTTGGCTACCCGGCCGCCAAGCTGCGCTGGACAGCGATGATCATGAACATGTGCATCTTCGGCGCCGTGGCGGCGGGCCCGCTGATCGGCGGCGCCCAGGCGTCGTTCCACGCCTGGCGGCCACTGTTCTGGATCGTGGCCGGCGTCGCCGTGGTGGCGCTGCTGCTGTCGCTGCTGACCTTCGAAGATGCCCCGCCGGCCGACCGCACCGCCCCCTGGGACGGCTGGGCGGTTGGGCTGGCCGCCATCGGTTCGCTGGCGGCGTTCTGGGGCGCCGCGGAGCTGACCACGCACCGGTTCCTCGATCCCGTCGCGGTGGCCCCGCTGCTGGGCGGGCTGGCGCTGATCGTCATCCTGTGGATCTACCAGTACCGCGGCCGGCGGACGCTGCTCACGCTGCGCCCGCTGGCCAGCACGATCCCGCTGGCCGGGATCGTGCTGGCCGTCTGCGCGGCGGCCGCCTCGGTGTCCGCCATCGCGCTGACCAGCGTGGTGCTCGCGCCGCACTACACGCCACTGCACCTTGGCCTGCTCTACCTGCCCGAACTTGGCGGGGCCGTGATCACCGCGATCGTGTTCGGCGCGGTGTTCAGCACCCGGTTCATCCACTACTACGCCCTGGCCGGGATGGTCTTCCTGGCCCTGGGCATCCTGGTCATCCGCAGCGCCGTTCCGCCCACGACCGGGCTCGCTCTCGCCGGTTCGGCGCTGATCGGCGTGGGCGTCGGCGCCTCGGTGACCCCGGCGCTGTTCCTGGCCGGGTTCTCGCTGCGCTCGGCCAGCATCCAGCGCGTGTTCGCCATCCTCGAGTTGCTGCGCGCGATAGCCGCGTTCATGATCGCTCCGATCCTGCTGCACTTCGCGACGACGCTGTCCGGCCTGCCCACGCCGGCCATGGGTACCGCGTTGTGGGTCTGCTTCGGGCTGGCGGCCGGCGGTGCGCTAGTCGGCGTCCTGCTCTACCTGCTGGGTGGGGCGCGGCCGGTGGCGCCGTCGCTGACCCGGTTCCTGGGTGGCGGCGAGCCGGGGTGGGATTCCCCGCCGCTGCTGGCCGCGATCCGCCGGAATCGGCCATGACGGCCGCCGGGGCTGGGCCCGTCGTGTTCGCCTACGACGGATCCGACCTGGCCGAGGCCGCGATAGCCGAAGCCGGCCGGCAACTGCGCGCCGGACGTGCCGCCCTCGTCCTCACCATCTGGGAACCGTTCAACGTCGGGTTCGTCCCGGTGGGCGACGTGGAGTTCAACGCGGCCCAGGTCGACGAGGTCCGGAAGGCGGCTGAGCAGACCGCCGCGCACGGGGCCGCGCTGGCCGGGGCGGCGGGTTTCCAGGCCCAGAGCATGGCGGCCGAGGCTGCGCCGACCTGGCGGGGGATCGTGGATGCCGCCGACGAGCACGACGCGAGCCTCATCGTGCTGGGCTCCCATGGCCGCAGCGGGCTAGCCGGCGCGGTGCTGGGCAGCGTCGCCAGCGCGGTCGCGGCGCATTCCCGGCGGTCTGTGCTGATCGTGCACCGGCACTGACGGGCCGGCCAGCGCCCCGGACCTGACGCGAAAGGGACCGCGCGTCACCCGCGTGCACGGTGGGTCCGGCAGCCGTCCCGCGGGGGCGGAACTCGGCGGGTCAGCCTGCCCAAGTGACATCGATCAGCGTCACGGTTAAGTCACTGTGCTTGAGCTCGCGCGGCTGCCAGCCGCTTCTCCCAGTCCGGGACGACTTCCTCCGCTGGCCTCGTCCGGGCGGCACCGCTTCGCACCGCCTCGAGCTCCTCGTGATAACCAGCCTCACTGGTGGCGATGACGGTCAGCCGCCACGCGTGCAGGAGCTGCCGCAGGCGCCGGTAACCCGCCGGGTCATGGGCGCAGTCAACGGCCAGGTGGTACTGGCGGAGGAACTCTTCACGCTCCTGGTCGGGCAGGTCACGGAGAATCACCTCTGGGTCATTCGGATCCTCGGCCTGGACTGGTTCGGCGGACATGCGACTCAAGCTACACCCGGGCCCAGACACTATCTGCTTCCGTTAGTGGCCACCCCCGAGCCGACGTCACCACACCTGGCCGGTCGCCGCCCTACAGCCCCGCGGCCCTGGCGCCCAGCAGCCGTGATGCTGGGCGGTGTGCCGCGCTGCTCGGCAATGGAGTTACCACCGTCTATCACGAGGCATTGGCCGGTGACGTAGGAGGCACCGGGACTGGCCAGCCAGGCAATAGCCGAGGCGACCTCGCCAGGCGAAGCGCTGCGGCCCAACGGGGTGGTCAGCCCTTCGGCACGCTCCTCCGCAGTCTGGGATCCAGTGGCGATCCAGCCCGGGGCGACAACGTTGACGGTGACCTGGTGCCCGCCGACGTCGATCGCGGCGGCGCGGGTGAGCCCGGCCAGCCCGGCTTTCGCCGCGGCATACGCCGCCTCCGCACGCATGGCCATGACTGGGCCGGTCACGCTGGCCACCATGACGACCCGTCCCCAGCCGCGGCTGGTCATGACGGGCAGGGCTGCCCTGGTGACCAGGAAGGCAGTGGTCAGGTTCCGGGTGAGCGAGGCCTGCCAGACCGGCACGCTCAGCGATACCACCGTGCCCGACTCGAAGTCGGGGTTCGCGGCAGAGATCATGCCAGCGTTGTTGACCAGGACATCCAGCCGCTCCCAACGCCGCAGCGTGGCTGACACGAGAGCGGAGGCGGTGTTCTCGTCGGTGAGGTCCCCGGTGAAGCCGGCCGCGTCGAATCCGGCGCTGCGCAGTTCGCCGACCCTGTCGTCGATCCGGGAGGTCGTGGCGGTGATCATCACGGCCGCACCAAGTTCGGCCAGCAGCCTCGCAGTGGCGAACCCGATCCCGCTGGGACTGCCCGCGCCAGTGACGATGGCCACACGGCCCGACAGATCAAACGCGGCTGGCAGAGACATCGCCCGGATCTTAACCGAACCTGCCACCCGGGAGCCGCAGTGCTGACCTACGGCGGTCTCCCTTGGCGGCCGTAGAGGTTGTTTTCAGCCTGCACACCACAATCTCTCGGCAACCTTCCAGGTTGCCCCAACCGGATCGCAACAGCCGACGGCCATTCTCAGATTAGTAGCACCGAGAACAGGAGCTCACGAAATGGTTTCCGGCAAACTCACCAAGTCCATCGCGGTCGGCGCTGCGGCCATCGCCATCGGAGGCGCTTCCTACGGGATCGTCAGCGCAGCCTCCAGCAGCGCCTCGACCAGTAGCGCCTCAGCCACGACCAGCAGCAGCCCCGCTAGGGGTCCGCAATCCGGCGGCGGGGCATCCAACGCCCGGTCCGGGCCGGCCGCAGGGGGATCAACCGGCACGGTCAGCAGCGTAACCACGTCGGGCTTCACCCTGACGACCTCAGCCGGCCAGAAGGTGACCGTCCACGAGGCGTCCGGTACGGCATACGAAAAAGGGACGAGCACCGCCTCGGCAAGCGCCATCACGAACGGCGAAAACGTCCTGGTACTCGGGACGACCGACAGTACGACCATCACCGCCACGCAGGTCATCGTCCAGCCGACCGGCCGCAGCGGATCTACCCCGTCCTCGGCGGCCACGGTCATCCCCTTCAAGCGCGGGACGGCGACCGTTTCCAAGCAGACCGGCCAGGTCCCGGCGGACTACAGCCAGGGATCGGGGACGATCGTCAGCGGCACAACCGCCAATAAGGCGACCGAAGCCGCACTGGCCGCCTACCCGGGAGGCATCGTCGACCGTGTCGTGCAGCTGGGCAACGGCGAGTACGAGGTGCACAACATTGGCGTCAACTGGCCACACCACATCTTCGACCAGGACTTCAAGGTCGTCGGCGCCGAGTAGCCGCCGCGCTAGGAATGCGGTGCTGGCAGCGGTCTAAGCACGCCGCCGCAGGAACGGCGCACCGCCGACGGCCAGACGACCGCTAGCGACCCGGATCCGCTTCCATGATTCTTGGCGGCGGCCAATCCACAGCCCGTTCCGCGTTTCCACCTCGCGGCCAGCCACCTGAACTGCCCGTACGGCGCGGCCATCCACAGGGGCCGACCGCTTGAGCACCGGTAGTGCACAAGAACTACCTAGTTATACACCTTGTGATCCACAGGTGGCCGGGACTAGCGTGCCGTGTCGACGGGGAGTACCCGCGATGAATAGCACGCCTATCGTGCGCATCTCGGGAGGGATTTATGTTGTTATGCCAATTCTGGGGGGAGAAGCGGCATGCCCGGGGATTAGAGCACTACGGCCGCTGATGTCGGCTTGACGAATTCGCTGCGAGATCATTCGGGCACCGACGTCAAAGCGGTCCAGCCTGGCAGGCCCTGAGAGAAGTGCACCGATCCCAGCTGGACGAGTCCAGCGCGGACGGCGAGCCACTCATCAGGCCCGACAGCCAGGTCCTCCAGTCCGGCGCTACTGACGGAAGCGCCACTTCATGACCGTGGAAGCTGGTGCTGACCGGCTGGCTGCCGAAGTCTCCAGACGACGCCCGGCTGCCGGTCAGATTGCGTGTCAACTGGCCGCAGGGGTCAGATCCGGGATCGCCCGCTGGGTGTACGTGCCCGCCCCTGTATTTATACGGTCATATTGTGTTTTGTGGCCTGGAGGCAGCCATGTGCGAGGATCACAGTCCGCCAGCGCCGATGCGCGCTGTGCTCCACGACGTCGAAGTGAAACAGCCGATCACACTGGAGCCGGTCGACTCTGTCGAGATCGTCTCCCTGATGGACAACGTCACCGACGTGTTCATGCCCGACCAGGGGCCGGCCAGGCGCCCGGGCCCGCCGCAGCGGCACCGGGCATCCTCGGTGATGGTCGGCGGGCAGACCCTGGACTCGCTGATCGCCGAGCACGGGTTCTCAGTGCTGGTCACGGTACGCAAGGACCGGGCCGAACACCGAATGCTGTTCGACGCCGGGACCAGCCCGGACGGCGTGGTGGAGAACATGCGCCGCCTCGATATCGACCCGGGCTCGATCGAGGCGATCGTCTGCAGCCATGGGCATTTCGACCACACAACCGGGATCGACGGGCTGATCCGGGCTGTCGGCCGGCCGAACATGCCGGTGCTGATCCACCCGCACTTCTGGCGGCGGCGCCGGGTCCGGCTCCCCGGGATCGAGCCGCAGGAGATCCCCTCCGTGAGCAAGCGGGCGCTCCAGGACGCCGGGTTCGAGGTGATCGAGGAGGCGCAGCCGAGCTTCCTGCTGGGCGGCTCGGTTCTGGTGACCGGCGAGGTCGCGCGGACGACCGGGTACGAGCCGGGGTTTCCGCCGCAGGATGCCTGGCTGGACGGCGCCTGGGCGCCCGACCCGCTGGTGCTGGACGACCAGGCGCTAATGATCAACGTCAGCGGCAAGGGTCTGGTCGTGCTGACCGGGTGCGGGCACGCCGGGATCGTGAACATCTGCCGCTACGCCCGGCGGCTCACCGGGGACCAGCCGCTGTACGCCGCGATGGGCGGCTTCCACCTGAACGGGCCGCTGTTCGAGCCGCTGATCCCGCGGGTGCTCGATGACCTGGCGGAGATGGCGCCGCAGGTGCTGGTGCCCGCGCACTGCACCGGATGGCGAGCCCAGCACGCGATGGGACGCCGCTTCGGCGAAGCGTTCGTGCCGAACACCGTCGGCACCCACTTCACCCTTTGACGGCCGCCCCCACCCGCGCCGTGGCCCGCCCCGGTCCCTCTAGGACTGGAACCGGTACGGGCTGAACGGAGCGAGGTCGGTCGGTGGTGGCTGGCCCAGGGCGAGCAGAGCCACAGCCAGGCCGCTCCACGGGCCAGCGGTCAGCCCTTCGGGGCCATGGCCGGTCGCGACGATCAGGCCGTCTGCTATCGCGCCGAGCAGGGGGCGGCCGTCGCTGGTCACCGGCCGGAAGCCGATCCGTGTTTCGAGCAGCTCCGCCGCACCCAGGCCGGGGGCCAGGGCGACCGCCCCGGCGAGCAGGCCCGCTACTCCGGCCACGGTGGCGGAATACTGGAAGCCGGTCTCCTCCCGGGTAGCGCCGAGCACGACCCGGCCGCCCGGGAAGGCGACCAGGTACGGGTCGCGGTCGGCCAGCACCACTGGCCAGCTCGCCGTGTCGGTGCCGGGCAGCCGGGTGTGCACGATCTGGCCGCGCTGCGGGCGGACCGGCAACGGTACGCCGAATCCCGCGCACACCTGGGCCGTCCAGGCACCAGCCGCCACCACGACCGCGTCCGCGTCGATTCTCTCGGCACCGGCCCGCACGCCGGTCACCCGGTCTCCGGTCTGCTCGAGGGTGGCGTTTCCGGGCACCCGGCGGGCGCCGCGGCGCACCGCCGCGCGGAGCAGGCTGTCCCGGATGGCCCGTCCGTCGATCCGGGCCGCTCCAGTGATCCACAATCCAGCCAAGCCTGGCGCCAGCGGAGGGAACATCCGGCCCGGCTCACCCGGAGCCAGCGCCGTGAGCTCCCCCATGTCGGGTGCCGTGGCCCGCCGCGACCGCAGCAGGGCAGCCATGCCGGCCAGTTTTCGGCCCTGCTGCGCGACGAACAGCGCGCCCACCCGGGCATAACCGGTCTCAGCCTGGCCGTCGTCGGCCAGCATGGCCACCAGTTCGCTGTAGTGCTGTGCTCCCGCACGGCACAGCCGGTAGCAGGCGTCATCCAGCGGGGCTGTCCATGGGGAGATGATGCCCGCTCCGGCGTTGGTGGCCATACCGGGCTGGTCACCTTCGACAATGATCACCGCAGCGCCACGGCGGGCCAGCTGGTACGCGGCACCAGCCGCGACGACACCGCCGCCGACCACAACGAATCTGGCGCTGGCCGTCATGACCTGCATCCCGGGCCGGAGACCGTGACCCGGTGGCCGGCTTCGGAGGACCGCAGGTAGACCCGCTGCCCGACCGGCTCCGGGGCGGTGGCCAGCAGTTCGATGAGGGCGGCATCACCGTCCTCCCCGCGGGCGATGAAGCGCCGCCCATCGCTCTCCAGCCGGCCGATGACGATCCCGGTCCGCGCGCCGTCTCGGCGGTGCACGATTGTGTACGTCTCCAGCACCGCCCACCCGTCGGCCACGACCGCCTCCTCAGGCGCGGCCCACCCGTCGATCTCCGCCTGCAGCTCAGCACTCCGGTCCGGCACCCACTCGGCCGGCCGCGTCGAGTACACCCCCACCGAGTACTTGCTCATCACTCCCCCGTTCGCCCCCACGAACCCGTACGACCCAGGCGACCGGCGGGCAAGCTGCACGGTCTCGGCGATCGCATGCATCGAGTAGTCGTTCCCCGGCCCGCCGAAGAACGGCAGCCCACCCGTCACGGTCACCCCCCGCGGATCATCCACCGCCAGCCCCAGCCCGTCACACACGTTGAACACCGGCACCGGAAAACAGCTGTACAAGTCGATCGTGGCCAGCTCCCCCACCCCGATCCCCGCTACCTCCAGCGCATGCCGCGCGGCCAGCACCGACGCCGGCCCCGCCGACAGATCCGCCCGCGCCATCAGCCCCCGCTCCCGCAGGTCCGCGTGCCCGTGCAGGAACACCCACCGCTCCGACGGCACCCCAAGAAGCCGCGCCGCCCCCACCGACATCAGCAGCACCGCTGCCCCCTGGTTAACCTTCTCCCGGGCGACGACGTACCGCGGATACGGATCGGCGATCAGACGGTTCGCCGCCGTCACCGTGACCAACTCGGCCGCATTCCGCACAACCGGCGCAGCCGCATAGGGGTTACCCGAAGCCACCACCGTGAACGGCGCGAACAACTCCCCCATCGCCGCCGCGTACGCCGCACGGGACAACCCCAGCCGGGCCCGCCGCGCGTTCTCGATCACGGCGTACTGGGCCGGTCCCCCGATCAGCCCGTGCGCAATAAGGTGCCCGGAGGCGAGACCGTCCAGTCCGTACCCCCGGTCCTCCAGACTCCCCGCCACCTGTTCACTGAAATCCGGCCGATCCGCTTCCCCGGCATAACGACGGATCGTGGAAATGGCCTCCCCACCGGCCAGCAAGACCACGGCTGAGTCGCCCGCAGCGAGCACCCCGGCGAACTCGTTCACCAGGTGCTGCGGCGCCTGCCCACCGGTCACCTCCAGCACGGCGCGGGCCGGGTTGGCGCCGATCCGCAAAGCCACCGACCGGGGAAAGTTGTCCGACCGGCCCAGCGGCGCCCGCGCGCCGGGATAGGAGGTCTCGAACTGCCGGACCCCAGCCACCGTGTCGATCGCACCAGCCACCGCACAAGGATCCGCGCCGCAATCGACCAGCGCCGCCCGGGCCGCGTCCCCGGCCAGATCAGCCGCCGAACGCCGCTGGTACCCAGGCTCATCGAGCCGTTCCGCGGCCTGCCCGACGCCGGCCAGTACCGGCGTGCGCGGGTCCAGGCCAGCAAAAGGCTCAGTCATGGCTGCTGATCTATCCTTTCCCCGCACAGAACACAAGGCCGGGTGATCACAGCCCAGACCGGCCGGCGTAAATAGGACATAGCAGACCGAGCACTTGCGGAGGATCGCCATGCAGCCGGCCCACCACCACGTTCCGGCCAATCGCCAGCGCCGCGGCGGGCAGGTCAGTGACCTGTTCCCACTGGGCGACTGGGTCCGGCACCACGCGCTGCGCAGCCCGCCGGTCATCCTGTTCTTGCTGCTCATCTGCGTGCCGTCGATCGCGCTGGTCGTGCTGGGCAGCCCAACCAGGACCACGTTCGACGTCGCCGCCTGGCTGTTCGCCGCCTACTACGCGATCGCCTGGCTGCTGCTGCTCGGCGTCATCATCCGGCCCGACCACGTGACCCGGCCGATGCTGCTGGTGCTGGTGGCGGTCGCACTAGTGACCGAGGTGCCACTCGCGCTGACGCTGGAGCAAGCACTGCACAGCAGCAACGCCGCGCTCGGCACCAGCATCGTCACCATCGGCCTCCCGGAGGAACTGGCCAAAGCCATCCCCATCCTGGTCATCGCGCTGATCTACCGGCGCAGCCACGGCCTGCTGCCCCGGGACTACCTGTTCCTCGGCGCGGTCAGCGGGCTGGTCTTCGGGGCCAGCGAAGTCGTCCGCTACTTCACCGTCAACGGGGTCGTCCAGTTCTACCTGACCGTCCGGTCCGCAATCCCGTCCATCGAGCAGCTGATCAATACAGGGCAGTCCGCGCCGACCGCGGTGTTCGCCGCGCTGCTCGGCCCGGTGCTGCTGTTCGTCATCTCGTTCGTCTGGCGGTTCCTGACCGACCCGATCACGCACGCCTGCTGGTCTGGGCTGACCGGCTACTTCATCGGGCTGGCCGCGACGTCCCGGTACCACTGGTACCAGGTCGCCTGGATCGGGCTGGCCATCGCCGCGATCCTGCACGGGCTGAACGACTGGGGCCAGGTGAGCGGCCACCCGGTGTGGATCCTGGTCGTCATCGTCAGCGGCATCCTGTTCCTCGGCTACGCCCGGGTCGGCGCCCGCCAGGACCAGCAGTTCACCGAGGCTCTGCCGCCCGCCTTCCGGCCGCCCCGGGACACGACCGCGGCGGATCAGCCGGAAGCCGCCCTGACTGGAGGCAGGCGCGGCAGGCCCTGGTGGGAGCACCACTAGCGCCCCGTAGGCTCTCCGCATGGCCGAACCGGACGGGCCCAGGCTGCTCGGCATCGACATCGGCGGCACCCGGAGCCGGGCCCGGCTGTGCACAGACGGCCAGGTCACGGCGGAGACCGACGGCCCCAGCGCCAGCCTGCCCGCCGCCGGCCGCGACGGCGCCCAGGCCGCGCTGACCAAGCTGCTGGCCGGACTCCCCCTCGGCCAGGCGCGACCGCTGGACGCGATCTGCGTCGGGTCAGCCGGGCTGAGCGTGCCCGGCGTCCGGGAGTTCCTGGCCGGGCAGCTCGCTCCGCTGACCCGGGCCGGCGACGTCACCATCGTGAGCGATGTCCAGCTCGTGCTGCCCGCCGCCGGGCTGACCGACGGTGTGGCGGTGATCTGCGGCACCGGTTCGGTGGCGGTCGGCAGCCTGGCGGGCCGGACGGTGCAGATCGGCGGCTGGGGCTACCTGCTCGGCGACGAGGGCGGCGGCACCGGCTGATCGTGCGGCTGGACCCGGCGCCGGCGTTGAGCAAATTAGCTCTTAGGCCGTTCCGAAGCGGGATCGTAGAGCGGGCGGAGCGAGGCACGGGCCGGCACCTTCTCACCCGCGATCTCGATCTCATAGCGTCCGCTGCGGTACCACGACGGCTCGGTGCCGGGGGCGGGCGCGGTCACGTAGCCGAGCCCGACCGCCCGGCCCAGCGTGTGCCCGTAACCGGCTGAGGTCAGCCGCCCGACCAGCGCACCGTCGCGGAAAATGGGCTCGTCATGGTAGGCCAGCGCAGCCGGATCCGCCAGCGCGAATTGCAAAAGCCGCCGCGCCACACCCACTTCTTTTTGCTTAACGATTGAAGCCCGGCCAGTGAACTCGCTCGGCTTATCCCACGCCACGGCGAAGCCAAGACCGGCTTCCAGCGGACTGTCGCCGCCCGATATGTCGTGTCCCCAGCTCCGGTACGCCTTCTCCAGCCGTAGCGAGTCCAGTGCGTGGTACCCGGCGTGCTTGAGCCCGAGCGGGGCACCGGCCTCGGTGAGCGTGTCGTAGACGTGCCCGGCCAGGTCGGCCGGGATGAGCAGCTCCCAGCCGAGTTCGCCGACGTAGGTGATCCGGGTGGCCCGGACGAACCCGCAGCCGAGATCGATCTCCCGGGAGGTGCCGAACGGGAACGCCGCGTTGGACAGGTCGGCGTCGGTCAGCGGCTGGAGCAGCCGCCGGGAGTCCGGGCCCATCACCGGGATCATGGCCAGCGAGGGGCTGATGTCGGTGACGGTGGCGAACTCGGTGTCCCGGATGCTGCGCTGCAGCCAGTCGAGGTCGCGGCCGACCGTGGCCGGCCCGGACAGGACCAGGAACTGGGTGTCGGCCAGCCGGGTCACGGTGACGTCGGCCTCGATGCCGCCGCGGTCGTTCAGCCACTGGGTGTAGACGATGCGGCCCGGCGGGACCGCGACGTCGTTCGCGCAGATGCGCTGCAAGACCGCTGCCGCGTCCCGGCCCTGCACCAGCAGCTTGCCGAACGACGACGTGTCGAACATCGCGACCCGCTCGCGGACCGCGCGGTGCTCGGCGGCCGAGTGCTGGAACCAGTTCTGCCTGCCGAATGAGTAGTCGTAGGTGCGTGGTACACCCGGGGGCGCGTACCAGTTGGCCCGCTCCCAGCCGAGCAGTTCGCCGAACACCGCACCGGCCGCCGCGACCCGGTCGTGCAACGGGCTGCGGCGCAGCCCGCGGGCGGTGGTGCGCTGCTGGTACGGCCAGTGGATCTCGTAGGCCAGGTCGAGGGTCTCGGTGACCCGCTGCTCCAGGAACCGGCGGTTCACCTCGTGCGGGGCGGCCCGGCGCGGGTCGGCCTCCGGCAGATCCAGCGACGGGTAGCCGTCCACGATCCAGTCGGCCAGCACCGCGCCGGCCCCGGGGCCGCTGAGGAAGCCGACCGAGTTGAACCCGGCGGCCACGAAGTAATTGCGCAGTCCGGCGGCCTGGCCGAGATGGTAGAGGCCGTCCGGGGTGAAGCTCTCCGGCCCGCAGAAATGCAGCCGGATGCCGGTGTCAGCCAGCACCGGCAGCCGCTTGATCATCGTCTCGTAGTACGGCCCGAGATGATCCCAGTCCTCCGGCAGCCGGGTGAACTCGGCGTTCTCCGGGATCCCGTGCGGCGCCCACGGGTAGCTGCCGGGCTCGAAGAAGCCGACCATGAGCCCGGCACCCTCGTTCTTCACGTAGGCGTATTCGGGGGCGGTCTTGATGGTCGGCAAGCCCGGTGGCAGGCCCGGAATCGGCTCAGTCACGATGTAGTAGTGGGCCAGCGCCTGCAGCGGGACCTCGACGCCGAGCAGGGCGCCGAACTCGCGGCCCCACATGCCGGTGGCGTTGACCACGTACTCGGCATCGATGGTGCCCGCGGTGGTGCTGACCCCGGTGACCTCGTTGCCCTCGTGCCGGACGCCGGTGACCGTGGTGTTCTCCAGGATCTTGACGCCGAGCTGGCGGGCCCCGGCGGCCAGCGCCATCGTCGTGTCGGTGGCGTTGCCCCGGCCGTCGTCGGGGTAGTGCACCGCACCGACGAGGTCCCCGGCGTACAGCGGCGGGAACAGCTTGACTGCCTCGTCGGGGGTGATCAGCTCGGCCCGGATGCCGTTGCCGTGCGCGGCCGACGCGGCCCGGCGCAGTTCCTCCCACCGGGCTTCGCCGTCGGCCAGGTGCAGCGTCCCGGTGCGCTCGAATCCGGGGCTGAAGCCGGTCTCTTGTTCCAGTGACTGGAAGACTTCCAGGCTGCGCTTGACGATCTCCCGGGTGCCGAATGTGGGTCTGGCCTGGGTGATCAGGCCGGCCGCGTGCCAGGTGGTGCCCGAGGTCAGCTTTCTGCGTTCCAGCAGGACGACGTCGGCCCAGCCGCGTTTGGCCAGGTGGTACGCGGTGCTGCAGCCAGCTACCCCGCCCCCGACCACGACGGCCCGGGCGGTGCGGGGAACGGTGTCGGTCATGACTCAGATGCCTGCTTCCGGGACGGTCATGGATGCTAGCCGCCAGCGTAAGTAGCCGCTGTCTGACTGGTCAATCAGTGCCGGGCCAGGAAGACGCGGTCGACTATCTCGTCGATTCGCTGCTCCGCGCGGCTGATCTCGGCGGCCAGCCTGCGGGCCGCCGCGGTGTTGGCTCGTCTCGACGCCTCGGTCAGCGCAGGCCGGCAGGTGTGCAGCCGCTTCGACAGTTCGGTGAGCCCGGTCTCGGCCAGTGTTTTCTGGTCCGGCATGGGCAGCCGCTCGATGGTCGATTTGTTGATCGCCAGGTAGCCGCCGGCCAGATGCTTGTCGTGGCACGCTTCGCGCAGGTAGGTGGACATGAACGTGCTGTTCAGCACGGCGGTGACCGCGTACGGCTCGTACCCGGCCAGGTCGTAGATGCCGTACGCGCCGACCCCGAGCGCGAGCGGGGTGGCCACATAGACCGCCTCGAGGCGCTTGGTCATGCCCGCGATCACGATCTTGGGTGACTGCCAGAAGCGGTACTTCGAGGCGGCGACGACCGGGCTGCCGAGTTCTATCCAGGGGTTGGTGTACCTGTCCTTCATGTAGCGCACCGAACTGGTATCGAGTTCGTACCGGTCGACGCTGCCGCTGACCGCGAACGGTATGCCCCGGTTGTCCTCGTTGAGCAGGCCCTTGATGGCCTGCGCGGTGAAGCCGGTGGTGCCGGCGTTTATCCGGACGTTGCGGTCGGCCAGTGTCCGGCCGTCCGCGGCCGGGGTGGCGGCGACGGCCACCGCTGGCCCGGTGGACAGGCTGGCTGCGGTCGTCGCCGTGAGCTTGACCAGCCCGCCCGCGTTTCCGCGCTGCCCGAGCAGGATGACCGGATAGACCCCGACCTTGCTGAAGACCTCGATGGCGGACACGTCTATGACCGTGCTGAGGGAGTCTTTGGTCAGCAAGTCGCGGGCCTGGCTGGCGTAGTCCGCAATGAGGAACTTGTTGGGCACGATCCAGCCATACCGTCCGCGCTTTTTGAGCAGCTCGTGGCCGCGGAGCAGGAATGCGACGTACAGATCGTACGCGCCGCGCAGCTGCGGGTAATGTTCCCGCAGGTAGGTCTTATCGGCTTCCCTTATCGTGCGCGCGTTGAC
The DNA here is from genome assembly GCA_036497945.1 of Streptosporangiaceae bacterium. Lineage (GTDB taxonomy): Bacteria > Actinomycetota > Actinomycetes > Streptosporangiales > Streptosporangiaceae > RYN-230. The sequence goes on along the minus strand of DASXIN010000090.1, from coordinate 71,824 downwards.
ATAGGGCGGGTTCCCGACGACTATGTCGAAGCCGCCCGCCGCCATGATCTCCGGAAACTGCCCGGGCCAGCTGAACGCGCGTTGGCCCGCGATTGCCGGGTCTTCGATCAGGCTGTTACCGCATTTGATGGTGTCATCCAGTTCGGCCGGCTTCTCGTTCTTGATCCCTGCCTTCAGCCACAGGCTCAGCTTGGTGATCTCGACGGATTCTTCATTGAGATCCACGCCATAGATGTTCTCCCGGAGGATCCGGCGGGCGTACTCGCCGGACGGGACGAGATCGTTCAGCACGGCCCCGGTTCGCTGGTGTTCCGCTAGCAGGACGTCGAACACGTGCAGCAGGAAGGCGCCGGCTCCGCAGGCCGGATCGAGCACCTTGACGTTGCGCAGAAATGCCTGGTAGTCGCGGTGCGCCTGGTGTTCGGTACTGGCTTGCGCGGTGCACAGATCTTCGTGTTCCCGCAGGTTCGCGCCGAGCGTGTTGGCCACGATGTACCGGACGATGTAGTCCGGCGTGTAAAAGATCCCGTCGGTCTTGCGCCTGGACGTGCTGACCGTTTCGTGGTTCCGGCTCTTCGCCACCTTCCGGCGGATATCTTCCAGGTCAGCGAGCGACTGCTCGAAGACGTGGCCCAGAATCGTTACGTCCAGGTCTGGCCCGAAGTCATATTTGCTCAGGCCGGTCAGCGCTCTGCTGGCGGAGTCGCTGACGGTCAGACCGTCCAGGACCTCATCAGGCCCGAACGGACCGTCTGACAGTAGCCCCCGTTCCTGGGCCAACCGGGCGAACACGATGCGGTCTATGATTTCCTGCGCTTTTTGGATCCCGAGATCTCGCATCAGCGCTAGCCGGGCTGCCCGATACGCTGCCCAGAATTTGGCTGCGGTAGCTTCCTGATCGGCACGCATGTCGTTCCGCGGTTCCTGAGCTGGGCTAGTGCTGTCCTGCCTGCGCAGATGGTACCGCGCAGCGCACGGTCATGTCCGGGATCGACCAGCAACTCCCCGCCCTGGTCGGCGTCGTGATCGGCGCCCTGGCTTCCTGCTGCGCCGGCCGCAGGTCCGGATAGGCCTAAAGGCCCAGCCGGGGACGGCCCAAAGACCTCCGGTTCGGCTCCATTCAGGGCCATTAAGGCCGGCCCGCTGGTGACCGAAGTCCTGTCCGAGCCGGGTAAACCGGCCCTGCCTGGCGACGCCGGGAAAACGGAAACTGTATATGGCAGAACCGAATGGCCGGGTCGCCCGGCCCAAAAAAGGAGGCACTACGGTGCGCCGCAAGACTTTTGACCTATTGGTCAGCACTGGCGGGCTGGTCCTGGCAGCTGTCCTGCTCGTCGCGGGCGGGCTGCTGATGTGGGGGTACTCGTTCGCTAACAGCCAGGTCCGTGACCAGCTCGTCGCGCAGAAGATCGTCTTCCCGGCCAAGGGCAACCCCGAGTTCAAGGCGCTGCCCGCCGCCGACCAGACGGCGATGGGTGCCTACGCCGGGCAGGCGCTGACCACCGGCGCGCAGGCCAAGACGTACGCCGACCACTTCATCGCCGTCCACCTGGCCGAGATGGGCAAGGGCCAGACCTACTCCCAGCTGTCCGCACAGTCCCTGGCCCAGCCGAAGAACACCGCGCTGGCCGGGCTGGTGCAGACCGTGTTCCGCGGCACCACGCTGCGCTCGATGCTGCTGGAGGCCTACGGATTCTGGCAGTTCGGCCAGATCGCCCTGTACGCCGCGATCGCCTCGTTCACCGGCGCGGCCCTGCTGCTCATCCTGTCCATCGCCGGCCTGATCCACGGCCGCCGCGTCACCGCCGAGACCGAAGTGCTCGGCAAGACCGTGCACCCCAGCCCGGTCACCGCCTGACCACGGCCCCACCTCAACCGGCCGGCCCGGGGATCCGCCCCCGGCCGGCCGGAGTCGCTTTCCACCGCTGATCCACGCCAGGAGCCTGGCCGGGCCGACCCGTCTTAACCAGTTCTTAACCAGCATGGGACCAAGGTCACTATAACCGAGTGACTGATATCTCTGCCCGGGCTTACCCGTTGCCGGACACTCTTGATCTGTCACTAGTTCTGCGCGCCATTAGGAGACGCTGATGAGACCGCCCGCTGACATGGCTTCCGCAGTTGTTAACCTGGACCAGCCCGGAACGTACCTGCACTGGTCGGTCTTCGCCGTCTCGCTGGCCAACTTGGTGCTTATCGCGGTCATGGTGGTGATCTTCGGCCTCGCCCTGATCCTGCCGTTCCCCAAGGGCCGCACATATCCTCCCGCCGCTGAGCCACCGGGTCCCGCCGACAGCCGCGCTTACGACGGCGAGGACGAGGACCGGGACATGTGGACGAACAAGGCCCGGAGGTTCGCCACCAGGATCTTGCCGCCGGGCAAGCTGCTGCCGGACCGGCAGCCCGCGTACGTGCGGTCCTGGGTCTACGTGTTCGGGGTGGGCAGCCTGGCCGCGTTCGGGGTGGCCGTGGTCTCTGGCTTCGCGCTGGCCCTCGGCGGCCCGGACTGGTGGCGCTACAACTCGGTCGGTCACTTCTGCAACAGCCTGCACCTGTGGAGCGTCGAGCTGTTCATGGCCCTGCTGGTCATCCACCTGTGGGGCAAGTTCTGGATGGCTGCCTGGCGCGGCAAGCGGGCCTGGACCTGGATCACCGGCGTGGTCGCCTTCGTCGCGTCAGTCGTGGAATGCTTCACCGGGTACCTGTCGCAGCAGAACTTCGACTCGCAGTGGATCTCCACCAGCGCCAAAGACGCCTTCAACGCTGTCGGGATCGGCGCGATCTGGAATGCGATGAACTTCGGCCAGATGCTGATGTGGCACATCGTGCTGGTGCCCATCGTGCTGACCGCCATCATCGGGGCGCACATCCTGCTGGTCCGGGTACGCGGCGTCTCGCACCCGCTGCCCGAGGGAATCAAGCTGCCCGGCCGGGGCAGCTACCGGCAGCGCCGCCGGGCGCTGGCCAGCGCGGACGCCGCGCCGTGGCGCGGTGCGACCCGCCGCTACGACATCCTCAAGGAAGGCACCATCGCCGGGGTGATCATCCTGGCGCTGACGTTCGGCCTGGCCGCCCTGCTGTCCTCACCCAACGTCCCGGAGCTTGCCGTGCAGACCTGGGCGAGGGTGGCGCCCGCCGACTTCCTGGCCACCGCGTCAACCGAGCTGAACGGCACCAGCGCGACAGCCACCTACGGCCCGCCGTACAACACGAACGGGACCCCGCAGAAGATCCTTTTCGCCCCGGCGAACATCCTCGGCGTGACCCAGCCGATCAACGGGGCGCAGGACTTCGTGCTCTCGCCGCTGAACGCGGCCCTGGCGGGCAACCCGAGGCTGGCCGCCGCGCTGGCCACTTACCGCGCCGCACCCGCGGCCCAGCAGCTCAAGTGGGCCAACGCCTACGCCAACGCGGTCACTAAGGTGAAGTTTGTAGGCGGCGTGCCGGTGGTCCCGCCGGCGGCTGACGGACCGGTCCCGGTCATGCTGGCCAACGAGCTGACCATGGCGCGCAGCGGCGCGCTGGACGCCGACCTCCTCGCGAAGAATGCCTTCTACGGCACCAACTTCACCCTGCCGCTGATGTTCGTCAACGACGGCTCCTACTTCGCCAGCCAGGCCGAGGCCATGCACCTGGGCGGCGACCAGTGGGGTGTGATGAACGAGACCGGCAGCTACCCCGGCCAGCCCTGGCTGTGGCTCTACACGCTGTGGTACCAGACCAGCTGGGGCAACTCCCCCAACGCGGACCTGATCGCCATCTACATGACCGGCCTGGCCACGATCCTGCTGCTGCTGGTGCCGGTCATCCCCGGCCTGCGGGACATCCCGCGGCTGATCCCGGTGCACCGGCTGATCTGGCGCGACTGGAAAGAGCCGTCGGGCGATGAGACGCCTCCCGCAGCCGGCACGTCCGGGCCGGTGGACACCGCGACAGCCGGCACCTCGTAGACCGCCGGCACCTCTGGAGAGGAAAACCACTCATGAAATCCGCTGTCGTCCGTGCCTTCGGCCAGCCCCTGGTGCTCGAGGACCGGCCCATTCCCCGACCCGGCCCCGGCCAGGTAGTGATCAGGATGGAGGCATCTGGCCTGTGCCACACCGACATCCACGCGGCCCACGGCGACTGGCCGGTCAAGCCAACCCCGCCGTTTGTGCCCGGCCACGAAGGTGTCGGCATCGTGCACGCGGTCGGCGACGGCGTGACCAGCCCGTCGCCAGGCCAGCGGGTAGCAGTTCCCTGGCTGGGTTACGCGTGCGGTACCTGCGAGCACTGCCTGACCGGCTGGGAAACCCTCTGCGTCAGGCAGCAGAACACCGGATACTCGGTGGACGGCTGCTTCGCGGAGTACTTCACCGCCGACGCGGCGTTCGCCGCCCCGGTGCCCGACGGAATCGACCCGGTCGACGCTGCCCCCCTGACCTGCGCGGGCGTCACCACCTATAAGGCCGTCAAAGTGGGCAACGTGCGCCCGGGCGACCTGGTGGCCATCTCCGGTATCGGCGGTCTGGGCCATCTGGCCCTGCAGTACGCCAAGATCTTCGGCGGCACCGTAGCCGCGATCGACATCACCGACGACAAGCTCCAGCTGGCCAGGGACCTCGGCGCCGACCTAGTGATCGACGCGCGGACCGACAACCCGGCCAAGATCCTGCAGTCACACGGCGGGGCCAGCGTCGCAGTCGGGCTCGCGGTGGACGACGAGTCGTTCGCCACCGCGTACGCGGGCCTGCGCCGCGGCGGGTGTCTCGTGCTGGTGGCCCTGCCCGCGGCGGGCAGCCTGCGGATTCCGGTTTTCGACACCGTACTGAACGGCACCTCGGTAATCGGGTCGATCGTGGGCACCCGGGCCGATCTGGCTACGGTGTTCGCCCTCCACCGGGCGGGCCGCACCCGCGTGGTGTCCGACACCCGCCCACTCGCCGCGGTGAACGAAGCCATCGGCGAAGTGCTGCACGGCCAGGCTAAGGCGCGGATCGTGCTGCAGCCCTAGCCGTCAGCTGACCCCGGCCCACCGCGCGGCGCTGGCGGGCCGGGGTCCGTCTGGCTCCGCTTACCTTTCGTGCGGGACCACGACGACAGGGCAATGGGCGTGATGCACGGCCTGGTCACTGACTGAGCCCATCATCAGGCGAGCGAACCCGCCCGCGCCACGCGAGCCCAGCACCACCAGATCGGCATCCCGCGACGCCTCAATGAGCTCCTGGACCGGGAAACCCTGCACGGTCCGCACCGTCACCGACGGCGGCTGCGGCTGCCCCAGTTCGGCCGCGGTCTTGGCGACCGTTTCCTCCACTGCGTTACGGATCTTGTCCACGGCGTCCTGGTCCGCGGGCAGGATGATCGGATTGCCCGTCCAGGCACTGGCCGCGACCTCGTGAACCGCCAGGACCGTCAGCCGGACATGGCGAATCGCAGCCTCTTTCATGGCCCAGGTCAGCGCGCGATGAGCGTAATCGGATCCGTCGACGCCTACCACTAGTCCAGCCATTTCCTGCTCCTTCCAGCATCGGGGCCCGGCTGACCGGTTCCCGCAATTTCCCTAATTCAATGATCACTTTTTGGCGGTATTTCCACAGTGGCGTTCGGGCCGGAAGTTACCGGCCTTTGGTCCCGATCTGGATAGTTCCCCTTTAGTGGGGCGGTTCTTAGGAAGGTAACCAGGCAGCCTGGCCGGGCCGCATCGGCCCGTTGGTCCCAGCCAGGAGGGCCTACCGGCTGCCGGATCAAGGTCATTCGGCGGTACTGCTCAGGTACCGAACCCACTGGAATTAGCAGGAGAAGGACTAGCTAAGAGGTGGTAGCCATGAGCGCTACGGTCAAAGACGTCATGACTGCGGACGTCGTTGCGGTCCGCAGCGACACGTCGTTCAAACATATGGCCAGCTTGCTCAGCACGTCCCGGATCAGCGCCCTGCCCGTCCTGGACGCTGCGGAGCACGTCATCGGCGTGGTGTCCGAGGCTGACATGCTGATCAAGGAAGCTGATCAGGCCAGCTACCCTGGCTTCTTCACCGGCCTGCGGCGGCGGCGGGACCACGAGAAGGCAGCTGGGATCAGCGCAGCTGACCTGATGACCAGCCCTCCTATCGTGATCCGTCCGGACGAGCCAGTGCAGCGTGCGGCCCGGCTTATGTACGAGCGGGGAGTCAAGCGGCTGCTCGTGGTGGATGACGCTGGGCATTTGCTCGGGATAGTCAGCCGGTCCGATGTGCTGGGCGTCTTCAGCCGGCCGGATGAGGAGATCCGCCGCGAGGTGGCCGGGCGAGTGATCCTGCAGAGCTTCCTGACGGATCCGGCGCTGTTCGACATCACGGTGCAGGACGGCATCGTGACGATGGCTGGCCGGCCGGAAACCAACCAAGTGGGCAAGGAACTCGTCGAGGCGGTTCGGCGCCTAGACGGCGTGGTGGCGGTCCACGACCAGCTGAGCTACCCCGACTAGCAGAGACAGGGGAGAAGCAATGAAGCTGATCACAGCGATCATCCGGACGGACGACCTTCCTATAGTCATGAACGCGGCGACCGACGCCGGGGCCCGTGGCCTGACCGCGAGCAAGGCCAGCGGTTTTGGCCAGCAATACGGGCACATCCGCGAGGCCACTCGGACGGGCCGACCAATCCTGCTGCCGAAGGCACGCGTGGACGTCGTCGTCCGGGACGAGGACGCCGATGCGGTCGTCAACGCCATTAGGAAGTGTGCCAACACCGGCAGTATCGGAGACGGCAAGATCTGGGTCAGCTCGGTGGAGAGCGTGATCCGGGTCCGCACCGGCGAGCGCGATTGCAGCGCTGTCTGAAGCGGCCTAGCTGAGCCCGGCCGGTTAACCGGCAGCCGACGGTGCCGACCGGCGGATGCGGCGGCCGGTGATGCGGTCCGGGACGATACGGATGAACAGATCCTTCTCGCCACCCGCCCAGGCCTGGACGCCCGACCGCCGCACCTCGGCCAGCTCGCTCTCGGAGTCGACGTGGTGGGCGGACCCCTGGATGAGGATGCTCCAGCCTTCCTTCGTGGCCGGGCTGATCTCGTCGACTTCGAACGCCACCTTGTACTCCGCGTACGCTATCCCGGTGCGCAGGTCCTCCCCCATTGGGCTGTCCTGCCCGGTCCGGAACACGATCGTCCGCTCATGCAGCACGAAATTGACCGGCAGGATGGTGGGCCCGAACCGGCCCGTGTACCCGATCCGCCCCACGCCGCCCGCGGCGATGAGCCGCAGGCACTCCGCCTCCTCCAGGAACTGCGTGACCGCAGCGGCTGCGCCCTGGACATCAGTCTCGTCTGCCACGTCGCTCTCCTTCTTTCAGTCCGCCGGCTGAGTATGGATAGTGTCCAGCACCTCGGAAACCGGTCGGCGCGGGGTGTGCGGGACCGGCAGCCCGTAGCCGAATCGCAAGATCATCTGTGGGTATTCGAAGCTGGACTGGGGATCGCGGACCAGCCAGGCGTCGGGCGTTTCCAGCGGCTGGGTGAGCGGGCTGGCCGCGATGCCACGGAGAGTTGCCGTCAGCAGGACGCGCTGCAGCGCCTGCCCGGCGCGCAGCCAGTCTGACCGGCTGCACGACGGCGTGGCCAGTACAGCCAGCTGGGGCCGTTCCTCGAACCAGGCATAGTGCACCGGCCTGGGCTGGGCGACCGCGAAGTCGCGCACCGGAGCCGCGCCAGCGGGGTCGTGCGGGGCCAGGGCCGCGTCCGGGATGCCCTCCCGGTCGCGTGCTCCCCCGGCCCAGCGGGCCAATTCGGCGCGATAACCACGGTGTGCCATCAGCTGGCGCTCGGCCTGCCGGGCCAGGCCCAGCAGCCGGACGGCCTCCTGATAGTCCGGGAAATGCAGCACCGCGCCCTCCCGCCGGGCCGCCTCCGCGAGCTCAGCCAGGATGCCCGGTGGCACCGGCTGCCCACTGAATGGGGACCGGTTGGTGCGGCGCGCCGGAATGGCCGCGCGCAACTCGATCTCATCGGGCTGTGGCTGGCACGGCCCAGCCAGCCGCACGGTCGCCAGCAGCAGCCGTTGCGTAACGGTCGGGATCAGCCGGACCAGGGGTTGGCGGCCCGCGACGATCGCAGCCAGCCGGAGATTGAGCAGCGCAGCACCGCAGGCGATATGCACCGCGCGCCCGTCCGGATCACCAAACCGCAGCATCCGGGCCGGGTCGGCATACAGCTCGATGGTCTGACAGCCAGGGTCGAAGCGGAATTGCCACGGCTGGGTGTTGTGCATCGACGGCGCCAGGATGGCCGCCGTTATCAGTTCCTCTACCATGGCCAGCGGGACGTTGCCCGCTGGCTCATCCGGCTGACCGCCAGGCGGCGCGGCAGAGGCGCCGTTGCTGTGAGTCATCGCTTCGTCCCCTTCCTCCCCGGGCCGATGTGGCGAGGCGTTTCAGCCTGGCGCGATCCTCGCCGCCAGCTTGGCGGCCCATTCGCGGGCCCGGTTGGTCTCTCCCGGATCGAGCATGTTCTGCCTGGTCACCAGGAAGCTCTCCGGCTTTGCGACCACGTCGAACCCGTGCGCCCGGAGCAATCGGGTCACCCCCTTGGCGGCCCGGCCGGTGACGGCGGACGGCCCGTGGATCCGGGTGTCGAACGCGGCCGCCTTGACCGGATACTGGCCGAGCGGGCCGAACCACTCGCGCAGCCCCGGACCGAGTGCACCTGGCTCTACTGTCACGTCGCTGCCGGGCTTCTCCGCGGCTTCAGCAGCCGCCTGGCGGGTGGCCGCCCGGCTCATCCCATGGGCGTGCGTCGGCCCGCCGACGACGACCAGGCCAGCGTCCGCGAGAACAGCCGGGTCAGCGCCGCCCACGGGCACCACAGTGACCTCAAAGGAACCTTGGAGCCCAGCTCCAATAGCATCCGCGACACGGTGCGTGTTGCCGTACATGGATTCGTAGACGACCACAGCTCGCATGGTTGTCACCTCCTGTTCCGCATTGCCCTCGCCCAAGCGTGCCGCGCCGGACCGAACTGGTAAGGCTCAGCTGGGTGCGAGGGCACCAATCTTCTCTATGACGTCCACCACGCCGGCGATGTCCCAGGTGAGGCGGACCGCGACGGGAACCAGGCCGGGATCGGTTCCGGCGGCGGGCTGGCCGCCCAGGATGACGACGCCGTTGCGCACCCGGACCGAGACCGCGTCCGGGTCAGTGAGCAGAACCTTGCTGAGCATGTCGCGGACCTCACCGGCGATGTCCTCATCCGAGCGCAGGAACACGCTCAGCAGATCGCTCCGGCTGACGATCCCGGCCAGCGTGCCGTCCGGGTTCACCACCGGCAACCTCTTGAGATGGTGACTGTTCATCAGCCTGGCCACCGTGGACAGCGCCGCCTCCGGGTAGATGGTGATGGCCGGCGAGGTCATCAGTTGCTCTGCGATCAGGCCCTGGTGCGCGTCGTGGCGGTGGGTAAGGTGCAGCCCGCCCCCGGCGGCCGCGTGGGCAGCCCGCTCCCTCTTCTGCTGGGCGGCGAGCAGGTCCGCCTCGGAGACCACGCCGGCCACGTGCCGCCCGAGCATCAGCACGGGGACCGCGCTGATCTTGTGCTTGGCCAGCAACGCAGCGATCTCCTTGTACGGCGTGATCCGGTCCACCGTGATCACCTTGGTGGTCATGACGTCCCGGACCCGCTGCCGCCAGCGCACCTGATGGCCCAGCGGGTCCCGGTCCGCCAGATGGCCGCGCCCGGCCGGAGCGGTGACCGGCTGATTTCCGTTGTGCTCCTCGACCGCGTCCAGCGCCCGGGCCACGTCGGCGCTGCTGGCCCTCCCGTGCTGCGACTCGTAGTATGCGGCGCCAAGGTGGCGCAACACGGCGCTCATGTGCTCATCTCGCCTGGTCATCGCAGCCTCCTTCGGTCGCTCAGGGGGCGCACTCCACCCTCATGATCATTGTCTCGCGATGGGCGCCGACCGGTCAGGGCTGCATGTCCTGACCCGCCGGGACCTCCGTCACCTGCGGGCCGACCAGGTGTCCTGCACGATCGTGCCGGCCGCGCCCGCCAGCAGTGCGGCGGCGTCATCGAGCCGCCCAATGGCGGCGAAGCCGCCGGTCAACTCGGCGAACCGGCAGGCGGCTTCGACCTTCGGGCCCATCGAGCCGGCCGGGAAGGAGCGGGCCCGCAACTCGCCCGGGGTCACCTGCCGAAGTGGCCGGGGGTGGGCGGTCCCGTATCCCTCCTGCACGGCCGCGACGTCGGTGAGCAGCAGCAGCGCGCCCGCACCAACCGCCTCGGCGAGCAGTGCCGCGGTCAGGTCCTTGTCCACCACCGCCTCGACCCCGCGGTACTGGTCGCCGCAGCCCTGATCACAGGGCCGGACGTCCCGCCGGCCGGCCAACCAAGGTCATCAGGGCTTGGGCGGGAGGACCGGCCGCGCCTAGCGGCCGGGCTCGCTCGGTGGCTTACCGCCGGCCCATTCCTCGTAGGCCTGTACGGCCGTGGGCAGGGTGGGGAACAGATAGCGGGCGCCGATCTTGTCGGTCAGGCCGAACGCGGTCAGCCGGGCCAGCAGGTCCTGCTTGACCCGGGCCAGGGCGAAGACCGCTCCCTGGCCGGCGAGTTCGGTGCGGACAGCCTCGACCGCTTCCAGGGCGGTGAAGTCCACCTCCACGTTGGCCTCGACGTTGAGCACGAACCAGCGGACCGGCGCGGCGGCGTCCGCGGCGGCTAGCGCGCGGCGCCGGAAGTCCTCGGCGTTGGCGAAGAACAGTGGTGCGTCGTAGCGGTACACGACCAGCCCGGGGACGGTCTGCGCGTCCGGGTAATCGTCGACGTCATGCATGCCCGCCACCCCCGGCACCCGGCCCAGTACCGCGTCGTGCGGCCGGGCGACCCGGACCAGCAGGTCGGCTACGGAGATGCCCACCGCGATCAGGACCCCGTACAGGATGTTGAAGACCAGCACCCCGGCGCACGCCGACAGCGCCACCACCAGCTCGCCACGGCGGAACGCCAGCAACCGCCGGAACGCGGTCACATCGATCAGCCGGACCGCCGCGAAGATGACGATCGCGCCGAGCGCCGCGACCGGGAAGGCAGCCAGCACCGGCCGGAACAGGAGCAGCACCACGATGACCGAGCAGGCGGCCGCCACCGAGTACGCCTGGGTCTTGCTCCCGGTGGCGACGGCGATCGCCGTGCGGCTCGCGCTGCTGCTGACCGGGAAGCCATGCAGCACGCTGGCACCGACGTTCGCGGCGCCGAGCGCCAGCAACTCCTGGTTCGGGCGCACCCGCTCATCCCGCCGCGCGAACGACCGCGCGGTCAGCACGTCATCGCTGAAGCCCACGATCAGCACGCTGAACGCCGGCAGCAGCAACTGCCGCAAGACAGCTGGATGAACGTCGGGCAGCCCCGGTACCGGCAGACCGGCCGGGATCGGGCCGACCACGCTGAGCCCGTGGGCTTTCAGCCCGAACGCGGCCACGGCCGCGGTGGCCAGCACCACGGCCAGCAGCGCGCCCGGCGCATGGGGCCAGCGCCAGTGCACCACGAACAAGAAGATCAGTACCGCGGCCGCCAGCCCGATCGTGCCCGGGCGGGCCGAGCCCAGACCACCGGCAAACGAGCTGAGCTGGGCGGCGAACAGGTCGCCGGTGACCGGCACCCCGGTCACCCGGCCCAGCTGATCAGCGATCATGATCAGCCCCACCCCGGCCAGGTAGCCGACCAGCACCGGCCGGGACAGCAGGTCGGCGAGGAAACCCAGCCGGAGCAGCCAGGCTGCCGCGGCCAGCAGCCCGGTCAGCAACGCCAGGGATGCCGCCAGCTGCGCGTACCGGACCGGGCTGCCTGCCACCAGCGGGCCGATGGCCACCGCTGTCATCAGCGCCGTCGTTGACTCCGGCCCCATCGACAACGAGGCTGAGGAGCCCAGCAGCGGGTACAGGACCAGGGCCGGCAGGGCCGCCCACAGTCCGGTGGCCGGGGGCAGCCCAGCGACTTCCGCGTAGGCCATCACCTGCGGTACCAGGTAGGCCGCCACCGTCACCCCGGCCAGCAGGTCACGCGGCAGCCAGGCTCGCTGATAACGGCGCAGGACGGCCAGCCCAGGCGGCACTCTGGGCTCTCCGTCGCCGCGGAGCGACCTCATCGTGGTCTTCTTCCCTGGCTACGTGATGCGGCGGAAGCTGGGGCCCGCTTCAAGCCTGCGCCGCGAGCCGCCGTCCGGCCCAGGGCCGTCCGGGCAGCGAACCTGGGACTGTCGTCCTGCGGCGCACGTCGTGGATGGCCGACTGCGGCCCGGGTCCGTGTGCTGTCGGTAATCGCAATTGCGGGACCTTCGGCTTCGGCTGACGGTGCCAGATGCCCCTGTGAGCCGGGTCACCCTCGGCGCGATGCTGGGTATATGTTTCACCGACACGACAACGCCACCGCCGCCGCAGGGCCGGCGGACCGGCTAGGCCAGGCACGCACCAGCCCGCTAGCCGATCCTTCAGTGCTCATGCAAGCCTGCTGCTGCCCGGCCCGTCCGATGTTCAAGGTCGTGATGCCGCCGACCGCGACTCGGCCGCGCCCGGTCGACCTATGGCTCTGCGGCCACCACTACCGGGCCTCCCGGGCGGCGCTCGAGTCCGCCGGGGCCCAGGTCTACCCACTGGCCGCGGCGGCTGACGGTGCGGTCCCAGCCGGCGTGCTCCACCGGGGACACAGCGTGGAATTCAGCTTCCCGGAGTAGCCGCCAAGAGTGCACCGCCTGGGTCCCCGACCAGCAGGCCCTTGGTCCTCGTCACTCGCGCAGGCAGCTGGCTGAGGCGTGCCACCGGCAGCGAATTGGCGTTAAGCAAAAGAGGGATTGCCGCGCGCAGCCGGGGCCGTTGGTCGGTGCGCGCTGGGACGTGTGCCTCTGGGGTGGCGGCCGGGCCGGCGCCGAGGCTGAAGGCATGACGAAGCGAGTTGTGATCCTGGGCGGGGGGACCGGCGGGACGCTGGCCGCGAACCGGCTGCGGCGCGAGCTCCGCGACGACGTGACGATCACCGTCGTCGACCGCGACGACGATCACCTGTACCAGCCTGGTCTGCTGTTCGTCCCGTTCGGCCAGGGCCGGCCCGAGGGCATGGTGCGCTCCCGGGCGCGGCAGCTGCGCCGGGGCATCGGCTATTGCCAGAGCGCCGTGGACCACGTGGACATCAGCGACCAGCGGGTCTTCCTGTACGACAGCACTGTGCTGCCGTACGACGTACTCGTGGTAGCTACCGGAGCGGCGCTGCTGCCCGGCGAGACCGAGGGGCTGACGGATGCCCTGGCGAGCGGCCGGGTGTTCAATTTCTACGAGCCGTCGGGGGCGGCGGCGCTGCACGGCGCGCTGGCCCGGTTCGACGGCGGCCGGATCGCCGTCAACATCGTGGACATGCCGATCAAGTGCCCGGTCGCGCCGCTCGAGTTCAGCTTTCTCGCCGACTGGTACTTCTATCAGCGCGGGATCCGCGACCGGGTCGAGCTGACCTTTGTCACACCACTCGACGGGGCGTTCACCAAGCCCATCGCGAGCCATGAGCTGAGCGGCCTGCTCGCCGATAAGCACATCGGGCTGGTCACCGAGTTCAACACCGGCGAAGTCGACGCGGACCGCGGGCGGCTCATCTCGTTCGATGGCCGCGAGGTCGGCTTCGACCTGGCCGTGGTGGTGCCGGTGCACGGCGGGCAAGCGTACGTGAGCCGGTCACCCGGTCTGGGGGACGCGCTGGGCTTCGTGCCCACCGATGAGCGGACGCTCCAGTCCACGGTGCGCCCGGACATCTTCGTCATCGGCGACGCCGCCGACCTGCGGGCCTCCAAGGCCGGCTCGGTGGCCCACTTCGAGGGCGAGGTTCTGGCCCGCAACGTGTACAGCTACCTGGCCGGGCAGCCACTGAGCGAGACCTTCGACGGGCACACCAACTGCTTCATCGAAAGCGGCTTCGGCAAAGCGCTGCTCATCGACTTCAACTACGGCACGGAGCCAGTGACCGGGCACTTCCCCGGGCCCGCCGGCCTGCCGCTGCTGAAAGAGTCCCGCCTGAATCACCTGGGCAAGCTCGCGTTCCAGCAGTTCTACTGGCGCATGCTGCTGCCTGGCCACGACATCCCGGGCCTGCCCGCCAGCATGCCACGCGCGGGCAAACATCTGCCCGCCGCAGCCAAGTAGGGAGGAGTTGGCCATGCCCAGCAAGGTCTACAACGGCACTGAGGTCGCTGTTGACGGCGAGGGCTTCTTCACCGACCCGCAGCAATGGCGCGAGGAGATGGCGCCGCAGATCGCCGCGGAGTCCGGCATCGACACGCTCACGGAGCAGCACTGGCAGGTCGTCAAGTTCATGCGGCACGAATACGCAGAGAAAGGCACCGGGCCGAGCGTGCGCGCGCTGAGCAAGACCTCCGGAGTGACCATCAAGGAGCTGTACCAGCTCTTCCCGAAGGGGCCGGCCAAGCTCGCCGCGAAGATCGCCGGCATTCCCAAGCCCCGCGGCTGCATCTAAATCAGGACGGTGTGTCATGAACAGTGACAGCGCAACCGAGAACGGCACGATCGAGAAAGTCTCCATCATCGTTTCCAAGGGTTCCCTGGAAGGCATTTACCCGGCGCTGATCATGGCCAATGGGGCCCGCGCCGAGGGCATCGAGGCGAACCTGTTCTTCACCTTCTTCGGGCTGGACGCGATCCACAAAGCGCGTCACGAGCACGTCAAGCTGGCCACGGTCGGCAACCCCGGCCTGCACCTGGCGACCTGGGCCGGCGGCCTGCCCGGCATGTCGTCGGTGCTGACCCAGTACATGTCGCGCAAGATGGACCAGCTCGACATCCCGCCGATCCCCGAGTTCATCGAGATGATCGCGGACACCGGTGCTGGCCTGTACGCCTGCCAGGCATCCGTCGACCTGTTCGGCCTGACCAGGGACGACTTCATCGGCCAGGTCAAGGACATCATCACCGTGGGCGAGTTCTACAGCCTGGCCGCCGGAGGACAGATCATCTTCACCTAGGCGGCTGAGGGGTCCGATGATCTGGGGGCCTGATGAGCGGGCGAGCCGGCATTCTGGTGGTGGGCGCGGGCCCGGCCGGGCTGGCCCTCGCCTTGCAGGCCCATGACCATGGTGCCGAGGTCCGGGTCATCGAGCGGCGGCCGGCCGCCTTCCGGCCTTCCCGCGCTTTGATCCTGCATGCCCGCACCCTGGAGGTGCTGCGCCCGCTCGCGGTGACGGGGGCGTTGCTGGCCCGGGCAGACATCGCTCCAGCGGTGGATCTGCGGCTGGGTTCCCGCGCGGTCCGGGTCAGGCTGGCCGATCTCGCCCTGCCGGACACCGCGTTCCCGCACCTGTCACTGATCCGGCAGATGGATGTCGAAACGGCGCTGGCGCAGGCCCTGGCCGAGCGCGGGGTGGCGGTAGAGCGCGGCACCGAGCTGGTCGTATTGCACCAGGATGCCGGGGGTGTGCGGGCGGTGCTGCGATCGCAGGACACGGTGACCGAAGCTCCGTTCGGCTTCGTGGCCGGCTGCGATGGTCCCGGCAGCACGGTGCGGACGTCGGCCGGCGTCGGGTGGCCGGGCAGGCCCTACCCCGTAGAGATCGTGCTGGCCGACGCCGAGCTCGATGCCGACCTGGCCGGGGATGCCGCGCACGTCGTGGCGGGCCGGCGCGGGCTGCTGTTCGTATTTCCGCTGGGCGAGCGGGCGACCTGGCGGCTGCTCGCGACGCGGCCCGCCGCTGCCGATCAGCTGCCGTCCGGGCAGCCCGGTCCCCCGGTCCCCCGCGCTGAGCTGCAGGCGCTCCTGGACCAGGCGGGCCTGGGTGCGCAGATTACCCACCTGGCATGGTCCGCGCGGGTGCCGTTGCAGCACCGCGTGGCCAGCCGGTTCCGGGCGGGACGGCTGTTTCTGGCCGGGGACGCCGCCCATGCCTACTCCCCGGCTACCGGCCAGGGCATGAACGCCGCCATCCAGGATGCGGCGAACCTGGGCTGGAAGCTGGCCTTCGCCGCCGCGCGACCGGACAGCGCGGTACTGCTCGGCTCCTATGATCGCGAGCGCAGGCCGGTGGCCCGGCAGGTGCTGGGGATGACGCACCTGGCGTTCTGGGGTGAGGCCTGCCCTGGCCTGGTTGCCTCGGCGCTGCGCAGCCAGGTGGCACCGCTGGCCGCCCCGCTCGTGCCCGTGGTCATGGCACGCCGCCGGATGGTCGCCGCGGGGATCCGGCTGCTCTCACAGCTGGGGGTGAACTACCGTGCCAGCCCGCTGTCGGTAGAGGGGACTCCGCCTCCGCGCCGCGGGCCGCGGGCCGGGGACCGGCTGCCCGACCGCACCGTGACCGTCGCTTGGCGCAGCCTCCGGATGCACGAATTGCTCGCGCGGCCGGGTGTGCACGTCCTGCTCGACCGGGACGCAGCCGCGCTCGACACCCTGCCGCCGCGGGGCCCGCTAGTCAGCATGCACCATCTCACCAGCTCTCCCGGCCGCGGCTTGACCGCCGTCCGTCCTGACGGCTACATCGGCCTGCGCACCGAGATCGCCGACGCGACTCAACTGGACGCCTGGCTCGGGCTGGTCCTCCCGTGATATCCACGCCGAGGCCGGACGGCCCTGCGGGTGGCTGACTTCCGGCCCTGCCAGCCGCCCCGGCCGGCCGGGAGGCTGATGTTATGGCGCTGGGAATCCTGCATCGCGGCCGGCAGCTGGTGAGCCGTCATTCGGCGCTGCTGCTGCTGGCTGTGACGGTCTCCGGCCTGGCCGGCGGCGCGGTCGCAGCGCTGGCCGGAGCCAGGCCGACCGCTGACGCCCTATGGCTGGCTACCGCGGCGGCCGGGCTCGGCTACGCACTGTGGGCCACCGCCGGCAGCCTCCGCCGCGGCCGGATCGGGGTAGACCTGATCGCGGTCCTCGCCGTGGCCGGGGCGATGGCCGTCGGTGAACAGCTCGCGGCCGCGCTGATCGCCGTCATGCTTACCAGCGGGCGGACGCTGGAGGAATGGGCCGCCGAACGGGCCCAGCGGGACTTGCACGCGCTGCTGGCCCGCGCACCGCGGACCGCGCGGCGGTACCGCGACGGCTCGCTGGAGACGGTGCCGCTGGCCGGGATCGTCCCTGGCGACCTGCTCATGGTCGCGCCCGGTGATGTGCTTCCGGTGGACGGCACCGTGGCCCGCGGGTCGGCGGTGCTGGATGAGTCCGCGCTCACGGGTGAGGCGCATCCGGTTGAGCGGCCGGCCAGTGACCCGGTGCGCAGTGGCGTGCTGAACGTCGGCGGCCCGTTCGACCTGCGCGCGACGACTAGCGCCGAAGACAGCACGTACGCGGGGATCATCCGCCTGGTGGCCGAGGCGGAACGGTCGCAGGCGCCGTTCGTCCGGCTGGCCGACCGGTACGCATTGTGGTTCCTCCCACTGACCCTGGCCGTGGCCGGCGCCGCCTGGGCCCTCGGCGGCCCGGCTCGCGCGGTGGCGGTTCTGGTGGTGGCCACGCCATGCCCGCTCATCCTGGCCGCACCGGTGGCCCTGGTCTCCGGTTTGTCGGCGGCGGCACGCCGTGGCGTGGTGGTCAAGAACGGCGCTGTGCTGGAACGCCTCGCCCAGTGCCGGACCCTGCTGCTGGACAAGACCGGCACGCTCACCGTCGGGCGGCCACAGGTCACCGCGATCGTCCCAGCCGGATGGCTGCCGCCCGCGAAGATCCTCCGCGCGGCGGCCTCCCTGGATCAGGTGTCCAGCCACGTGCTGGCGAGCGCGATCATCCACGCGGCCGCCGACCGGGGCTACGCCCTGGACCGGCCCGAAGATGTGACCGAGCAAGCCGGCCAGGGGATCGCGGGAACCGTCGCCGGTCAGCACGTGGCGCTCGGCCGAGCGGAATGGGCCGGGGTGACGGGCACCCCATCCTGGGTGCGGGCCGTCCGGCGTCGTGCCCGGCTCGATGGGGTGCTGACCGTGTTCGTCGCGGTCGACCACCGGCCCGCGGGGGCGCTGCTGCTGGCCGACCGGATCCGGCCGGACGCCCGGGCCACCATCCGGGCGCTGCGCCGCGGCGGTATCGGCCGGATCATCCTGGCCACCGGTGACCGGGCCGAGGTAGCCGAGGCCGTCGGCGCGATGACCGGCGTGGACGAGGTTCTCGCCGGGCTCACCCCAGCCGGTAAGCTCGCCGCCGTCCGCCAGGAACAGCGCCGAGGACCGGTCATCATGACCGGGGACGGCATCAACGACGCACCCGCCCTCGCGCTGGCTGACGTGGGCGTGGCCATGGGCGCCCGGGGATCCACCGCATCCTCCGAGGCCGCCGACGCGGTACTCACCGTGGACCGGCTGAACCGGCTCGGGGAGGTGGCCGCGATCAGCCGCCGGACCCGGACCATCGCGCGGCAGAGCGTGCTCGCCGGGATGGGCCTATCGCTGGCCGCGATGGGCGTGGCCGCAGCTGGACTGCTGCCAGCGGTATGGGGGGCGCTGTTGCAGGAGGCCATCGACGTGGCGGTGATCCTCAACGCGCTGCGCGCCCTGCGGCCCGCCACTCCCGCCGCGCCCCTGGCCCCGGCGGACGCCGCGCTCACCCAGCGGTTCCGCGCCGAGCACGAGATGGTGCACGCCGACATCGACCAGGTCCGCGCGGCCGCCGACGCGCTCGCTGCGACCCCGCCCGCTGCGGCGATGGCCCAGATCCGGCAGGCCTACACGCTGCTCACCACACAGATCGAACCGCACGAACTCGCCGAGGACACTCAGCTGTATCCGGTCGTCAACCGGGTGGTCGGCGGGGACGACCCAACCGCTCCGATGAGCCGAGCGCACGCCGAGATCAGCTATCAGATACTCCGGCTCGGGCGGTTGCTCGATGACATCGGCGACGGCGCCCCGGACGAGGCGGATACCGCCGAGCTCCGTAGCCTGCTCTACGGCCTCGACGCTATCCTCCGGCTGCACACCGCCCAGGAGGACGAGAACTACTTGTCGCTCGGCGACCCAGCCGATGAGCCATCGTTCAGCAGCAGGCGCGGTGGCGAGTGGGCGTAGCTGGCCAGTGACACGCCAGGGCGCTACTGGTCCGGCTGGCCAAGCAAGGCGAGTACTTCGCCGGCGGTGGCCGTGGCGGCGGACAGCACGGGAACCTGCGTCTGCCGGCTCACCTCGTCCAGCGCGGCCAGCGAGGGCATCTGCACACAGGCGGAGAGCACGAGCGCATCCACGCCGGTCAGGTCCAGCCGCTTGACGTGGCCGCTCAGGTCCGCGGGATCGAGCCGCCCGACATCGACGTTGTCGGCCACCTCGAGGCTGACCGAGTCGGTAACGGTGATCCCGTACCCGGCGAGATAGTTGATGACCAGGACGGTGAGTGGCTTCAGGTACGGGGTCACGATGGCCACCCGGCTGGCCCTGAGCCGCTGCAGTGCCCTTACCAGGGCCCCCGCACTGCTCGTCACCGGCACCGCGGATCCGGCGGCGGCGAGGGTGCCAGCCAGCCGCTGTTCCGCCGCCTCGTGCGCCCCGGGGCCGGCCGCCATGATGGCGATCAGGCAGGCATACGCCACGACGTCGAGCCGCGCGTCGGCCAGTTCCCGCGCACAGCGATCGCTTTCGGCCACCATGCGCTGCAGCGATTCCGGGTCAACCCGGTGCAGCGCCGCCCGGCTGGAGTGGAAGGTCACGCCGCGCCGGGCCATGGCCGGGTGCCGGGACAGCAGCATCGGGATCTCGGTTTCCATCGTGACGTTCGAGCTCGGCACGATCAGGCCGACGCGGTACGGTGTCCTCATCAGGCCGCCCTGCTACAGGTCGTCGAGTGACGCGAGCGCCTGCTGGAGCAGCCGTTCCGCTATCGGTCGCGCGGCCGGGACCCGGATCCGTTCGGCCATGTAGCGGTGCTTAGCGCGGGCCTGCCCGGCGTCGCACTCACCGTGCGTCACCCACTTCCGGACGACGTCCTGCAGCGTCTCCAGGAAGGACAGCGAGTCGGCCGCCTGGACCAGGTCCGCGCCGCCCACGCCGCCGAACTCGTGCAGCGTGATCAGCCGCTGAACTTCGGGCAGCTCGACCGTCTCGGGAACGTCGTGCTGCGCGTGCAGCCAGAAGCCGACGACTTCGGCCGATCGCGCGGCGTGCGCGTACAGGTAATGCGGGTCATCCCAGCGGCCGGTCGCCTTGTCGAGTCGCGGGCCGTTCGGGAACATCCTCTCGATGTCGTGGGTCACCACAGCCAGGCGTGCCTCCAGGGGAGCGCCCGGATCGAGGTAGACCAGCCAGTCCCTGGCCCGCTCCAGGTGCCAGGCCTGGCTGTACGGGCCGATCCAAGCGATGGCCCGCCGCTCGACCTCGGTGGCTGCGGGCACGCTCGGGGCTGCGTCGATGGCACTGCGCACGCTGCTGCTCTCCGTCTCGTCCTGGTCCTCTACCGCCTTCATGCGCTGGCCCCCAGCCGGGACAGGAACCTCTCGACCTCGGCCACCGTCTGGGCCAGGTTGTCCCATGGGATCATGTGCCCGCTGTCCGGCACGGCGACCACCTCGGCCCGCGGGTTCACCCGGCGGAGCAGGTCCGCGTCCGCCGCGGTGACCACCGGGCTGTCGGCTCCGAACAGCAGCAGCGCAGGTGGCTCAACCGCACGCCAGACCGGCTCGAAGGCCTCGAGGTGGAACCACGCGTAGCTCTCCACCACGGCGACCTCGTCGCAGGAGGCGAGCCACTCGCCGCGCAGCCGCGCCTCCTCCTCGGTCCAGGTTGGGTAGTCCGCCCTGGCCTGCTCCGTGCCGTGCCCGGCGCGCGCCCCATGCAGGCCGCTGAGGAAACGGTCGAGCGTCATCGGGTACGGGCGGCGGCCGGGCCCCGACATGGGCGGGTCGATGGCCACCACGCCGGCCGACGCGCCGGGCACCCGGGCCCGGGCGGAGGCCACCACCCGGGCGCCGAGCGAGTGCCCGACCAGGACTGGCTGATGCAGCCCGACCTGGTCGATGAGGGCCAGCACGTCGTCGGCGTAATCACCGGCCCGGTGCGCGCCATACGGGGCCCGCTGCGACAGCCCGCGGCCCCGCATGTCGAGCACGTAGACGTCCGAGCCGACGTCGGCCAGCCGGCTGGCGGCCACGGCGAAGGCCCCGGCCGGCGTGGTGATGCCGGGCACCACCACGATCGGCCGGTCCCCGCTGCCGGGATGCCGGGCCGCGTGCATCCGCAGCTCACCCGACCGGAAGAACACCGATTCCGACTTCTTCATTTTCTCTTTCCCTTGCTGGTCACGCGGGTCATGCGTCCATTCCGGGCACGCCGGGCACGCCGGGGACGCCCGGGACGGAATCGGCCAGGTCCGTGTCGCGCACCCCGGACAGGCTGACCGCACGGCGGGCCGCGTAGCGCAGCGCCAGGTAGACCACCCCGCCCACGATCCCGGCGATCAGCCAGGAGATGTCCACGCCGCTGACCGAGGACTCCAGCGGCCCGGTGAACAGCGAGTTGGTGGAGAACGTGAGGCCGAGGCCCGCGCCGCAGAGCCAGGCGATGAGCGCCCGCACATTCACCCCGTTCTGGAACCAGTACTTCCCGTGCATGCCCGGGATGGCGAACGCATGCAGGTCGATGGGCGAGATGTCATTGCGGCTGAGCACGAACTCGATGCCGATGATGACCATCCACGGCGTCGCGGTGACGATCATGATGGTGACGAACGCCTCGAGATTGGTGAGGAAGTTCGTCGCCACCACGAACAGATAGGTCAGCCCGAGCAGCACCAACCCGAACACGGCCGTGATGATGTAGCGCTTGAACCGGTAGAAGAACGGCCAGGCGCCGATGTCCAGCGTCGCGTTATACAGCGACATGGCCGCGCTGGCGATGTTCGACGCCAGGCCGGGCACCAGCAGCAGCGGGAACAGGAACCAGACCGGCGCGGCGGCGGTGATACCGGTGACGAAGTTGCCGGCCTGCGCCGGGAAAGAGGTGGCTGCGAACGCCGCCGCCGTCATCGCGAGCCAGCAGCCGGAGAAGATGCCAGTCACCGCGTAGGCGCTGACCTTCCAGGACGGCGCGCTGGCCGGGATGTACCGGCCGTAGTCGCCGACGAACGGCCCCCACGAGATGGGCAGTGACGCGGTGGTGGTGGTCGCGATGAACCAGGTCGGCCAGAAGGTGCCCAGCAGGTAATGCGAGCCCTGGATCACCTGGAACTTGGGCGCGAACACGGCGATCAGCATGACCAGGATGACGATCGAGACCACGTTGATGCCGCGGATGCCCTTCTCCAGCGTGCCATGCCCCAGGACGGCGGCCAGGCAGGTGATGATCAGGACGGCCAGCATGCCGACGGACAGCGCCCCCAGCCCGGTTGGCGTGCCGAACCAGCGGTTGAACGTGTCCACCACGGCCTGGCCGGACGTGTAGATCAGGATGATGAAGAACCCGACGGCGATGAACCAGGTGATCCCGGAGCCGAGGAGCCGGCCCCGGACGCCGAACGCGATCCCGCTGGACACCTGGGTGTTGGTCCCGGTCTTCGGGCTGAGCGGGCTGATCCCCAGGAAGACCAGGGAGCCGACCGCCGCGCCGATCGTGACCGACCAGAACGCCGCCCACCAGCCGAGGCCGAACGCGATGGGCAGCGCGCCGAACAGCATGTTGCCGTAGCCGAACTGCGGCCCGAAGAAGACCGAGAACAACGTGTACGGCTTAGCCCGGCGCTCCACGTCGGGGATCATGTCGATGCCCCGGGTCTCGATCCGCCCGAAACTGTCCCGGCCCTGACCCGCCGGAATCGAAGCGCCGGCTTCAAGGTTCGTCATGTGCCCCTCCTTAGGGCATGGCGTCATCGCTGCGCCTGCCCGGCGGCTCCCGCGGGCAGGTGCGGGCGGTGACGCGGCGGCTAACTCAGCCGCGCGGTTTCATTTCGCGGACGGCGATGTCGCCCCGGTCGACGATCTGGCGGTCATCGAGGTAGAGGGAGTAGCCGTGCAGCGGAATGTCGATGTGGCACGGGGAGGCGTTGCTGCCGCCCAGTTCCTGGTTGGGGCCGGTGGCGAACAGGACGTTGCCGTAGAACGAGCGCCCTTCCTGGCCGATACCCCGGGTGTCCATCATCGGCGCCGACCAGCGGGCCTTCTCGTTGAGCCCCCAGCCGATGTGCGAGATGGCGTACCCCTCGGGATCGTTGAACTGTTCCATGTAGTCGCGCATCAGTTCGGCGTCGAGCTCGCCGGAGATGTCGACGATCCGGCCTGACTCGACCTGCAGCCGGATCGGCGTGCGCACGTAGGACTTGAACGGGTAGTTGATCGTGCCGGGGGCGAGGATCATGGTGCCGTCTACGCCGTCCTCGTAGGCCCCGGTGAACAGGAAGCCGGACGGCCAGTGGTCCCAGCGGCCCGGCTCGTCGGTGTAGCCGTACTCGGTGATGGTCGGGTACTTGCCGAGCCGGTACACCAGGTTGGTGCCGTTCTCGTGCTCGATGCGGAGGCTCTTCGCCGCGGCCAGCAGGTCCCCGGCGAACTCCACCCGCTCGCGGAGCTGCCGGTCGGGCAGCAGCCGGGAGAGCACGTCGATGGGCTCCACGGCCAGCAGGATGCGGGTGCCCGACGCCTGGATCTCCAGCTGCTCCTTGGAGAACAGCATGAAGACGAGGTCGATCACGATGGCGGCTTCCTTGAGCGCGGCCATCGCGGCCGGGTGCCCGGTCAGCGGCGTGGTGCCCACTTCCCAGGTCGCTGCCCCCTTGCCCCGGGCCGCGGGAACCCGCAC
This sequence comes from Streptosporangiaceae bacterium, assembly GCA_036497945.1. Lineage (GTDB taxonomy): Bacteria > Actinomycetota > Actinomycetes > Streptosporangiales > Streptosporangiaceae > RYN-230. The sequence continues at coordinate 48,139 of DASXIN010000090.1, read as the reverse complement.
GTGGTAGGGCAGCGCGCCGAGTTCCTTGGCCGCCTGCATGAACGCGGCGGCGTGCCCGAGGAGCTCTCCCTCCGCGTCCGAGCTGAGGATGGCTACTGCCTCGCCCTCGTGAACGCCGCAGAGGATGAGTTCCTCGCGGCAGACGTTGACGAAGTCGTAGTTCATGGTGAGTCCTCCTTGTGGGTGAGAGCGGCCTCGGCCAAGGCGAGGTAGTTCAGGTAGCTGAGATCGTCCGGGCCGGTGCCGGCGAGCTGCACGCCGACTGGCAGCCCGTCCGGCCGCCGCCAGGCCGGGACGTTGGCGGTGGGCAGGCCCAGCAGGGTCCAGGCACGGCACATGACCGGGTCGCCGGTGGACGCCAGGCCGGCCGGGGCGACGCCCAGGGCGCTGGGGAGGAGCACCAGGTCGGTGGTGGCGGAGAGCGGCACCAGGGCCCGCAGCGCCTCCTGCTTGGCCGCGAGGGCGGCCAGGTACTCCTGGGCCAGGCAGCGGTCGCCCCGCTCGACGATGGCCTGTGCACTGCCGGATATCTGGCTGACCTGGGCGCCGAGGACCGCGTGCAGGTTCTTCGCCACCTCGGCCGCCATGACCACCTCCTGGTGGCCGGGCAGGTGCCGCCAGGAGTCGGGCATGGCCATCTCCCTGACCTGCCACCCGGCATCCGACAGCCGGCCGGCCACCCAGGACAGCGCGGCGCTGACGTCGTCGTCGCAGCGGGCCCACTCCGCCCCGGTGAGCACGGCGACCGAGGGCTGGCGGACCGGGTACGCCGCGGCGGCCCGGTCGCCGTGGGAGTGCGCCTGGTTGCTGCCCGAGCGCAGGGCGTGGTACGTAAGCCGCAGGTCAGCCACGGAGCGGGCGAACAGCCCGACGGTGTCCAGGTGCTCCGACAGCCGCCAGATCCCCGTGGTGGAGGCCCAGCCCCAGGCCGGCTTGAAGCCGTAGACGCCGCAGTAGGCGGCGGGGCGAACCACCGACCCGGCGGTCTGGGTACCAAGCGCGACCGGGACCATACCCGCCGCGACGGCCGCCGCCGAGCCGCTGGAGGACCCTCCTGGCGTCCGGCCCGGATCGACCGGGTTGCGGGTCCGGGTGGGCTGGAACATGGCGAACTCGGTGGATTCGGTCTTACCGAGCACAACGGCGCCGGCCCGGCGCAGCGCGGTCACCACATCCGCGTCCTCGGCAGGCTGGTGATCGGCGAACAGCGCCGAGCCGTACCCGGTGGGCAGGTCGGCGGTGTCGATCACGTCCTTCACCGCGGCGACCAGGCCGTGCAGTGGTCCGGCGACCCGGCTGTCGAGCTGCTTGGCCTGGCTCCGGGCGCCCTGCTCGTCGACGACCCGGAAGGCGCCGATCGCCGCGTCCAGCTCGGCGACCCGGCCGAGGCAGCCCTCGACCACGTCGCTCACCGAGGCCGCGCCCGCGGCGACCGCACCGATAGCCTGCGCACCGGTCAGCGCCGTCCCGGCGATGGGGTCGCGCATCAGGCACCACCCTCCGGCGGCCGCCCGGCCAGCCGGCCCAGGATGTGGCCGATCGCATCCCGGTGCGGCCCGGCTGCTGCCTGCTGCGGCTTGACGGTGATCGGCCGCACCTGCAAGGCGAACAGGGCTTCCTCGCCGTGCGTGCTGGCGGCGGTGCCAATCGCCCATTCCACGTCCAGGCCGCGGCCGAGCTTGGCCTCGAGGTCGGCCGCCATGGCGGCCAGTGCCATGACCTCCGCCTCGGAGATCGACCAGTCTTGCTGGCGGGCCGGGCCGACGGGGACGACCGCGACGCCGCGCCCGCCGGGGAGAAGCCGGTGTTCGCGGTGCTTGGTGCCGAGGCGCGAGCGATGCTGCCGGCGGGTGATCTTGTTGATCTCGAAAAGGTCCGGCACCACGTCCCCGCCGACGACCGCCTCGCCCAGCCCGAAACTGGACTCGATGACGATGAGGGACCGGTCGCCGGTCTCCGGGTGCTGGGTGAACATCACGCCTGCGGCCCGGGCGTCCACGAGTTCCTGGACGATGACCGCGACGCCGCCGTCCGCCCCGAGCCGGTGCCCGGCCCGGTAGGCATCGACCTGCGGGTCCAGGGCGGCGGCCCAGCATTCCTCGACCTTGGCCAGCACCTCTCCGGCGCCGGCCACCCCGAGGAAGGTCTGGAACTGCCCGGCCCAGCTGGCCTCGGCCGAGTCCTCCGCCGTGGCGCTCGAGCGGACCGCGACGGTCACGTCTGTCCCGGGCCGCTCGCCGAGCACGGCGTAGGCATCCGCGATCGACGCCCGCACCGGCGCGGGCAGCCGACGCGGCTGGGTGCCCAGGTACTCGCGGTACGCGCCCACGGTGATCACGAACGAGACGGGTACCCGCTGGCCCGCCCGGAGCAGCGCGCCCAGGCCGACCGCCTTGCCCCCGACGTCGCCGACGTGTTCCGGCAGACAGTTCCCGGTGACGGCTACGTGGTCCCGGCCCACCGCGACGCGGAGTTCGGTCATGCGCCGGCCACCGCACTGGCTGGCGCCCCGGCGCGCTCGAGGATGGTGACGACCCCGGTCCCGCCGTCGACCCGCAGCCGGTCGCCGGTGTGCAGCACTCTGGTGCCGACCCCGGTGGCCACCACCGCGGGAAGCTGGTACTCGCGCGACACGATGGCGGCGTGGGACATGATCCCGCCGCCGTCCGAGACCGCCGCGGCGATCCGGGCGAAGACGATCGACCAGCTCGGCGCGGTCAGCGGGCAGACCAGGATCTCGCCGTCGGCGAGCTGGTCGAGCTCTTCCACCTGATGCACCACCCGGGCCATGCCCTCGGCCACGCCAGGGGAGGCGGCCAGCCCGTGCAGCTGGTCATCCGGGCTGTCGTCGTTCTCGGCCGCCAGCCAGCGGTCGATCGTCCCCGTGTTGATGCCGAACAGGGTGACGGTGATCGGCTCGGTCACCTTCTCCGGCGGGACGCCCAGGGCCGGCGGCGGATTCCACTTCTCGAACACGGCGTAGATCTGGCGGCGCCGGGCCACTTCCTCCCGCCAGGTGTACTCGCTGCGGGTGGGCACGCCCAGCGCCCACCGGGCCTCCGCCTCATAGAGCACCCGGTACACCTCGTAGCGGTGCAGGAAGAAGATGTCGTCGGCCGCGTCCAGCAGCCCGGCCGCGACCAGCACGGCGCCCAGCTCGCGCGCCTTGTTGAAGAAGATCGAGTGGTGCCAGTGCTCGACGTAGAAGTTGTGGTTTTCCACGAACGGGAACACCTGGCGGGACAGCGCGAGCAGGCTCTCGAAGGCAGCGGCGTCCGCACCGTCGAGCAGATCACGGTAGCCGTGGGCGATCCGATCGCGCTCCGCGCGGAGCGCCTCGAGCGGCCGGGACAGGTCCTCGCCGCGCTCGACCCGGCGGACGTAGTCGGCCAGGGCGTTGAACGGCGGGCGCAGGTCGTCGATCCAGGCCCGGTTGGCATGGCAGTAGCCGGAGCCGGTGGAGTAGTAGAACCAGGGGTCCTTGACCGCCTCCAGCTCGGCCAGCCACTGCCGGCCAGGCTCGCTGGTCTCCAGTTCCGCGAGCACCCCGGCCGGCTCCGCGCCCGACGTCAGCGCGCTGCCGACGCCCAGTTCCACGGCACGCGCGGCGAGGCGGCGCAACTCGGCGTCGGGCCGGTACAGGATGACGTCGATGCCCGCGACCATCCGGGCCACCAGGTCGTCGGTGATGGCCGGGAAGTGGCTGCGGCAGAACTCAAGGAACGTGAGATAAGCCCCGTAGGCGAGATTGAGCATCTCGAAGTGGTAGTAAGCCATCTCGTGCATGTTCTCGAGGTAGCGGCTGTAGCTGGTCAGCAGGTCGAACGCGGTGGTCGTGCCGCGGGCACGCAGCACCGTGTCGATGGGCTCGCGCTCGGGGAGCGGCTCGAACCGGATGGCCTTCAGCCGTTCGATGCAGTCGGTGGCCTTGGCCACCCACTGGTCGTAGATCTCGTCCCAGTTCTCGAAGTAGTGCCGGGCCCGCTCGGCGAAGACCGGTTCCCGTTCGGCTATGGCCGCGGGGTCGTCGATGACGTTGGGGCTCAGGTACAGGTAGCCGTTGACGATCCGGTGCTCGATGCCGAGCGCCGTGGGCAGGTTCCACACCCGGGTCGTGTACTGGTTGAGGGCTACCAGCCAGCTCTCCGGCATCATCAGGTCGAACGGATACAGCGGCTCGGGGTTGTGCATCTGGTCGAAGAACCAGAGCTTCCGCTCGTCCCGCTCCCGCAGTTCGTCGCCGAACTGCAGGTAGGACGGGTACATGGACTCCCAGCCCTCTGCGCCGGGCGGCGTTTCGATGTCGAAGGGATTGCGGAAGGATCGTCGGCCCTGGTTCATGCACGCCCCTCCGGGATCGGCTGCCAGCTGCGGTCCGACGTCGGTGTCGGAGGCGCGACGGTGGCCTCAGTGGCCCACCGATTCGGCCATGATCAGCGACGATGGCCGGAAAGGGAAGATGAACGTTCCGCGATAGCGAACGGCGTTCCGCCCTGGCGAACCAGGTCAGCGATAACCTGCGCCGCTCCACCACGCGGTTTCGACACTCATCAGCTGGCTGGCGGCCGCCTTGACCCGCCGGGCCACCTGGCTGATGTGCGTCTCGGAGATCCGGGTGGCCGGCCCGGCCACCGAGATGGCGGCCCGGGCCACCCCGGTGTGATCAAGGACCGGCGCGGCCACCGACGCGAGGCCGGGCTCGTCCTCACCGATCGAGTAGGCGTATCCCCGCCGCCGCGTCTCGGCGAGGCAGCGAAGGAACTGTTCCTTGCTCTTGATGCTCCGGGGCGTCCGCGGCACGAAACCGGCGGCGATCGCAGCCTCCGCCACATCCGCGTTGAACGCGGCCACCGCCTTGCCCGAACTGGTCAGATGGATCGGCCGGACCCGCGACACCCGGGACGAGAAGCGGAGCCCGTGGTAGCTCTCCAGCCGCTCCATGTAGAACATCTGCGCCCCTTCGGGCACGGCCAGGTGCGCGGTCTCACCGGTCTGCGCGCGGAGCGCCTCCAGCAGCGGCAGGGCATGATCCCGCAACTGGTTGCGGCTGGCCACGAGCGCTCCCAGCTCATGTAGCCGGAGGCCCAGCCGGTAGTTCCGCGTCTCTGGAATCTGCTGCACGTAGCCCTTGGCCGCCAGCGTGGTCAGCAGCCGGTGCGCGCTGCTCTTGGCGATGCCCAGCCGGCGGCCGATCTCCGCGACGCCGAGTTCCCGGTCGGCGGCCAGGCAGTCGATGAGGTCTAGGGCGGTAGCCACCGACTGGACACCTCGCCGGCCAGTGCCGTCCGCGGGCCGGCTTGCCGGACTGGTCACCTGCTGTCGGCCTCCCCCGGGCGCACGCCCCGGCCCGGGTCACGGACCCGGGTGTGGATCACTTACCTGGCCGGTCGCCAGATTGGGCTGAAGGCGATCAACGGCGAGCCTACCGGCCCATTCGACGTGCGACCGCATCAGCCGACGGGCCTCGTCGCCGTCCTGCCGCTGGATCGCCGCGGCGATCCCGCGATGCTGCCGCTCGGCCTCGCTCATGTCCGCACCCGTGTACGGGATGGCTGACCGGTATGCCTCGGGGATGGCCGACATCTGGCGCACCAGAGCGTGCAGCCGCGGGCTGCCCGATGCTTCGGCGATCGTGTAGTGGAACTGCGTGTCCGCGGCCAGTTGCTCGGAGGCGGGCGCCTCGTGCAGCTCCCCCATCCGGTCGCAGATCTTGAAGAGCAGGCCGGCCAGCTCAGCGCTGATCCGCGCGGCGGCCATGCCCGCGGACTCTGATTCGAGCACCGCCCGCAGGTGGTACACCTCGGACACGTCACCGGCCGTGAGCTGGAGCACCGTCGCGCCCCGGTTGGCCTCCAAGTGGGCCAGGCCGGTGGCGGACAGCACGATGAGCGCTTCCCGCACCGGGGTACGGCTCACCGAGAAGGTCCTGGCCAGGTCCTCCTCGCGCAGCCTGGTCCCAGGGGCGATCTCGCCGCCGAGGATGGCCTGCGCCAAGCGCCGCGCCACGACGTCCGCCGTGCGCTCGCCGCGCACCGGGCCACCGATGTTCAGGCCGGCCGTCACGCCGGAACGCCGGTCGGGGGGTTGACGCCACGTATTGCATACATGTATGCAATTTTAGGACGTCCACTCTGCCTGCCACAAGGAGGCCTCATGTGCCGGTCCTGCCGGGCGGCCGTTTCCTGGAGTGATCCGTCATGAAGCCGGCCCCGCTCGGCTATCACCGGGCCACCTCGGTGGCGCACGCGGTGCACCTGCTGTCCTGCTACGAAGGAACCGCGCGGGTGCTCGCCGGGGGGCAGAGCCTGGTGCCCATGCTGAGCATGCGGCTCATCCAGCCCGATGCCCTCGTCGACGTGAACGGCCTGGCGGAACTGGCCAGGATCCACCCGGCAGGAGAGGCGACCGTGCTCGGCGCCCTGGTTCGCTACACGGCCATCGAGGAATCGGCACTGATCGCGGAACGTCTCGGGCTGCTGGCCCGGATGGTGCGCCACGTCGGCGACCGCCAGGTCCGCAACCGGGGCACGATCGGCGGCAGCCTGGCGCAGGGTGACCCCACCGGCGAAATTCCACTGGCCTGTCTTGTCCTCGGGGCGAGCGTGACGGCGACCGGCCCGAACGGCCGCCGGGAGCTACCGGTGGCCGACCTGTACCTGGGCTCCTACGCAACCGTCCTCGGCCCTTGCGAGGTGCTCACCGAGGTCGTGTTCCCGCGCGCTCCGGCCCACTTCGCGTTCGCCGAGCAGTGCCGCCGGCACAACGACTTCGCGGTAGTGAGCGCCGCCGCCGTGGCGGACCGCGGGCCGGACGGCCGGTGGACCGGGGTCCGGGTGGCCCTGGGTGGCGTAGCCGACCAGCCCGTCCTGGCCGCCAGGGCAGGCGCGGTCGCGTCCGGCTGCCGGCTGACCGATGAGGTCATCGCCGCCGCCGCCGAGGCCGCGCTGGAGGTGGCCGACCCGCCGTCGGATGTGCGGGCGTCCGCGGACTACCGCCGCCACCTGGTGCCCATCTATGTGCGGCGGGTGCTCACCGAACTGCGTTGCTCGGCCGAAGCGTAAGGGACGTGACATGAAGGTCCAGCAGGAATTCGCCGTCACCGAGCCGGTCAGCGCGGTCTGGAAGTTTTTCGAGGAACCGGAGTCGGTGGCCCGCTGCATGCCGGGCGTCGAACAGGTGACCGTGCTGGACGGGGACAACATCCAGGTCCGGGTCACCCAGAGCCTGGGGCCGATGTCGGCCACGTTCGACGCGAAGATCACCGTCCTGGAACGGGTCACGGACGAGCTGATCCGGTTCCGGGGGGCGGGCAAGAGTGTGCAGGGCGCGATCGGCAATCTGCGCACCGAGAACACGGTCCGGCTGCGCGGCACCGCCGACGGCACCAGCGTCCTGGTCGAAGGCGACCTGGTGCTGGCCGGGGCGCTCGGCAGCGTGGGCCAGAAGGTGGTGGCCCGGCAGGCGGGCAGGGTGACAGCGGAGTTCGCCGCCAACCTGCAACGGGCGCTGGGCGGCGAACTGCCCGCGCTCGCCGCCCCGGCCCCGGGCCGCCGGGTGGCCGCGGCCAGCCGGCCGGCCGCGGCCACGGCGGCGGTCACCTCCGACCGGTGGGGCAAGGCGGCCGTCGTGCTGAGCGGCGCATCGGTCGCGCTCAGCGTGGTCATCCTGATCCGGCAGCGGAGGGGCTGATGACTTCCATCGATTCTGATACCGCACGGCTCGGCCTGCCGGAGCCGAACGTCGTCGTCACCACCGAGGTGAACGGGTCACCCGTGACCGAGCAGGTGCCAGCCCGGCTGAGCGCCGCGGACTTCCTCCGGCACCGGCTTGGGCTCACCGGCACCCACGTCGGGTGTGAGCAGGGCGTATGCGGCATGTGCACGATCCTGGTGGACGGTGAGGCGGTCAAGTCGTGCCTGATGCTGGCGGCCCAGCTGGATGGACGGCGAGTGCAGACGGTCGAGTCCCTCGCGGCCGAGGGACCGCTCAGCCCATTGCAGGAGAGGTTCCGGGACGAGCACGCGCTGCAGTGCGGTTTCTGCACGCCGGCCTTCCTGATGACCGCGACCGCACTGGCGGCGGACGGCCGGGCCAGGACGCGCGATCAGATCCGCGAGGAACTGGCCGGGGTGCTGTGCCGGTGCACCGGATACGAGTTCATCGTGAACGCCGTCGAGGCTCACCTCGCGGCAGGCGAAGGGATCGGGGCCGATGACTGACCTGAGCGTCCGCGAAGCCACCCGGCCGGCCGGGCGCAAGCGGACGGTCCTGGGCACCGATCTGCCACGCAAGGAGGACGATCGCCTGCTCCGCGGGGCGGGCCAGTTCACCGACGACGTGGACCGGGCCCACGCGGCTGAGATGGCGGTCGGCCGGTGCCCCTACCCGCATGCCCGCGTCGCCGGCATCGACACGTCGGCCGCGCTCGGGCTCGACGGAGTTCTCGAAGTCATCACCGGTGCCGAGGTGGCCGCGCGGAGCGCGCCGATCGGGATCCTGCGGCCGGTGCCCGGGGCGCCGCCGATCCCCCATTTCGCGCTGGCCCAGGAGACGGCCACGTACGAGGGACAGCCGGTGGTCAGCGTCGCGGCGACCAGCCGGCACGTCGCCGAGGACGCGCTCGAGCTGATCGAGATCGACTACAAGCCGCTCCCGCACGTCTGCGACGTGATGTCGGCCCTGGCGCCCGGCGCTCCAGTCATCCACCCCGGTTCACTCGAATCCAACCTCCTGGTCAGCAACCCGCAGGGCTCCGGTGACGTGGCCGCCCGGGTCGCAGAGGCGGACGTCGTCGTCGAGGGCCGGTTCCACATCAACCGGGTCACCGGGCTGCCGATGGAGACCCGCGCGGTGCTCGCCGAGTGGCGGGCCGGGGCCGGCCAGCTGACCGTGTACACCTCGACCCAGGCGCCGCATCTGATCCGCAAGCAGCTCGCCGAGTCGCTGCGCCTCGACGAGGGCGACATCAGGGTGGTGACGTCCGACGTGGGTGGTGGCTTCGGGCTGAAACTCGGCGCCTACCCGGAAGACCTGCTGGCCTGCCTGCACGCGCTGTCGCTGCGCCGCCCGGTCAAGTTCGTCGAGGACCGGAACGAGCACTTCCGGGCGACCACCCACGGCCGGGAATCGGTGCACGACTACCAGATCGCCGCCCGCTCGGACGGCCGGATCCTGGCCATGTCCGATGTCTACACGAACGACCTCGGCGGCCTGAACTCACCGTTCGGCTCCTCGCAGCTGTCAACGGTGGTCTTCAACGGGCCCTACAAGGTCGATGACGGCTTCGTGGAGCGTCGCATCGTGGTCACCAACAAGACCCCGATCGGCGCCTACCGCGGGTACGGCCAGCCTGAGGTCAACTTTGCCTACGAGCGCCTGATGGACAAGCTGGCCCGGCGGCTGGGCGCCGACCCGGTCGAGCTGCGCGCGATGAACATGGTGCGGCCGGACGAGTTTCCCTGGGTGAACCCGGTCGGCGCCCGCTACGACAGCGGCGACTACGAGCGGTGCCTGCGGATGGCGGCTGAGGCGGCCGGCTGGGCGGCGCACCGGGGCGCCGGGCATGAGCCGCGGCCCTCGGATGGCCGGTACCCGGGCATCGGCTTTTCCTGCTACGTGGAGCGCACCGGCTACGCGAGCGGCAAGTTCCTGGCCGCCCGGGGCTCCCAGTTCGGGGCCCATGAGTCCGTCACGATCCGGGCCAACCGATCTGGCAGCCTCGACGTGTACACCGGGGTGTCGAGCATCGGGCAGGGCAGCGAGACCGTTTTCGCCCAGATGTGCGCGGAGTTCTTCGGCTGCGATTACGACCGGGTGCGGGTGCATACCGGTGACACCGCGTCCTCGCCGCTCAACACCGGCTCGTTCGCCTCCCGGACCGTGATCGCCGCGGCGGGGGCGCTGCTCGATGCCTGCACGCGGCTGCGGGAGAAGACGCTGCGGATCGCCGCCCACATGCTGGACGGGGCGGACCCGGAAGACCTGGACATCGTCGGTCAGGCCATCCAGCACCGGGACGACCTGACCCTGATGCTGCCGCTGGCCAGCGTGTTCGACCGAGCTATCCTCGGCCAGGGACTGCCCGAGGGCGAAGTGCCCGGCCTCGATGAAACGTCGTACTTCGAACCGCCGGAGGCGGCCTATTCGTTCGGGACGGCCGCCGCGGTCGTCTCAGTCGATACTGAGTCAGGTGAGTTCGATGTGGAGCGGTTCCTGATGGTCCACGACTGCGGGACACCGCTCAACCCGAAGCTCATCGAGGGCCAGGTGCGGGGCGGGCTCGCCCAGGGGCTCGGCCAGGCGCTGGGCGAGGAACTGGTCTACGACCCCGAGACCGGCCAACTGGTCAACGGGACGATGATGGACTACTTCGCGCCGACCGCCTGCGACATGCCGCCGGTCGAGCTCATGCACACCGTGGTGCCCTCACCGGTGACCCCGCTGGGCGTCCGGGGCGCGGGCGAGGTGGGCTGCATTCCCGTCGCCGCCGCCATCGGCAACGCCATCTGTGACGCCCTGGTCCCGTTCGGGGTCGAGCTCGACCGGCTGCCCATCACACCGGAACGCGTTTGGCGGGCGCTGCGGGACAGCGCCCAGGCCAGCACTTGATCATGAGGATGCGCCCGGCCGGCCGGGGCGAGGCGGCCGCGCGCCAGCCTCCGGCCGGCGGCCAGGTCGCCGCCCCGGGCCGGAACGTCACCGCCCCAGGCGGCCGGCCGGGGCTGACCCGGCCCCTGATTGTGCTGCTCGCGATGGCCTGCGGCGCGGCCGTGGCGAACAACTACTACGCGCAGCCCTTGCTGCACACGATCGGCACGTCATTCGGCGTGCCCGGCTCGACGGCCGGGCTGCTCGTCACCGCGGGGCAGGTCGGCTACGCGGCCGGCCTGGCCTTCCTGGTCCCGCTCGGCGACGTGCTGGAACGGCGCCGGCTCATCACCCGGATGCTGGTGATCACATCGGCCGCGCTGGCCGCCGCCGCGGCGGCACCGACGATCGCCGTGCTGGCCAGCGCGCTGGTGATCGTCGGGGTAACCACCGTCGTCGCGCAGATCATCGTCCCGATGACCGCGTCCCTGGCCGCCGACGATCAGCGCGGCCGGGCGGTGGGCACGGTCATGAGCGGCCTGATGATCGGGGTGCTGATGGCCCGGGTGATCAGCGGCGTCGTCGCCGCCACCCTCGGCTGGCGAACGGTGTTCGTCATCGCCGCCGCGGCCATGCTGGTACTCGCGGCCGTCCTGCGCCGGATGCTGCCCACGCTCGAGCCCAGCGGAAGCATCTCCTACCGGGCCCTGCTCAAATCGGTACTGACCCTGGTCCGTGAAGAACCAGTACTCCGGCAGCGGATGGCCCTCGGCGCGGTCGCCATGGGCTCGTTCAGCATCCTGTGGACCGCGGTCGCCTTCCTGCTATCCGGTCCGCCCTATTACTACGGCAGCGCGGTGATCGGCCTCTTCGGCCTGGCCGGCCTGGCCGGGGCGGTGGCCGCCCCGCTGGTAGGACGCCTCGCCGATCGCGGCTACCGGCGTTACAGCACGCTCGGTGCGCTCGGCGCCCTGCTGGCCAGCTGGGGGTTGCTCGCCCTGGGCGGCCACTGGCTGGCCGCGCTGATACCGGGTGTCGTCCTGCTCGATCTGGGCGCCCAGTCGCTGCACATCAGCAACCAGAGCGACATCTACGCGCTGCGCCCCGAGGTGTACAGCCGGCTCAACACCGCGTACATGCTCGGTTACTTCACCGGCGGCGCGGTGATGTCGGCGGCCGCCTCGCTGGTGTTCAGCACGGCCGGCTGGACCGGCGTCTGCATACTCGGCGCCCTGACCGCCGCAGCCGGCCTGGCCGTTCCCGGGACTCGCACCAGGCACCGGCGTTAAGCAAAGAAAGTGCTGGTGAACCCGGCGGTCAGCGCTCGGCGGGGCCATGCCTATGCGGGGTCGGCCTTCGCTCGTACCGCGCCGGTGTGCACGGCGGAATGCACGGCGCGAGCGATCCGCGCGCCCCACAGCGACCGGGGTCCGGCGAAGTCCTCGGGCTCGCCCGCCGCCGGGGCGGCGACGCAGATGGCGTCCGAGGCCGTGCCGGTAGCGCGGAAGCCCGCCTCCAGCACGGCCTGGGTCTTGGCCTCGGTTGCGGTCATGACGGCGTTGACGTATGCGGCGTCGCTGAGCGGCACCGGGACCGAGACGATGATGTTGATGGTGCCGGGCCGCCAGGCCGGCGCCAGCTCAGGACCGGCCGGGCCGGACGGCGCCGCAGCCCAGGTCGGGACGCGCAGGCCGACCGTGGCCGCGACCCGCACCCCGTCGTCTTCGCACCGCACGGCTTCGGTCACCCTGGCCGCGGTGAGCAGCCCGACACCCGGGCCCGCCAGGCCCAGGCCGGCGGCCAGCTCAGCTAGGTGCACAGCCGGGTCCATGCGGCTGTAAGAGACCGGTACCTGCGCGTTGAGCACCCACTCGCGTGGCCCGATGCCGCCGCCTGCCACGCCGCTGGAAATCATCCGGTAGCCCGGGCCGGGACACCACAGCGCGATCGGCAGCAGCACCTCGTCCTGGCGATGCCAGCGCAGCTGCACATGCATGGGTACAGGACATTACTCACCGCCCGGGTACGGCGCGACCTAGGAGCTAATCACTCGTCATCCTCCATGCGGCTTCCATCGCGATTACACGTCTGGTCACAGTCCCTCGGTACCAAGGGCCCGCAGGGGGCAAGCGCAACGCAGAGAGGACTCATCATGAAGATCGTCGTTATCGGCGGCAGCGGGCTCATCGGCTCGAAGCTCGTCGCTAAGCTCCGCGAACGGGGGCACGATGCACTGGCGGCGTCACCGGGCTCGGGCGTCAACACGCTGACCGGCCAGGGGCTGGCCGCCGCCGTGGAAGGCGCCTCGGTGGTCGTTGGCGTGTCGAACGCCCCCTCCTTCGAAGACGCGGCGGTGCTGGAGTTCTTCGAGACATCGACCCGCAACCTCCTCGGCGCCGAAGCGGCCGCCGGCGTAGGGCACCACGTGGCGCTGTCAGTCGTGGGGACCGAGCGCCTGCCGGACAGTGGCTACTTCCGGGCGAAGATTGCCCAGGAGAAGCTGATCGAGGACTCTTCGATCCCCTACTCGATCGTGCACGCCACCCAGTTCTTCGAGTTCGTCAACCGCATCGCCGACACGGCCACCAGCGGCAGCACGGTGCGCCTGGCACACGTGCTCATCCAGCCGATGGCCGCCGAGGATGTGGCCAGCGCGCTGGGGGACGTTACCGTCGGCCCGCCCGTGAACGGCATCATCGAGGTCGCCGGGCCGCAGCAATTCCGCCTCGACGACCTGGTCCGGAGCACACTGCGCGAGCGCCACGACCCCCGCGAGGTCATCACCGACCCGCACGCGCCGTACTTCGGCGCCGAACTCCACGAACGCACCTTCATCCCGGCGGCCCGGGCCCGCCTCACCGAGACCGCTTCGACCGCTGGCTGAACCAGTCCATGATCGGCAACAGCTAGCCGGCTCACCCCCCGGCCACCCGAACGGGTAGCGCTCGCCGCCAGCACGGTGTCCGACCCAGCCCAGCACGGCTACCCGCTGCTCGCTGGAATGTCGCTGTCCTACCAGGCACTCGTGGCGGCTGCCCGTGGCGAGCAGGACAAGACACGCGCGCTGACTAGCGAGCTGGCCAGCTGGGCCGGACCACGGCGCGCGTTGATCCTGACGCAGCGCGCCTACCACGCGCGTGCCCTCGATGCCGCCGGTCAGGGCGACTTCGAGGCCGCGTACGAGAACGCCGCCAACGTCGCCCCGCCGGGAACCCTCGACCACACGCCTCAGGGGCTGTGGGTTCTGTTCGACCTGACCGAGGCGGCCATGCGCACCGGCCGGCCGGACGCGGCACGCGCACACGTCCAGGCGATGCTCGACACCGACGTCGCAGCACTTTCACCCCGGCTGGCGATGCTGGTCGCCGGCGCGACTGCGCTGCTCGACGACGGGACGAACGACGCGTTCGACCGCGCACTCACCATGCCCGATGCAACGCGCTGGCCGTTCGACCTGGCCCGGATACACCTGACGTACGGCGAACGGCTACGCCGGGACCGGGCCACGACTGATGCGCGGCGGCAGCTCAGTGCCGCGCGGGAGATCTTCAGCCAGCTCGGCGCCGCGCCGTGGGCCGGACGTGCCAGCAGCGAACTGCGCGCGACCGGTCAGCCAGTCGCGCACAACCAGCGCCCCGACCCGGTCACGCTGACCCCGCAGCAGCAAGAGATCGCGACACTCGCGGCAGCTGGCCTCACGAACAAGCAGATCGGCGAGCGGCTGTACCTATCGCACCGCACGGTCGCCACCCACCTGTATCAGATCTTCCCGAAACTCGGCGTCACGTCGAGGGCGGCGCTACGCGACGCGCTGTCCGGGCACGAAGATCGAGACGAGGCGGACCAGTAGCGTGGCGCTAAGAGGCCAAAACGGCCGGCTTGAGAACTTCCTCGCACCACTGGCAGAAGCTGGTGGGGGTGGTGGACTCCGGGGTCCGCGGCTCGGCGTTGTCGAGCCCCTGGTCCTTGGCGACCATCATGTCGACACCAGAGATCGCGAATGAACTACACGTCTCGCGGAACACAGTCAGAACCCACCTGAGCCATCTCTACGCCAAGCTCGGCACGCACCGGCGAACCGAAGCCGTCGAGCGCGCCCGCGCCCTAGGCCTGCTGGCTCCCCTCGCACGCCGACGCTGACTCAGGCCTGCCCCGCGCGGCCGGCCACTCTGCCCCCCGGACCCCTTGACGGTCCATTTTCGCAGAGTTACGTTACGGGATAATTTAAGTCTTATATCAAGCCTTTCTGGCCATGATCGGTGCTTCTCCTGAGCACCGTGAGCAGGCATTTCATCAACGGCTCGCACAGGCAGGGGTAGCCAATGGCTTCGATCATCACAACCGTTCTCCGGCGGTCCGCCGCCCGGCGGATCCTGGCCGTCGCCGTGACGGCGGCGCTGGGCGCGGCCTTATTAGTCACGGCGGTCCCGGGCAGCCGCGCCGCCGCCGCGTCGACGCTGCTGTCGCAGGGGCGGCCGACCACGGCCTCGTCCAGCGAGAGCGCCGCTTACCCGGCGGCGAACGCCACCGACGGGAACACCGGCACCCGCTGGTCGAGCGCGTTCGCCGACCCGCAGTGGCTCCAGGTCGACCTGGGGTCCACCGCCTCGATCACCCAGGTGGTGCTGCAGTGGGAGGCGGCCTACGCGACCGCGTTCCAGATCCAGACCTCACCCGACGGCAGCACCTGGACGACGATCTACTCCACAACCACGGGCACCGGCGGCACGCAGACCCTCAATGTCACCGGCACCGGCCGCTACGTCCGGATGTACGGCACGAAACGGGCCACCCAGTACGGCTACTCGCTGTGGGAGTTCCAGGTCTACGGCACGGCGGGCAGCGGTGGCGGCAGCTGCCCGGCGCAGCCCAACCAGCCCAACTTCGGCCCGAACGTCTACATCTTCAGCCCCAGCATGTCCAGCTCGAGCATCCAGTCCACGCTGGACTCCGTCTTCAACACCCAGAAGCTGAACCAGTTCGGCGAGCAGCGCTACGCCCTGCTGTTCAAGCCGGGCACGTACAGCGCCGAGGCCAACATCGGCTACTACACCTCGATCGCTGGCCTCGGCCGCAGCCCCGATGACGTGACGATCAACGGGGACGTGACCGTGGACTCCTTCGACGGCACCGGCAACGCCACGCAGAACTTCTGGCGGTCGGCGGAGAACCTGGCCATCAACCCGTCGGCCGGGTCCGACCGCTGGGCGGTGGCGCAGGCCGGGCCGTTCCGCCGGATCGACGTGCACGGCGGGCTGGAGCTGTACCCGGCCAGCTACGGGTACGCGAGCGGCGGCTACATCGCCGACACCGAGGTGTCCGGCCAGGTGTCCTCGGTGTCCCAGCAGCAGTGGTACTCCCGCGACAGCAACTTCGGCAGCTGGAGCGGCTCGGTGTGGAACATGGTGTTCTCCGGGGTGACCGGCGCCCCGGCGCAGAGCTTCCCGAGCCCGCCGATGACCACGCTGGCCACCACCCCGGTGTCCCGGGACGTGCCCTACCTGTACGTGGACTCAAGCGGCAACTACCACGTGTTCGAGCCGTCGCTGCGGACCAACGCGTCCGGCGCCAGCTGGGCGAACGGCCCGACCCCCGGCACCTCCCTGCCGATGAGCCAGTTCTTCGTGGCCACCCCCGGGATGACCGCGGCCACCATCAACACGGCCCTGTCTGAAGGCTGCAACCTGTTCTTCACCCCGGGGGTGTACCACCTGAACCAGACGCTCAACGTCACGCACGCCGACACCACGATCCTGGGCATCGGGTTCCCCACCCTGGTCCCGGACAACGGCGTGAACGCGATGCAGGTCGCGGACGTGAACGGGGTCCGGATCAAGGGCCTGCTGTTCGACGCGGGCACGACCAACTCGGCGGCGCTGCTGACCGTCGGCACGGCCGGCTCGACGGCGAGCCACGCCAGCGACCCGGACTCGATCCAGGACGTGTTCTTCCGGATCGGCGGGGAGATCGCGGGCAAGGCCACGGCCAGCCTGATCGTCAACGCCAACGACACCATCGTGGACGACGTCTGGGCCTGGCGGGCCGATCACGGCAACTCCGGCACGGTCGGCTGGACGGTGAACACCGCGGCCAACGGCCTCACCGTCAACGGCAACAACGTGGTCGCCACCGGCCTGTTCGTGGAGCACTACCAGAAAACGGAGGTGGCCTGGAACGGCCAGAACGGGAAGATCATCTTCTTTCAGAACGAGATGCCTTACGACCCGCCGAACCAGGTGGCCTGGATGAACGGCACGCAGAACGGATACCCCGCGATCGCGGTGGCCAGTAACGTCACCTCGTTCGGCGCGTGGGGCCTGGGCAGCTACTGCTACTTCAACGTCAACCCCGCCGTCAACTCGTACAACGCCTTCGAGTCGCCCACTGCTTCCGGAGTGGCGTGGCACGGCCTGCTCACCGTCTCCCTGGGCGGGGTGGGCACGATTACCCACGTGATCAACTCGACCGGAGCGGTCACCGCGTCCAACACCACGCCGAGCAACGTGGTCAGTTATCCGTAACGAGTCACCCCAGCGGGCGCCGGCCGGCCCACGTGCCCAGGCCGGCCGGCGCCCCGCTCATCTCTCCCGCCCCGGCACCCGAAAGGAAAGATCATCATGCTTAACGCTAGGCACCGCGCGGGTGCCCCCGGCCGGCCGCCCGGCCGCCTGCGCCCGCGGTTAGCGGCGGCGTCCGCCGTCGCGGTCATGGCCGGCACCGCGGGCCTGCCGCCGCTGGTCACCAGCGGCGCCGCCAGCGCGGCGTCGTCGGCCCCGGTGGCCGTCTCCGCGGTTCCCGCCGCACCGCCCGGGTTCAGCCTGACCTGGAGCGACGACTTCACCGGCGCGGCCGGCAGCGGGATCGACTCGAACTGGAAGTACGACACCGGCCCGGGCAGCAGTTTCGGCACCGGCGAGATCGAGACGATGACGAACTCCACGTCCAACGTGTACCAGGACGGCAGCGGCAACCTCGTGCTTCAGGCGCTGCACTCCGGCACGGACCCGTCCACCGGCTGGACGTCCGGCCGGGTGGAGACCAACGCGGCGACGTTCGGCGCGCCGGCCGGCGGCGTGGTGGAGATGCAGGCCTCGATCCAGCAACCGGACCTGACCACCGCGAACGGCGCCGGGTACTGGCCGGCGTTCTGGATGCTGGGCTCGACGCTGCGCACCGGGACGCCCTGGCCCACCTCGGGCGAGGTGGACATCCTGGAGGACGTCAACAGCCGGAGCACGGTGTTCGGCACGCTGCACTGCGGCACGAATCCAGGCGGGCCATGCAATGAGTCGACCGGGATCGGCAGCGGCGAGCGGCCTTGCGCCGGCTGCAACACGGCGTTCCACACCTACACCGTGCAGATCGACCGCTCGGTGTCGCCGGAGCAGATCCGCTGGTACCTCGACGGAACCAACTACTTCACCGTATCCGCCAACCAGGTGGACGCCACCACCTGGGCCAACGCAGTGGATCACCCGTTCTTTATCATCCTGGACCTGGCCATGGGCGGTGGCTTCCCGGCCGCCTTCGGCGGCGGGCCGAACGCGTCCACCGCGTCCGGCGGCCAGATGAAGATCGACTACGTGGCGGTCTACAACAAGCCCCCGGCCGGCGGCGGCGGAGGAGGTGGCGGAGGCGGTGGCACCGACATCGCGCAAGGCAAGCCGACCACGGCCTCATCCACGGAGAGCGCGGCCTACCCAGCCGGGAACGCGACCGACGGGAACACCGGGACCCGGTGGTCGAGCGCGTTCAGCGACCCGCAGTGGCTCCAGGTCGACCTCGGCCAGTCCTACCAGATCAGCGACGTCACGCTGAACTGGGAGGCCGCCTACGGGCGGGCGTTCCAGATCCAGACGTCTGCTGACGGGACGAACTGGACCACGATCTACTCCACGACAACCGGCACCGGCGGGGTCCAGAATCTGGCGGTCACCGGAACCGGCCGGTACATCAGGATGTACGGCACTCAGCGCGGCACCCCGTACGGGTACTCGCTGTGGGAGTTCTCCGTCAGCGGCACGCCGGCCACCGGGTCGGCCAGCCTGCTGTCCCAGGGCCGGCCGACCACCGCCTCCTCGACTGAGAACGCCTCGTTCCCGGCCACGAACGCGACCGACGGGAACACCGGGACCCGGTGGTCGAGCGCATTCAGCGACCCGCAATGGCTGGAAGTCGACCTGGGCGGCACGCACACCCTCAGCCAGGTGGTGCTGAACTGGGAGGCCGCCTACGCGCGGGCGTTCCAGATCCAGATCTCCGCCGATGGCACCAACTGGACCACCGTCTACTCCACCAGTTCGGGCACCGGGGGCGTGCAGACCATCCCGGTGAGCGGTTCCGGCCGCTACGTCCGGATGTACGGCACCCAGCGGGCCACCCCGTACGGGTACTCGCTGTGGGAGTTCCAGGTTCTGGGCAGCTGACCGCGGCCCGCTGGGGTGGCCCGGCCGGCCCGGGCCACGCCAGCGGTGCGGACCGCCGACGACGTGATGGGGGCGGTTCTTCGTTGCTCGCGCCAATCCAGGCTGCTAGCGAACGTGCGCCTGCTCCGGGGCCAGGCTCGGGTCGTTGGCTGACGATCGCAGCAACTGCAGCGAGATGATGGGGAAAATGATGACGCTGAGAAGCCCTGCGGCGACGAGTGCCGCCGCGTTGGCCGGCCCGATGACGTGCAACTGAAGCCCGATGGTGGTGGCGGCGACGATGAAGGGCAGCGACGTCGCCTGGAGCAGCCCTACGGCGGCGACATCGCGGCTGCTGGCCAGGGCGGACCGGTAGAGGACGGCGGGCAGTCCGCGCACGACCAGCAGTGCCAGCAGGAAGAGCGGCACCCGCAGCAGGGCTGAGGCGCTCGAGAACAGCACCGACAGGTTGAAGGTGAGCCCGCTGGTGACGAAGAAGACCGGGATGAGGAAGCCATAGCCGATGGCATCGAGTTTCGGGTGGAACAGCGGGTGCTTCTGTTCGGCATCCGCGTCCACCAGGCCAAGGATCGCCCCGGCGATGTACGCGCCGAGGATCGCCTCGAACCCTAGATGGGTGGCCAGGGCGCCCAGGCCGACGACGAGCAGCATCGACAGTCGTATCCGGATTTGGGCTGAGGTGTCGGCCAGCCGGTTAATCATCCTGGTGATCCACATCGAGCGCTCGATGCGGAGCGTTGCGATGACGACGAGGACAACCAAGACGCCAAGCAGCGACAGCAGCAGCAGTTTGGGACCTATGGCGGTCGCGTGGCCCGAGAAGAACAGGGAGAGCAGAACGACCGAGCTGACCTCGCCGAGCGCGGCGCCGGCGATGGCGAACTGGCCGACTGGACGGTCGGCCACACCCGCGTCCTCCAGGATGGGAATGATCAAGCCCAGCGATGTGGCGATGAGAATGATCCCCACGAGCAGCGGGCTTTCGACGACACCCGCGGCGTGCAGCACGATACCGATGATCAGAGCGAGCAGCGCGCTCAGGCCGAGCGCCAATCCGGCCAGGCGGGCGCGAGGCCCGCGAAAGTGGCGGACGTCGAACTCCAGACCAGCGAGGAAGAGCAGAACGCCAGCCCGATCGTCGACAACAGCCGTACCGCCTGGTCAGGTTTCACCAGGTGCAGTACCGCGGGGCCAAGCAGAATCCCGGCGACGATCTCCAGCACCGGCCCGGGGGACAGGCACCCGCGGCACGGCCGCGAGAATCAACGGCACCGCCGCCGCGACCGCAAGCACGGCGACGAGATTGTCGAAGTTCATCGCGGCCACCATCCGTGCATCCCGGCGACACCGCGACCGCCGCATGACGGCAGCCTCGTGACAGACTCGAACGGGTCAATCACGAGGTGCCGCCGGGCGTGCCGGACTGCGGGCTGGGGTTCCATTTTTCCTCGATGCGGGCGTAGTGCCAGATGAGCAGGGCGGCCAGCCAGGTGGCGAGGAACAGCCCCACGACCACGAACCCGGCGGCGTTGATGTTGAACCGGGATATCAAGCCCCAGAAGCCGGTGGTGCGGCTGAGCCCGTGGATCTCCCGCGGTAGCAGGCTCAGGGCCTCGACCGCGCCGATGACGAAGCAGATCGCCACGGACAGCCCGGTGATGGCCAGGTTGTAGTAGGCCTTGCGGATCGGGTTGAAGAACGCCCAGCCGTAGGCCAGGTTCATGAACAGCCCGTCGGTAGTGTCCATGAACGTCATGCCCGCGGTGAACAGGACCGGCAGGCAGATGATTGCGTACCAGGGGATGTGCTGGGAGGCGAGCAGTGCGGTGGTGGCCAGCAGGGCGACCTCGGTGGCGGTGTCGAAGCCTAGGCCGAACACGACCCCGACCGGGTACAGCTGCCACTCCTTGGTGATGACCTTCATCCAGCGGCCGAAGAACCGGTAGAAGAACCCGCGGTTGGCCAGCTGGCGCTCCAGCTCGGCCTCGTCGTACTCACCGCGGCGCATCGAGGCGAAGACCCGCACGATCCCGGCCAGGACCACCAGGTTCAGCAGCCCGATCAGCAGCAAGAACGCCGCCGAGACGACTGTGCCGAACAGTCCCCCGAACCGCTCGAGCCCCGAGCCGCTGTCCGAGACCGCGCCGAAGACCGTCTTCTCCGCCACTACGATCGCGGCCCCGATGGCGACCACGACGGTGGAGTGCCCCAGGGAGAAGAAGAACCCGAACCCCAGCGGGCGCGGGGCTCCGGTGCCCTCCCGCTCGCCCAGTACCTTACGCGTGCAGTTATCGATCGCCGAGATGTGATCGGCGTCAAACGCGTGCCGCAAGCCGAGCGTGTAGGCCAGCACCGCCACCCCCACCCCGAGCCCCTGGTAATGCGAGGGCACCACGAACACGAACAAGGTGACGAACCCGGCCACGTGCAGGCCCGCGATCACCCCGTACATGGCGATCAGCCTGGCGCGTTCCCGGGTGGTCATCGCCGAGAACGACTGCCGTGCACCAGCGCCGCCATCTCGTGGCGTCCAGGCGGCAGCGTCAGTTCCATCGTTTCCTCCGGCCACTCGATCTGACGGTGGATGAAAGACACGCTTCCAGCGTCGCGCTCGGTGGAGGTCCATCGCACCCGTGCGGACCCTGGCCCATGCCCTGGTCCGCGGGTCGGCCCGGGCGCAGGCAGGTACCGGTGATCAGCGGCGCTAGGCCGCCCTGCCCCGGACCAGGGAACCGGCCAGGGGTTTCACGGGTTCGACGCGCCGCCCGGAGCCCGACCGTGGTTTCAGTACCAACTTGCAGGCGAACCGCCCGTCTCTTGGTCCGTGGCCTGGAGCCGGCGGGTCGCCCCCAGCGGAAGGAAACCCCATGCCCACAGTCACCGTCGGCCAGGAGAACAGCGCCGACATCGAGCTCTACTACGAGGATCATGGCGCCGGCCAGCCGGTGGTGCTGATCCATGGCTACCCGCTCAGCGGCCGGGCCTGGGACAAGCAGGTCCCGGTGCTGCTGGACGCCGGGTACCGGGTCATCACCTACGACCGGCGCGGGTTCGGCAAGTCCAGCCAGCCGACCACCGGCTATGACTACGACACCTTCGCCGCCGACCTGAACACGCTGCTGGAGCACCTGGACCTGCGCGGCGCCGTGCTGGCCGGGCACTCGATGGGCACCGGCGAGGTCACCCGCTACCTGGGCCGCTACGGCTCGGCGCGGGTGGCCAAGGGCGTGCTGGTCTCCCCGATCCCGCCCTACCTGCTGCAGGCGCCCGACAACCCCGACGGGGTACCGCAAGGCCTGTTCGACGGGTTCACCCAGGCCGCGAAGGCCGACACCCCGGCCTGGATGAAGGGATTCCTGGACACCTTCTACAACATCGACACCCTGCGCGGCACCCTGGTCAGCGACCAGGCCTTCCAGGCCAGCTGGAACCTCGCCGTCACCGCCTCAGCCGCCGCCGCGGTGGCCTGCATCGGCACCTGGACCACCGACTTCCGCGCCGACCTGCCCAAGATCGACGTGCCCATGCTGGTCATCCAGGGCGACGCGGACCAGGTCCTGCCCCTGGACAAGACCGGCAAAAAGCTACCCGGCCTGATCAACGACATACAGCTCGTCGTCGTCCAGGGCGCCCCGCACGCCATCGCCTGGACCCACGCCGACCAAGTCAACACCGCGCTGCTCGACTTCCTGCGCCGCTGACAGCGGACCGCATCACCACCCAGACAAGGGCCACCGAAGGAGCCACCATGTCGAACCACTTCAGCTCCGACTATCTCAAGTCTCCCGGCGACGACAGGCGCCTGGACCTCACCGACGTGTTCTTGTTCAAGTCATCGAAGGACTCCACCAAGCTGGTGCTGATCATGGACTCGAACCCGACCGTCCCGGACCCGGCACCCAACCCGGACCGCGGCCCGGAGTTCTACCCCGGCGCGGTCTACCGGATCAACGTCGACACCGACGGCGACGCGCTCGCCGACGCCGCGTTCACCTTCACCTTCTCCGACTACGAGGACGGCAGCCAGACCGGGACCGCCTGGTACGCCACCGGCGACCAGGCCCGCCAGCCCGAACCGGCCGGCGAACGGCTCACCACATCCCTCCCGGTCAGCTTCGACGGCACCGTCCAGCCCCTCCAGGCCGGCCCGGCCCGGCTGTTCGCCGGTCGGCGCAGCGACCCGTTCTTCGCCGACCTCGAGGGCACCGTGCACAACTTCCAGTGGACCGGGCAAGACCACTTCGCCGACAACAACGTGTCCACCATCGCACTCGAGGTCCCCACCGATCTGTTCGGCACCGGCCGGCAGATCGGCGTCTGGGCCTCCATCAGCCGGCGCCGCGACGACGGCACCCTGGAGCAGATGGACCGCGGCGGGAACCCCACCATCAACCCGTTCATCAACCCCGACGGCGAGAAAGACCTCTACAACTCCCGCCAGCCCGTCGACGACGTCGACAACTACCTCGGACCCTGGTCCAAGGTCCTGGAAAACGGCGGCTACCCCCCCGAAGAGGCCCAAAAGGCGGCCCTGCAGTTCCTGCCCGACATCTTGCGCTACGACCTCACCAAGCCCATCGCCTACCCCAACGGCCGCAAACCCATCGACGACGTCTACAGCTACCGCTTCGCGTGGCTGACCTACGGCAAGGTCCCTCCGCAAGGCCTCAAGCCCCACGCCGACCTGCTCACCGACTTCCCCTACCACGGCCCGCCCAACCCCTAGCTATAGCTAGATCGACGGGTTCGACCGGCGGTGGCCGGCTCGCTCGCCCAGCACGGATCGGCGAGCGAGCCGGTTAGTGCCTCAGTCCGCCCTGAGGTCGCCGTCCCCGGGACGGCGGGTGCCTGGCAGCCCGTTGCCGGGCATCCGGCTGGTGGCTGGCAGGTTCTGCGAGTATGGGTGGGGTGGGAATTGAGCTAGGACGCCCGGCGGCCGGTGACTACCAGGTCGATGCTGCTCGCTGAGACAGAGGCCCGCGCCCGGGGCATGCGCTCGCTGGGGCTGAACGTGCACGGCAGCAACACGATCGCACGCTCGCTGTACGCCAGCCTCGGGTATCACGTGACCACGCAGCAGATGAAAAAGACCTTGTGACGGCGTGAATTGTCACTATATGAGACCAGAAGCGAGTCGTCCCTATGTGAGGATCTAAGCCAGGTAGTCCTGTTAGCAAGCCGGAACGAGGAGTTATGGGTGGGATGGACGCGGCATCGCCGGAGCCCTCCATGCTGACAGTGGCTCTTGATGTGCCATCAGCGCAAATCCTCGCAGATCAAGCGTCGATCATCCAGGATCTTCAATTCGTAATGGATTGTTGCAAGCGGCTGCTTACCGAGCTGGCTAAACCTGAGGAAGATCGCGATCCGGTCGTGCCACAGGCGCTCTGGTCCGCGGCGCTGGTTGCCTACGCACGCTGCTTTGGCAAGGGCAAGCGATTCGGGCTTTCGGCTGAAGATGTGCGCACCCTGCCCCTTCGGGGCGAGGTGATGAAATATCATAAATGGGTGATCGAGGAGCGCGACAAGCTCACTATGCATCCAGCGAACCCATTCGCGGCCACGAAGGTGGGAGCAGCTCTTTCCCCGCCTGACCACGCAGAGCGGCGGGTGGAAGGCATCGTGATTCTGTCTACGAGCCATGTGCTGGTAGATGACACCGGTGTGCGCCAGTTGGGCGGCCTAGCATCAGAACTGGCAAATCAAACCGCCAAGAAAGCACAGGGTCAGCAGGACTCTGTGCTCGCAGCTGCACAGCAGCTCAACACAGACAGCTTGTACAAATTGCCGCCAATGCGCCTGCGCTCACCCACCGCCGACGCCACCGACGACGCGCAATAGACGAGCCAGCCGAGCCCATGTCCGGGAAGTCGGCCTGAGCTGTCCCGTCAACGGCCTGAGCGGCCGCTCTGTGTGACCGCACGATCAGCGTGGTGTGGGCGTTATAACGCCTGGATCAGGTCGTTCGGTGCTTTCCGGCAGGCTTGGGTGGCGGAGGGCTTCCTGGACGCGACGGGCAGCGGGGGCGCCGATGCGCTGGTAGATCGTCAGTGCCTGCTGCAGGTGTGCGGCGGCCTGGCTGGGGTTGCCCTCTTGGAGGTGGCTGTTGCCGATTCCCTCCAGGGCGCGTGCTTCCTCCGGGGCCGCGCTGATGTCGCGGGCGATGGCCAGCGCCTGGGTGTGCTGGTCGTGGGCCTGGGCGGTGGCCGAGGTGCGGAGCGAGAGCTCGCCGAGCCGGTTCAGCGCTTCGGCCTGGCCGAGCAGGTGGCCGAGGTCTCCGAACAGGGCCAGGGCCTGCTGGTGGCTGGCGGCGGCGGCCCGGTAGTCTCCGGTCTGTTGCTGCACGAGGCCGAGGTCGTTGAGGGCGTGGGCCTGGCCCAGCCGGTGCCCGAGGTCGCGGAACAGGGCCAGGGCTTGCTGCTGGCTGGCGGCGGCGGCCGGGTAGTCCCCGGTTTCTTCCTGGACGACGCCTAGCGAGTTGAGGGCGTAAGCCTGGTCGTGCAGGTCGCCGAGGTCACCGAACAGCGCCAGGGCCTGCTGCTGGCTGGCGGCGGCGGCCGGGTGATCCCCGGTCAACTGCTGCACCAGGCCCAGGTTGCTAACGGTGTGGGCCTCAGCGCGCCGGTCACCAGTGCCGCGAGCCAGTAGCAGGGCTTGCTGGTGACTGGCGGCGGCGGCCCGATAGTCCCCCGTCAGAACGCGCAGGAAGCCCAGCTCGTTGAGGGCGTCCGCCTGGCCGGGGTGGTCACCGATATCGCGGTACAGCGCCAGTGCCCGGGCCAGGCTGGCGGCAGCGGCCGGGTAGCTCCCGGTCTCCCGCTGCAGTACGCCCAGCGTGCTGAGCGTGTCGGCCTCGCCGGGCCGGTCTCCAGCCTGGCGCGCCGCGGCCAGGGCGCTTTGGTGGAGGGCGGCGGACTGATCCCAGTGACCGCGGGCGGCCAGGAAGCCGCTCATCGCGGCGGGTATCGCGACGGCATGCCGGGAGTGGCCGCGGGTGGCGGCGTCGTCCGCGGCGGCGTGCAGGTTCGCGCGCTCTGCTTCCAGCCAGGCGGCCGCTTGCCCGAGGGTGGACAGGTCCGGGGCCTGCGCCGACGGGTTGCCGGGCAGCGGGCGGCGGTACGCGCTGGCCCGGGGGGCGAAGTGCCGGCCGGCGGCCAAGGCGGTGTACAGGTAGTAATCCAGCACCCGCCCGGCTGCGGCGACGCGGTCTGCCTGGTCATCCGTGGCAGCCAGGGCGCGGGCATGTTCCCGGAGCAGATCGTGCAGCTGGTACCGGCCGAGGGTGGGCTCAGTGATCAGGTGCTGGTCATACAGCTCATCGAGCTGGCGGCGGGCTTCGCCCAGGCTAGCGCCGTCCAGCGCGGCGACAGCATAGGCGTCGAAGGTAGGTCCCGGGATCAGGCCGAGCCGGCGGAACAGCCGCTGCTGGCCTGGACTGAGATCCTGGTAGGACAGGTCGAAGGCGGCCGCCACCGACAGATTCTCCGCCCGCATCAGTTCCGGCCGGTCTGTTGCCGCTGCGAGGCTTGCCACCACGCTCTCAGCGGTCTGGGCCGGGTGGTGCCGCAACTGGCTGGCGATCAGCCCGATCGCCAGCGGCAGGTACCCGCACAGCCGGGTAATCTCGCCCACCGCCGGATCGGCGGCGTGGATCCCGGCCCGGGCCGTCAGCCGGGCCAGCAGCTGCGCCGCTTCCCCGGGGGGCAGGATGTCGAGGCTGATGACGGCGGCGTCGCCCAGCGCGGCCAGCCGCCGGCGGCTGGTCAGCAGCACCAGGCTGCCCCCGGTACCTGGCAGCAGCGGCCGGACCTGCTCATGGCTGGCTGCGTCATCTAGCAGCAGCAAGATCTTTTTGCCTGCCACGTGATCTCGCCACCGCGTGGCCCGGGCTTCCAGCCCCAGCGGGATATGCGCCCCGGCGACCCCCACGGTCAGCAGCAAGCTGGACAGCGCATCTGCCGGGTCCACCGGCCGCTGGCCCCGGGTATGGCCGTGCAAGGGCAGGTAAAACTGGCCGTCGGGGAAACTGCCAGCTAGCCGGTGGGCCGCATGGACCGCGAAGGTGGTCTTGCCGACCCCGGCCATCCCGCCGATCGCGCAGATCCCCACCACCCCACCGCCCGCGGCCAGGCTCTCTAGCTCTTCCGCCAGCCGATCAAGCTCGGCCTGGCGGCCGGTGAAGCTGGCGACGTCCCGCGGCAGCCCGCGGGTCGCCGCCGCGGCGAACGCCCCTAGGACCGTCGCCCGCCGGGCCGCCACCACGTCCTCTGCGGGGCCTCGCCCGCGGGCCGCGGCCACGAACAACTCCGCGACCGTCCCGGGCAGGCCAAGCGCCCCCGCCAGCAACACCGCGGTCTCCTTGTGGGCGGTCCGGTTGATGCCCCGCTCCAGGTCACTGACCGAACGCGGGCTGAGGCCTGCCGCTTCCGCCAGCTCCTCCTGCGTGAGCCGGGCTTCTGCACGCAACTGCCGCAGCAAACCAGCAAACGTAAGCGCAGGCTCCTCCATGACCGCTGTACCGCCCCTCACGCCCCGCCCGTCCGGTCGCCAGCACCTGACGGAACAGAGCCTGCACCAACAGTACGCAGACCGGCCCCCCAACCGTCATCTGCCATCATCAACTGAGCCAGGGAAACCCGCATCCCGATAACCAGCGAACGCGCCGTCATCGGCAGGAACGGCCTCGCAATGGCATGCGCGGCCAGAGGTGGCGAGGCTAGCTACAGGCTGGTCCACCAGGCGTGGATGATCACGTCGTGGGCGATGCCGGTGTCGATGGTGTGATGCAGGCCGAGGCTGACGATACGGTCATCGTGCGGGTGGAACGGCTGGGTGGGGTCTTCGCCCAGCACGGGGCCGAAGGCATCGATGAGCGGCTTCCACAGGCTGGCCCAGTTGCGGCCCGGCCCGGTCGTCAGCGCGATTTTCAGCCCGGCCGGGCCCGGATCGATGGTGGCCGCCTGCCCCGCAAGCCGATCGTGGAGCTCGTGTTTCCACTGTCTGCGCTCATAGGAACCAGCCATCCGGGCCGAGAACTGCGGGGTGGCCCCGGCCGTGTCTGGCTGCGCGGGGCCCACCGCTAGTGACGACGGCCCGTGGATCTTGCGGCCGAAGATGGCCGCCACCCGCTCCGGGCCTAGCCGCTGAGCGACCGGGAACAGGTAGTTGTCCAGGTCATGGCCGCCATCAGTCAGTGAGACGCCATCGCTGAACCCGACGATCAGCTCGGCAGCAACCCGGCCGCTCACAGTCGCCAGCACCGGCCCGGCTATGGCGTCCACGTGCGCCAGGAAGCGAGCCAGCTTCACCTGGCTGGGATGCCCTACCCGATCCCAGCTGGCCAGCTGTGGCTTGACGCTCTGCCGCATAACGCCTACCGGGCGGCGGTACACCATTGCCATGTGAGTCATCGTCGTGCGCGTCCGCATCTGCTGGCAACTAGCCGATACCGCCAGCAAGTTTCGCTCGCAGCGGCATGTGCGGACGTGGATCCGCCTTGTCGGCACGGCCAGCTATGGTTCCGTCATGGACGCCAAGACCGAAGAGTTGAGGGCTGCGCATGACGTCCTAGCCGAGTTTTACGCCGACCGCCTGCCTGGCGCTCTGGACCACATGCCCATCGAGCGGGCGGTGCTCGGCCTATTCTGCGACCTAACGCTTGCCGCGGACCTTGGCACCACGGTCGGCGACATCGGCTGCGGGACGGGACGGCTCGAGCCCTACCTGGCAGCGAGGGGCCTCTCGCCACGGGGAATCGACCTTTCGCCCGAGATGATCCGTGTCGCCCGACGCGACCATCCCGGCTTCGGCTTCGACGTTGCCGACCTGCGTGAACTGCCCTTCGGGGATGCCTCACTGGCGGGTGTCGTCTGCTGGTATTCCCTCATGTTCCTTGCGCCTTCCGACCGGCCCGCCGCTTTCCGCGAACTGGCTCGCGTTGTCCGGCCGGGAGGTTACTTGGTGACTGCATTCAAAGCCGGTGACAGTCGGCTCCGCCGGGCGGGCCGCAGCACCAACCTTGGCGTCGAATTCGACGTCTACTGGCTGTCGCCGGATGAGATGGAACGCCGGGTGATCGACGCCGGCTTCGCGACCGTGTTCTGGGCGGCCGCCCCGCCGAGGGCCAGGAGAGTTCCCCGCAGGGGTATCTGCTCGCTCAGCGGCGCTGAAGCCCACCCGCTGACCCGGAAGCCATGAGCGGAACGCCCCGTACTGCACCGCAGATCCGTGAGTGCTTGTTTCTGAACTCATGAGGTGCGGGCGAGGCAATGTGAGGTCGCGAAGGCCGCTGCCGGAGGGTCCCCGGGCCGCCGGTGAGCTGGCCCGGGGACCGATGTGCCGTTCAGAGCCGGATGCGGAGAATCCGGCCGTCGCCGGCACCGAAGCCGAAGCCGTGATCGGAGACGTAGAACGCCCCATCCGGGCCGACCGTCATGCCGGTCGGGAACACCAGGCCCGAGACGACAGTCACAGGTGACCCATGTGCCCTGACCCGCACGATGGCCCCGGTACCCGGGGTCGGGGCACCCGCGGAGGTGCTCATCTCGAGTGCGTACAGCTGGCCGCCGTGGAAGGCGAGGCCGAGAACCTTTTCCACACCTGACGCGAACACCTGGAGCGTGCGGTGGCGGGTGAGCCGCCACACGTGTTCGTCGCCCGCACGATCGGTGGGATCGAACAAGCCCAGGTTGGCTATGTAGGTGCCGCCGCAGTGCACAAGCGCGGTGGGCACCACGTGCCCCTGGCTCGCCGAGATGTCGATCACCCGGCTGATCCGCCCGGCCGGGGTGACCCGGTCCAGCTCACCATGGTTGGAGTCCATGGGGTACAGGGCTCCGCCGATGGAGATCATGCTGTACCAGGTGCCGTCCGGCTCGAAATCCCCCGGGTCCGGGTGGGCGACCGGATGCGCCTTCTGGAAGGCACTCAGGTTGGCGATCAGCCGCCACGAGCCATCCCGGCCGACGCTGATGACTCCGTTCGGGATGGTGGGGACCCCATGCGAGCAGCCCGCGCCGGACAGCAGCCCGTACAGGTGATGGCCGATGAAGGCCACGCTCGACACACCGCTGACCAAGCTGCCGGTGGCCTTAGTCGTCTGATCCGAGGGCAGCGCCTGCACGACCGCGCTGACCACGCCCGCAGAGCTGATCTTCGCGATCCGCCCGCCGAGCTTACGGCTGTGCGTGCTTCCGGTGTAGGGCGCGGTTGCGCCATGGGCCTGCGGGCACCGGCCAACCGTCGAGTGGGAGCCGCCGAGGCCGCCCTCCGCGACGTAGAGGTTCCCGTCCGGGCCGAAGGTCAGCCCGCGCGGGTTGTTCAGGCCGGTCGCGAAGACCGAGACCACCGCGCCGCGCTGCCCGGCCGGCAACTGGCGGGCCTGGGCGCTCCCAGCAACACCGAGAAAAGTGACCAGTGCGACGGCGACTGGCACCGTCAAGAACCGTCTCATCGTGCTCCCCTTCACATGAGCTAGTGCGGTGAATGTTCGGGGGGGGAGAGGTTTCGGACGCTACTCCCTGGACCATCGCCCATGCAATGAAACACCGTGTATACATCAAGAAATAGTCAAATACTGCTACCTGATGGTCACCAAAGGCACTGCGGGGCGCTTTTGCATTAAATGGGACAGTGGCTCTGGAGTCAGGAGGGTGACTAAGGTGACAGGTGCGACCGTGGGCCGCGCCCGCTGATGGTGGGTAATTTGTCATATTATTTCAGATTTCGTACGATTATCGACAGCCACTCCCCCGATATTGCTAAGTTCGGCCGCATCCAGGCGCATTCGGTGCGCTAGGAAACACCGCCGGGATTGCGTCACGCCCCAGCCTCCGGGCAATGGCCTTTTGCACTACTCCGGCTCTTGGGACGTACGTCCGCTATTCGGCAATGCCGGACGTCTCTCAGGCTTGAGGCCGCAGGCGACGCAGGCTCGGTCGGGTGCCGGTGGCCAGGTTGGCAGCCAGGATGTAGTTCGGGTGGCGGTCGAGGTTCTTGCGGGCAGAGTGGCGGGCGGCGATCTGGACGTCCCGGAGGTCCACGCCCGCATCGAGCATGGTGGTGACGAAGGTATGGCGGAGCACGTGCGGGTGCGGCCCGGTGATCTGCACGCCAGCAGATTCAGCCAGGCGCTTCAGGCGGCGGGCGGCAACGTGGCGGTCCATCCGGGCACGGCGGCTGCCGAGCAGGATCGGGGCCGCGGGAGCGGGTGCCGATCGGGCGGTCGATGGCCCGGCCGACCGCTGGTGGCAGCGGGATCAGGACGACCTTCGTTCCCTTGCCGCACACCCGCAGCACCCGTGTCTTCAGGCCGTTCCTGGCCTGGTTGGGTTCCAGCTTGGAGCCGATCCGCCCGGCTGGGCGGAGAACGCAAAGTGCAGGGACTTCGCGATACCCCGGCGGTTGACGTAGTTATAGGCCATCTTCCGGTAGGACGGCTGGCCGTGGTGCGTCCCGATATCCTCCAGGCGCACCGTGACGGTGTAGGTGGCCGGGCGCCAGCCGGATATGGGACCTGGCTGGGGCCAGTAGATGTCGAGCGTGCCGCTCGCCCATGCTCGGGGGCTCCCCCAGTGCCGCCAGGCCA
The DNA here is from genome assembly GCA_036497945.1 of Streptosporangiaceae bacterium. Classification (GTDB taxonomy): domain Bacteria; phylum Actinomycetota; class Actinomycetes; order Streptosporangiales; family Streptosporangiaceae; genus RYN-230. The sequence goes on along the minus strand of DASXIN010000090.1, from coordinate 16,540 downwards.
GCCGCCGGGCAATCGGCGCCCCGCCCATGCCGACGTAGATGACGTGAGGGCGCGCAACCATCCCGGACCAGCCGATTACGTCCGACTGGACCCGCACTGGGACGGCAGCGGCGCTGGGCGGCCTGGCCGCAGCCGGGTGAGCGCTCTGGCCGGGCGTACCGCACGCCGCCAGACCGCCCGTCAGGGCGGCCGCTGCGATGATGCCCAAGGTTCTGGGTGCGCTGCCCACTGAAGATCCGCTCCCTATCGCCTCAAGCACACGCCCTGGCGCAGCACAAGGCAAGGGCCGGAAGACCCCGCCGATGAGCACGGGATGGCGCTTAAAGGCCAGTTTCGGCTGGTACCGCGATTTCATCGCCGCTCAGCGTCGCTCCCGCCAACAGACGGCACAGAGCCGGTAGCCGAGGCGCCGCAGGCGGCGTCGCCGGCTGTGCTGGTGGCCCGGGCTCAGGCAGTGTCCTTTGTGGTCGGGGAGCCCAGCCCGTCGATCCAGCATCAGACCGACCGCGGCGACCGTGACCTGGCACTCGTTCAGATCAGCCGTTACGGTGCCGACTGTTCTGCCCGAATGCCTGTCGCCAGAAGCGTAGAACGGCGGGTCGGCGTGCGGTTATCAACGCGCCTTCGGCATCACTGCCTCTGGCAGCAGACCCGGCCGGGACCTAGGGCTTGCTGACGAAGCAGCCGTCGCCTGCTGGAGCCGTGCTACACCTACGACTACGGTGGTGGTTGTGCGGGGTGTGCCGTGGTGGGGCGTGATCTCGTCGGCCGCGGCTCCGGTGCTGATGGTCAGTGGGTGGACGGCTGCCGGCGGGTTGCAGCCGCGCTCGTTTGACCCCGTTGCCCAGACTGTCAGTGCGCTGGCCGCGCCGGGCGCTGCCGACCGGTGGGTGATGACGCTGACTTTCCTGGTGGTTGGCGCCTGTGATTTCGTCACCGGGCTTGCGCTCCGGCCGGCCAGAGCGCCGGGGCGGCTAATCCTGATGGCCGGGGCCGTGGCGGGCCTGCTGGTCGCGGCGAACCCGGAGCATCCCGGGACCAGCCTTCCGCTGCCGCACATGATCTGGGCAGCCGCCGGGTGCGCCGCGCTGGTGGCCTGGCCGGCGGGGGCATGGCGGCGTGAGCCTTCGCTACCGTGGGGCCTGCGGCCGGCGGTGTCCGCCGGAGCCGTGGCGGTGCTGCTGGCCCTGCTGGCCTGGTTCGGCGCGGAGCTGATCACCGGGGGCGGGCAGGCCGGCCTGGCCGAGCGAATCTTCGGCGCCGCGCAGGCGCTATGGCCGCTAACGGTGGTCGTGTCCTGCCGCCGCGCGGCCAGGACGGGCACCAGGTCCAGCCGCATGCCGGGGCTGAACCAGCCAGATGCGCGCCCTGCCGCCGGCGCATATGGACCGGCTCGGTGAGCGCGCACCTCGTATCCCACCACGTCTCGCCAGGAATCGCCACTGGCTCTCTGACCGAGCCCGGTTGCATGATCTACGATCGCGTGATCACGGCGTTAGAGATGAGGAGGTAAAGATGAGCATCCCAACCGGCATAGACAGTGATGCTCCCGTGCGCGCTCACCACGAGATCGACATCAATGCGCCGCTGGACACGATCTGGCGGCTGCACGCAGACGTCAACAACTGGCCGACCTGGCAGACCGACATTACTGCGGCGCATATCAATGGGGCGTTCCAGCCTGTTTCCTCCTTCGAATGGACCAGCTACGGGTTCACTGTCGTCTCGACCATCTACGCGGTGGCTGAGCGCTCCCGTGTGCTGTGGGGCGGCACGTCCGGCGGCATCACTGGAGTCCACGAGTGGGTCTTCAGTGAAACCGCCACGGGCGTCCACGTGACCACGGATGAGTCTTTCGCTGGCGGGCCGGTCGAAACCGACATCACCGGGATGCAATCAGCTCTGGACAGCTCACTTGCCGCCTGGCTCGCGCATCTTAAGGATGCCGCCGAATCCAAGGGCTGACCCCGCCCATTAGCGCAGCTCCGTTTGAACCGCCCAAAGTTTCGGGGGTCTCGTGACTCGGTCGGCGATTCAGTTGGCGGCTGATGAACGAGTTTGACCTCCCCACAGGACACGACCTCTATGCCTCTGGAGGTCGACCTCATCTGCCACGCATGGTGCGAGTTGCTCGGGTCACGTGGCCCGCGATGAGGATCGGACGTCGCGGCGTAGTGGGTGATCGGCGGGGACTTCGACGAGGGCGATCCGGACGCCGTCCGGGTCCTCGATCCACATCTCGGTCAATCCCCAGGGCTCGGCGGCCGGCTCACGCAGAATGTGAACGCCGGCCGCAGCTAGCCGCTCATGCTCGGCATTGACGTCGCGCACCTGCAGCCAGATCATCAGCGATTGTCCTGCGGCGCCAGCCGAGTGCCCGGAGACTTCCAGCAAGCCCGGGCCGAGGAAGAACACCACTCCCGGGTCGTCCGGCGGGCCGAACTCCCGGTAGATCGCCAAGCCCAGCATGTCCCGGTAGAAACGGCGACTCCGGCCCAGGTCGGCGGGGCGCAACAGGATCCGGCTACTCAATACCTCCACACCATCATCCTGGCAGCCCGCACCACCGGTAACCGGAACGGCACACCAGGCCCCGGGCGGATGTCCCGGCAGGCGCATCAGTTCGCAGCCCACCTCAGCGACCGTCGGCACTGATCCGCGGGCAGGCCACCGCGGCCATGCCCCGGTGGGACCAGACACTGGCGATCGGAGGACCCGCTCAACGGCGTGCCCGAGCGCCCCACCGCGCGGATCGGGCGTTAAGCAAGATCGGGCAAGGGCCCAAACGATCTTCCCGCGCGGCGGACCAAGCGTGTGGGCGCTGGGGCGACTCGCTGCTGGCAGGGCGCCGGCACCACAGTGTTCACCCGTCGGCTGCGCACGTCCCTGTGACGCCCATACGCGGATTGACCAGCCCTGAACACTGGCTCGCGCGCGCGGAGGCAGCGTTCCGCTTGAAGAATGGTCCGATCGTGGTGATGCGACCTCACGGCCTGCCGATCTCACGCCACGGTGACGACTACCTTGCCGCGCGTGTGCCCTTGCTCCACGGTGCGCAGACCCTCGACCGTGTCAGCCAGGGGGTAGGTCCGGTCGACGACCGGCATGAGCTTGCCGCCCTCGATGAGCCCGGTCACGGCGAGCAGTTCCGCCTGGTTCTGCCGGGACGGGAGCGGGCGCAGCCGCTGTGAGACGAACGCGTTGGCCACCACGGCCCGCAGGATGCCAGCGACGGGCCCGAACACGTGGCCGGGCGAACCGCCACCGTTGAGCACGAGGATCCCCTTCGGGGCGAGCACCCGGCGCAGCCGGGTGAGCGGGAGGCTGCTGACGTTGTCGAGGATCACGTCGTACCGCGACAGGCCGGCGGTGAAGTCCTCCCTCGTGTAGTCGACGACGTGCGCGGCGCCGATCGAGCGCACCAGTTCGACGTTGCGTGTGCTGCACACCCCGGTGACCTCGGCACCCAGTGCCGCCGCGATCTGCACGGCGTACGTGCCCACCCCGCCGCCGGCCCCGTTGACGAGCACCTGCTGACCAGCCTTCACCTCGCCCACCTCGCTGATCCCGCGCAGGGCCGTCGTCGCCGCTATAGGGACCGCGGCCGCCTGCTCGAAGGTAAGGCTCGCCGGCTTGGGCACCACCATGTCCGCCGCGGCGCATGCGTACTCCGCGAATGCGCCCCGGCAAAAGCCGAGCACTTCCTCGCCATTCCGCAGCCCGCGCACGTTCGCGCCAACCGCCTCCACCACCCCCGCCGCGTCGACTCCAGCCACCCGGGCCTTCGGCTTGGTCAGCCCCACGCCCATGAGCCGCGCGACCAGTGGGTCCCCCCGCAGAATGTGCCAGTCGGCCGGGTTGAGCGCAGCGGCGTGCACCCGAACCAGCACATCATCGGCCCCGACGTCTGGCAGGCCGGTATCCGCCAGCTGCAGGACGTCCGGGGGCCCGAACCTGTCCTGGACAATAGCCCTCATCGGTCCTGCCTCCGGTCGTCACGCCACGCCGTGGTGATCGAATATAGACCGCCGCTGGCAGGCAGTGCCCTCGGGCGACCCCATCAACATTCCCGCACGCTTGACCGCGTGACCGAGTCCCAGCGCTGTCCGGGCCGCCGTCATCCTGGACGGTCCTGGGCGGGCAGGCGGCGCAGGTCGTCGCCGGTCAGCTCGCCGGTCGAGATCAGCAGCGCGGCTAGCTCTTCCAGAGCCCGGGCTCCGTGTAGCCCAGGAACGCCGAGGCGTGAATACCGGTCGCGGATGTTCTCGCACCGCTTGGCGACCGTGTGCGGCTGCCACCCGATCCGCTCGGCGGTGTCTTTCGCCGAACGCAGCGCGGGGGCGCCCGCGTGCCGCCAGCTGAGGTACTCCTCGAACCGGGCGGCCAGGACAAGCCGGTCAGAGTCGGTGAGCCGGGCGCGGTACCGGGTGCTCGTCACCAGGTGGTCACCGGTACCCGGTGGTGACAACGGCATCATCGTGTGGCTGGCCTGCCCGGGTGTGTCATCCTGGCTCGGCACCTCATCGAGATCGGGCAGGCGCAGCCTCAGCGTGTAAGAGTCAAAGACGCCTTGCATCCGCACCTTCGCGTGCCATTGCTGTACCGGTATCTGCATGCCGGGTGGCAGGTCTACCCGGAATCCCCGGTCCCCGGACAAGTACAGCAGCGATGCGGCACTGTCGTTGCGCAGCCACCACGCCCCGTCGTGGAAGCTGAGGCTGCCCGCCGACCGCGACAGCCCACGGTCGCCGGCCGGCAGCGTGATGGTGCACTCCGTGCCCCGGCCGAAGGTGATTGTCTGGCCGGGCCGCGCGCGCCAGGTGCCGGACTCATGCATCACGATCAGAAGCACCGGACCCGACCTCCCCGTTGACCGCGACGGTAGGTCCGGACCGCTACTGCGTCAATGCCGGCCCGGCATGGGGAGACCTCCCCACCTGGGGAGGTCTCCCCTTTCTTCGGCTCTGCCGATTGCGCACCCTCGGAAGGGTGAGGCGGTGAGGCACCGTCCATGAGACATAGGGGGGTCGCCATGATCACGTCCGTGCTGACCAAACGATGGCTGCGAATCGAGCGAGGGCGGCCAGCAGGGCAAGGGCGTTTGGTGGGCGGATGCTTGGGGCGCAAGACCTCTGCTGCCGCCGCGGCGGGAATCGCGGCCAGCGCGCTGGGCTTCGCCGGGGCCGGCGCCGCGGCCTCAGCGAACACCGCCGCGCAGTCCATGGGCTCGCCGGTCTACACCACTAGCCAGGCGGGTTACGTGACCGGCGGCGGCCGGATGTTCCGGTCCGTCGCCGCCACCGTGAAGGTGCCATACCTTCAGTTCCAGGCAGGCAACAACGGCAGCGCCGAAGTGGTGCTCGGCAGCCGGGTGGGGCCGCCCGCGACTCTGAGTGTCGCGGCGGGCGGCGGCACTGGCTCGGTCAGCTACCGCTGGAATAGCGGCACGGAGTTCCACACCGGGCACCTGTACCGGGTGGCCCCGCCCCCGGGGGGCCTGCTACGTCTCAGCGTCTACTATGACCGGCGGGGTCACGACTTCTTCACCGCCACCGACATCACGCAGGGCGTCAGCCAGACCGTCCGCGTGGATGTGGTTCCCGTCATCTATACGACGGCCGAGGCGGCAGGGGTCATGGACAACGCCACCGTGGCAGCGCCGAAGGCCGATATCCGGCTGTGGGCGTTCCAGGACACTCGCGTGACGACCTACTCCGGGCTTCATGGCACGCTCTTCGGCCCGTGGGCCACCCACCAGATCATCGACACCACAACAGGGACTACGGCCGGTGCCGTGGTGATCAGCTCCCCGGTGCTGTGGAACAACGGGCAGAACTTCGGCGTCTGGCTGCGCAAGACCGCCTGACCGGGTCGTCGCCCGTGCCAGCCGACCCGCCGCACAACGAACGCAATCGAAGGGACCAGACCGCGATGGTTGCCACACTGACCCTGCCAGGAGGATACGGAGGCTCGCCATGACCGGGCTGAAGGTGGACGACGCCCGGTGCGAGGCACTGTTCGCCTCCGGGCTCCAGCGATCAGACGCCCCGGACGCCGAGGCCGTGGCGGAGGCGATCAGAGCCACCGTACGGCGGTTTGGCACTCGTGGCTGCGCCGGCCGGATGGCACAGGAGTTCGGCGACCACCCCGAGGAGGCTGCCGAGCGCATGCGCTGGGTCCGCCAGCTCGTCGCCGACACCCCGCCCCGCCGGCCAGGCTCGGCCAGCCGCCGCCTGCGCGTGGGCTCATGCCTGGTGGGCTAGTCCTCCTGGGTGAGGAGGTGGCGCTCGTCGGGGAGAATGTGATCCCGGTGATGCAGGGCCAGCCCTCGAGCGTAGCGGCGGGCAATGTCGGGCATCAGTGAGCTCGCGCCTACCCCGAAGACTGTGCCTGGATAGTCCAGCGGGCCCATGATGGCGCGGATGCGGTCCCAGTCTCCCGGTGCCACCAGTTCGGCGGGCTGTCCGCCCGCGAACCAGCCCATCGGTACCGCCGTACCGGCCGGGACGACAGTATTGACGTAGACCACTGCATTGAACTCGACCCCTGCTCCAGTTTCGACGCGGGCGCCGTTGAATACCATGGCGCCGGTCGCGATCCGCGAGCCGCCCTCGATCACGCAGCCGGTGAGGTGAGCGTGCGGGCCAACGAGTACGTCGTCACCGAAGCGGGTTTCCTGGCCTGGAACACCCCGGACGACCGCGTTCTCCATGATTACGCAGTTCCGCCCGATCTCCACTGGGCCACCCTCAGCGGTGATCACGGCGCCGAATAGCACCCGGCTGTGCGGGCCGACAGTGACATCCCCGGCCAGCACGGCCGACGGCGCGATGTAAGCCGACTCCGATACCTGCGGAGTCTTCAGCCGGTGCTCCACGAACAGTGCACCACGCCCTGCCACTGGCTGGGAAACCGGATATTCAGCTGCATTCACATTCGTCACCCCCATGCCGTTTCCGGCGCAACACGCCGGGCCAGGGCGCATCCTGCCCGACGGCCCTGGCTCCACCACCATCTCCTAGCGTAAGCGGGAGGGACGGTGAGCGCCCCCAGCGTTTCTGACCAAGGGAATTGCGCTCGCCGCTGCAGCGCAACGTTCGTCAGAGGCCGACGCACCCGCGGAGCGGCCCAAGCACACTCCGTAGGATTGGCCCTAGCCTGGGAAGCCATGGCTGACTGGATCTTTGAGGGCAACCCCCGGCACTACGACCTGGACGCCTCGGTAGCCGCCTCCCGGGAGCAGTGGTGGGGCACGCCCCGCTACCGGGACCGGATGGCGGTCGGCGACCGGGTCTGGCTGCAGGTCGTGGGGCCGCGAGCCCCTGGCATCTACTACGTTGCGACGATCGTGTCCGAGACGTACGAGCACCCCGTTCAGCCAGCTGACCCTGCGCACTTTCGGTGGCGGACCGACATCCGGTTCGACTACCGCATCCGCCCGCCACTACTCAGGTCGGAGTTGCTCGAGGACGCCCAGCTCGGATCGTTCCGCCCGTTCCGCGGCTTCCAGGGCTCGAACGTGCCGGTGCCGCCGGACGTCGCCACGGCCCTGACCGCGCGAGCCGCCCCGCGCCTCGAGCCCCTGCCACCCGAGAATGGGTGAAGCCTCCCCACAGGTCGAGCGCGCAGTTGGGCAGGACGGAGCGCGCTTGATCTGCGGCTCTTCGCCGACATTACCCGGCTCCTGTGATGGCGGCCCCGAACTGGCTGCACCGGTACTGATGCACCCGCTCAAGGCAGGCACGGGCGGTAGTGGTGAGCTCGAGGCCGGCCCGCCCGGCCGGCGGGCCGCCGCGCCCATGAGCCACGGGCGGGTGGCCGTGACGCGCCCTCAAACGCTCGTATTCGGGTTATCTGCCCAAAATTGTGCCGCGTTGACACGTGCCGCCGCGCTCACAGTCCCCGGTTGAACGCGCGGCGCGGTGGCCTCCTGGCCGCGCGGGCGGCGCGGGCGGTTCGGGGGGCACGGGCGATGTTGCTCTGGGACGGTCGCGGCGACAGGTTGCGGCGCGGCGTAACGTTTGCAGCCTGGCAGCGGGTATCTTGCTGAGTTGGTGACGAACCGGCGTTCGCTGGGGTAACACGCCCGACAGTGCCCCGGATGCCTGGATGGGTGACATCAGTGCGAGAGACACACGAGATGATTCTTAACGGCTGCGCGGAGTCTGGCACGGAGGAATGGGTCTGTCCGGATTGTGGGCGGCGTGTCCTGCTGAGGTGGCCCCCGGAGTTCGAACGCCTCGTCCTCGAGCCTGGCGACGACAGAGTCGTCCATATCGGCGCGAAAGGCGGCATGCGGATGACCGGCATCGAGGTCAATCCGTCGCCTTCCCCCGACCTGTCTAGCGAAGCGCGGCAGTGGCTCAGCAACAACGGCATTGACTGGGATGGAACACCCGCCTGATCGCGTCGCAGCACGCATGGGCCGCCGCCTCAGGAGGGCAGGATCTGCAGCATGATCCCCTCAGTCATCGCGGCAACGCCCGCACGGCTGGCGCCTGCTGCTCGCAGGCTTACCGCGGCCTCCAAGAGGTAGATGCCGGGTGGAAGACCTCCGGCATCAATCGTGATGGTTGTGGTGCCCGCTACTGTCAGCAATCCGCGCGGGCTGGCGAGGGTTCTGCCGGATCTTCCCCCGAGCTGCCTGGCTACGATCACCGCGCTATAGATGAGCCGGTCGCTTTGCGGTGCCACTTCGGTCAGGTCCAGGCCCAGGGTCACCTCGAAAGGCTGCGCCGCGCGGAGCAGCGTGCGATCCAGTCGCAAGCTAACGATCGGTGCGAGGAGCCCGGGCGGCGAGGCGTCCGCGGCCGGGGAGCCGTCCGCGGCTTGGGATGCTTCGGGCTGGGACAACGGCGATGGTGTCGTCGGCGCCGCCCTTGCGGTGACGGGTGGCTGGCTGATGGGGCGGACCTGGCTGGTCACGCTCGGTTCGGCGACTGATTCACGCACGGATTCCGGAGGCGGCTCCGCGTCGAGTGGCCCTAGCGGCGCCGAGAGCAGCACGGGAGGGGCAGTGGGGCCAGCAGCCTCCTTAATAAAGCCCAGCATCGCGTCGTGATCCCAGTCGGCCCATCGCTTCACCCGGCCGGTCCCGATGTGCTCCATCCTGGTGTCGCGGATTGAGCCATCGTCGTTGAGCAGCACGCGGACGATGAAGCTTTCGTAGTGCTGTCCGTTTCCTGCCGCAGGACCGTCGCGTTCCGGTGGCATCGTGGTTCTCCCCGCAAATTCCTGAGCCCTGTGGCGCCAGCCGTTGATAGATCTCCAAAGGGGCGGACCGGCGCCGGGTAGCGCCTTCGCGATCTCGCCGAAGGAACAACCGGCAAGCTCCGCGTATGTCCTGATGCCCGCCTCATCGAGTCGGCGTGCGATGTCCTGTCCGAGCCCGGCGATGCGAGTCAGATCGTCACGCGCAGAGCCGTTGGCGGTCCCGGCTGTCTCCCCGGACACGCTCCATCTCCCGTCTGTACTTTCGGTCAGGGGCCCGGGCTGGCTGCGGCAGCCATGCCCGAGCCCCGCCACTGTGTCAGACTCTTGCTGCTGGAACTCGCGAAGAAGATCGACGAGCTCAGTTGATCATGTAATCCCCCATGTCCACGAACGCCGCGATGTCCGAGGGCGCACCGTTGAAGAGGAAGACGGCGGTGAGGCTATACACCATCGAACTCGGCGCAGGCGAAGGATCGGAAAGCGGCGTCGATCCGGCTGGCAGGTCGGCGGGATAGTTCAGCGTCCACGTGTAGGTCTTGAGAGCCGGTGGATCGGTCGGGCTCGCCGTGAGAGTGATATCGATCGTGAGAATCTTTTGGTTGTATCCGCCGCCGTGCTGGTCAGCGTAGACAGAGACGTTTCCCGTACCCCCCAGCCAGTTCGGGAAATCGATATGGCCATTGACCGCGAAGCCCAGGTCGAGGTCGAGGACATTTGCCGGGGCGCCACCGGGGTCGGTCACCGCGTCGACGGAGAAGTCGGCACTTAGGGTGGACGGGAACTGGATTTGACTGGACCCGGGTACAGACATACTGGTCACCTTCCTACTTCGGGAATGGGTCTGGACTGAATCCGCTCTCGCACGGTCCTGCGGCGTCTTCCCGCCGACCGTGTCCGATGCTGCAGGGATCCATGAAGCTCACTCTGGTGGGCCGCACTTAATCGGCGCATGGGCGTGCGCTTAATTCCGCAGATATCGAAATTAAGCATGCACGCGCCGGGTTGCCTCGCGCACGCAAGGCTGCAGGGTGGCCTGCTCCCCCCGTTCACACCGGCTCATGGTGCCGAAGTTGGTTGTGCAATTTGACCGTCGCCAAATCAGGTTCGACACCTAGTTCACTCTCGAGCGCGCGGACGCATGCCCGGTACTGGATCAGCGCCAGGTGTGGCTGACCCTGCCTGCTGTAGCAGCGCATCTGCCGCCGGTACGCGTCCTCCCGGCAAGGATCTTGTTCGATGATGCGCTGGCAGAGGTTTGCGGAGGCGCCGTATCGCCCGGCATTGAAGTGGAGGTTGCTGAGCCGTCCAAGCGTGTCGAGGTTCGCGAGGCGCAGACGTTCACGGATCAGCGCCGCCCAGTTGTCATAGGGGTCGTCCGCCAGGAATTCGCCGCGGTAAAGGCCGGTGGCAAATTCGTACGTGGCCGTCGCCTGGTCGGTCTCGCCCACGTCCTCATGGAGCCGACCCCGTTCGACCAGCTTGTCGAACTCCTCGACATCTAGCCATAGGTGCACGTCAGGGTGCAGACGGTAGGTGCCACCGGAATAGACGATGACCGGGACGTCTTTGGCCTCGCTCAACACCCGCCGCAAGCCATGGACGGCGACGTTGAGGCTGTTCCTCGAGGCCTTGGGCGACTTCTCCGGCCAGAACACCTCCATCAGCACCTCACGCGCAGGCCACGGCTGGCGGTGGGTCAGCAGGTAGCCGAACAGCGAACGGGTACGCGCGCTTGACCACTCTTCAATGGGAACGTCGTCGACGATGACGCTCATGGGGCCGAGCAGGTGGACGGAGACCTCTGCCTGGGCATGAACTGCGTGCGAGACACGACCCAGCGCCGTACGGCGCGGCGCCGCGTGACGCGGCGAGGCACCTTTTGATGGCTCGGCCATCTCGGCGAACTGGACGGCAGGGAAAACGGGTGATTCATCGGCGTTCGTCGGAAGCGCCGCTCCATTGGAGCCGTTGACATGCGCCCCGCCGGCATGCCTGCCGTGCACCAGGCCGTGCAGCCTCGTCCACGACCACCGCCCCACGGCTCCCGTCTCGCCAGATTCGGCCAGCCCGGGCATCTTAAGCACGACGGGCGCGTCTGACCAGCCGTCCCCTCCTGGAACGCCGCCGGGCGCCCGGACACAGGCAAGCAGTTCACCAAGTAGCTGATGCTCGGCGCGGCTGAGCGCGGCCTCGGCCTCGCGGTGCGATTCCTGCTCTCGGCGCAACTCAGCCACCCGCGTGGCGAACTGACCCGCCTTCCGTATCGGCTCGGCAGCGGCGCCGCCTGAGGCGGCCGCGGCAGCGCAGCCGAACGAGGCGAGGGCGTGGTCGGTATCGCCGGCGACGAGCGCCACGCGGCCTTCCTGCCAGGCCGCCCACATCCGGACCATTCCAGTGTTGGCGTCGTTGGCCCCCCCGGCCGTCTCCACGAGCGAGCAGGCCGCGCGTGCGCGCGCTCGTGCTGTAACAAGATCGCCGCCGTTCGCCGCGGCGGCGCTCGCAGCAAGCATGCTGCGAGAGGCGCCGTACGTGTCATTACGATCGGCATACCGCGCCGCTGCCGTGTCGTACAAACGGCCCGCGGTGACCGAGTCACCCCGGGCCGCCGTCATCTCGGCGCGCATGTAATCGAAGTTCGGGTAAACAGCAGACACGCCGGGAGGCAACCGGTCGAGCCAGTCCTCCAGGGCTTGCCACCGGCCGAGATCGACGAGACGCTCCGCCCGGCTGGAGATCGCTCGCGCGGCACAGTCATGATCACCGAGCGTGAAGTAAACAGAGATCGCCTCGTCACCCTCCCCAGCCTGGAGCAGCCAGTCCGCTGCCTTGTGCAACGTCTTGCGGCTTGGCATGGACGGCTGGCCCAATGCGGCGCGCAGGGGATCGCGCCAATTGTTTCTGACGCGCGACCAGCCATCCTCAAGCGACTGGATCCAGGGGCCTGGCGGTAGCTCGCTCTCGCCGGTTACGGCCGATGTCATCGCCGGGTGGGTGTATTCGACCCGCAGCGCAAGCCCGAGTGCGCGGCGGCCGTCCTCGCTGGTACCAGCGAGGACCACCCCGGCAAGCTGCGTGAGCAAATCCTCCTCGCCGTGTGCTCGTTCGAGCACGCTCGCGAGAGCGCGGGGACCGGTAGAGCACCGTGCCGCGCGGATCGCGGCGAGTACAGCCGGCCGCGCTGCCAGCGCCGCCACCCGTTTGTACGCCTGGCGTGACAGGGGCAAACCGATTTCATCGAGAGCCCGCCGCGCCGCGGCAAGCGGCAGGCTTAGGTCGTCGCCTGACCGCCGAATCCATGCGCCAGGCACGCCGTGCGGTGGGCTGCCGCAAGCGACGAGCACACACGGGACGGCACGAGCCAGAGCCGGGAGCAGTTCGGTGCTCAGCAGGGTGAAGGTGGCCGTTCGGTCCCACGCATGCTGGACGTTCTCAAGCACGAGGGCGCCGCCTTCGCTCAGCCGCCCACCCATCTCGGCGCCAAGTCTGGCGAACAGGGACGGCCATCCGTATACGGGACCTGGCTTCGCGCGCATCAACTCCAACGTCCCGTTTGCCGCACCGAAACGCGCCGCCGAGGTCGCAAGCGAAACGAGAAACGTGCCAGGGTCGCGATCCTGCGAGCCGAGCCGCAGCCAGATCGGACGCCGGTTCTTGCGCACGAGGGCAGCGGCTAGGCCCTCGGTCGGCAGGCTGTCCTCAGCTACATCAAAGAGAGTCAACTCCGGCTCGGCGGCGTCGTCGAAAGCCAGGTGCACCGCCTGCGCATGATCCCCCAATGGCACCAGCGCTCTCGCCTCGAAAGGCATGGTACCCCCCCCATGCTTCACCGCCGTCGCTTCAGGCAGTGACCGGCCCCGTATACCCGGATACAGTTACTACACGGCGAGCATTCGGACGTGTCAAGGTGTCAGAGGTCCCGAGTAGCCCGCGAGATACATCCTGGCGAGCCGTTATTGAACAGGCGGCGATCCTTGGTCGCTAGGTGCTGAACGTTTGTGTCAAATTTCACGCGGCCTAGGTGAGCCGCGCGCGGGCGAAGTAGCTGTCGACATGCTGGTCGATGGTGCGGAGGGCGGCCGTAAGTTCTGTGGGCGCCTGGGACTGGCCGGCGAGCAGGGGCGCAACAGGCGGTTGTGCAGCTTGGTGTAGAAGCCGCGACCTTGATCCAGTCGGGGTCAGGACGTAGCGGTAGGTGTGGCCGATCCGCCGGATCAGCCCGGTGAGCCGGAGTCGCCGCTGGTCATAGATCATCTGGCTGCGCTGTAGGGGGCAGGAGGCCGTTCATCAAGGCCACAGGCTTTCGCTAGTGATGCCAGCGGCGGCGAGCAGGGTGGTGCACTGGGCGTCGGCCGGGGCCATAACCCGAGTTGCGGCGACTGGTGCTGCAAGAACTGCCGCAGGATGCCCGGGGACCATTGCCAGGCCAAGGAACGCTTCGAACGTGGGTGCTGCCCGCTCCGCATCCACTTCCATGCCAGTATCGGCGACTTCCGGAGAGACGAAGCGCAGGTACTGCGGCTCAGGCAACACATCCCAGGCGAAATCATCGGCAGTTACTCCGTGATCCTGATCGTCACAGGATAGGCCCATAAAGGTCAATATTGATACGGTTGGTGAGCCGAGTGGTCCTATCCCAGCGATGGCTCTTGAAGCTGCGCATTCTGCCGCTCAGAGAGCGTAGTACCGGGAAGCACCTCAGTGGCCGTCATAGCGCCCGTACCCTTACCGGCGCGGCCGTAACATGGCTCGTGCCGGAACGCAGCTAAGGGATTTGCGGAGGACAGCCGACGGACAAGGCGAGATACCCGGCATCGGCCAGTCAGTCAGTCCGCCTGCTCACGCACAGCCTGGCCGATACCGAACCCGTCGTGCAAGACCACCACGCCTGGCCACGGGCCACACCGCCGGGCCCGCCAGATAGCCGGGCATCCCGCCCAGGACGTCGAGGCCGTGCCATCCCCGAAGCGTAAAGTGCGGTCGTGGCCGTCTATGCAGCGGATCCGGATCTGTCCTGGCTGTATCGCGATACGCGGGAGCGCCTGACCCAGCTGCTGTCTGAGCTCGATGGCGCAGCGCTGGCGACCCGGGTCCCGGCGTGCCCCGCCTGGTCGGTCCGGGAGGTGGTGGCTCACCTGACCGCGGTTTCCCAGGATGTGCTGGCGGGCTGCCTGACCAGGATTCCTACTGAACGGGAGACAGCCGCGCAGGTAGCCCGGTTCAAAGATCATGATCTGGCGGGGATCCTCGCCGTGTGGGATGAAGTCGCGCCGCAGTCCGAACGGCTCGTCGGCACTATCGGGGCGTGGCCCACAGTGATCGACATCGCCTCCCACGAGCACGACATCCGCGGAGCTGTGAGCAGGCCGGGAGCCCGGGATGCCGGGGTCGTCTGGCAGAGCGCTGGCTGGCTGCTCACCCGGCTGCGGCTCCCCGTTCCCCTGCGAGTGGCGGTGGAGGACGCCGAGTTCCGGGCCGGGCCGGACAACGGGACAGAGCTGCGGCTCACGACCAGCCGGTTCGAAGCCTTCCGCTGGCGGCTGGGGCGCCGCAGCCGGGCACAGCTGGCAGGCCTTGATTGGTCCGGTGACCCTGCCCCCCTCCTGGACCATCTGACGATCTTCGGGCCGGCCGCCCGGAACATCATCGAGTAGCCGCGCCCCGGTCATGTTCCAGCGGCCTGGCCCGATCCATGCCCTAGAGCGCCGTCGCCCGCGGCCCGGGTCGAGGTCCGTCACGCTGCGCGGGTAGCCGCAGACGTCAGCGGCGCCGCACAATGCCGCCCAATCAGCAGCAGGTCCCCGGCGCCTATTGCCGCAGGTCACAGCCCCTGCAGGTACTTGCCAGTTGCGCCGGAATCCAGGCAAGTGGCGGTAGTTCCACGCTGTGCCTGTGCTCCTTTGCCTTGGCTGGGTCCCGGCCCTTCAGTGGCGCGAACCCAGGTGGCCAGCTCGTCGCCGTCGTAACCGGGGTACCAGGTTTCGGGGCCGCGGACGTGCGCGCTTGCCGGGTCGAGGGAAACGAGTTAAAGAGAGTTATAGAAGGGTCTCGCTTCCGGTGCTTTCGTGTGCTGGCGTTGGCGTGCTGGTGAGGGCGATGACGTCGCGTAGCTGGTGGCGGCTGGCTACCCCCAGCTTGGGATAGGACCGGTACAGGTGCGAGCCGACCGTGCGCGGTGAGAGGAAGAGCCGGTCGCCGATCTCGCGGTCGGTCAGGCCATCGCTGGCCAGGCGGACGATCTGGCGTTGCTGGGGAGTCAGCTCCCCCAGGGCATCGCGTTCGCCGGGCGCGCCGGTAACGGCAACCCCGCACGCTCTGAGCTCGGCCTGGGCGCGCTGCGCCCAAGACCGGGCACCTAGCCGCCGGAAGGTGCCCCGGGCTTCGGTCAGGACGGGCTTGGCGTCGTTGATCCGGCGGCGCCGCCGCAGCCATTCGGCGTAGTCGAGGCGAAGCTGGGCCCGCTCGAAGGGCCACTGGTCCCCGGCGGGGTCGGCGAGCGCCGTTGCGAAATGGGCTTCAGCCCCGTCGAGACCGGCGAGGAGGCCGCGGGCGCGGGCGGTGAGCTGCTCGAGCCGGGCAGAAGCCGTTCCGTCTAGGTGGCTGAGTGCGTGCTCGATGACGTCTTGTCCTTCCATCCGCCGGTCGGCGCGGACCGCGGCGGCGGCGAGATCTGCCACTCCCAGGTAGGAGGCGTAGTTGTGCAGCGGCGTGCCGTCGTCGCTGAACAGCCCGCGGAGCTGGGTGAACGCTTGGAGGTAACTGCCGTCGGCGAGAGCCGCGACGCCGAGGGCACGACGGGCCCGGGCGGCCACAAGCCCGCATTCGGCCGGATCGACGGTGGCGAGCGCTCTGGCGGCGTGTCTGCGTGCCGCGCTGGAGTCGGCGCGCAGGGCCAGGACGGTGGCGGTGATCACGTCAGCAGACGCAGCGACGATTTCCATCTGGTTCGTCTCGGCCAAGCCGGCGGCCTCGGCAGCAACCTCCAGCGCCTCTTCCCAGCGCCCGGTGTCGATATAGGCCCACCCCAGCGCGGTCAGGGTCCCGCCGCTGGTGCCCCGCACGCCAGGAGCCCGGAGCCGCCGCATGGCGTCTTGCAGCCAGGTGATCGCCAGGTCGGATTCGTCCAGGAGCCATGCGGTGGAAGCTACTCGCCACAACGAGGGCTCTTCAATGAGCGAGCCGGCGATCGTGCGCAGCTGTGGCAGGAGCTGGTTCCGGCTGCAGATCGGGTCGGCGCTGGCCCGTATCCACAGTCTCAGCACGTTGACATCACTGCCCGGGGGCCGGCCGGGAGGCGGCGGACCCTGGCCTTCCAGCAGGCCAAGGGTTC